>NZ_JBSFNK010000031.1:0-176642 GCF_053587055.1 Nonomuraea sp. NPDC003707 | reverse complement strand
CCGGCCGGTTCACCCACGCCGGCCGGGAGACCAGGCAGCGGATCGAGGAGCTCACCGACGAGCTGGCAGCCCCGGCATACGACCTGCTCACCGCGCACGAGCTCGACGAACTGGCCGCGGGGCTCGAGCCGATCGCCGCCGCGGTACAGGCCGTCGACGACTGAGCGGGCGCATCAGGCGACGGCCACGACCCCAGCCCGACCACCGAGGTGAGGAGGTCGTCGCGCGGGACCACCCGCATGGCGTAACCGAAGGCGTTCGCCGTGCAGGCCCGGCGCCTGGGGCCCGGCCGCGGTCCGTCAGGAGCCGAGCCGGTGTCCCCTGTCCTGCAGGGCGGTGCGCAGCTTGATCTTCTCCACGATGAGCGCCTGGAGCTCGGTGACCTCCTGGACGGTGAAGCCGGTGGCCGCCGCGATCTGCGGGGTGGACAAGTTGTCGGCCAGGTGCCGGAGCACCGTGGCCTCCAGCTCGGTGAACAGGCTGATCGCGGGAGCCGGCGCGGTCCGCGCCGTGCCCGGTGGCGGCAGCGACGCCATGATCGCCGCGGCGATGGGACAGCCGCCACGCAGCACCTCGCGCAGCGTCGCCACCAGCTCGTCCACGCTGAACGGCTTGGTCAGGAACCCCACCGCGCCAGCGGCCAGCCCGCGCAGCAGGTCCGCCCGCTCGTACGGCCACGCTCGCTGGCTCACCCGGATCCACTGCCACCCCGAGCACGTCGATCCGCTCGTCCGTTCCCTCGTCCAGCGCCCCGACGTGGCGTATGCCACCCTCACGGACGGCCTCGAGATCGTCTGCTTCATCAGCGCGCCGCTGCGCCCCTCAAGCCAGCAGCTACTGCAGCTACTGCCCAGGGCGGCCGCTGTCCGGGAGGTCACCACCAACCTGATCATCCACCACTTCAGCAGAACGGGCCGCAACTGGACCGCCTACGGCGAGCCTCTGAGCGCCGGGCAGCTGAACTTGCTCGAACCACACCGGCCGCCCGTTCCCTCCGGCCCGCTGCTGCCGCCCGTCGATAAGGACACCCCTCTGCTCGCCGCCCTTGCCGAGGACGGGCGGGCCACACTGGTCCAGCTTGCCGAAGCCACCGGCTGGTCCAAGGCCCGGGTCGTCCGGCGCCTGGAAGCGCTGGAGAGCTCCGGAACCCTGCTCTATGACGTGGAAGTGCTGCCCGAACTGCTCGGCCATCAACTGAACGCCATCCTCTGGCTACAGGTGGCATCCGACAGGCTCGCCCAGGTGGGAGAGGAGCTGGTGAGCCATGACGAGGTCTCCTACGCGGCTGCCACGAGCGGCACCCACAACATCGTGGCCAGCCTCTACTGCCGTGACACCGAGGACTTCTACCGCTACCTGACCACTCGCTTCGCGGCGGTCCCCGGCATCATCGGGTACAGCGTCAGCATCCGGGTCCGCCGCCTCAAGCAGGCCACGTCGCTGATCGAGCACGGCCGTCTGGTGCCGCCGCCGGCCTAGCGACCGCGGGTCGAGCCTGCTCAACGGTTCCGTGGAGAACGAAGCCGACGCGGCGGGCCGGCCTGCCAGTAAGGATCTTGCTTTCCGGTACATGCGGCAGTCCTGACCGATCAGAACCAAATTCCGTCCGGTTCCCGAACGTACATCGTTGCAGGTCAATGCCCCGATGACAGCGTGTGCGCCAATGTGGCCATGGTCGCCTCCTCACCGTCCCCAGCCGAAACCGCGCTCTGGCTGCTCGGCACGCACCCTGCGTGACCTGGTACGACGGCCCCGGAATGTACTTCACTGCAGCACTCTCACCGACAGGCCGAGAGCCAGGCCTCGGCGCGCGAGCGGGGCCGCCATGGTGGCCGCCCGAGGGTGTTCGACGACATGATCGCTTATGCCCGCAGCCTGCGCGGGCGCGGGGTGCTGGTGCCGGAGATCGCGGCCAGGCTGGTCATCCCCACCGGCAAGAACAAGGGCCGCAACCCCTCCCTGGCCAGCGTCTACCGCGTCCTGGGCGCCGACGACGAGGACTGACGGCGGGGGCTTTGAGCGTTCGGGCGGACCGACGCCTCGTCAACACCTGGTGAACCGGCACACGGCACTCCACAGACGACGGGCCTACAGCGGCCACATGGGAGGTATGTACGGCAAGGGCGCGGAGCGGGCGGCGGTGTCGGCCGGTGACGGAGCCGGGCAGAAGCGGTCCCGCGCCGGCAGTGCCCCGGTGGCAAGGAAGGTGTTCGTCGCCTCGTCGGCGCAGCTGCCCAGTCCGAACACGCCGTGGCCGCCCTGGTCGACGGTGATCATGGCGGCCCGCCGTCCGAGCGCGGCGCGCAGGCCGCGTGCGCTGCGCAGGGACGTGGCCGGATCGCGGGTGTTCTGCAGGATCAGGACATTGCGCGGCCCGTTGCCGGTGACCGTCACCGGCGGCTCCACCGGCCGGGTCGGCCACGCCGCGCACGGCCAGAGGTTCGAGGGCATGCCCGCCGTCACGGGCCACGCCTTCCGGTCGGCCGCGACCTGCCGGGCGTGCAACGTCACGTCGCGCGGCCAGGCGACGTCATCGCAGACCACCGCGTAGAGAGCGGCGATGCGGTTGTCCGCCGGTACGTCCGCCGTCCCGGCTCGGTCGCCGACCGTGACACCCCCGGCGGAGCCCAGCCGGGCCAGGCGCGCCACAGGGGCGGCGTCCACGGCTGATCCCGTGGAAACGGCCTCCGCCACTTCCTGCCAGAATTCGGCCAGGCTCGGCAGGGCGAAGTCGAAGTAGAGCAACCATCGGGTGATCTCGCGCAGCGCGTTGCCGTCGAGCTCCGGGCCGCCCGGGTTCGGCAGGGGCCGCTCGTCGAGGGCCGCGGTCAGCCGGTTGTAGGTACGCCGCACCTCATCCGGTGTCGCGCCGAGGTGGTAGACGGCGTCCCGCTCGGCTGCGAAGGCGAGGAAGTCGGGCAGGCGCAGCGCGACCGCCTCGTTCCAGGTCCGAAACATGTCCCGCCACACCAGGCCCGGATCGACGGCGCTGTCCAGCACGATCCGGTCGCTGCGGCCGGGGAACAGCGAGAGGTAGACGGCTCCCAGGTAGGTGCCGTAGGAGGTGCCGTAGTAGGAGAGTTTCGGCTCGCCGAGCGCGGCTCGGATGCGGTCCATGTCCCGGGCGGTGTTGGCCGTGGTGACGAACCGAAGCACATCGCCGGAGTGCTCGGCGCACGCGGCGGCGGTGGTTCGCGCGAAGGTGACATTGCGCTGGATGCCGCCGTCCGGCGCCGGGTAGGGCAGCACATGCGACCGGGGGGTCGCGGGGTCGATCCCGCAGGTGACCGGGGTGCTGTGGCCGATTCCTCGCGGATCGAACCCGATCAGGTCGTACTGATCAAGGACCTCCGGCGGCAGCACGGTCGCCAGCGCGCTGGGCAGGTCGAGGCCTTGATCGCCGGGACCGCCGGGGTTGGACAGCAGGATCCCGCGGCGCGTCCCGGGCTGCGCGGTCGCGATGCGGGAGATCGCGATCTCGATGGTCCGCCCGCGCGGGGCGCGGTAGTCCAGCGGCACCCGCAGAGTCGCGCACTGCTGGCGAGGATCGCGCGGGACACCGGATTCCACCGGCGGGCACTCGCCCCAGACCGGGGCCGTCGCTCCCTTGGCCGGCCCGGCGGCTTCGGCCACCGCCTCCAGCGTGCCGATCAGGGCCTCGGCCGACATGGCCGCGCCTGCCGTCGTGGTGGTCACCATCGCCGCGGAGATGAACATTGACAGCGTTGATCGCAGACTTAATCGCACCGACCACTCCTTGTTCTTAGGAACAGATGCTTTCTTGCTGACAGGCGAATCGGCACTGCCGGGTACGCGAGCCCTTGCTCGGAATGGTTTCGTGGGGCACTTCAGCCGAGATGTAGGGCGACCGGCCGTCGGGCCGGGCCCATTCGCGTAAGCCATGCCGGCGATGACAGATGCTCTTTCCGAGCACGCACGTACGGGATCGCATGGGCGATCTACCGGCGCGGGTGCTTCCGCGGCCGTCCGATTGGTGTTCAGCTACTTCGGATGATGTTCTACTGCTCGTCGAGAAAAACTTCTTCGATCGTCAGGTCGAACGCCTTGGCGAGGCGGAAGGCGACGGGAAGACTCGGGTCGAACTTGCCTTTTTCGATCGCGATGATCGTCTGCCTCGACACGCTGATCCGCTGAGCCAGATCAGCCTGTGTCCAGTCGCGTTCGGCCCGGAGTTCCGTGATGCGGTTCTTCATCGGTATCTGATCATGCCAGCGGCGAAGGCGATCAAGAAGACGACTCCCAGGAGCGCGGGCAGGACTGCAGCGTTGACGTCGTAAGTGATGAGGCCGGCGGTGTCCGCGACGACATAGGCGAATCCGCCGACCCACCCTGCTCCGAGGGAGATGGCCAGGGCCTCCTGCATGACCTTGCGCTGCAACTCATCGACTCTCTGAAGAAAGCGAGTGAAGGCGACGATCCATCCGATGCCGACGGCCAGGTTGACGGCGACCGCGGCCCAGCTTGCCACCGGTTGCTGAGGGTCCCACAAGAGGTCGGGACCGAACTTGGCCAAGGCGAGGGTCGCCGTCCAGGCGAGTGTCCAGAGTACGAGCCGAACGGTTGCCTTGGTCGACTCCCGGTAGTCCCCGGTTGTGGTGTGTGCTTGCACGGGTCGCCCTCCTGCGGCGAGAAGTAAAGGACACTTGACACGGTAGGAAGGGGCCGCCGTGATGTCAAGTGTACTTTACGTCGGCCGGGTCGATCCCTGGTCAGGGCACCATGGGACGGTCAGGGGTCCTGTACTGGTGGAGTCACCTATTCGACTAGCGCGAGTTCTCGATGCCGAGGGCCGTGGTAGTGACTTTCCGTGATGTCGGCGGGCTCTCGGACAGCAGGTGCGCGCGGAAGGGCGAAGTGGGCCTGACTATGTCGGTAGGGCCTGCCAAGATCGCGACATGACGATCGATGCGCTGACGCCGTTCCGCTGGCTGCAACCGCCGTACGGCGGTCGGGGCAACCTGCTCGGCGAGATCTACTGCGTGACCTTGCTGCGCGGGCTCGACCCGGCCGAGGTGCTGCGCAGGTTCGGCGCCCGCACGAGCACGCAGATGAGCTTCGCCGAGCTGGGGCTGGCGGTCTCCGACTTCACGGTGGCGACCGGCGGCGGTGACGGTGGTGGTTATGTCGGAGTGGTCGCCGCCGGCGACGGGTGCGCGGCGGTGGAACCGTGCGGCTGGTCGGGGACGGACAACCCGACGCTGGCGCGGCTGTCGGCCGGCACCGACGTGGTGTCCGTCTTACGGCATGACTACGCCTGCGACTACTTTCATTACGCCGCGGACGGCATGGTGCTCACGGCTTTCGACCCGACTTCTCCCGAGCATCGCTCCGGTGCCGACACCGACCGGCTCGCCGGCCTCATGCGCGAGTTCGGCCTGCCTTTGGAGGAGGGCTCGGATGAGGACTGGGACCAGCGCTACGACGATTTGTCCCGGCATGGCCTCGCGCGGATGTTCGCAATGGCGGCCCGCCTCACCGGCGTGACGTTCACCGCCGACCTGCTGGACGGACCACTCCTGGTGGGCGCGATCGCCGACCTGCCACCGTCACAAGAGCCTCAGCGCGGGACCAGCCTCGGCGTTTTACTCGAGCAACTGAAAGCGGTAAGCGGCCCTGAGTCTGATCACGGCGCCGCTTAACCCCCATGGACCTTCGGTACTGACTGGTGGGCTCGCCTATTCAGCTGTCGTAAGTTGTCGTTCCTGTAAGGCTTTATGGTGACGTTCCGTGTTCCCCGGCGGCGTAGCGGGACCAGGCGCCACCGCCCTCGTTGAGGAGCCGAGTGGTGGTCTTGTCGTGATAGCCGAGGGCATCAGCGACGACGGGAGCAGGGATCTCCAGGAGTTGCTGCCGGATGGCGGCGCCGCGGGCGGCCGCTGCTGGGATGCTTCTTCGGCGACGATTCGCAAACTGGCGCGAATTCGCATCAGATGCAATTGGCGGCAGTTGTCATATCTGACCGGAAATTCCCGCTGCCGGCTGCCTTCGCAGGCCAGCAGCTTCCGAGAACACGGCCCTGCGGGTCCCGTACGGCCAGTTCAGCACTTCCGAGAACAGCTGCCAGGCAGCAAGCGGGAAATTCCGGCCGGATACGACCAGCACCCGGGCCTCACCCCGAAAGGATCACATCGGGCGCCGTGAATCCGGGCGCCGGCTCCGTGCAGACACTGTCGCAGCACTCGAACCACCCGAACGGTCCGCACGGGTAGCACTTGTCCCCGCAGCCGAACCCACCCAGCGCGCAGACCCCGCAGAAGACCTCCGACGCCGCCAGACTCAGGCCGGATCGCGGAGCGCCGGGGCCCGGGTGGTAACTCGGCGCTGTAACCGGGAAGCATCGTGGCATCCTCTCAGCTGCTTCGATCGACATAGGGGCCGAACTTCGCCACCAGGAACGGAAGGGTTCGGTGACATCCACCCGGACCGTTTCTTGGAGCCTCACAGAGAGGCGAACAAAACGGAGCCAGCCGGAGTCGTACCCGTTGTAGATCAACAGGGAGGCTTGATGCTGCATACGGGAATTGCCGCGCTGGCAACGGCGGCGGTCGTGGGCACCCTTGGCGGGCTGCCGAAGGGGACGCTGTTCATGGAGTCGCACCCACCTGCCAAGTCGGGGGAGGCATACGAGAAGAGCGACTCCACAGGCAAGGCCCTGCGGCTGAACCCGTGCGACACCGGCAAGGCGTGGGACACAGGCCGCGTGGCGGTCAGGACAATGGTCTACACCTCGGATGACGACATGGACATGAAGGACGAGCAGCTCGTCCTCTACAAGAACGTCGCGTACGCCGAGCGGGCGATGCGGCAATTACGGACGCGCCTGGCGCGCTGCGCGGTCGTGGACAAGGGCTACCTGCGCCGCTCGCGCTTCTTCACCAAGCCCGCAACCGCGGGCGACGAGGCGCTGCGGGCCGGCAGGCTGAACCACGAGACCTCCTTCAGGTACGTCGCGATGCGGCGCGGGTCCACGCTGTACATCGTCGGAGAGACTGGCCGAGTGTCCGAGAGCCTGCCGCTGAAGGACTTCCGCGGCCTGGTCGGGCAGGCGCGGAAGATGGCCGTGAAGGTGTGCGACGTGCCCGGGGTTGATTGCTGAGACGCTCTGAGATCGGCGCCACGATCGAATACCACCGCAGTCAGATCCGCACGCACCTGGGCTTTCGCACCTGCACGATGCTGGACGCGACGAAGCTCGCGCTGTGGCTGGCCGAGAACGTCAAGGAGGCGGTGCTGCGCACCGGCGGCATCGTGTTGTCGTTGGCGGAGGTCTCCGGAACGTCCTGCGAGGCGTCCCAGTGCTCGATGATCTTTCCGTCCCTGATTCGGAACACGTCGATGACCGCCCGGCCGCACTCGCCCGGTGTTTCGACGTAGTGGCTGTGGACGGCCAGGGGTGTCTGTAGGAGGACGTCCCCGCACCGGAGCTGCCGGTCACCCTCGACATGCCGGGCAAGGTCGCCGACTTCCTCCGCGCCGCGGAACTAGACGACGTCGAGCAGGCCGCGCTCGACCAGGGAGTGACCGTACGACGCGGCACGGGCTACACCTTGGCGTAACCGCCGTGCATCCGCCGCAGCGTCTTCTCCCGGAGCGGGATGTCGCGGCGGGACAGCAGTCGGTGGATGGTGGTCTTGGCGACCGCGCGGGTCTCGTCGGCGCTCTCCTTGCGGCGTTCGGCCTCGGCCGGGACCGAGGGCGCGGGCCAGTGCTTCTTGGTCTGGCACCAGAGCAGCCAGGAGGTGACGGCGGCTCGGTTGCGGTTCCAGGTCGCCGGCGCGCTCGCGCTCCACAGCTCGGTGAGTGCGGCGCCGATCTCGGTGTCGGTGACGTCGGCGAGTGGCCGGTTGCGGCCGAGCCGGGCGGTGACGCGGTCGATGGCTGAGGCGTAGGCGCGGTGGGTGATGGGGTTGGCGGTGCGCGGGGTGGCGAGGAAGGCGTCGGCGGCCGCGGCGAGGCTGACGCCTCCACCGCGAAGGGTTCTCCTGGTCGCCGTGCCGCCATGATCGCTCATGTACGTGATAATGAGCCATTATCACGTACATGAGTTGACGCGTTGGTTGCGGGTTGAACGCGGAGGGCGTGGCGAGTGCGGAGCGGCGGCCCGCGATGGTGAACGACGACTACAGGGCGTCGTAGGCGGCGGCGAGGTACCGTCCGGCACTCTCGAACCCGGTCAGACCACCACCCCCCATCTTGTTCGGGGTGTGGCTGAAGGTGGCTCGCCGGTCGAGGTCGATGACGGCGATGGATCCGCCCCAGCCGCCCCACCAGCAGACCTGGCCGTCGGGCAGCCATGGGAACGTGGCCACGGGGGTGAGGCCGAAGCCGATGCCCCAGCGCATGACGGCACCGTTGACCAGGTCCGGGCCGTCGGCCTGAACGTCGAAGATGCGCTCGATGGTGGGCCGCGAGAGGATCTTGACGCCGTCGGCGGTGCCGCCCAGGGCGATGGCGCGCAGGAGGGTGACGAGGGCTTTGGCGTTGGTGTGGCCGTTGGCGGCGCCGATCTCGGCCTGTCGCCACTGCGGGGTGTTCACCAGTTCCGCGTCGGGGGTGGGGCCGGTCATCGTCCGGAACCCGATGCTGGTCGTGTCGATGGCGGCCATGTCGAACTGGATCGGCGGTGGTGGGATGACGGGGGCGATGCGGTGCCAGTCGCCTTCGTGGGCGCCGATCTGCACGTCGGCGCGAAGCGGCGCGGCGAGTTCCTCGGCGACGAATCGGGTCAGGGACCGCCCGTCGACGCGGCGGATGATCTCACCGAGCAGGTGTCCCTGGGTGACCGCGTGGTATCCGGCCGCGGTCCCGGGAGTCCACCAGGGTGCCTGGCCGGCCAGGCGGGCGGTGGAGGTCGGCAGGTCGTAGACGTCGGTGATGGTGATGGGTTGTTCCCAGGCGGAGACGCCGGAGGTGTGGCCCAGGATGTGCCGGACGAGGATGCCGTCCTTGCCGTTTGCGGCGAACTCGGGCCAGTAGGTGGCCACCGGCGCGTCGAGGTCGATGGTGCCGCGGTCGGCGAGGACCAGGACGGCGAGCGCGGTGACGATCTTTGTGGTGGAGAAGACGTTGACGATGGTGTCGCTGGTCCAGGGGGAGGTGCGCTCGGGGTCGCGGTGGCCGCCCCACAGGTCGATGACGGTCTCGCCGTCGACGTCCAGGGCGATCGCGGCGCCCACCTCGTCGCCGTTGCCGAGCGCTTCGGCGAATGTGTCGCGGACGGCGTCGAATCCGGATTTCACGCTTCCTTGTGGTTGCATCGGGTCTCCTGCCGGCCTCGGTGGTGGCCATCGGTTTCGGGATCGGTCGGGGTCGTGCGCTGTCGTCGCGGGGCACGGCCGGAGGCGGCAGGCGACGAACGCGCCGCCTCCGGGCCGGGGGTCACTGCTGGTCGAGCAGCTTCTCCGACAGCTCCCACAGGCGGGCGGCAGCGTCGGGATTGGCGGCGTGCGGGGCGAGGCCGTCCGGGTTCGTCTCGGACTTGGCGATGACGTTGGAATCGGCGAAGTAGCCGCCGGTGACGCCCTCCAACAGCGGGGAGGCCGCGAGCAGGGTCTGGGTGGCGGCGCCCTGCTCGACCGTCTTCCACGGTGTTGCGTCAACGATCTGCTGGAACTCGGGAGTGATCTCGACGTGCCGCAGCAGGCCGGTGTCGTAGATCGCGCCGGGCTCGATCGCGTTCACCGTGATCTTGTCGCCGGCCCATCGCTTGGCGGCCTCGATTGCGAAGAGGATGTTCGCGGTCTTGGACTGCCCGTATGCCTGCCACGGGTCGTACGGGCGGTTGTCGTAGTGGATGTCGTCGAAGACGATCCCGGAAGCCTGATGGGTGGCCGAGCTGACCACGACGACGCGGGCACCGCCGGCCGCGGCGAGGGCGTCATGCAGGCCTGTGGTGAGGGCGAAGTGGCCAAGGTGGTTGGTCGCGAACTGCTGCTCCCACCCTTGGGGGGTGCGGGTCAGCTCGGGCAGTGCCATGATCCCGGCGTTGTTGACCAGGATGTGCAGCGGCCCCTGCCAGGCGGCGACGAACGCGTCGATGCCGGCGCGGTCGTCCAGGTCGAGCCTGCGGGCGTGCACGCCCGCGTTGCCGGTCTTCGCGGTGATGTCCGCCGCGACCTGCCGGCCGGCGTCGAGGTTGCGGACCGCGAGGGTCACCTCCGCGCCGGCGGAGGCGAGGGCGCGCGCGGTCTCGGCGCCCAGGCCGGAGGAGGCGCCGGTGACGATGGCGCGCTTGCCGGTCAGGTCCACACCCGCGATGACGTCATCGGCGGTGCTCTCCTTGGTGAACGGGATGTTGAGCTGGTCGGTCATGATGTCGTGTGTTCCTTCAGGGTCGTGTGATCGGTACGTGCGGTGGCTGCGGGTGGGTCAGGGGCGGATGAAGGCGCCGCCGTCGACGTCGAACGTCGAGCCGGTCATGTACTTGCCTTCGGGCTTGGCGAGGTAGACGCAGAGGCTGCCGACGTTCTGCTCGGCATCGCCGATGCGGCCGAGGGCGATGCCCTTGAGGATGTCGGCGATGACGTCGGGGTGCTCGCGCTCGTAGCGCTCGGATTCGGCGGAGGCGACGTAGGGGTTGATGACGTTGACGGTGATCTTGTGCCGGCCCCACTCGCGGGCCGCGATGCGCGACAGGCCGCGGATGGCCTCTTTGTTGGAGCCGTAGGCGCCGTGGTGGGGAACCGACTGCACGCCGGCACCGGAGCCCATGTTGATGACGGTGCCCTCGGTCTTCTTCAGGTGTGGCAGCGCGGCCGCCATGAACCGCCAGGTCGCGAACACGCCGGACTCGTAGGTGGAGATCATGTCGTCCCAGCTCAGGTCCTCAAGCGCGATTCCCGTGCGGAACTCCTGGGCGTTGTTGATGAGGATGTCCAGCCGCCCGTACTCCTCGACGGTCTGGGAGACGACCCGCGCGGCGGCCTCGTGGTCCTTGTTGTCCGCGGTGAGCGTGAGCACACGGGCGTCGAGGACGACTGTTTCCAGCTCGGCCTTGGCTTGGGCCAGGGCGTCGGCGTTGCGGCCGGTGATCGCGACGGCCACGCCTTGCTTGACGTAGGCCTTGGCGATGCCCAGGCCGTTGCCCTTGCTGCCGCCGGTGATGAGGGCCACCTTGCCGAAGAGAGATGACATTTTCTGGTGGTGCCTTTCGCTTGGTGAGTGATCAGAGGGTGGCGGGCAGGGCGGCGCCGGTCAGGCGTTCGGCCTCGGCCCACAGGCGGGCGGCGACGTCGCGGTCGAGGCCCTTCTTCGGGGGCCGCGCGATGGCAGGGGCACCGATCAGTCCCCAGCGGGGGCCGTAGTAGCCGCCCTGCGTCACGCCGGGCGCGGTCGCGGCGTACAGCATCGGGTCGGCGCCGGCCTCCGCGCTGTGCTGCGGGGTGATCTTCAACGCGATGCGGAACATCAGGCTCGGCTCACCCCCGAGCCTCGGGCCAGAGGCGGCGATGTTGGTGGCCGCGGCACCGGGATGCGCCCCGGCTGACAGCAGCGGCCAGCCGCGCTCGGTCGCGAGCCGGGCCAGGTGCCGGCTCAGCAGCAGGTCCGCCAGCTTCGAACGCCCGTACGCCCCGATCGGTTCGTAGCTCTTCTCCCAGTTCAGATCGTCGAAGTCGATCTCGCCGCGGGCGGCCATGCCGCTGCTCATGGTCACCACGCGCGGGGCGGGCGCTTTCAGCAGCAGCGGCAGCAGCCGCACGGTCAGGGCGAACGGGCCGAGGAAGTTGCTGCCCAGCTGCAGCTCGAAGCCGTCGACGGTCTCGTGCCGTACCGGGGGGAACATGACCCCGGCGTTGTTGAGCAGGATGTCGAGCGGGCGTCCGTCGGCGATGAGGCCGTCGGCGAACTCCTTGACCGAGGCAAGGTCGGCCAGGTCGATCCGCCGCACCTCCACCTCTGCTGCCGGGTGGGCACTGAGGATCTCAGCCCGCGCCTGCTCGCCCTTGGCGACAGTGCGCACCGCCATGATCACCCGCGCCCCGGCCGCGGCCAGCTTGGTCGCGGCCGCCTTGCCGGTTCCGCTGTTCGCGCCGGTCACCACGGCGAGTTTTCCCTGCTGGGGAGGAACCTGGTACATGACGCACCTCTTAAGTACTGCCGGTTTCTTGTCTCCGCAGGCTAACGCACCACCGGTATCTTCGCAAAATACCAGCGGTATGTAAGATGGGCCCGTGAACTTCAAGCGCGCCCGCAACGAGGAGCAGCGGACCGAACGACGCCTGCAGATCTTGGAGACCGCGGCCGCGATGCTGGCCGAGATGCCGGTCGCGAAGCTGAGCCTGAACGAACTGAGCCGGCGCGTCGGCCTGGCCAAGGTCAATGTGCTGCGCTACTTCGACTCGCGCGAGGCGGTCCTGCTCCAACTACTGGACGCCGAGGTCCAGGACTGGATCGCCGAGCTGGAGCGCTCGTTTCAGCCCAGCGAGGGCACGCCGCGAGAGCGCGGTGACCGGCTGGCCGAGATTCTGGCCGAGTCGATGGCGCAGCGGCCGGTGCTGTGCGACCTGATCAGCGCGCAGGCCGCAGTACTGGAGCACAACATCTCCACCGAGGTCGCCATCCGGCACAAGCACGCCGCCAAGCACTCCATGCAGGCGCTGGTCCAGCTGGTCCTGCGGCACGTGCCCGAACTCGGCGCCCACGGCGCGCCCCGGGTGGTGGAAGTGACCCTGCTGATGGCCACCGCCGCCTGGCCCTGCGACCGGCCATCAGAGGCGATGCTGGCCGCCTACGCCTCCGACCCGGCCCTGGCCGCCATGCGACTCGACTTCACCGAGGTGATGCGCCGGACGGCAGAAGTGACCATTTCCGGGCTCCTCACCCGCCAGAAAGAGCCGACGAGCGCGAGCCCGCATGCCTGAGCACCGGCAGACGTCACCAAGGGATGCGCCCGGCTGGACGCAGGCCGAAGATCAAGCTCCCGGGCCCAGGGGCTTTTTCTCCAGTTGTCCGTAGGCACCTCGGAGAGGTCCCAACCGTGCTTGGCCGCGAGAGGGCCGAGTACGGCGCGCAGCCGGCCGATGCGGGCGGCCATCACCTTCGCCAAACCGCGCAACGCGGCAAGCACCCGGGCGCCGGCCTCGGTGCAGCCCCACGGGATCACCGCGGCCAGCAGCTCGATGAACGGCCGCACCGTGGCGTACCGGTCGAGCAGCGCGGCCCGCCACTCGGCCGCACCGTCGTCGTCATCCTCGGCCGGCAGCAGCAGCGCCCGCACCGTCTCCATGCCCGCCACCGGGAGGAGCGCGACCTCACCGCTTGATCGCCCCAATGCTCATTCTCGCCGGCGCAGCAGTGTCGTAGCGATGGCGACCTGGGCAGGTTCGAGGGTGGTCTTGCCGTCTTCGACATCCCACAGTGCGTTCTGCAGCACGCGGCCGAGACTCCAGCCGACTGCCCGCCTCCGGTCGAGATCGAGGACCTCGGTCAGCAGGTCAAAGCGGCGCAGCACCGCGCGAGCCACATCGCCGGTGGCCTCCACCTCCTCCCACCGGTTGTCCAGTGCCGGCAGCAACTCGAACCCCGGATCGCCGGCCAGCGGCTCAGGGTCGATGGCCAGCCAGGGTTCCCGTTCCCCGGCCAGGACGTTGTCGTAGTGCAGATCCCAATGCAACAGGCGATCGCCAGGCTCGCCGACCAACTCGGCCACGGCGGACGCGCAGGTGCGCACCAGCCGCTGCTCGCCAGGGTCGCGCAGTGCCGACACGGCCTGCGGGACCTGCTCGAGCATGGCCGCGGCGACGTCGGACAACCGTCGCAGATCCCTTGGGGCAGGAACCGAGGTCAAGCGGGCCATCAGCTCGGCCAGGATCTGCATGGCCGCGTCATCGTCGGTCACCGAGGATAGCGGCCGGGCCGCATCCAGGCGTTCCAGCAACTGCGTACCGCTTTGCTCGTCATAGTCGAGCAGGCGCACAATGCCGTCGCCTTGCCACGCCCGCAGCCCGGGGGCGGTGCCGACGGTCTCCTCCCGGAGCTGCTGAAGCTTGAGGACAGCGGGTGTCCCGTCGGACTGAAGTACGGGCAGGACCAGCGAGGCCATGCCGTGCGTGGCCGGGCCGTCCGCCCGCAGCCGCCAGCGGTCCAGGAACTCGCCGCCGAGGCGAGGCAAATCGGCGAGCCAAGCGCGCGCCTCGGCACCGTTCGCGCCATAAGACGCGGCGAACAGGTCGGGAACGTCGATGGAGGTCGACGTGTTCATGAAAGGCATCTCCTTCGTGGGTCCAGGGTCGATCTGCGACGAACGAAAGAGGTGACGGAGGGGCCCGATTACCGGGCAGGCGTCAAAGCATGCACCTAACCTACCCGGACGCGATCACATCTGATCGTTGGTGACCCCGGCCGACTACTCCCTCAGGAGGAACTGCACCCACGCCGGAATCAGGTCTACTGCAGCAACTCCTGTTCGGTGTTAGCCTCCTGCTACCGGAGCAAGAACGGCCGGCCGGTCCCGCCGCGCCGGCGGCACCCGGCGTTGACGGCAAGTGATCCAGTGCAGCGGCGCGTCACGCCCAGGAGCTCGGCCAGGTCGGCGGCTGGGCCGCATCCTCCACGAAGCTTTCGCCCGAGGGGACGGACCCGCTTCACCTGTCCCCGGCACTCGTGGCTGCGACCGTCGGTCCTGCCTGGAAGAGTGCACTCCATGCGCGACGACGAGTTGGACGAGTTGAAGCAAATCCTTCGCCGTGATGACGGTCTCGATCACGTTCGGACTTCGGCGGTGGACCTTGCCCGTTGGCTCGTGGACCACCTCGGCGACGAGCGGGCCACCACAGCCCATGCCCTGCGGACTCAGCACAAGGACGACTGGGACGAATGCTGGGCCACCCGGGCGCGGATCAAGGAGGACGTCGCCCGGCGGCTGGAGAAAGCGGACGACGCCGCCCTGTGCGCCGCGGCGCTCTGCGTGGTGTTGTGGCCAGAGGACCCTTATGCGGATTTCGACGACATACTGAAACGCGCCACCAGGCGGCGTCTGGGCTGGACTGCCGAGCAGGCGAGCGTCCTGTGGCGTCTGGCCGCCGCCGACCAGAAGCGGGGCTTTCGATGGGTCACATGCGTCAAGCTGGCCTTGGCCTCGCTCAAAGGGCTCGGAGAGCCGGAGCTTCGAGAGCTTGCTCCGTTGCTACGCGCCGTTGAGGAGACGCTGCCATCCGCGTGGGGGATCCGTGGCGCCGACCGTGCTCGCCTGCCTCAGGCCATGCGGTCCTACCTGGCGCTGGCCGACGGGCCGCCGACGGCTTTGCCCGACTCGGTGCTCGTGCCCCGCGATCGATGGGCAGAGGGCCTGAGGGAGTGGCTCGGCGTCGAACCGATGCCGCACCTGGTCCAGCTGATCATTCATCTGGCCACCCTGGCGTCGGGTCTTCCGACGGCCGCGTGGCGGCGGACGTGCATGGACCTGGCGCTTGGAGAGGGCACCCGGGAGTTCGGCCGACGAGCGCTGGCCGGGCTGCTGGAGTGCGGTCCCACCACGATGCGGCGCCACGGAAAGCAGCAACAGGTGCTACTGGACGAGCGCAACGACGATCTGGCGAGAGGTGTCGTCTGGATGGCGGCGCTGACTGAGGGGCCCGCAGCGGTGACGGCACTGGAGGCGGTGGTGTTGCGGACTTCGTACGACACCTTCGCCTACTTTCCCGAGCCCAAGGTGGCCACGGCGGCGGTGCGCGCCCTGGGGACCATCCCCGGCCCGCAGGCACCCGCGGCGCTGCGGCGGTTGCTGACGAGAATCCACCACACGGGAGATCGCAAGCAGATCGAGGCAGCGCTCAAGGCCTCAGCGGCGCTTGCCCCGTGACGTGCAGTTGAGCGAGGTGGCTGTCCAGCCGGTCCCGAAGAGTCCCGTCTGCCCAGGCCGGATGTCACAGCTGGGTGGGCCATCTCGTCTCGGGTTCCGAAAGCGAAGGAACGCACCATTCCATAGCAAGGAGCTGGACATGAGCGAGCACGCCACGCATCGGAAGATCGCGCTGATCACCGGGGCGAACAAGGGGATCGGCCGTGCGGCCGCCGGGCAACTCGCCGCGCTGGGCATGACGGTCCTGATCGGCGCCAGAGACCCGCGGCGCGGTGAGGAGGCCGCCGCGGCGCTGCGGGCGGCGGGCGGCGACGCGCACGCGGTCACCCTGGACGTCACCGACCCGGCCACGGCCCGGGCGGCAGCGGAGCAGGTCGAGGAGCGCTTCGGCCACCTCGACGTGCTGGTCAACAACGCCGGTATCACCGGCTCCGGGCAGGTCACGCCCGTCGACGCCCACGATCAGGGCCCCAGCTCCGTCGACCTGGACATGGTCCGGGCGGTGTTCGAGACCAACGTCCTCGGGGTGATCGCGGTGACCAACGCCATGCTGCCGCTGCTGCGGCGCTCGCCGGCGCCACGCATCGTCAACGTCAGCAGCGCCGCCGGATCGCTGACCCTCAACAGCGACCCGGACGGCCCGTTCACGGCGCTGCCGGCGTCGGCCGCGTACTCGCCCTCCAAGACCGCGCTGAACGCGCTGACCGTGCAGTACGCCAACGAGCTGCGCAAGGACGGCATCCTCGTCAACGCCGCCGACCCCGGCTACGTGGACACGGAGATCAACAACCACAGCGGTCATCTCACGACCGAGCAGGGCGCCGCGATCCTGGTCCGCCTGGCCGCGCTCGGCGCGGACGGGCCGACCGGCGGGTTCTTCAGCGAGAACGGCCCGATGCCCTGGTGACCCCGAGGCAGCGGTGGGTGTTCGAGCACGCCGATCAAGGCGGGCCCCACGCACACTCCGTGCGTGGGGCCCGCCCCCGTTGGCGGACGGCCTACTGAGGCCGGACGTTGTGGTTGTGAGCGAACAGGTTGCCGGGGTCGTACTGGCGCTTGACCGCCGCGAGCCGCTCATAGGTCCCCGTCGGATAGACGGCGGCGACGTCCTCCTCGGTGGCGGAAGCCAGGAAGTTCGCGTACGCGCCGTCGGCGTGAGGTGCGAGCCGCGCCCAGATCGCTTCCAGAGCAGGACGGGCGGCCTCCACGACCGGCCCCGGACCCAGAGTGGTCGTCACGAACATCAACTCCGCCCGGCGATGCGCGTAGGCGGTGGCGTCGGCCGGGACTCGGGACACCGCACCGCCGACGCTGCGAACGGCGATGAACGGCGACCCCTCCGACGCCCCGACCTCGGCAAGGATCCGAAGGACCTCGGGCACGGACTCCTTGCCGGCGAAGCCGCTCCGGGTGACGAGCCGGATCCCGGGCGGCGGGGTCGCGCCGTCCACGAGCGTGTCCGCATAGGGCTTCAGCACGACGTCGTCGTCGATCACCGTGCCGAGCCGGCGGATCGGGTCGAGGGCCCGCGCGGCGAGCTCCGGGTCATCGCCGTCGAAGGTGACGAAGACCTCGACCGGCGCCTCGGGCCCGCCGGCGAAGGGGTTGGCGAAGCTCGCGATGGAGGTGAGCTCTTCGGGGGCGGTGCGGAGGTAGTCCGCCCAGCCCTGGAGCACGCCGGCCGCCTCCGCCGCCGGGAAGGCGATCCTGCCGTGGAAGACGTCCGTCGTCGGGTGTGCCGCGAACTCGAAGGCGGTCACGATCCCGAAGTTGCCGCCACCGCCGCGAATCGCCCAGAACAGCTCCGGGTTCTCCTCCGCGCTCGCGCGCACGACCTCTCCGCCCGCCGTGACCAGCTCCGCGGCGACCAGGCTGTCCAGGGCCAGGCCGTACTTCCTGACCTTCCAGCCGATGCCGCCGGTCAAGGTCAGCCCGCCGACGCCGACGCTCTTGGTGTCGCCCGAGGAGATCGCCAGGCCGTGCGGGGCCAGGGCGGTCGCGACCTGACCCCAGGTGGCGCCGCCGCCGATCCGTACGAGGTGCCGTTCTTTGTCGATGACCTCCACCTGCGCGAGGCCGCTGAGGTCGATCACGATGCCGTCGTCGTTGGTGCCGAAGCCCGCGAAGGCGTGGCCGCCGCCGCGTACGGACAGCAGGAGCCCGCTGCCGGCGGCGAACCTGACGCCCGCCTGCACGTCCGCGACGCTCTTGGGCCGCAGAACATAAGCTGGACTGCCCGAAGTCAGTACCGAGCGGCTGGCCGACGCGTACTCCGCTGCGCCCGGCTCGATGATGTCGCCGCCGAAGTCGCGGCGCAGGGTGTCAAGTGCTGATCTCATGAACACGAGATGCCGGCGAGCCGATCCTTGTGACAGCGCGGAGTACGTGAGGTGTGTCACAAGGGCCACGGCGTCACAAAACGGCGGGGTCCGGCGTCTGGTGGATGACACAGTCAAGAGCGAACAGGAGCCACCCATGCCGCACACCGCGCCCGAAGACCGCGGCGGGGACATGAGCCCGGACGCCGCCACCAAGGCGTTCCTCACCCACCGCAACCTGCTGTTCACCGTCGCCTACGAGATGCTCGGCTCGGCCGCCGACGCCGAGGACGTCCTGCAGGAGACCTGGCTGCGGTGGGCGGGCGTCGATCTTGACGACGTACGGGATCAGCGCGCCTACCTGGTCCGGATCGCCACCCGGCAGGCGCTGAGCAGGCTGCGTACGCTGGGCCGGCGCAAGGAGTCCTACGTCGGCCCCTGGCTGCCCGAACCGCTGCTGACCGCGCCCGACGTGGCCGAGGACGTCGAGCTGGCCGACAGCGTCTCGATGGCGATGCTGCTGGTGCTGGAGACGCTGGGGCCGACCGAGCGGGCGGTTTTCGTGCTGCGCGAGGTGTTCGACCTGGACTACGACGAGATCGCCGAAGCCGTCGACAAGAGCCCGGCCGCGGTCCGCCAGATCGCCCACCGGGCACGGGCGCACGTCGCCGCGCGCCGGCCGCGCGGGATCGTCTCCCCGGCCGAGACCCGGGACGCGCTGGCGGCGTTCCAGCGGGCGGTCGAAACCGGCGATCTGCAACGCCTGCTCGACATCCTCGCGCCGGACGTCGTCCTCCTGACCGACGGCGGCGGAATCAAGCAGGCCGCGCTGGCGCCCGTCGTGGGGGCCGGCAACATCGCTCCCGTGCTGAGCAGGATCAGCCCCGCGGCCTCGCTGCAGGCGGCGCACGTCAACGGCTACCCGGCGCTGGTCCTGCGGCTCGACGGCGAGATCGACACCGTCATGGCGGTACGCATCGAGGAGGGCCTCATCACCGGCCTCTACGCCGTGCGCAATCCCGAGAAGCTGGCGCGCATGGAGCAGGAGACCGCCCTGCACCGCTGAGCCCGGCGATGTCACAGCCGGGCGGGCTGTTTCGTCTCGGGTTGCGGAAACGGGTTCTGAGTTCGGAAAGGTGATGATCATGCGGGTGTTCGTGGCCGGTGGAAGCGGGGTTCTGGGGCAGCGGCTGGTGCCGCTGCTGGTGGCGCGGGGGCACCAGGTGACGGCTTCGACGACGAGCGCGGCCAAGAGGGGCTTGCTGGAGCAGCTGGGCGCCGAGGCGGTCGTGATGGACGGGCTGGACGCGGTGTCGGTCGGTGAGGCGGTGGCCAAGGCCAGGCCGGACGCGATCGTCCACCAGATGACCGCGATTTCCGTGGCACACGCCGGCAAGCCCGACATGAAGCACATGGATCGGTGGTTCGCCGGCACCAACCGGCTGCGTACCGAGGGGACGGATCACCTGCTGGCCGCCGCCGAGGCGACCGGCGTGACCGGCTTCGTCGCGCAGAGCTACGGCGCCTGGAACGGCATCCGCGAGGGCGGCTGGGTCAAGACCGAGCAGGACCCGGTGGACCCGATGACGGGGACGCCGGCGGAGCCCGGGATGAAGGCGATCGGCCATGTCGAGGACATGGTCGTCAAGGCCGGGGGCGCGGTCCTGCGGTACGGCTGGTTCTACGGTCCGGGCGCCACGGACGACCTGGTCGAGCCCGTACGCAAGCGGCAGTTCCCGGTCGTCGGGAGCGGTGCCGGCCACTGCTCGTGGGTGCATCTGGACGACGCGGCGAGCGCTACCGTCCTGGCCGTGGAGCAGCGGGCGAGGGGAGTGTTCAACATCGTCGACGACGAACCGGCCCCGGCCGGCGAGTGGCTGCCCTACCTGGCCGGCTGCGCGGGCGCCAAGCGGCCGATGCGGGTCCCCGCCTGGCTGGCCCGCCCGCTGGCCGGGGACGTGGCGGTGACGATGATGACCGAGGGGCGCGGCTTCTCCAACGCCAAGGCCAAGCGGGAGCTGGGCTGGGAGCTGCGCTACCCCTCATGGCGGCAGGGCTTCAAGGAAGAGCTGGCATGACCCGCGCCGAAGAGTTCGAGGAGCTGCGGCCGCTGCTGTTCTCGATCGCCTACCGGATCCTCGGCAGCGTGAGCGAGGCCGAGGACGCGGTCCAGGAGACCTGGCTGCGCTACCAGACCTCCCCGACCGAGCCCGTCTCGGCCAAGTCCTTCCTGGCGGCCGTGGTGACCAGGATCGCCATCGACGTGCTGCGCTCGGCCCGGGTCCGGCGCGAGGAGTACGTCGGGCCGTGGTTTCCCGAGCCGCTGCTCGCCGACCCGTACCAGGACCCGGAGCGCTCGGCGGAGCTGGCCGACTCGCTGTCGATGGCGGCCCTGCTACTGCTGGAACGGCTCAGCCCGCTCGAGCGCGCGGTCTTCGTGCTGCGGGAGGTGTTCGGGTTCGGCTTCGGCGAGGTCGCATCGGCGGTGGGGCGTTCGGAGGCGGCGTGCCGCCAGCTCGCGGCGCGGGCGCGCCGCCACATGGACGCGGGCCGGCCCCGGTTCGAGGCCGACCGCAAGGAGCGGGAGGAGCTGGCCGAACGGTTCTTCGACGCCTTCCGGGAAGGCGACGTCGAGGGGCTGCGGGCGTTGCTCGCCGCCGACGTGCACATGGTCGCCGACAGCGGCGGCAAGGCCCCGCAGTGGGGTACGGGCGTCTTCGGCGCCGAGAACGTGGTCCGGGTGTTCGCCGCGCTCGCCCCGCTGTTCGCCCGCATTGGTGGCGTGGTGGAGCCGCACCAGATGAACGGCCAGCCGGGCGCGATCTTCCGGGACCGGGACGGCAAGGTCGTCAACACCTGGACGCTCGACGTCCTCGACGGACGAGTCCAGGCGATCCGTACGATGCTCAACCCCGACAAGCTCGAGCACGTGGGCCCGGTGGCGGACGCCTGGGCGACCCTCCGCGAGGCGACCCAGGCCCGCCGGCCGGAGAACTGACCGCAAGAGCCGGTCGCCCCCGGACCTGGGGCAGCCGGCTCACACGGCGGACGGCCGCGCCGGCACCACCACCGGCTCGGAGGCCGCGCCCGGACTCGCGAGCTCCCGCAGCGCCTGCTCGGAAGCCGAGCCCGGCTCGGCGGCGAACAGGTCCAGCCCGCAGCACGCCGGCTCGTCGGGCAGCGCGATGAGCTCGCCGTGCAGGGTCAGCTCGCCCACGACCGGGTGGTGCAGCACGTACGTCCGGGACCGGACCCGCGCGACCGGGTGCTCGGCCCACATCCGCGCGAAGTCCGCGCTCAGCTCCCGCATCTCGTCGACGTGCGCCGCGAGCCCGGCGTCCCCGCGATAGCGCCCGAGCAGGACCCGCAGGTGCGCCACCTGCTCGCGCGCCGCCCCCTCCCAGCCGGTGCGGTGCAGCTCGCGCAGGTGGGGCTCGGTGAACAGCAGGTGCGAGAGCGTCCGGCGGTCCGCCGGCAGCGCGGGGAAGTCGCCGAACACCGCCACCGCGAGCCGGTTCCAGCCGACGATCTGGGTGTGCCGGCCGACCACCAGCGCCGGCGTCATCACGAACGACTCCAGCAGATAACGCAGGCTCGCAGGCACCGCGGCCGCGCCACCCTCGCACGCCAGGGGCGGCCGGGCGATCCGGTGCAGGTAGGTCAGCTCGTCGCGGTCCAGGCGCAACGCCGCGCCGACGGCGTCCAGGATCTCGTCGGAGACGCTGTCGCCTTTGCCCTGTTCCAGGCGCGTGTAGTGGGCGATGCTCACCCCCGCGAGCCGGGCCAGCTCCTCGCGCCGCAGCCCCGCGACCCGGCGCGTCCCGCCGTAGTCACGCAGCCCCACGTCCTCGGGGCGCAGCCGGGCACGGCGCGATTTGAGGAACTCGCTCAGCTCGGTCCGGTCGTTCACGCGACCACCCTATGCCGTGGGTGATCACGCCGTGAGTACGCAGGACACGGGCCTGGCCGGGCGGCCGCGGGGGCTCCAGGCTGTCAGGCGAGTCACCCACCTGAACGCATTGGAGATGAACGGTGTCCCAGACGCTCGGACTCATCGGGAGCGGAATGATCGGCTCTTCCGTCGCCCGCCTGGCCGTCGCGGCCGGCCTCGAGGTCGTCCTCAGCAATTCGCGAGGGCCGGAAACGCTCGCCGATCTCGTCGCCGAGCTGGGCGGACGTGCCCGGGCGGCCACACCGGCGGAGGCGGCACGCGCCGCGGACCTGGTGGTGGCGGCCATCCCGCTGAAAGCCTGCGACCAGTTGCCGACCGGCGCCCTGACCGGCAAGACGGTGCTCGACACGTCGAACTACTACCCCGAGCGGGACGGCCACCTGGCCGAACTCGACGCGGGCGAACTGACCTCCAGCGCCCTCATGCAGCGCCACCTCGCGGGCTCCCGGGTGGTCAAGGCCTTCAACAACATCACCCCGCACCAGCTGTTCACTCTCGCCCGGCCCGCGGGCGCGCCCGACCGCAGTGCCCTGCCCATCGCCGGCGACGACGCGGAGGCCAAGGCAGAGGCCACCCGGCTGCTGGACGTGCTCGGTCATGACGCGGTGGACATCGGCACGCTCGCCGACAGCTGGCGCAGCGAACCGAACACCCCGGTCTACATCCAGCCCTACCTCGGCGAACTACCCGCCATGAGCGTGGAGGACTTCCTCCGCTGGACCCTCCGGAACCCCGGCATCGCCGTCCCCGCGGCGCAGGTCGGCGAGCTCGTCGAGACCACGGTCCGCCGATCGGCGGGCGAGGCGAGGCTCCCGAGCGCCGGCTGACCCCTGAAGGCTCATCGCGCTGAACGCCTCGACGGCGTTGACGACGGCGGCGCGTCCCGCCGGACGTGGGCAAGGGGCGAGGTGCGCGGACCCTCGCCGTAGTAGGGGCCGCCGTGCAGGTGGATCAGGACCGGGGCCCCGGCGGGCCGGGAGCGGTGGCCGCGCCAGGCCACCCGGACCAGGCCCGCCATGGTCAGGGCCGCCGCCCCGCGATGATCGGCGAGGTCAGGTACCCGTAGGGCAGGTTCATCGCCGCGCCAGCCCCGCGACGATCACGGCGCCGACGACCAGGTGCAACAGCATCAACACCAGCGTCGTGGCGAGACCGACGGCGCTGCCGAGCGGGCCGAACAGGGACAGGACGAGCACGACCAGGGCGGTGATCGTCCAGACGCGGCCGGGCCGGGCGGCCCGCCGTTCCAGCACGGCCAGCAGCGCCCAGCCCGCGAGCCCGGCCACCAGGCTCGCGACGATGACCGATACCGGGCCGACGGTCTGCGTGCCGCCGCCCGCCCGCACGGTCAGTGCGGCGCCGGACAGTGGCACCGCCAGGGCCCACACGGCCAGGGCGGCCGCGGGCGCGCCGATCACGGTGAGGAGCAGTCTTCTGAGGGAGGTGTTCACGCCGCTCAGCCTCGCCTGCCCGGGCGGGTCGCCACATCGGGCCCGCGGTCGCGCTCTGTCCGTCCCCGGTGGGGTACGGGTCCTCCTTTAGTAGGTGATGGCTCCTTCGTACCGGCGACTAACCTTTGGCCGGTGAGCAAGATGCGACCCCAGCAGCCCCTGGCCGTGGCGGTCATGGCCCTCGGGGTGGGCGGCCTGACCGGCGTGACGCTGTGGGGGCAGAGCGACGGGCCGTTGCTCTGGCCGGATGTCGCGGTCGCGGTGTTGAGCCTGGTCGCGGCGCTCGCCCAGCTGTGGTGGCCGGTCTCCGGCGCGCTCGCCGCCGCCCTGCTCGCCGTGGTCTCCCCGGTGGCCACGCCGGCGGCGACGACGGGGGCGCTGCAGGTGGCCCAGCGCAGGCGCTTCCCCGTCGCGGCGGCGGTGGCGGCGACGGGCATGGCGGCCCACCTGGTCCAGGGGCTGTGGCGGCCGAACTCCGGCATCTCCCTCGGCTGGTGGCTGCTGCTGATCTGCGCCGCGTACGGCGCGCTGCTCGGCTGGGGCGCGCTGGCCCGTTCCCGCCGCGCCCTGCTCATCTCGCTGCACGAACGCGCCCGCCGCGCCGAAGCCGAGCAGGGCAGGCGCGTCGCCGAGGCCCGCATGGCCGAGCGCCGCCGGCTCGCCAGGGAGATGCACGACGTACTGGCCCACCGCCTGTCGCTGGTGGCCACCCACGCGGGGGCGCTGGAGTACCGGCCCGACTCCTCGCCCGACCAGCTCGCCCGGGCCGCCGGGGTGGTCCGCTCCGGCGTCCACCAGGCGCTGGAGGAGCTGCGCCAGGTGATCGGCCTGCTGCGCGAGGAGGACGACCTCCTGGACGAGCTCGAACCCCAGCCCACGCTGGCCGACCTGGCGCGGTTGGTCGCCGAAGCGCGCCACGCCGGTCAGGACGTACAGGTCAGCGACGAGACCGGCGGCGCCGCCCCGCCCGCCGCCGGACGGACCGGCTACCGGGTCGTTCAGGAGGGGCTGACCAACGCCCGCAAGCACGCCCCCGGCCAGCCGGTGGAGGTGCTGCTGCGCGGCGCTCCCGGCACGCGCCTGCTGATCGACGTCAGCAACCCGCTGCCCCCGCCCGGCTCGGTGCCGACCACCCCCGGCAGCGGCGTCGGCCTGGTCGGGCTCACCGAACGGGTACGGCTGGCCGGCGGGCAACTGGACCACCAGAGCACCGAGGGGCGGTTCCGGCTCCAGGCCTGGCTACCATGGCCCGCGTGATCCGCGTGCTCCTGGTCGACGACGACGCCCTGGTCCGTGCCGGGCTGTCCATGATGCTGGACGGCGCCGCGGGCATCGCGGTCGTCGGCGAGGCGGCCGACGGCCAGGAGGCCATCACCGCCACCGACGCCCACGCGCCCGACGTCGTGCTCATGGACCTGCGGATGCCGCGGCTGGACGGCATCGCCGCCACCCGCCGGCTCCGCGCCCGCGCCCGTCCGCCGGAGGTGATCGTGCTGACCACCTTCGACACCGACGAGAACATCCTGCACGCGCTGCGCGCCGGCGCCAGCGGGTTCCTGCTCAAGGACACCCCGCCGCCGCAGATCGTGGAGGCGGTCACCCGGGTCGCGGCGGGCGAGCCGATCCTGTCCCCGCGCATCACCCGGCGGCTGATGGAGCGCACCGTCGCCCAGGCCGGGGCCTACGAGCGGGCCCGCGCAGCGCTGGCCGCCCTCACCCCTCGCGAGTACGAGGTCGCCCTCGCGATCGGGCGCGGCCGGACGAACGCGGACATCTCCGCGGAGCTCGCCATGGGCATCACGACGGTGAAGGCGCACGTGTCCAACATCCTCACCAAGCTCGACCTGGACAATCGCACCCAGATCGCGCTCCTCGCCCACGACGCGGGCCTCGCCTGAGCATCAGGGGCTTTCGTGGCCGAGGTCCGCGAGGCGGGTCAGGGCGGGCAGGGCGGCGGCGATCGCGCGGCGCTGTTCGGGGGTCAGCCGGGCCATGAGCGGGGCCAGGTGGCGGGTGCGGTCGTCGTGGCGGGAGCGGCCGATCCGGCGGCCGGCCTCGGTGATGTGGACGAGCACGGCGCGGCCGTCGGTCGGGTCGGGGCGGCGCTCCACCAGGCCGTCGCGCTCCAGTCGGGTGATGAGCTGGGTGATGCCGGGCTGGCTGACCTGCTCGGTCCTGGTCAGGTCGGTCAGCCGCATCGGGCCGTCGCTGAACGCGAGGGTGTCCAGCACCGACAGCGTGGTGAACGGCAGCTTCTCCAGCACGGGGAGCCGGATGTAGAAGCGGTTGAAGTGCTCGATCGCCGTGGTGAAGGCGTCCACGTCGAGATCGTCGCGCGAGGTGTCGTCCACGCCGAGAACATACCGAATCTTGTTTGAGCTGCGCTGACCCACGAACGGCCGCAAAATTTGATCATTTGCCCTATCTTCGACGGAAGCGCGCGACTCGAAGGGCATCCCGTGACCAACACCCCCAGCAACGTGCTGCTCGCCGGAGTCGTCGGCTCCACCGCCTATGGCCTGGCGGGGCCCGACTCCGACGTCGACCGGCTCGGCGTCTTCGCCACCCCCACGCTGGACATGGTCGGCCTGTCCCGGCCCAAGGAGAGCATCGTCCAGACGAACCCCGACCGCTCGCTCCACGAGGTCGGCAAGTGGTGCTCGCTCGCGCTGGGTGGCAACCCGACCGTGATGGAGCTGGTCTGGCTGCCCGACGACCTGTACGAGACCCGCACCCCGCTCGGCGACCAGCTCATCGCCATCAGGACCGCGTTCCTGTCCGGCCCGCGGGTCCGCAACGCCTACCTCGGGTACGCCACCCAGCAGTTCAAACGCCTCGACCAGCGCGGCGACGGCTCGTTCTCGGCCGACACCCGCAAGCGGACCAGCAAGCATGCCCGCCACCTCGCCCGCCTCCTGCACCAGGGGCGAGAGCTGTACGAGACCGGCCACCTGCCGATCCGGCTCCCCGACCCCGAGGCGATCCGCGCCTTCGGGGAGAGGGTCGCCGCCGGCAGCCTGGAAGAGGCCCAAGTCCTCCTGGCGGCCACCGAGGAGGCGTTCGACACCGTGCGCACGCCGCTGCCCGACCAGCCCGATGAGGCGACGGTCGAAGCGTGGCTGCGCGAGGTCCGCATCGCCCACTGGGACCCGCGGACCTCGCCACCCGTCGTGGGGGATCAGCCGTTCAGCAGCGGTACGAGGTATTCCTCCTCGTAGTCGAGGTGGGCCTCGACCTCGCGGGTGAGCCGTTCGACCTCCGCCAGCAGCGTGCCGGGGGACAGGTCGTCGTCGCGGAGGAGCGTCTGGAGCTCTTCCAGCAGCCGCTGGACGGTCTCGTGCTCGGCGCGCAGCCGGGCCATCACCGGCTCCAGCTCCGGATAGCGCCCCTCCACCGCGGGGAAGACGGAGCCGTCCTCGCGCGTGTGGTGCTCGTGCAGGTTGTTGCACATGGTCAGGCAGTTGACGCGCAGCTGCGCGCCGAGGTGCGGGCCCGACCGGGCGACCTCGGTGCGGATGCGGGCCAGCTCCCTGCGGAAGGCGTCGTGCACCAGCTTGAGCGCGTCGCCCAGGCGGCCCGGTGGCGGCCCGTCGAAGATCGGGAGGAGCGCGACCACGGGCAGGACGCGGCCCGCGTTCTCCTGGTACCGCCCCCAGCCGGGGTCGGCCTCCACGGCGCGGGCGAACATCCGGTCGCGTTCCTCGCCCTCCAGCACGACCGCCTTCGCCTGGTAGGTGAAGACGCCGTCCTCCACGCCGACCTGCGGGTTGGCGACCAGGTTGTGGTACCACGCCGGGTGCCTAGGCGCGCCGCCGGCCGAGGCGATGATCAGGTTGCGCTCGCCGTCGGGCAGGTAGCCGAGCGGCGTCGTGTGGCGCGCGCCCGTGCGCGCTCCGACGGTCGTCAGAAGGAGCAGCCTGGCTCCCTCGAACATGCCGCCGACCTGGCCGCCGTTGGCCCGGAACTCGTCGATGATCTGCTGGTTGAAGTCAATGGGCATGCGTGTATTCGCTCCAAAGAAGGATGGGTTCTTCGATGACCTGGGAAACCCGTCAGAGCACGCCGGAACGACGTGCGCGGGTCAGCTGCGTTCAGGCAAGCCCAGCGATGTGAGAAGTCATCGGCCTCATCCCCTTTGGTTTCGGCGCCTCCATGCCGCCGCCGTCCGCACGGCCGGCGTCACGCGACGCGACGGCCATTACACGTTGATCCGCGACGGATGTCAACTCGCCCGGAGGAAGTGCGCGAGGACGGAGTCGAACCGCCACAGCCGAGGCGTCCGGTCTACAGCCGGGTGGGCTCACCAATGTGCCCAGCTCGCGCATTGCCGATGGTTTTTTCGGGCCGATAAACGGCAGGCCGTACCCCGTACCGGACTCGAACCGGCGATTTCCCGGGTGAAAGCCGGGCGTCCTGACCGCTGGACCAACGGGGCCTTTTTCTTACGTACGTCCGGCGGGATTCGAACCCGCACCGTCCGGTTCCTTAGACCGGTGCCTCTGCCATTGGGCTACGGACGTGCCGGTGCTGACGTGGACCGACAGGATCTCGAAACCTGAACTCCTGCTTGCAAGGCAGGTGTGATGCCTTTTCACCATCAGCCCAAAGAGAAAGGCCGCCCGGTGGATTGCCCGGCGGCCCCTGGAGAATCCTGACGGGGGATTACCCAGAAAGCCGCCCGGCCGGCGCGAGCGCGCCGCCGTACGCCGCGCCCCGGCGATAGTGGCGTTCGGCTGCGAATCGCATGGGAGGCCTTTCCTTTCGTTCTTCCGACGAACCTGACAGTAGCCGGTGCGCAGCGGCGCCTGCCATTGATTTATCGTGGGGTATGCGGATCGGAGAGCTCGCCGCGCTGCTCGGGGTGTCCACCCGGACGGTGCGCTACTACCACCAGCAAGGCATCCTGCCGGAGCCGCCGCGCCTGGCCAACGGCTACCGCGAGTACGGCATGCGCGACGCCATCGCCCTGGCCCGCGTGCGGCGCCTGGTGGAGCTCGGGCTGAGCCTGGAGGAGGCGCGCGACGTCATCGCGGACGACCGCTCCCGCGAGCTGTCCGACATCCTCGCCGAGATCGACGCGGACCTGGCCCGCCAGGAGCACGAGATCCAGCTGCGCCGCCGGCGGCTGGCCGAGGTGCTCAAGCAGGCCGAGGCCGGGTCGCTGGGCCCCGACGACACCTCATCGCCCGATCTGCTGGCGTTCCTGCGCACGGTGGAGCTCCCGGCCTCGAAGGCGGCGGCCTGGGACCGCGATCTGCTGGTGCTGATGGACAGCATGGCGACGAGTGGCGATCGGAAGCGGGCATTCGAGATGTTCGACGCGCTGGCCGCCGACCCCGAGACGACGGCGCGCGGCCACGACTTCTACCACAGGCTCGACGCGCTGGCCGACGCCTCGCCGGACGATCCCCGGGTGGGGCCGCTGGCGGAGTCGCTGGCCGACTACAGCGTGGTGCACCTGCTGGCCGGCTCCGGCCAGCCCGACTGGGACCCGGCGGCGGTCGAGCCGTTCCTCGACGGGCTCGCCCCCGCGCAGGCCGAGGTCGTACGGCAGGCGATGCGGATCATGGCGCGCCGGTGACGCGCGGGGCGACCCCGTCGAGCACCCAGTCGAGACCTTCGTCGAAGTCGGGCTGGACGTCGTCGCCCGTGACGACCCTGGCCACCGCCGGGTAGCGGCCGGTGGCCAGCATCCGGGTGAGGTACGGGCCGACGGTGCTCTGCCACTCCCGCTCGTCCAGGCCGCTGGCGCGCTCGGCCCGCCGCTCGGTGATCTCGAGGCGGACCGCGCCCATCACGTACGCGTTGACGGTGCCGACGACCCGCATCACCGTGGTGACCGGCACGTCCCCCAGCGCGGCCAGGGAGGTCTCCAGGTAAGCCAGCGCGTTGGGCCCCAGATTGGGCCGCCCGCCCAGCAGGTCGGCGAACCACTCGTGGCGCAGCGCCGCCTGCCTGGTGAGCCGGGCGAGATCCCGCAGCGCCGCCCGCCAGTCGCCGCCGGGCGGCTCTGACGGCACGATCTCGCCGTACACCTCGTCCACCATGAGGTCCAGCAGCTCTTGCTTGGTGGACAGGTAGCCGTACAGGCGCATGGGGCCCGCGTCGAGCGCGGCGGCGACCTTGCGCAGCGACACCGCGTCGAGCCCCTCGCGGTCGGCGAGGTCGATGGCCGCGCGCACGATCCGCTCCCTGCTCAGCGGGCTCGGCGTGGGCCTGCCCGGCGGCTCGGGCCGCTCCCAGACGAGCATGGGCTCACCTCCTTGAGGAATGAGAATACACCGTCTATCGTCGATACAGTGTATTGACCAATACACTGTATCGAAAGGATCGTCCCATGACCTCTCCCCGCATCGCCGTCGTCGGAGCCGGGCTCGGCGGCCTCACCCTGGCCCGCGTCCTGCAGGTCCACGGCCTGCCCGTCACCGTCTTCGAACGCGAGCCGTCACCCGATTCCCGCTCCCAAGGCGGCACCCTCGACATGCACGCGGGCTCCGGGCAGACCGCGCTGGCCAAGGCCGGGCTGCTCGACGAGTTCCGCGCGCTGGCCCGGCCGGAAGGGCAGGAGAAGCGGATCCACGACGAGCACGGGACCCTGCTCCACCACGAGCAGCCCGCCGACGGCGACGAGAGCATGCCGGAGATCGACCGGGGGCAGCTGCGCGGCCTGCTCATCGGCTCGCTCGCCGACGGCACCATCCGCTGGGGCCACGCCGTGGAGGGGGCCGCCGGGCGGAGCGTGCTCTTCCCTGACGGCTCCAGCGAGGAGTTCGACCTGGTCGTGGGCGCGGACGGGGCCTGGTCCCGGGTGCGTCCCGGCCTGTCGGAGGTGACGCCCGCCTACACCGGCGTCAGCTTCGTCGAGACCGGCTTCGAGGAGGCCCGCCACCCCGAGCTGGCGCGCATGGTCGGCAACGGCACCATGTCGGCCTACGGCCCCGACAAGGCCGTGCTCGCCCAGCGCAACAGCAACGGCCGGATCCGCGTCTACGCCGCCTACCGTGGTCCTCAGGACCGGCCGGTCTCCGAGGTGCTGTCGATGTTCGACGGCTGGGCGGAGAGCGTACGCGCGCTCCTGCTGGAGGCCGACGAGCCGTTCGAGTCCCGCCCGCTGTTCACGCTGCCTGTCGGCCACTCCTGGCCGCACACCCCGGGCCGCACGCTGCTGGGCGACGCCGCCCACCTGATGCCGCCGCTGGGCGTGGGCGCCAACCTCGCCATGCTCGACGGCGCCGAGCTGGCCGACGCCCTGGCCGCCGAGCCCGATGTGGACGCGGCGGTCCGCGCCTACGAGAGCGTCATGTTCCCCCGTGCGGCGCGCCTGGCCCGCTTCGCCACCGACGGCCTCGACGCCCTCTTCTCCCCGGAAGGCGTCAAGGGGGCCCTGCGTCTCTTCAGCGAGCTCACCGGCTGATCGCCGCCGTGGTCACGGCGGACGAGGCAGGGGTCCCGAAGGCCTGCCGGCCGCGGGCCAGGAGCTCCCGTACGGCCGGGCCGTGGCCGGTGCGCCAGACCAGCGCCAGCAGGGCGGGCGCCTCGACGTCGGCGATGGTGCGGGCGACGAGCCGGTCGCGGTGGCGGGCGGCCATGGAGTCGCTGAGGACGCCGACGGCGACGCCGCGGGCGGCGAGGTCGGCGATGGCGTCGGCGGCGCTGGCCTGCAGGGCGATCACGGGCCTGCGGCCCTGCGCGGCGCAGGCCCGGTCGAACACCGCGCGCAACCCCGTGCCGGGCGGCATGCACACGATCGGGTACGCCTCCAGATCGCGCAGGCCGACCTGGGGCAGCTCGGCCAGGGGGTGGCCGGGCGGGACGGTCACGACGAGGCGCTCGCTGATGATCGTGAGCGCCTCCAGCCCGTCGAGGGCGTCGGTGGCCGTGCCCACCAGGGCCAGGTCGATCGTGCCGGCGCGGACCCCGTCGATGAGGCGGTCCGAATTGTCCTCCAGCAGGGAGAGCTCCACGCCGGGATGCGCCCGGTGGAAGGCGGCGAGCGCGTCGAACAGCGGCGTGACCGTGCAGCCGATCACCATCCCGACCGTGAGCCGCCCCCGGATCAGGTCGGTCACCTCGCCCACCGCCTCGCCGACCGCCCCCGCCGCCGCGAGCGCGGCCCGGGCGTGCTCCAGAGCCGCCCGGCCCGCGACGGTCAGCGTCGCGGTGCGGCCCGAGCGGTCGAACAGCTCGGCGCCGAGCTCGCGCTCGAGCTGGCGGATCTGGGCGCTGACGCCGGACTGGCTGATGTGCACCCGCTCGGCGGCCCGGGTGAAGTTCTGCTCCTCGGCGACCGCGACGAAGTACTCCAGCTGCCTCAGTTCCATAACCGGAGATTCTAGCTTCCATCAGAACCATCTGTTGGACTTCTGGTGGGTGGCCGGGCAGGGTGGAAAACATGACGGAATACGAGAAGGCCATGCGGCCGGAGGACATCACCCGCCTGTTCGTCGAGCGGTCCAACGCCGGTGACGCGGCCGGAGTGGCGGCGCTGTACGAGGAGGACGCGGTGCTGGCCTACCCGCCGGGCAGCCAGACGGTGGGCCGGGAGGCGATCCGCGAGCTGTGGGAGAAGGTGCTGGCCGGACGGCCGCACTTCGAGCCCGAGCAGCCGCTGCCGACGCTGATCCACGGCGACATCGCGCTCACCTCCACCCCGCCGAGGGACGGGGCCGGAGCGCGGGCCCAGGTCGTACGCCGCCAGCTGGACGGGAGCTGGCTGCGCGTGATCGACCAGCCCGAGTTCGTCCCGCCCACCCGCTGACCCTGCCCTCAGAAAAGGGGTCGCCGGGCAGGGCGGGGGCCGACTACGGTCGCGTGGATGAGCGATGATCGTCTGCCCCTGCTGTGGCTCTGCGGCCCGTCGGGCGTCGGCAAGTCGACGGTCGGGTGGGAGGTGTTCACCCAGCTCAGCCGGAGCGGCGTCAGGACGGCGTTCGTCGACGGCGACCAGATCAGCATGTGCCACCCGCTCCCCGAGGGCGGCACGCACCCCGTACGGGCGCGCCACCTGGCGGCGATGTGGCCGAACTTCCGCCGGGAAGGCGCCCAGTGCGTGGTCCTGTCGGGCTTCGTCTTCACCGACGAAGAGGTCCGCCAGTACACCCGCCTGCTCCCGGACGCCGCGCTGACGCTGTGCCGGCTGCGGGTCGGCCAGGCCGAGCTCAAGGAGCGCTTCCTCGCCAGGGGCTGGCGTCCCGACCTGGTCGAGCAGGCCATCGCGGATGCGGAGGCCCTGGAGCGTACGGACTTCGCCGACGTGTGCGTGGACACCGACGGGCTCTCGATCGCGGAGGCGGCCAGGACGGTCCTCGCCCGGGCCGGGGGATGGCCGCTCGCGCGGGTGCCGGTGCTGTGGTTCTCCGGCGCGACCGCCGTCGGCAAGTCCACGGTCGCGTACGAGGTCTTCTCGCGCCTCATCAGGAGCGGCGTCCCGGCCGCCTACGTCGATCTCCAGCAGATCGGCGTGCTCCGTCCCGTCACCGACGACGCTCGGCGGCTCAGAGCGGGCAACCTCGCCGCCCTGTGGTCCGGCTACCGGGCCGCCGGAGCCCGCTGCCTGATCGTCTCCGGCGACGCCGGCCTCGACACCTACGCGGACTCCCTCCCCGGAGCCGCGCCGACGGTGTGCCGCCTGCACGCCGGCCCCGGCACGCTGGCCGAACGGGTGATGCTGCGCGGGCAGGGCGGAGGGCCGGCCATCCCCGGCGACGAGCTGAAGGGCCTGGATCCCGGCGCCCTGCGGCGGGCCGCCGAACGGGCGGCCCGTGAGGCCGAGGCCCTGGAGCGCGCCGGCGCGGGCGACCTCCGCCTCGACACCGACGGCCGGTCGGCGGCGGAACTCGCCGAAGAGGTGCTGGCCGCCTGGCCGGGCCGTCCCGCCGGCGCGTGAGTCGGCGTGGCGGCCGTCAGCCCGTGGACGCCGGGCTCAGAGCCGCTGCAGCCCGCTGAGCACCCGTTCCAGCAGGCCGGCCTCCGGCCGCCCGCCGGGCAGGCGCGGGTGGTACAGGTGCAGCAGCCCCTCGGCCGCCATGTCGGCGATCAGCACGCGGGCGACCCCGAGCGGGATCTGCAGCACCGCCGCCACCTCGGCCACCGACCGGACCTGCCGGCACAGGTCGCTGATGGCGGCGTACTCGGGCGTGATCAGGGCGAAGGTGTGCGGCGGCGCGTCGGCGGAGCACACCAGGGCCTCCATCGCCAGCTTGATGCGCGGCGCGGTGCGCCCGCCGGTGACGGCGTACGGCCGGACCGGCGAATCCGGGTCCTGCTCGTCGGGGTCGGGCGGCGGCCGCCAGCCGCCGCTCCAGGGCGGGTCGGTCATGTCCGCTCACCAGGACTGCCGGGCGCGAAGGGCCGGGGTGAGCACCTGTCCGGCCCGGTCGGCCAGGAGCGTCATCTGGTACGCCACCACGCCCATGTCGCAGTCGGGGGTGGCCAGCACGGCCAGGCAGGAGCCGTCGCTGATGGCCACGTTCAGCATGAGCCCGCGCTGCATCTCAATGGCAGTCTGGACGACCGGCCCGCCCTCGAACAGCGTGGCCGCGCCCTGCGTCAGGCTGGCCAGGCCCGAGGCGACGGCGGCCAGTTGCTCGGCGCGTTCGGGCGGGAAGCCGGCCGAGACGGCGAGTGGCAACCCGTCGGAGGAGACGACCGCCGCGTGGGCGACGCCGGGGACCGATCGGGCGAAGTCGGTGATCAGCCAGTCGAGATTGCTGTTGCGGGTCATGGGCCTTCCTCGCGGGTCGTGCTCCCTGCATCGAAGGGAGGGATGCTGCGCATGCAGATGTCGTCGCGGGCCGCTCGGAACCCCTGCTGGTAGCTGGCCATGCGGTCGCGGACCTGCTCGGGCGAGATCTGCGGGATGGGGGCGACGCCCTTGGGCACCGAGGGATTGTCGGCGCTGCCGGGCACCAGATTGGCCTTGGGCACGCGCTTGGGCAGGCCGGAGGCGGTGGTGCCGTCGTTGGCCGGGCTGGCGGCGGCCTCGGCCGCGCTCCACCCGGCGTCGGCCTGGGGCGAGCTCCAGGCGCCGTCGGAGGTGTCGTGGTTGAACCAGGCCGACGTCACCGCCGCGAAGATCGGCAGGTAGCCGTCGGGGTCGGGGACGGGCGCGACGCCCAGCCCCGTGCCGAGCGGGTCCACGGAGATCGCCCTGGCGGGGACGGCCCCGTCCGGGACCGGGCCGTTGGCGATCGGGCCGCTCGCGATTGGGCCCGGCGCCGTGCCACCGAACGCCGGGCTTCCCGGGACCGGGCCTGGGATCGGGCCACCGAAGGCCGGGCCGTCCGGGACCGGGCCTGGGGCCGCGCCGTCGAAGGACGGGCCTCCCGGGACCGGGCCCGGGCCGCCGCGCAGGAGGTCGAAGCGCGCCCTGGCCCCGGGCGTGTCGAACATCCCCGGCCAGATGGAGGCCGCCGACCAGTCCGCCGAGGACTTGTCGGGCCCGGGATCGGTGGCGAACGACGGCCAGTCGGCCGAACCTGTCCCCACGGCCGGCGAGTACGGCCGCGGGGACGGGACCACGGGCGGGGGAGGGGTGACCCAGGAGTCGGAGATGTCGAACGGCCGCCCGAAGGAGGCCGCCGGCGTCGGCTGGGCGGGCGGCTGCAGCAGCGCCTCCGGCAGGAACACCGTCGCGGTCAGCCCCTTGGAGTCGTTGAGGTGCAGCTGCACCCGGATGCCGTGGCGGTGGGCCAGCCGGGCGACCACGAACAGCCCCATGCGCCGCGAGACCGACACGTCCACCGTGGGCACGTTGGACAGGCGCGTGTTGGCCTGCGCCAGCTCGCCGGGGACCATGCCGATGCCGCTGTCGGAGATGGACAGCACGGCGCCGCCGCCCTCGATGGCGGCGGCCGTGACGACGACGGACGTGGTCTGGGGCGAGAACGACAGCGCGTTCTCCACCAGCTCGGCCAGCAGGTGGATGATGTCGTTGACCGCCTGCCCGGAGACGGCGCTGCGGGTGGCGACCCGGGGCGTGACCCGCTCGTAGTTCTCCACCTCCGACAGGCAGGCGCGTACGACGTCGGCCACGCTGACCGGCTTGTTCCAGCGCCTGGGAGGCTCCTGACCGGCCAGGAGCAGCAGGTTCTCGTTGTTGCGCCGCATGCGTGTGGCCAGGTGGTCGAGCGTGAACAGGCTGGCCAGCCGCTGCTCGTCCTGCTCGCCCCGCTCCAGCCCGTCGATGAGCTTGATCTGCCGCTGCACCAGGGTCTGGCTGCGCCTGGACAGGCTGACGAACATGGCGTTGACGTTGGCGCGCAGCCTGGACTCCTCGCCGGCCAGCCGGACGGCCTCGCGGTGGACCTCGTCGAAGGCCCGCGCGACCTCGCCGACCTCGTCCAGGGAGTCGACCCCGATGGGCGGGATGGCCACGGTGGTCTCGTCGCCGGCCTCGTGCAGCGAGCGCACGGTCCGGGGCAGGCGTACCCCGGCGATGTGCAGAGCCTCGGTGCGCAGTCGGCGCAGCGGCCTGACCAGCGACTGGGCCATGATGGCGGTGACCATCAGGACCGCGAGCAGCAGCAGGAGGCTGTAGGTGGCGGCCAGCAGCGCGTCGCGGCGCGCGGAGTCCTGCAGCGTGCGGCTCTGCACGTTGATCGACTCGCCGAGCCGCCGCTGGACGGTCCACATGCCGTCCACGGTGCCGCTGATCGCCTCGAACCAGCGCTCGGCGTCGTCCTCGCGGCCTGGGTCGAGATCGACCCGGCCGCCCTCGGTGACCTGGGCCAGCGCGCGCAGTCTGATCGCCTCGGCGCGGTCCACCAGCGTGCCGGTGACGGTGTCGTCGTAGGTCTGCAGCTGGTCCAGCGTGGCCACCGACCTGAACACGGCGATCTCGCTCTCCTGCTGGGCCCGTGCGGCCATGAAGCGTTCGAGCTCGCCGCTCTGGAAGCGGCCCGCCGAGGCCACCGCGGCGAGCAGGCCGCGCTGCTGCGAGGCGGCGTCGTGCGCCTTGGACAGGGCTGCCAGCGCGCGGACGCTGTTGCCCAGGGCCTCCTGGTCGCCGCCCTGGGCGATCTGGTCGTGGAACTGCTGGAAGGCGTTGATGATCTGGGAGTACTTGGTCAGCGCCGGCAGCGCGAGCAACTGGGTGGACTGCACGATGCCGCGGGTCGCGGGGATCTCCGGCAGGCGGCTGGTCATCTGCTGGGTGATGGTCCAGGCGCTCTCGCCGTGGTCGGGGGTGATCGCCTGGGCCTTCGCGCGTACGGCGGCGACCGCCTCGTCGACGGGGGCGAACTGCCGGCGCAGCGGCTCCGCGCGCGCGGCCGAACGGCCGGTGGCCACGTAGTAGACCGCGAGGTCGCGCTCGCGGGCGAGCTGGTGGGTCAGTTCGATGACGGTGTCACCGAGCTCGGCCTTCTCCAGCACGCGCTGGTACTGGCCCGCCGCGGCCCACGAGGTGATCACCTGCTGGGCTCCGAGCACGACGCCCACCCCGGTGGGGATGAGGATCAGGGCGACGAGACGCGCCCGCACCCGCCAGTCACGCAGTCGCAGCCTGCGCTTCTGCCTCCTGCGGACGTGCGCTAATCGGGGGCGAGGGCGGCGCGCGGTCGGTTGCTTCGTCACTGGCTCCCCACTCTGTCGCCTGAACGCACGCCGGCATGCGAGGCGCGTGATGTGCGCCATGAGACGAAGAGCAATTTGAGCACACACCGACGAGGTAGGCCAACCTTACAAAGACCATGACTTCCATTGGAATGGCCGATTGACCTGGAATCCCTCCTATCTGCCCAAGGTTGCCAGAAATAGGACACTTTTGGACAACCCGTAATGTTCCACCGAGTCATGACTCATGACATTTCATGGCAATTGCCGCAGATCCTGCTGTACGATCACCGGCGGCCTTTCGGATGCGTGGACTCGCCAAGGAGAAACCCTCAATGGAATCCGGTTCTGCTTTTCGCGCGTTCCTGGCGTTCCTGGCCGCCGTCGCCCTCGCCGGGTGCGGCGGCGGCAGCACCCCCGCGGCGAACCCGGGCGCGCCGGGAGACCTGGAGAAGACCACGCTGACCATCGGCGTCAGCCCCACTCCCTCCTCGGCTCCGGTGTTCATCGCCGATCGCAAGGGCTTCTTCAAGGCCGAGGGCCTGACCGTCAAGACGGAGATCATCCAGGCCCCGCAGCAGGTCATGCCGAAGATCCTCAACGGCGGCATCGACATATTCAAGGGCAGCTACGTCTCCCTCATCAACATCCAGGGCAGCGGCGCCGCCAAATTGAAGATCCTTTCAGACACTTTGCAGGGCGCGCCCGGCATCGCCGGCGTCGTGGTACGCAAGGACTCCCCGCTGCAGACCCCCAAAGACCTCAAAGGCAAGACGATCGCGGTCAACTCCCTGAACAACCTGGGCACCATGTCCATGAGCGCCCATTTGAAGGCGTATGAAGTAACGCCGAAACAGGTGAAGTTCGTCGCCATCGATTTCCAGGCACAGCTGGGCGCGCTGACGAGCGAGAAGGTGGACGCGGCCTGGATGGTGGAGCCGTTCCTGTCGGCGGCCCAGCAGGCCGGCGCCCGGCTGCTGCTCGACACCAACACCGGCCCGACCGACGCGCTGCCGATCGACGGCTGGGCCGGCACGGCGGAGTGGGTGAGCAAGCACCCGAAGACCACCGCCGCCTTCCAGCGCGCGGTCGCCAAGGCCCAGCGCCTGGCCGCCACCAACCGCGCCGAGCTGGCCGAGGTCGTCCCGCTCTACACGCAGACGCCCAAGCAGGCGGTGATGACCATGGCGATGGGCACCTTCCCGACCTCGCTGAACCCCAAGCGGATCCAGCGGGTGGCCGACCTGATGTACGAGTTCGGCTACCTGAAGTCCAAGGTGGACGTGGCCTCCATGGTCGTCCCCGAGCCCGTTCCGCAACCCGGTTAGCCGCGCCGGCCGACCCCTCGGCGATCAGCTCGCGGCGGCCCCAGCCGGGCGCGGTGCCCGCGAACTGCCTGCATCCCGGGCCGATGGGGTCAGGGCCACGCCTGAAGCTCCTCGCCGTGTGGGTCGTCCACCAGGCTCCATTCGGCGTCGATGCGCATGGTGGCCCGGCGGCCGGTGTCGTAGCGGTCCCAGCCGGGGTCGCCGGTCGTGGCGAAGGAGACCCAGGCGGCATGCATGCGGGCGGCCGGCTCCGCGGGCGGTTCGTCCGGCCCGAGCAGGGCCTCGGGGCCGCGCAGCCGGGGCAGCCCGGTGACGTCGAAGACGAACGGCAGCTCCACGGCGTGGGTGGCACCCAGTTCGCCGCCCAGAGCGTTCGAGCGCCACGCGAAGGAGTAGCGGTAAGTGGCGGCGTCCGCGCGTCCCGCGTGCGCGTCGGCCAGGCGCCGGCTCCCCATGCCGAACAGGGCGTCGCCCATGATGGCCGAGCGCAGTTCCCCGAAGGACGCCTCCGGCCTGGTCTTGCGGTAGGCCTCGACGAGGCGGGCCGGATCCGGGTGCGAGCGGGCCGCGGCAGCGTCCACGTCCGCCGCGGTCGAAGTGGACAGGCTCCCGAACGGTGCCAGGTAGAGGTTGCCTTCCTCCGTGTTGGTGCCCACCAGCAGGTCCACGCCCGCGCCGCGGCCCGCGGCGACCGCCTCGGCCGGTTGCCGGTCGAGCACGACGCTGAATGCGCTGAGCCCGATGAGCGGGTCCGTGTGGGTCTCGGTCCGCAGGTCGATGCCCGACAGTTCGGATACGACCTCGACGAGCCGTTGGTCGGGGACGCCGGCGAAGGCGGCGGCGTGCGGCTCGATCCCCAGGGCGCGGGCCGCGGCGCGGGTCACGCGGGCGGCCTGCTCGGACGTGAAGGCGCCCAGTCCGCTGCCGCTCTGCACGATCGCGCGCCGGAACAGCCCTTCGGCCTGCGGCGCGGCCAGCACCCCGCCCACGATCGTGGCGCCCGCGGACTGACCGAACAGCGTGACGCGGCCGGGGTCGCCGCCGAACGCGGCGATGTTCTCCCGCACCCAGCGCAGGGCGGCGATCACGTCGAGCAGGCCCCGGTTGGCGGGCGCCCCGGGCAGGTCGAGGAAACCCGCGACGCCCAGCCGGTAGTTCAGCGTCACCAGGACGACCCCGTCGCGGGCGAAGGCGGCGCCGTCGTAGATCTCGGACCGCGTGGATCCCGCCACGAACCCGCCGCCGTGCACGAACACCATCACGGGCAGCCGCGCGCCGCCGGCTTCCGGCGTCCACACGTTGACGGTCAGGAAGTCCTCGCCGGGGATCCAGCCCGGCCCGAAGTACGGGGTCATGTCCACGCTGCCGAGCCTGCGTTCGGCTTGCGGCGCGGTCGGACCCGGCGTGGTGGCGTCCCGCACGCCGTCCCAAGGGGCGTGCGGCCTCGGGGCGGCGAATCGGGTGGCGCCCGCCGGTGGAGCGGCGTAGGGGATGTTCAGGAAGACGCTCGTCCCGTCGCGGCGCAGGCCCCGTACGGCGCCCTGCGCGGTGACGGAGGTGTCTCGCGTACGGTGGTTCATCGAGCGTCCTCCAGGCTCTCGGCGTGTGGTGCGAACGGCGCCCAGCCCTTGATGGCGAACCCGCTCCCTTCGCGGCGCACCTCGGCGGCCCCCTGCCCGCCCAGGTGTGCGGGGACGACCAGGGCGTTGCGGTCGGCGGCCCAGCCGAGCACCTTGCGGCGGGTGGCGCGGGCCGCGGCCGGGTCCTCGCAGAAGCAGCTGTTCGCGTCGGGCTCCACGAGCTGCACGGGGCTGTGCAGCAGGTCGCCGACGAACACCGCGCGGTCCGCACCCGATTCGAGGACGACCACGGAGGACCCGGGGGTGTGGCCGGGCGCGGACTCCAGGCGCAGGTTGGCGTCGATCGTGTACGAGTCCTCCCACAGCGTGGTCAGGCCCGCCTCGTGGACGGGGGCGACGCTGTCCTCGAACACGTTCTGGTTGCCCCGGCCGAGCAGCGGCTCGTGCTCGTTCGCCGGGTTCCAGAAGTCGAAGTCGGTCTTGGGCATGAGGTACGTGGCGTTGGGGAAGGTCGGCACCCAGGCGCGGTCGTCCAGGTAGGTGTTCCAGCCGACGTGGTCCACGTGGAGGTGGGTGTTCACCACGAGGTCGACGTCCTCGGGCCGTACGCCGGCGCGGGCCAGGTTGTCCAGGAAGCCGGTGTCGAGGCGGCTCCACACGGGCGCGTAGGGCCGCTCCTTGTGGTTGCCGACCCCGGTGTCGATGAGGATGTTCCGGCCCTCGCTACGCAGCAGCCAGGTCTGGATCGCGGCGTTGACGATCCGCGTCTCAGGGTCCACGAAGTGCGGCTCCAGCCAGGAGGCGTGCTCCTCCCAGGCGCGTGGCGAGCTTTCCGGGAAGAACGCCTCGGGCGTCATCGCGACGGGTCCGTAGAACTCCCACACCCGAGTAACCGTGACGTCACCCAGGGTGATCTTATCGGTGATCATGAGTATTCCTTGATCGATGAGTGGTGGTGAACGCGGTGGAAGCCGCCGCCCGTCCATCGTGCGCCGCCGCCCCGGTCGAGCGGTATGCGACAGGTGACTGCATCTGCCGTCCGGCACCCGTTGCTACGGTGACAAGGAGGCGGTACGGACCTGCGACGACGCTGCGTCACGGCCGACGGGCACAGGCGTTTTCCGGAGGGAGGCCCATGGACGAGCGGGTGCCGCGCGACCCGATCATCGGGCGGGACTCCGAGATCGAGCGGCTCTCCGCCCTCGTGGCCGACGGGTCCGGCGGACACGTCCTGCTCCTGTCCGGAGCCGAGGGGACGGGCAAGAGCACCCTGCTGGAGGAAGCGGTCCGCCGCGCCGAGGCGGCAGGCCACCGGGTGCTGCGCGCGACCGGCCACGGATCCGAGAGAGACCTGGCCTTCGCGGGACTCCACCAGCTCCTGCGGCCGGTGCTGCACGAGGCGGCCGACTTGCCGGACAGGCAGCGCCTGGCGCTGCTGGGGGCTTTCGGCTTCGTGCCCGACGCCCCCGACCCACTGCTGACAGGCGTCGCGGTCCTGACCCTCCTGTCCCAGGTGGCCGAGCGGGCGCCCCTCCTGGTCGTGCTCGACGACGCCCAGTGGATCGACTCCGCCTCCGCCGCCGTCCTCGCCTTCGTCGCCCGGCGGCTGGACGCCGACCCGATTGCCGTGCTGGTCGCCGCACGCGACGGCGATCCCGGCCTCGACCGGGATTTCCCGACGCTCACGCTGGGCCCGCTCGACGACGTGGCGTCCCGGCGGCTGCTCGACCTGCACTCGCCCGGCCTGACGGGAAGGATCAGGAAACGCGTCCTCGACCAGGCCGCGGGCAATCCGCTGGCCCTGCTCGAGCTGGCCGAACACGCTCGTCCCGACCGCGACGATCACGGTCCGCCGCCGGTCGGCGAGCGCCTGGAGGACATCTACGCCGCCCGGCTGACAGAGCTGCCGGAAGCCGGCCGGCGCGCCCTGCTGCTGCTGGCCGCCGCCGATGTGGAGGACCCCCCGGACGCCGTCCTGGCGCTGCTGCCCGACGCCGACGACAAAGCCTGGCCCGCCATCGAAGAGTCCGGGCTGATCCGCCGGGCGGGCCGGCACCCACGGTTCCGCCACCCGCTGACCCGCTCCGCGGTCTACCACGCCGCGCCGTTCGACGCCCGGGTGGCGGCCCACCGCGCGCTGGCCGACGCCCTGCGCGACGAACCGGACCGCCGTGCCTGGCATCTCGCCGCCGCGACCCTCCGCCCGGACGCCGACGTGTCGGCGGCCCTGGAGCACACGGCCGGTAGGGCACGTCGGCGAGGTGGCTACGCGGCGGCGGCCAAGGCGCTGGCCCGCGCGGCGGAGCTGCGTCCCGGACGCGACGACGGTGCCCGGCTGCTCGCGGACGCGGCCGGCCTGGCCGTCTTCACCGGGGACCTGTCCTGGGTGCGGGAACTGGCCGATCGGGCCCGCGACCGTACCGACGACCCGGCCGTGCTCGCCGCGGCCTCCCTGCACGTCGGCCGGCTGGCCGCGCTGACCAGGCAGCACGCCACCGCTTTCGCCGGCCTGGCCGCGATCGCCGACGACCTGGCCGCCACGCGTCCGGACACCGCGCTGGATGCGCTCGCCACCGCCGCCGTGCTGCGCTTCTACTCCGGCGAGGAGTCCCAACGGCGGGAGATCGACCGGATCCTGCCCCGCCTGCCCGCCGGACCGCTGCGGGACTGGGTGCGGATCGTGTCGGACCCGTTCGGCGGCGGGCGCGAGCTCGTGCCCCGGCTGCCGGACCTGATCGCCGCGGCCGGGGACCGCCCGGAACGGCGGACCGCACTCGCCGTCGCGGCCTGGGTGCTGGATGAGCTGCCGCTGGCCGTCCGTACGTTCGAGGAGGCCGTACAGTCGTGGCGCGCTGCGGGACCGCTACCCGACGGGCTGGGCGGCGTCGCCGCGCTCGCCTACTTCGAGTACGGCCACTGGGAACAGGCCCGGGCGGTGTGCGCGGAACTCGCCGAGCTGTCCGTCGCGGCCGGGCTCGCCCACGCCGTCGCGTGCGCGCGCGCCATCGACGCGATGGTCCAGGCCTCCCACGGAGACGCCGCGGGTGCCCGCGCACTCGCCGAGGAGGCGCTGCGCCTGGTGAACCCGTTGGAGAGCCGGTCGGTTGCCATCTACGCGCGCCGCGCCCTGGCCGTCGCCGCCCTGGCCGAGGGCGATTACGAGGCGGCCTACGAGCACGCGCGGATGGTGTTCGACGCCGACGGCGACCCCGTCCACTACCACGCCTCCTACCCGGCGCTGCCGGAGCTCGCCGCGTCTGCCGCGCGCGGCGGGCACCACGCCGAAGCCGTCGAGATCGTCGAGCGCTCGGCCCGCGCTCTCGCGCGCGGAGGCTCGCCCCGCCTGCGGGCCCTGGTCCACCGCAGCCGCGCGCTGCTCGCCGAGCCCGGCCACGCCGAGCCCGACTTCCTGGTCGCCCTGGCCGACCCGGCGCTGGAACGCTGGCCCTTCGAGCGCGCGCAGGCGCTGCTGGAGTACGCCGAATGGCTGCGCCGCCGACGCCGGATCGCCGAGGCGCGGCCGTACCTCAGCACCGCGTACGACATCTTCCGCCGCCTCGGCGCACGCCCGTGGACGGAACGCGCGCAGGCCGAGCTGCGGGCGGCCGGTCTGGACGTCGACACCCCGGACCCCGACGCCTTCGCCGGACTCTCCCCGCAACAGCAGCAGATCGTCCGGCTCGCCGCCCGCGGGCTGACCAACCGGGAGATCGGCGAACGCCTCTTCCTGTCGCCGCGCACCGTCGGCTCCCACCTCTACCGCACCTTTCCCAAGCTGGGCGTCACCGCCCGCTCGCAGCTGCGCGACGTGCTGGAGACGGGGACCCGCACGACCGACTAACGTGCCGGGCACCCGACGCGGGCCCCGCCAAGAGCCCTCGCGAGCTCGGTCGTCGCCTCGTCCAGGCGTTCCAGGTGAAACAGTTCGCGGTGCGCCGCGGAGGTGCGGTCGCCGCCCCACCGGCGCTCGGCGGCGAGCCGCGCCAGCGTGCGGCGGCCGTCGTGACAGGGGATCGCGGGCCACCCGCCCGCCTCCACCAGGGCGATCGTCCGGTCAAGCGTGGCCCGGATGCGCTCGACGGCGCGCACCTCGCACCCCGCTCCGCCCCGCTGAACCGCTGGTTCGGCGGTCACGGCGGCGAGGCTGCGGGCGTGATAGGCACACGACTCCAGCAGCGCGAGCAGACGGCGGGCATGGGCACGCCGGGCGCGGCGCGGGTTCAGCGGGTGGGTCAGCGGACGAAGCGAACCGCGCAGCTCCTCGATGGCCCCGTCCAGCTCACGGATGTCGAACAGCGCGCCCCCTTCCCCTACGCGCGTCCGCCGGAGGACCCGCAACACCTCGAGCAACCGCGCCGCGCCGGCCCGGCACGCGGTGGTGGGCAGCACGAGCGTCCCCATGAGCACCCCGCACAGCGCCCCGAGGACGGTCTCCTGGAGGCGCAGCGAGAGGAGCTCGGCCGAGAAGGTGCCGAGCAGGACGAACGTCATGGCGATCAGGCAGGTGACGAAGAAGGTGACCGCCCAGTACGCACGCGGCGGGGTGCGGAAGATCCCGTAGACACAGACCAGCGACACACAGAGCGCCGGCAGGACGCCGCCCCCGCCCACGGCGGCGAGCGCCGGCCCGCACACCACGCCCAGGACGGTGCCCAGCAGCCGCTGGAAGCCCTGGACCAGGATCTCCTGGGAGCTCTCGGTGTTGACGAAGACGACCCACGCGGTGAGCACGGCCCAGTACCAGCGCTCGGAGGACAGCAGCTCCCCGAGCACGACGGCGATCGCCCCTGCCGCGGCGGCCTGGAAGGCCTGCCGCGTCGTGACCCGCCTCAGCCCGCGAGGGCTGGTACGAGGTGGCTGCCCGCCGTCTCCCAGCCGGTACGGGGCGCCGTCGACCAGCCCGAGTCCGGCCACGGCCCGCGTCAGCTCGCCGATCGCGTGACGCACGTCGAGGAAGGGGTCAGGAGCGCCCCCGAGCTGCCGGTCGACCCGGTCGTGGTCCGTGTCACGAGGGCGCATGAGATGGCCGTGGACAACCTGCAGCTCCGCGAGCAGATGCTCCCGGGCGCGTGAGCACGCCGGCCCGGCCGAGGCGGAACGGACGATCAGCACCGCCAGCCGCTGCGCGGCCACCTCGGCCTGCGCGACCCGCCTCAGCATCCGGTTCGCGGAGGACTCCCACGACTGCGCGGCCACGTCCTGGTCCAGGAGGTCCGCGATCAGCAGCGCGTCACGGTGCAGCCGGGCGACCCGGCGTTCCAGCGACCGCGCAAGGCGGGCATCGTCCCGTCCCGCCCGCACCACCTCGATCGCTCCGAGCACGACGTGTCCCAGGTGCGTGTGGAAGGCCCGCCTCAGCCGTCGCAGCGTCCTCGCGGGTCCCGTCCGCAGCAGGCCGAAGCGCACCAGTGCATGGGCGGCGAAGCCCACGCCCACGGCGGCGTACAAGCCGGGCAGATCACTCACCCGCGCGTCCAGGAACTGGGTCAGGAAATACGCCATGAAGGCGAAGATCCCAAGCGCCTGGCCCCGCGGCCCGTACCGGCGGATGTACACCGCCCAGAAGATCAGCACAACGAAGACGCCCTCGGCCATCACGGGAAAGGGCGCCAGCGCACCGCCCGCGGGCAGCACGGCGAACACCAGGGGAACGGCCGCGACGACCACGAAGACCTGATCGCGCGCGGAGCCGTCGCCGATGGCCAGCGCAGCGGTGAAGGGGGCGAAGCAGCCGGCGACGAGGAACGGGGCGGGCATGTCCAGGAAGGCCAGGACCGCCAGGGCGAGCGCGATGCCCGCGACGGCCGCGAGCGCGGTCGTCGAACGCATGAGCCCGGGGTCGCGGACCGCGAGGCGATCCCACGCACGCCGGAGTTGAATGCCCATCGGTTTCCTCGAGGTTGTCCGGTTCTCCGGGCCATCATGCGGACGTGCGGCCCTGCCGGGGTATCGGACGCATGACTGCACTTCAGCCCGGCTGCCGCGTAGCCTGATGAATATAATGATCACCATGGGCCGTGCGGCGGGCGAGGACAGGACGGCGCCTCACAGCCGGTCCCCGAAGACGCATCAGCCGGACGACATGGAGTTCCGCCTGCTGGGGCCGGTCGGGCTCGGCACGCGCTCGAAAGCAGTGAGGTGCCCGAGACGCCGCAGGCGATCCGACGGCAGCACTGAGCTTTCAACCCCTCCACTCGACCAGACTGCGGCGCGCGGGACAGGCGGCTCACTGGACGCTCCAGGCCTCCTTGCGCGGCGGATAGGTGAAGGTCTGCGTCTCGGCCCAGTCTTCCCCGACGACGCGGTAGTCGTGCGCGGCTTCGCTGGCGGTGTGGCGGCGGCCGATGTCGACCGTGTCGGCAGTCGACCAGACACCGTTGACCTGGTGCTGCACGGTGTAGAGAAACTCGTTGAAGCCCGAGGTGGACACGCACGTGTTGACGATGGTGAGCGAGCGTCGCCCCGTCGTCAGATGCGGCGGGAGGGTGACGATCTGGTTTCGCCACTTGTAGATGCCGTCCTCGAGCAGCGGTCGCCATTCCGCGGCCGGGGCCCCGTTGACGGTGATGGTGGCATGTTGCAGACCGACGCCCGCATCCAGCCGGCGGATCAGCCGTACGCCCGTATTGGCCGGGTCGACGGTCACGGTGAACCGGCTCCACCCTCCACGAGGGAACGCACGACCGTCGTCGCTGACGATGTGGGCGGGATTGACGATGTGGTCGGGCACCTCTTCGGAGGCGCCGCGTTGCGGCGTCGCCCGCTGGGCGATGACGACGCTCAGGATCACCGCGGCTGCCAGCACGGTGACCGCTGTGAGCAGGGCGGCTCGGCGCCGACGCCGGCCGGTGGCACGGGTCGTCCCCGTGGTGCCCGGTTCGGTCATGGCCTGGGCGGCGATCTCCGTGGACCCGGGGGGCAGCTGATGGACACGCACCCGCTCCCACGCTCGTTCCCACGCCGAGAGCTGATGGTCGGGGACGCGGCAGCCCCGGAGGAACGCCACCATCACCGCCTTCTTGGGGAAGCGCCGACCGGCCAGCATGTCGGCGCAGGTAGAGCGTGGCAGCCGCGTTCCGCCCGCCCTGTCCGCCCGCGTCTGAAGCTCCCGAAGTGACACGTCGGCCCGCGCGAACTGCTCGGCCAGCAGTTTCACCAGGTCCTCGTGAGACGTCACCGACTCCGGCCCGCCCTCGGGCCGAGGATCTTGGTCGCCTTGAGGGGCCTCGCTCATCGTTCCCAGACCCTGTCCTCTCCTGACCGGGCCGTTCGGCCTCGCCTGCTGCGACAGACAGTGTACGGGCGATTGCTCAGCGTGTCCGAGCCTGGCCGAGTCTGGCCGAGTTCCTGTTGGACACCCGCCGGGGTGGGTTTCGCTGTCGTGCGCCACGAGAGCACGCCCGAACACAGGAGACCACCATGCGCGCATGTCGCGGACTCGCCGGGATGCTCACCTCCGCCGCCATGGCTGCCGGCGCCGCCCGGCGTCCACCGCGGGTGGACGCCGGGCCACACGAAGGAGTACGCGTGAAGCGCACGATCAGGATGTCGGGTCACCGGACTGCCGATGCCCGGCAGCCATGAGCCGCTCGACCACCTCGCGCAACTGGGCGGCGGTCACCGCCGCGAGATCATCCCCCGGCGCCGGAGCGCATCCAGCGGCGCAGTCCACGAGCTGCGGCCCGTCTCCGACGCCACCACGAACGAATACGGCCAGCCCGGGATCATGATGTGCTGGTCCTTGCCGCTCTGGGCAGGGGTGCCGTGCTCACCGCCCGCCGCGTCTCCATGTCCCGCGAACGGTCCAACCTTCACCCAGTTCGACGAACCGGCCGATGAGAAAGGTCGAAGATCAAGCGGGACCGTGTTTCATAAGGCGTGGCGCAGCCGGTAGAGCGCGGGGAGGACAGCCCGTGCGCCGCGGCCCACCCGCCCGGGGACGACAGCCGTTGAAGAGCGATCTCAGCCACGGACGGGCGCGGCGAGGCTGCCCAGCAGTTTCAGCGCCTGCTCCGAAGGGCTGCCCGGCTGGGCGAGCAAAGTGATGAGCTGTAGGCCGTCGGAGCCGTTCACCGAGAAGACCTCGCAGGTCAGCTCCAGCTTCCCGACCTCCCGGTGGCACATGCGCTTGACCTCGGCCACCTTGGGCGAGACGTCGTGGCGGGCCCACAGCCTCCGGAAGTCGGAGCTCTTGACGGACAACTCTCCCACGAGCTCGGTCAGGCGGGGGTCGTCGAGCTGCGACCCGGCGACGAGGCGCAGGTGAGCGACCTTGGAACGGGCCGACTTCTCCCACTCGGGATAGAACTCGCGGGCCGCGGGATCCAGGAAGATCATGCGGAGCAGGTTGTCGCGGTCCTCGAACCCGCCGTACAGGGCGTCGGCGAGGGAGTTCGCGGCGAGGATGTTCATGAGGTCGTCGCAGATCAGCGCGGGCGTGACGGGCCAGTCGCCGATCAGCGTGCGCAGCGCAGGGCTGACCCGCCGGGCCGGCGACCGCCGGGGCTGGAGCATGGGATGGGCCAGTGCGTGCATGTGGGCCGTGGCCTCGAGAGTCAGCCCGAACACCTGGGCGAGGGCTCCGAGCACGCGCTCGGACGGGTGGCGCTCCCTGCCCTGTTCGAGGCGGATGTAGTAATCCGTGCTGACGTGGGCCAGCATTGCCACTTCCTCGCGCCGCAACCCCGGGGTCCGGCGCGGGCCCACGTCGAGGAGCCCCGCCTGCGCGGGAGTCATGACCTCTCTCCGCGCGCGCAGGAACTCCCCCAACAACTTGGTGCTGTCCATTTAAGTACGATATGTCGGGATTTGAGTGCCAGGGTGGGCGTGTCACTACCAGGCTGAGACGGCATCGCCGCATCCGTCGGCATTCATCCAGGTATGCGAATTTCCTGGGTGTCACGCGCCCACCCTCCTCAGCATCGTCCCGCCTTACCGTCGCAGTGACGGAAAGGAAACGATGACCGTGATTCCTCGCCCCCAGTCCATCCGAGCGCGCTGCACCGTGGCCGCGTCGCTGCTCGCCCTGGTCGCGCTGGCCGTGGTGGGCGTCACCTCCTCGCTGGCCATCCGCTACCGCATCCAGGACGACGCCTTCAACCGGGTCGAACAGGTCGCCAGCCGGTGGAGTGCGGCGGCCCGCGCCGGCACGATCCCCAAGGTGATACCCACCTCGGGCGACCTGGCTCTCATTCAGCTGGTCGACGCGCGCGGCCGGGTCCTCGCCGCCAGCCACTCCGCCCTCGCGCGCTCGGCGCTGAGCACGCTGCGACCACCCGTCGACGACCGCGTCCAGCGGCGGAGCGATGGGTGCCGCCTCCTGGTGGCCATCCGGATCACCACGGCGGCCGGCGCCCAGGTCCTGCTGGCGGAGCGCCGGGAGCCGGCCCTGCTGCGCGGCCACAACCTGGAGTACGCGCTCACGGCGGCGGCCCTCGTCCTCCTCGCGATCGTCTCCTGGACCTCCTGGAGAACGGTGGGCCGCACGCTGCGGCCGGTCGAGGCGATCCGCGCGCGCCTGGCCGAGATCACCGTCAGCGACCTCAGCCTGAGCATCCCCGTGCCGCCGGGCGACGACGAGGTCGCCATGCTCGTCCGTACCGCCAACCAGACCCTGGACCGGCTCGACGAGGCGGTGGCGCAACAGCGCAGGTTCGCCTCCACCACGTCGCACGAGCTCAGGAACCCGATCGCCGGCCTGCGGGCGCAACTGGAGGAGGCGCTGCTCCACCCCGGCGAGATTGATCCGCACAAGACCATCCGCTCGGCCCTGTCGGTCACCGACCGGCTCGACGCCATCGTCGGCGATCTGCTGGCGCTCGCGCGGCTCGGGGCCGGCGACCCGGCGCCGCCCGAGCTCATCGACCTCGGGCGGCTGGTGAGCCAGGAGGCGCCGCGCGCGGGCCGCGTGCCCGTACGCGTCCACACAGCCTCGGACGTCTGGGTCCGCGGGTCCCACATCCAGCTCGCCCGGCTGCTCGCCAACCTGGTGAGCAACGCGATCCGGCACGCCGGCAGCGCCGTGGGCGTCTTCGTGGCAGCCTCGGACGGCGAGGCCGTGGTGACGGTGGTGGACGACGGCGCCGGCATCGCGCCCGCCGACCGCGAGCGGGTCTTCGAGCGGTTCACCCGCCTCGACGACGCCCGCCACCGCGACGCCGGCGGCAGCGGGCTTGGCCTGGCCATCTCCCGCGACATCGCCCAGAGCCACGGTGGGACGCTCAAGGTCGAGGATGCGCCGCGCGGCACCAGCTTCGTCCTGCGGCTCCCGCTTCTCGACCCCCCTCCGGTCGATCAGACGGAACGCGTGAGCGCTGTCGCCTAGCAGTCGCCCGGGCCGTACAGGCGCTCGATCGCCTCGACCTGCCGGGCGGCGAACCAGGCCCGATCGCGCGCGCCCTGCGACAGCCCGCCGGGCCGCTCGCCGTCGTGCCTGGCGTACTCCTCGGCCCACAGCCCCGTCTTCACCCTGCTCAGCAGGTTGCCCATGCCGGGCCGCCGCCGCAGCCGGCGCAGCGCGCCCACGTCCAGCTCGGCGGCGGCCACCAGCGACTCGCCCGCGCCCGCCTGGGCGAGCACGCGTCCCTGGTGGTCGAGGACCTCCGAGCCGCCGTTGGTGGAGTCGCCGGGAATCGGGATGCCCCTCAGGCCGCCGCTGTTGGCCGAGACCACGTAGGCCAGGTTCTCGGCGGCCCTGGCGCGGCGGGCGATCGCCTTCGGGGTCAGCGCCGGCGAGGAGGCCTCGGAGGTGGGGTGGCAGAAGACCTCGGCCCCGCGCAGGGCCAGCGCGCGGGCCAGCTCGGGCATGAGGATCTCCTCCGAGGCCAGCACCGCCAGGTTGCCGATCTCGGTGCGGGCCACCGGCAGCACCCCGTCGATGCCGTAGACCTCCAGGTAGCGCTCCCACACGTCGTACGGGCTCGGCGTGAACATCGAGTGCAGCCTGCGGTAGCGCAGGACCGGCGCACCCTGCGGAGAGAGGATCACCGACGCCTGGAAGTACAGCTCGGGGAAGTGCTCGTCGCGCTCATAGGCGTTCACGCACAGGTAGACCCCGTGCCGGGCGGCAATCCCGGCCAGCGCCTCGTACTCCGGGCCGCCGGGGTCGAGCGCGGCCTTGTCGCGCCACTCGGCGAAGCTCTCGCGCATCGGGAAGCCGGTCAGCACGTACTCGGGCAGCACCACCAGGCGCAGGTCGCGGCCGAGCCAGGCCTTGCTGCCGCCGACCTGCTCGCCGATCCGCTCGATGGCAGCGCGGATGGCGGCCCTCGGGTCGGCGGCGGCGTTGACGGCCCTGGTCTCCATCTGGAGCGCCAGGGCCGTGTACGCGGTCACGAGCGCCCGTTGGCCGCGCACCAGCCAGACCAGGTGGTGGCGCCCTTGCCAAGCTGCTTGTTGTAGAAGGAGCTCCAGGAGTTCTCGCTGGCCCCCGGCGCGGTGGGGGCGGCCGTGAAGAGCGGGTGGTTCGCCTCGACCTCGGCGCGCAGCCACGGCTCGATCTCGGCGTAGGAGCTCAGGGACCAGCTGCGGGCGTGGTAGGTGAGCTGGCCGCGTACGTCGCTCTCGGCCAGGCACATGAACGGCGCCCACGGGCTCGTCCGCGCCCAGCTGATCTTCGTCTCCATGGCCCCATTGGGGACGGTGCCTGGAACGGTCCTGGCGGCCGCCTCGCGCTCGTCCACGGAGAAGTCGAACATCTCCTGGGCCGCGTACACGCCGCCCACCAGGCCGAACCGCTCGCCGAGCGCGGTGCCGAAGTCGGAGCGTACGGGGATGTCACTGGTCCACACGTTCTCATCATGCAACCGGCGCACCGGCGGGCCCACGTAGGCGGAGGTGATGTTGAACGGGCCGAAGTTCACCGCGTCGTTGTTGATGGGGATGACCGGATAGGTCTTCTGGTCGATCGGGTTCTTCCATTCCCGCAGGACCCGCGTGGGATCGGCGGGGTCGGTGTAGAAGACGATCTCACGGGAGAGCTGGTAGAGCTGCGTCGTGTCCGGCACCCGGTACAGGCGCCTGATGTTGTAGCCCTCGATGTTGAACAGCTTCTGGCCGTGCCGCATCGCCGGGTCCAGGCTGTTGCCCTCGACGTTGGCGTACACGCTGCCGGAGATCCGGAAGACCATGTCCTTGCCGTCGGGACGGCCGAAAGTCTGGAGCGAGAGCAGGCCGCTCCGATCGGTGACCGTCTTGTAGACCGGTCCCGGAGCTGTCGGGTCGGCGGGCTTGTCGTCGGCCGCGGCGCCCGGAGCGGTCACGCTCAGGAAGAGGGCGGCAAGGGCTAAAGACCGGAGGATATTGCGCTTGACCATGGGTCATCTCCGAACACTTAGGCGGGTGAGCGAGCCCAATGTGATCATGTCGCGCTCGGCGCTGTCCATCAGGCCCAGAAAACTGCAATGGACTCCAAATTTGAAGTAGACTCCAGGTATGGTGGAGGGGCTTCGGGAGCGGAAGAAGCGGCAGACCCGGCAACGCATCATCGGCGTGGCCATCGGCCTGTTCGTGGAGCGCGGCTTCGAGCACGTCACGATCGCCGAGGTCGCGGCGGCCGCCGAGGTGTCGGTGAACACCGTCTACAACTACTTCCCGGCCAAGGAGGACCTCGTCCTGCCGCCGGAGGAGGCCTCGCCGCACCGGCTGGCCGACATCGTGCGGGAGCGCCCGCCCGGTCAGTCGGCGGCCGGGGCGGTGCTGGCGCGGCTGCGTGCGGAGGTGCGCGGGCGCGAGCGCCAGGTGGGGCTGACGGAGGGGTTCGGGCGGGTGCTGGAGATGATGCGGGCCGCGCCCACGCTGGCCGCCCGGCTGGACGACCTCGGCCGCCGGATGACCGACGAGCTGGCCGTCGTGCTGGCCGAGGAGACCGGGGCGGCCGAGGGTGATCCGCTGCCGCGCGTGGCGGCCTGGCACATCGGGTGCCTGCACGCGCTGGTCTACGCCGAGATCGGCCGGCGGACGGTCGCGGGCGAGCCGCCCGACGCCATCGCCGCCGCCGTGCTGGAGCTGATGGATGTCGCAGAAGGGCTGCTGGGCGAGCGTGTCCTGGCCTATGCCGTACGAAAGGGATGACCGTGTTCAGGGTGACGATCAGGGGCAAGTTCAAGGGGCTCGACGACGCCGGGCGGGCCGCCGTGCTGGCCGCGAGCGGCGCGGCGTACACCGAGGCCGGGACCTTCACCCATGACGCGGGCGTCACGGCCTTCACCTTCCGCTGCCAGGTGCCCGCCCGGCCCGACGACGGCGAGGACGAGGCGGCACTGGGGGCGATGGAGGCGCTGGAGGCGCACGGGCATCCGTACGAGATCCTGCAGCTCGCGGTGACCGACATGCGTGACATCAAGGTGCGGCGTCGCCGCTGATCCCACATATGGGATATATTCTCTTATATGAGACGGATGGAGGAGGTCGAGGTCCGGCTCGCCGGGCGGCTCGCGGAGCTGCGCGTCGAGCGGGGCTGGTCGCTGGAGGAGCTGGCGAGCCACTCGGGGATCAGCCGCTCGACGCTGTCGCGGCTGGAACGGGGCGAGATCAGCCCGACCGCCGCGCTGCTGGGCAGGCTGTGCGCCGTCTACGGGCGTACGATGTCGCGGCTGCTGGCCGAGGTGGAGGCCGAGCCGCCGCAGCTCGTACGGGCGGGGGCGCAGGCGGTGTTCCGGGATGAGGAGTCCGGGTTCGTCCGGCGTTCGGTGTCGCCGCCCCACCCGGGGATGCGGGGCGAGGTCGTGGAGGGCAGGCTGCGGCCGGGGGCGGACATCTCGTACGACGCGTCGCCGGTGCCCGGGCTGGAGCAGCACATCTGGGTGCTGGAGGGGGCCGTGGAGATCACCGCCAACGGTCACACGCACACCGTGGAGACGGGCGACTGCCTGCGCTTCCGCCTGTGGGGGCCGTCCCGCTTCCGCTGCCCCGGCCCCGACCCGGTCCGGTACGCCGTCCTGATCGTCCTCCCATGACCCACAGCCCTTCGTCCCCTGGAAGACCCCGGAGGAGTCCCATGCCCGCCATCGAGCGCCTGACCGCCGACGACTTCGACGCCGACGTCAAGGAGCTGGCCGGCCTGCTGGTCGACGCCGTGGACGGCGGCGCGTCCGTGGGCTTTCTCGCGCCGTTCGGCCACGAGGAGGCCGCCGCCTGGTGGCGGTCCCAGGCTCCGGCGGTGGCCGACGGCAGCCTCCTGATTTGGGTGTGCCGCGATGGGAGCGCCGTCACCGGCACCGTCGGCCTCGCCCTGGCGACCAAGCCGAACGCCCGCCACCGCGCCGAGATCGTCAAGCTGATGGTCCACCGCGAAGCCCGCGGCCGGGGCCTGTCGCGCGCCCTGCTGGCCGCCGCCGAGCAGGCCGCCCTCGATGCCGGGGCGTACCTCCTGCTCCTGGACACCGAGACCGGCAGCACCGCCGAGCACGTCTACCGCACCGGCGGCTGGACCCGCTACGGCATCGTCCCCGACTACGCCGGATCCCCGGACGGCACGCTCCAGGACTGCAGCTTCTTCTACAAGAAACTCACAGCGTCCGGGTGAGCGCGTCGAGGTCGGCCAGCCGCTCGGTGGGCGCCAGTCGGGCGGCCGTGGCGACGAGCAGCAGCTCGGTGACGGCGATCTCGTGGGCGAGCGGCGCGATCGGCCCGGCGGCCTCGCGCGGCAGCCGGATCAGCACCTCCGCCTCGGCGGCCAGCGGCGACTCCCACGCGTCGGTGACGAGCACCAGCCGCGCTCCCCGGGCGCGCGCGGCCTTGACGAAGCGGGCGGTGCCGGAGGAATAGCGCCGGAAGTCGTACGCCACCACCACGTCGGACCCCTTCAGATCCAGCACGGTACGCGCCCGGGCTTGCACGGAGTCGGGCACCCGGTGCGCGCCGGGCCGCAGGCTGGCCAGCTGGCGGATCAGGTATTCGGCGGCCAGCTCGCTCAACGGCCCGCCCAGCGCCCACACCGTCCTGGCCTCGGCGAGCAGGGCCGCGGACGCGTCGAGGAGGGGATCCGTGGCGGCGGCGAGCGTGCCGTCCAGCCCCGCGCGCAGGTCCTCGGCGGCCTGTCGCAGCTCGGGACTGGCGGCGGGGGAGTCGGGTGCGCGCGAGACGAACTCCAGCAGTCGCGACCGCCCCCGCGCCCCGTCACGCACTGCGGCCTGGAAGTCGGCGAACCCGCCGTACCCCAGCCGGTCGAACAGCCGCGACGCCGTCGGCGGGCTCACCCCGGCGCGCTCGGCCAGCGCCCGCAGCGAGCCCAGCGCCGCGAACGGATAGTCGTCGAGCAGCACCCGCACGATCGCCCGCTCCCCGGGCGGCAGCTCGGGATAGACGGCGCTGAGGCGGTCGGCCACCGGATCGTTCTCCACAATGACAAATGTTACATCAACACCGGCTACCCAGGCTCGCGAAACGAATGTTACGGTGCGGGCATGAGAACCTGGCATGGCCTGATCGACAGCGACTACCGGCGCTGGCTGCCGGTCACCGCCGACACCCCCTCCGTCTCGCTCAACGAGGGCAACACCCCGCTCCTGCGCTCCGCGCACCTGTCGGAGCTCACCGGCTGCGAGATCTGGCTGAAGGTCGAGGGGGCCAACCCGACGGGCTCGTTCAAGGACCGCGGGATGACGGTGGCGATCAGCAAGGCCGCCGAGGCCGGGGCGCAGGCGGTCATCTGCGCCTCCACCGGCAACACCAGCGCCTCGGCCGCCGCCTACGCCGCCCGCGCGGGAGTGACGGCCGCCGTGCTGGTCCCCAAGGGACGGATCGCGCTCGGCAAGCTGAGCCAGGCCGTACGCTACGGAGCCGAGATCGTCGAGATCGACGGCAACTTCGACGACTGCCTGCGCGTGGCCCGCGAGCTGGCCGCCCACCACCCGATCGCGCTGGTCAACTCGGTCGGCAACGAGCTGCGCCTGGCCGGGCAGCGCACGGTCGCCTACGAGATCGTGGACGCCCTCGGCGAGGCGCCCGACGTGCACTGCCTGCCGGTCGGCAACGGCGGCAACATCACCGCCACCTGGGGCGGCTACCGCAACTACCACGGCGCAGGCCTGGCCGGGCGGCTGCCGCGCATGTGGGGCTTCCAGGCGGCCGGAGCGGCCCCGCTCGTCCACGGCGCTCCCGTGGCGGCTCCGCAGACGGCGGCCAGCGCGATCAGCGTGGGCAACCCGGCCACCTGGGACGGCGCCGTGGCCGCCCGCGACGAGTCCGGCGGGCTGATCGAGGCGGTGACCGACGAGCAGATCTTCGCCGCGTACCGGCTGCTGGCCCGCCGCGACGGCGTCTTCGCCGAGCCCGCCTCGGCGGCAGGCGTCGCGGGCCTGCTCGACCGGCACGAGCGAGGCCTGCTGGAGCCGGGCCTGCGGATCGTGATCACGCTCAGCGGCAACGGCCTGAAGGACCTGGACGCCTCCCTGCGCGGCGGTTACTCCTCGACGGAGACCTCCTCGTCCGCCTCCGACGTGGCCCGGGCCCTCCGCCTGGCGGCCTGACCGCAGTTGTGGAGAAGGTATCGATCGTTCGCAGAGGAACACCCGGAAAGTTGTGGGATCTCTCCATGCCTGAACGGTGCGGTTCTGGTGTGGGATCGTCCCCATGATGGATGCATCGAAGCGGCGCGGGTTCCCCACGGGCGACCTGGCGCGAGTGGCCGTGTTCGCGGCGCTGATCGCGGTGCTGGGCGTGCCCGGCTCGTTCAACCTGTTCGGCAACGCGGTCCCGATCACGCTCCAGACGCTCGGCGTGATGCTGGCGGGGGCGATCCTCGGCACGTGGCGGGCCGCGTTGGCCGTGGTGGTGCTGCTCGTGCTGGTCGCCGTCGGCCTGCCGCTGCTGGCGGGCGGGCGGGGCGGGCTCGGCGTGTTCGCCATGCCGTCGGCCGGATACCTGATCGGCTGGATCCCGGGCGCGGCGGTGACCGGCTGGCTCGTCGAGCGCGCGGGCCGCAACCCGGGGATCTTCCCGCTGATGGTGGCGTGCCTGGTGGGCGGGATCGGGGTGGTCTACCTGTTCGGCATCCCCGTCCAGTCGCTGGTCACCGGGGTGTCCCTGGGCGCGACGGCGGTGTCCAGCCTCGTCTTCCTGCCCGGCGACCTGATCAAGGTGGTGCTGGCGTCCGGCGTGGCCAGGGGTACGCAGCGGGCCTACCCGGACGCGGTCCCGGCCGTGCACCGCGAACGGCTGCGCTCCGGCGGGGGGCGTTGACCGCTCGATGCCGGTTGCACAACACGTGATGCGGCACGCCGCCGAACGCCCTTCGCGCCCGGCGGTGTGCGGCCCCCAGGGCGAGCTCACCTACGCCCAGCTCGCCGAACGGATCCACGGCGCCGCCCGCCACCTGCTCGGCCGCGGGATCGGCCCGGGCGCGCTGGTCTCGATCGGCCTGGCGGACCCGGTCGAGCTGCTCACCGCCGTGCTCGCGGCCGACCTGGCGGGCGCGACGCCGCTGGTGGGCGACCCCGCCTGGGACCGGGAGCGGTGGTCGAGCGTCGCCGCGGCCGGACCCGGTTTCCTCGTGGACACGCCGCTGCCCGGGGCGGCGGGTCCGGCGGTGCGGCACGACCCGGAGCCTGGGGACCGGGCGTGGGCGTGCTTCAGCTCGGGCAGCACCGGCCGGCCACGCGCGATCGTGCGCACCCGCGCGTCGTGGACGGAGTCGTTCCCGCACCTCGGCGAGCTGGCCGGGATCGGCCCGGACGACGTCGTGCTGATCCCTGGCCCCCTCGTCTCCAGCCTGTACGCCTTCGCCGCCGTCCACACCCTGGCCACCGGGGCGACGGCCCTTCTTCCCGGCCGCCGGCCCTCCCGCACGCTGCCCGGCCTGCTGGCCAGGGCCACGGTCGTGCACCTGGTGCCGCACCGGCTGCCCGACGTGCTGGAGCACCCGGGGGCGCTGCGCGTGGCCGTCGTCGGCGGCGCGGCCCTCGACCCCGGCACCCGGGCGGCGGCCGCCCGGGCGGGGGTCCGGGTCGTGTCCTATTACGGGGCGACGGAGCTGTCGTTCGTGGCGGTGGACGCCGACGGGGGCGGGCTGCGCCCTTTTCCGGGCGTGGAGATCGAGGTCAGGCCCAAGGGCGGGCTCGGCGAGGTGTGGGCGCGTTCGCCGTGGCTGGCCGACGGATATCTGGGCGATGCCGCGGGCCCGTTGCGCCGGGACGCTGACGGTTGGGCGAGCGTGGGCGACGTGGCGGAGCCGTATCGGGTAGGAGAGGTGCTGCGGGTACGCGGCCGGGGTGACGGCGCGATCCAGACCGGGGGCGCCACCGTCGTGCCCGAGGACGTCGAGGAGGTGCTCAGGAAGGTGCCCGGTGTGGGGGACATCGTCGTGATCGGCTCGCCGCACCCGTCGCTGGGTGCGGTGGTCACGGCGGTCATCGAGGCCGAGTGCGCCACGCCGCCGCCGCGCGCGCTGCTGGAGGCGACGGCCAGGGGCGGCCTGGACGAGGCGCAACGGCCACGCCGCTGGTACGCGGTGCCGAGCCTGCCCCGCAACCAGACGGGCAAGCCCGCCCGAGCCCTGGTCGCGGCCTGGCTGGCGGGCGGCGATCCCGACATCCGGCGGCTGATCTGACATGCGCGACTCCGATCCGCGCCACGAAGCCGCGCCCCGGACCCTCGGGGACGAGCCCGTCGTCGTGGCGGCCCGGCGCACCCCCATCGGGACGGCCGGGCACGCGTTCAAGGGCGTGACGGTCGATCGGCTGGCCGCGCCCGTGATCGCCGCCGTGGCGCGCGAGCTGGCCGGGCGGCGGGTGGACGACGTGGTGCTGGGCAACTGCATGGGGCCCGGCGGGAACGTGGCCAGGGTGTCGGCCCTGGCGGCGGGCCTGGGGCACGAGGTGCCCGGCCTGACGGTGGACCGGCAGTGCGGCAGCGGGCTGGCCGCGATCCTGGTGGCCGGCCAGGCCGTCCGGGCGGGGGAGATGGACCTGGTGATCGCGGGAGGGGTGGAGAGCGCCTCGACCGCGCCGCTGCGTACCCATCGGGGTGCCACGGAGCCGTACCCCAGGGCGCCCTTCGCCCCGCACGGTCACCCCGACCCCGACATGGGGCCGGCCGCCGAGGCGCTGGCGGCGGCGCGCGGCGTCAGCCGGGCGCGCCAGGACGCCTACGCCTGCCGCAGCCACGCCAGGGCGCTGGCCGCCCGCGAGGCAGGCCGGTTCAAGGAGGAGATCGTCCCGATCGGCGGGCGCCGCGACGACCAGCGGCCCCGGCCGCTGCGGGCGGCGTCGCTGGCCCGGTTGCCCGCGGCCTTCGTGGCGGACGGTACAGTGACGGCCGGTAATTCCTCCCCGGTCAGCGACGGCGCCGCGGCCGTGGCCATCGTGCCCGAGCGGCTGCGCGCGGGCCTGCCGGGGATGCGGCTGGTGGCCGGGTCCGTCGTCGGGTGCGATCCCGAGCTGCCCGGATGGGGTCCGGTGCCGGCGGTGCGGCGGGTGCTGGCGCGTGCGGGGGTGGAGTTGGAACAGGTCGCGGCGGTGGAGATCGTGGAGGCGTTCGCGGCGCAGGTGCTGGCCGTCACCGACGCGCTCGGGATCGACGCCCTGGACGACGATCGGGTGTGCGCCGACGGCGGTGCGCTGGCCCTGGGGCATCCCTGGGGCGCCACCGGCGCGGTCGTGGTGACCCGGCTGTTCGGCCGCCTCGTGCGCGGGGGAGCCCCGCCGGGGACGCTGGGCCTGGCGACGGCCGCGGTGGGTGGCGGGCTCGGCGTGGCCGCCCTGTTCGAGGTGGTCGGCACCGGCCGGGACGGAGCGCGGGCGTGATCGAGTTCGCCGACGTGCGCGTACGCCTCGGCGCCCGCGACGTCCTCAACGGCGTCACCGCCGCCCTGCCCGAGCGGCGGATCGGCGTGGTCGGCGCCAACGGCTCGGGCAAGAGCACCTTCGCCCGCCTGATCAACGGCCTGGCCCTGCCCACCTCGGGCAGCGTCACCGTGCTCGGCCTCGACACCCGCCGCCACGCCGCCAAGATCAGGCGGGGCGTCGGGTTCCTGTTCACCGACCCGGACGCGCAGATCGTGATGCCCACCGTGGCCGAGGACGTCGCCTTCTCCCTGCGCCGCAAGGGCCTGGCGCGCGAGGAGGTCGAGCGGCGCGTGCACGACGTGCTCAACCGGTACGGCCTGGCCGGGCACGCCGACCACCCCGCCCACCACCTGTCGGGAGGCCAGAAGCAGCTGCTCGCCCTGTGCTCCGTCATGGTGCTCGAACCGGACATCCTCGTCATGGACGAGCCGACCACACTGCTGGACCTGCGCCACTCCCGCCAGGTCGCCGACCTGCTGCGCGAGCTGCCGCAACAGGTGCTGGTGGTCAGCCACGACCTGCCGCTGCTGGCCGACTTCGACCGCGTCCTGGTGCTCGACCAGGGGCGCGTCGTCGCCGACGGCACCCCCGACGAGGCCATCACCCACTACCGGAAGATCATGTCGTGAACGGCCTCACCGGCGCCTACGTCCCCGGCTCCTCGCCGCTGCACCGGCTCCCGGCCGGCGCCAAGCTGGCGGGGCTGGCGCTGGCGTGCACGGGGCTGGTGCTGTTGAGCTCGCCGCTCGCGCTGGCAGGCGCGGCGGTCGTGGCGGCCGGTCTCTATGCGCTGTCCGGGGTCGGCGTGGCGGCGGCGTGGGCGCAGGTCAGGCCGGTGCGGTGGTTCGCGGTGGGGCTGTTCGGGATGCAGTGGGTGCTCGTGGACCTGCCGGGGGCGGTGTCCACGACGCTGCGCGTGGTGCTCGCGGTCGCGCTGGCCGGGCTGGTCACCCTCACCACCCGCACCTCGGCCATGATGTCGGCGCTGGAGCGTTGCCTGTCACCGGCCAGGTTCGTGGGTCTGGACCCGTTCCGGCTGTCGTTGCTGCTGTCGCTGACGGTACGCAGCGTGCCCGTCGTGGCCGCGCTGGCCACCCGCGTCCGGGAGGCCCAGCGGGCCAGGGGCGTCGAACGCAGCTTCCGGGCCTTCGCGGTGCCGCTGGTGGTCGGCTCCCTCCGGCACGCCGACGCGCTCGGCGAGGCCCTGAGTGCCCGCGGCCTGGACGACTGAGCGCGGGCTTATCCCAGGTTTGACTTATATAAGCCGATCCTGAACAATCAGGTCGTGCACGCATTCGACGTCCTCGGCGATCCGGTCCGGCGGCGGATCCTGGAGCTGCTGGCCGCCGGTGAGCAGAGCTCCGGAGAGCTCACCGGCGTCATCCAGCGCGAGTTCGGCATCTCCCAACCGGCCGTCTCCCAGCACCTGCGGGTGCTGCGCGACAACGGCTTCGCCAGCGTACGAGCCCAGGGCGCCCGGCGGCTCTACGCCGTCGAGCCGGGGCCGCTGCAGGAGGTCGATCTCTGGCTGGAGCGATTTCGGGGCTTCTGGACCCAACGATTGGACGCGCTGGCGACGGAGCTGGCCCGCGGCAAGCGCGAGCGCCGCATGAACGAAAAGGACACCTGATGGATATCGTGGACGAGCTGCTCAAGGCGCAGCGCGAGGTGAAGGACGGCGACGTCAAGAGCGTGGTGCTGCGACGGCACTACGACGCCGAGGTCGAGGACGTCTGGGACGCCTGCACCGACGCCGAGCGCCTGTCCCGCTGGTTCCTGCCGGTGAGCGGGGACCTCCGGGTCGGGGGGACGTACCAGCTCCAGGGCAACGCGGGTGGTGAGATCCTGCGCTGCGAGCCGCCCAGCCTGCTGAAGGTCAGCTGGCTGTTCGGCGAGAACCCCGGCTTCTCCGAGGTCGAGGTGCACCTGTCCGCCCAGGACGGCGGCACCCTGTTCGAGCTGCGTCACAGCGCCGAGGTGCCGCCGGAGTTCTGGGGGCGGTTCGGGCCGGGCGCGACCGGCGTGGGCTGGGACCTGGCGCTGCTGGGCCTGGCCCTGCACCTGTCGACCGGTGGGGACACAGGGGTCGACGAGGCCACGTTCCACGAGACCGGCGAGGGGCGGCGCTACATCACCGAGAGCAGCCGGGCCTGGGGCGAGGCCCACCTGGCCGCGGGCGGCGAGCCGGACGAGGTCGCCGCCGCCGTCGCCGCCACCACCGCCTTTTACGCCCCCGAACCGGAGCGTTGATACGCGGCGGATACACGGCTGAGCACGCGCGGATACCCGGTCAATACGGATCGGCCGGGAGAGGGCTCCACAGTGGCCACGGCGTCGCGAAGGGCGGCGTGAGTCACCGGGAAGGAGTCCTCGATGCGTGTGCTGATGTGCGGCCTGCTCGGTCTGGCGGTGCTGACCGGCTGCGGGGGAGACCCGGCCCCCGCGGCCGACGGCGGTGGCGGTGCCACGATGGACAAGGCCCGCGAGCGCGAGACCGTCATCGCCACCTGCATGAAGCAGAAGGGTTTCGCCTACACCCCCTCGGTCAGCCCGCCCAGGAGGTCCGCGGCGAACCCCGCTGACTACGCGGCGATGAAGGCCGAGCGCGGCAAGAACGGCTTCGGCGTCTTCTCCGCCGTCGTCTATCCGAAGCCGCCGGAGACCCAGGCCCCGGACCCCAACCAGGCGACGATCGACGGCCTCTCCGGCGCCAGGCGGGACGCCTACCTCAAGACCCTGAACGAGTGCCGGGTCACCGCCCTCCGGCAGGTGAACGGCCTCAAAGCCACCTCGGTCGCCGACTACCAGGACCAGATGGCCACGGAGATCGAGAACATCGACAAGACTCTCGACGGCGACCCCAAGCTGCTGGAGCTCGCCGCGCCGTTCGCCGAGTGCCTGAAGTCCAAGGGCGAGCGGGTGACCTCGGAGAAGCCGGTCGCGCTGAGCGGCCGCGGCGTGGTGCTGTGGAGCGAGCAGGCCGACCGGCTCGGCAAGGCGGGCACCGTCACGGCGGAGGCGGCCAGGCCGTACCTCGCCAGGGAGATCAAGTCGGCGCTGGTCGACCTGGAATGCGGCAAGGACTTCTACGCCGCCTTCATCCCCCTGCAGAAGCGGCTCACCAACGAGGCCAGGGTGAAGTACGGGTTCCAAGAGCGGTGATGCGCACCCCTCGCGGAAAGCTGCTGCTCGTGCTGGCCGTGGTCCTGGCGGTCGCGGGGACCGGCTGGGGAGTGGCCGCCCTGCTGCGCTCCCCGGCCGACGAGGCGGCGGCGCGCAAGCCGCCCAGACCGTCGCTGGTCACCGTCGCGGTCGAGCGGCGCAAGCTGGTCGCCACCGTCGTCGTCAGCGGCGCGCTGGAGTACGGCTCGCCTTATCCGGTGTCGCTGGCCGGGGTGGTGGGCGGCAGCGAAACCACTCAGCGCGCGACCCGCGCTCCCCGGCGGGGCACCCTGGCGGAGGGCGCGGTGATGATGGAGGTCAACGGGCGGCCGGTGTTCGTCTTCTCCGGCACGGTGCCGATGCACCGCAGCATCGTCTCCGGCGCCAAGGGGGCCGATGTCGAGCAGTTGCAGAAGGCGCTGCGCAGGCTCGGTCACCGCGTGCCCGCGACCGGCGTGTTCGACCGGGCGACCGTCGCCGCGGTGTCGCGCTTCTACGCCAGGAAGGGCTATGAGGCGCAGCAGCCCACCTTGGAGCTCCGGCAGAAGCGCGACGACCTGCGCCGGGCCGTGCGGACCGCCCAGGAAGTGCTCGCGACCGAGCGCATGGCCCTTGACCAGGGCAAGGATGTGCTCCCGCTGAAACTCAAGCTCGCCGGCGCCCGGCAGGATCTCAAGGAGGCCGAACAGGCGCTGGGGAGCGCGCGGGCGCAGGACCGTACCACCGAGGACGAGGCCAAGCTCGAGGCCGCCGAGAGCGCCGTACGGGCGGCCGAGGAGAAGCTGCTGGCGGCCCAGCAGGAGCTCGCCCAGGCCACCGCGACGCCCACCGCCGCGCCCAGTCTCGGGCCCAGCCTCGGGCCCAGCCCCACGGTGGGTGCCACGGCCGGGCCGCCCGCCGACACCCGCCTGCTCGAACTCCGGGTCGCCAACGCCCGAGCGGATCTGGCCGCCGCAAGGTCGGCGCTGGAGCGCGTACTGAAGGAGGCCGGGATCACGCGGGCCGCGCGGCTGACCGAGCTGGGGAAGAACGTCCGGCAGGCGCGCGAGGCGGTCGCCACCGCCGAGCAGGCGCTCAGGCAGGCCAGGCGGCTCTCGCCCGTCAAGCTGAAGGTGGCCAACGCCCAGCGTGACCTGGCCGCCGCCCGGGCGCTGCTGGCCGAGTTCTCCCGCACCTACGGCGTCACCGTCCCGCCGGGAGAGGTCGTCTTCCTGCCCAGGCTGCCCGCCCGCCTGCACAAGCCGGCCGTCAAGGCGGGCGAGCTGGTGGACAAGTCGGTCGCCACGGTGACCAGCGCCTCGTTCGTGGTCTCGGGCTCGGTGGACGTGGCCGAGGCCGAGCGGGTGAAACCCGGCCTGAACGCGAGCATCGAGACCGAGGCCGGCAAGACCGTCCCCGGCACGGTGACCTCCCTCGGCGGACGCGACGCGAAGGGCGCCGTGCCGGTGACGATCACCCCCACGTCGATGAAGGGCCTCAAGAAGCTCGCCGGCGCGCCCGTCACGGTTCGCGTGACCATCGGCGCCACCGACCGGGAGGTGCTCGTGGTCCCCGCCGCGGCGGTCGTCACCGCCGCGGACGGCCGGGCCCGGGTGCAGGTGGAGATCGCCCCCGACCGGACCAAGGAGGTCGAGGTACGCACCGGCCTGTCCGCCGACGGGGCCGTGGAGGTGACCGGCGAGCTCAAGCCGGGCGACCTGGTGGTGATCAACAGTGCCTGAGCCGGTCATCCTGCTCGACGGCCTGACCAAGGAGTTCCCCGCCGACCCTCCCGTCAGAGCGCTCTCCGCCGTCACCCTAAGAGTTGAAAAATCGGACTATGTAGCCATAGTTGGCCCTTCGGGGTCCGGGAAGTCCACGCTGCTCAACACGCTCGGCCTGCTCGACCGGCCGACCAGCGGCAGCTACCGGCTCGACGGCATCGAGACCACCACCCTGAAGGACGGCGCGCGGACCACCATCCGCGGCAGCCGGATCGGCTTCGTCTTCCAGTCCTTCCACCTGTTGCCGCACCGCAGCGTGCTGGAGAACGTCATGCTGGCCGAGGTCTACGGCGCGGCACCGCGCGCGGGGCGGCGGCAACGCGCGCTGCGGGCCCTGGAGCGGGTACGGCTGTCGCACCGGGTGGACTTCCTGCCCGGCAGGCTGTCCGGCGGTGAGCGGCAGCGCGCCGCCATCGCCCGCGCCCTCATGGGCGAACCGTCGCTGCTGCTGTGCGACGAACCCACCGGCAACCTCGACAGCAGGAACACCGACGCCGTGCTCGACCTGTTCGACGAGCTGCGCGCCCAGGGGATGACCATCGTGGTCATCACTCACGAGACCGACGTGAGCGACCGGGCCGCGCGCCGGGTGCGCATCACCGACGGCATCCTCACGGAGGAGTAGACGTGCACCCTCGCGACCTGCTGAACGAGGCCGTGGCGGGGCTGCTGGCCCGCCCGGTGCGCTCGGCGCTGACGACGCTGGGCACCGTGCTGGGCATCACCACGCTCGTGGTCACCCTGGGCGTCGCCGCGACGGCGGGCAACCAGATCGTCGGCCGCTTCGACGAGCTCACCGCCACCTCCGTCACGGTCGAGGTCCCGGAGAACCCGTTCCCCCTGGTCGACTGGGCCGACATCGGCCGGGTGACCCGGCTGCGCGGGGTGGTCTCCGCCGCCGCCCTCGCCGAGTCGAAGCAGGGCGCCAACCTCAGCGTCCGCTCCAACGACATCGTGGACCCCACCCGGGTCACCGACCAGACCCTGACCGTGGTCTCCAGCAGCCCTGACCTGCCCGCCGCGGTCAAAGGCAGGATGATCGAGGGCCGCTACTTCGACGCCGGGCACATCGCCCGCGGGGACAAGGTCGTCGTGCTGGGCCGGCACGCGGCCGAGCTGCTGGGCATCACCCGGCTGAGCCGGGCTCCGGCCGTCTTCATCGGCACGCAGGCGTACACCGTCATCGGCGTCCTCGGCGACCTGCGACGCGAGAAGAGCCTCGCGAGCGCGGTCATGTTGCCGCCGTCGGTCGGCAGGCGCTACGGCCTGAGCACCGTGACCCGGGTCCTGATCAACACCGGCCTCGGCGCCGCGGAACTGATCGCCAGGCAGGCCCCGGCCGCGCTCAGCCCCGGCAACGAGGCCCTCCTCCAGGTCGGCTCGCCGCCCAGCCCCACCAGGGCCCGCGATGCGGTGGAAGGCGACGTCGACGCCCTCTTCCTGATCCTCGGGCTGGTCTCCCTGGTGGTCGGCGCGGTCGGCATCGCCAACGTCACGCTGGTGACCGTGATGGAGCGCGTCGCCGAGATCGGCCTGCGCCGCGCCCTCGGCGCCGCCCGCCGCCACATCGCCGCGCAGTTCCTGCTGGAGTCCACCCTGACCGGCCTGACCGGCGGCGTCATCGGCGCTTCCGGAGGGATCGTCGTGATCGTCGCGGTCTGCGCCGTCAAGCAGTGGACGCCGGTCATGGACGTACGGCTGGCCCTCATGGCGCCTGCCGCCGGTGCCGTCGTCGGGCTGCTCGCGGGCCTCTACCCGGCCCTGCGCGCCGCTCGCATGGAACCGGTCAACGCACTTCGCTAGATATGGTGCCCTTTCATGACATCCCTGCTGCTCGTCGAAGATGACGCGGTGATCCGTGAGTCCCTCGGCCTGGCTCTGGAACGCTACGGCTACCGGATGACCACCGTCGCCGACGGGCTGAGCGGCCTGGAGGCGGCCCGGGCGGGCGGTCACGACCTCCTGCTGCTGGATGTGATGCTGCCCGGCCTGGACGGCATCGGCCTGTGCCGCAGGGTCAGGGAGTCCAGCCAGGTGCCGATCCTGATGATGTCGGCGCGCGGCGACTCGCTGGACGTGGTGTCGGGCCTGGAGGCCGGTGCCGACGACTATGTGGTCAAACCGGTCGACATCCCGGTGCTGGTGGCCCGGATCAGGTCGCTGCTGCGCCGTACCACTGCTCCTGCCCCTTCATCGGGCGTGCTGACGTTCGGGGAGCTGACGGTGGACCCGGCCGCGCTGGAGGTACGGCTCGCCGGGCGGCTGGTCGAACTGGCGCCGACCGAGCTGCGCCTGCTGCTGGAGTTCGCCGCCAATCCGGGGATCGTGCTGGAGCGCGCCACGCTGCTGCGTAACGTGTGGGACTACGGCTGGGACGGCGACAGCCGCGTGGTCGACCTCTGCGTGCAGCGGCTGCGCAGGAAGATCGGCACGGACCGGATCGAGACGGTGCGCGGGTTCGGCTACAAGCTGCGCAGGTCGTGATGCTGGGCTCGCTGCGCTGGAAGCTGGCGGCACTGATCACGCTGGCCTGCTGCGCGATCGTGACCGTGGTCGGGATCCTGGTCCACCGCACGACGCTCGAGCGCACGATGCGGCTGGGCGAGGAGCGGGCGCTGGTGTCGGCCGCGGAGGTCGCCGACAAGCACCGCAGGGACGCTCCTCCCGAGGAGGGACTGGTCCCGTACACCGAGTCGATCATGAGTGTGGACGAGCTGCCCCCGCCCCTGCGCGCGCGGCTGGCCGTCGAGTCGCCCGCCACCTGGTACGACGACCTGCGGACCGAAGAGCGGTGGATGTGGGCGGCACGGCCGGTGGGCGATGGGCTCGTGGCCGCCCCGAAGATCGACATGACCTCGGACATGCGCGGGCTGAGTGCCCTCGACCGAGCCATGGTCCGGGCCGCCCTGACCGCGCTCGCCGTGGTGCTGCCGGTCTCGATGGGCATTGCCGAGCTGGCCAACCGGCGCCTGCGCCGGGTCGCCGCCACCGCCCGCAGGATCGCGGACGGCGACCTGGACGCCCGCGTCGCCACGGACCGCCGGGGCCCCTCCCGGTGGGGCGGGCGCGACGAGATCGCCGGCATCTCCGCCGCCGTGGACTCCATGGCGGCGAGCCTGCAGCACCGGCTGCTGGCCGAGCAGCGCTTCACCGCCGATGTCGCCCACGACCTGCGAACCCCGCTGATGGGCCTGGTCGCCGCGGTCGAGCTGCTGGAGGAGAGCGAGGCCACCGATCTGGTACGCGACCGGGTCCGGGTGCTGCGCTCGCTGGTGGAGGACCTGCTGGAGGTCTCCAGGCTGGACACGGGCGCCGAGGTCGCCGAGCGCGTACGGGTGCCGCTGGCCGAGGTGGCCGAGGAGTCCGCGGCCCGGGTGGGGGTCGAGACCCGCGTGACGGCTTCGGGGAATCCGGTGGCCGAGACCGACCCGCGCCGCCTGGACCGCATCCTCGCCAACCTCGTCCTCAACGCCCACCGCCACGGTGCGCCCCCGGTGGAGATCACGGTCCGGGACCACGTGATCGAGGTCCGCGACCGGGGTCCGGGCTTCCCTCCTGAGCTCCTCGCCGACGGCCCGAGCCGCTTCCGCACGGGCTCCGCCGAACGCGGCCGTGGCCACGGCCTCGGGCTGACGATCGCGCTGGGCCAGGCCCAGGTCATCGGCGCCGACCTGACCCTGGCCAACACCCCCGGCGGCGGCGCCGTCGCCACCCTCCGCCTCCCAGGGGGCTTGCGCTCGACAGATCATCCCAGTGGACATTTACCGTGACTTCGAGGAGCAGGCCCCGGCTCGGGGTTGGTCAGCCGTTGGTGACCCAGTCCATGTGTTCGATCCAGTGGTCGAGCAGCGCCCGATCTCCCTGCAATTCCAGCGTGGGAGCTGCATCCAGCGGGCTACGCCTGCTGATCACGAGCAGGAGCTCGGCGGCTGGGCCGCGTACCACGACGTCTGCCTTGGTGTGCGTGCGCTCCAGCACGACCTTGTCCGGTTCCCGGCGTGCCACCCACTCCCCAGGCGCGTCGGTTGCGTGGAAAAGCAGAGTCTGACCGTCCCCGCGCATCGCATCGGCGAAGCCCGCCCTGTTCTCCCAATAGCCGCGGGACGCCATCGTGTCCAGCCAGTCCTCGATGGCCGCAACGGCGAGCTCCGGCGCCAACTCGTACGGCATGCCGAGCGCCGCAGCCGCGTCCGCACGATGCACGCAAGCCTCGCCGAACAGCCGACGTGACCAGAACGGCACGCCTGCGGCGCCGCCCGACGGATCCCACACCGGCGTGTCATCGGCGGCCGATGCGAACGCCTGTCTCGCCTCGGCCGCGCCGTCGTTCAGCCAGGCGCGCCACTGGCCCGAATCGGCCGGACCCGGAACGTAGCCGGCGAACGCCCTGCTCGGCTCGGTCATCTGCGCACCCACGAGCATGGCCACCATACGCTGTGTCCCGCCGACATGGTCGACAAGATCGGCCAGCGTCCACTTCGGACATGTCGGCACCGGGGCCGCCGCATCCCTGCCGTGCACCCAATCGGCAAACGTGCCCGTCTGCTCGACAACGGCCTTCACATACGCGGGTGTGTCCATCGCTGCACCTCCAAGTGCTTTGTGATCTTCCCGAAGCTCGGGGGCCAGGTCGTCTTGGTCGCGAGCAAGGACGAAACACCGCCCTGATTGTGGCTTGCGGAAACGCGCCTGACCAGGTCAGTAACCGGACATTCTCCGGACTTCGGCGGCAATCAAGGCAGCGGCGGTGTACCGCAAGCGGACCTGACCAGGGCCTCCTGGGATCCGGACACGCGAGCCGGCCCTCGATCGCGGCGTCTCGACCGCTTGGGACGGCCCTCTGCGTACCTGCCTGATCGCCGACCACCATCAGGCGGTGGCCGTGCTGGACGTTGTCACCAGGCGGTAGCCGAGGTCGAGGGTGCCGGCGTCGAGGAGAGCCCGGTGGCGTTCGTGCCAGCGCCCGGTCGCGAGGTCGGCGGCGAGGCGCCGCATCGCGCGCTCGACCCGCTCCTGGTCGAGGGTCGCCAGCGCGGAGATGGCGGCGCGGACCTGCGGGTCGAGGTAGCAGTGCGGGCGTTGCCAGTACGCGCCCAGGAACCCGTCGGTGCAGTCGGCCGGCACCGGGACCGGGACGACGGTCACCGGCGTTCCGTCACGCCGGAGGTGGGTCTCGACTACCTCGAGGGCGGCAAGCCGGGCGTCGGCTTCGGCGATCTCCGGGAGATACTCCGCGACCAGCCAGAATCGTGCCGTGACGGCGGGATCCCAGGTGAGGACGACCTGCCGGGCGGACACCCGGCGTAGCTCGGCGAGGCCCGCGGCCGCGTCGGTCCAGTGGTGGACGGTGAGGATCGCCATCGCGGCGTCGAACGACCGGTCGGGGAAGGGCAGGGACTCGGCATAGCCCTGGACGACCGTCGCGGAGCCGGGAGGACGCTGCTCGATCATCACCGTGGACGGCTCCACGGCGGTGACCTGCCGGCCGCGCGGTTCGTAGGAGCCGGTCCCGGCGCCCACGTTGACCACCGTCCGGGCGGGCCCCAGGGCCTGGTCGATCAGGCCGGCGATCCGGGGGTCGGGGCGGCGGTGGTGGGAGTAGCCGAGTCCGATCGACTCGTACGGATTGGCGGTCACAGGTGCTTCCCGAGGTCGGCCACGTCCAGCAGGGGCAGGCCCCAGCGCAGGGCGGCGATCTCCAGGTCGGCGGCGCCGGCCATGGTGCCGTCGGGGTTCATGACCTCGCAGCACACCCCGACGGGCGGCAGCCCGGCCGCCACGCACATGGCCACGGTGGCCTCGGTGTGTCCGGCGCGTTCGGCCAGCCCTCCGGGGCGGGCGGCCAGCGGGAAGACGTGTCCAGGCCGCAGGAAGTCGGCCGGCCTGGCGTCCGGATGGGCCAGGCGGCGCACGGTCGCGGCGCGTTCGGCGGCCGACACCCCGGTGCCGGTTCCGGAGGTCAGGTCCACGGGGATGTGCGGGCGGGTGCCGTGCCGGTCGCCGGGGCCGGGGACGGGGCCGATCTCCAGCCGGTCGAGGACCTCGGGCGCGCAGGGCACGGTCGGATGGCCGCACACCTGGGTGAGCAGGAACGTGAACGCCTCCGGGCGCAGCCGGGCCCCCGCGAACACCACGTCGCCTTCGCTCTCCCGCTCGGGGTCCCAGATCACCACGGCTCCTCCGGCGGCGAGTTGCGTGAGCGCCTGCTCCACACCGCGCGCGCCCGAGAGCCGTCCGGCCCAGGGAAGCGCCGCGACCACCTCGGTCACCGACTTCGCCAGGTCGGGCAGGCGGCGGCGGGCCAGGCGGACGACCAGGTCGGGCTCCAGGTTCACCCGATCGCCGACGGACAGCTCCGACAGCGTGGTGGCCCGCAGCGTCAGCGGGATCAGCGCCACCGAGAACCGGTCGCGGGCCACCTCGGCGACGGTCAGGCTGACGCCGTCGACCGCGATCTGACCCTTCGCGACGACCAGCGAGAGGAAGCGCTCGGGCGGCTTGATCCACAAGCGCCGTGCGACCCCCTCGTCATCGATCCGCACGATCTTGCCCACGGCGTCCACGTTGCCCTGGACCAGGTGACCGGCGAGCGGGTCGCCCAGCGTCAACGGGGTCTCCACGTTGACCCGTGTGCCCGGCCTGATCTGGTCGAGGGTCGATCTGCGCCGCGTCTCCGCCGACAGCCCGGCCTCCAGCGGTTGCGTCTCGTGCGCGGTCCGGAGGACGGTCAGGCCCACGCCGTTCAGGCAGATCGAACCCGGCGCGCCGGCGGCGGCCCCGGGGGCACTGACCGCGATGCGCGCCTCGTCGACGGCCACCACCGTGCCGATTTCCTGGATATTTCCGGTGAACATGCGACACCACCTCTCGACAGCGGGAACCAGGGGCCGGACAGGCCCGAGAGGTGGCGGGGTGTCACCGCGTGGCCTGGAGTCGCACCGAGTCGTCCCGCCGGAACCGGCAGAACCGGCGGGCTGTCACCGCCGCACCTTGGAATCGCACCAATCAACCTTCTATCACCCGGCGGCCCGGGAGATCAAAGCGTCTGGCCCAGAGAGATCCCGGCCAGCTTGATCAGGAACCGGTCGATCTGCGCCTCCAGCGGCGGCCAGGGCAGGTCGGGCTGGTTGACCCGCATCGACACGGCCCCGTGCACCGCCGCCCGGAGGTCGAGCGAGACCTCCGCGGGGTCGCCGGGGGCGGCGAGCCCGGCGTCCATGCAGCGCCGCACCGCGTCCGTGGTGCGCTCGCCCAGCTCCTGCTTGAACTCCATGCTGGCCCGCTGGTTGAGCGTGCTCTCGTGGAGGACCTTGTACAGGCCCGGGTGCCGGCGTACCCAGTCGCCCAGGTAGAGCAGCCGGGCGCGTAGCCGCGCCACCGGGTCGGCAGCGGCCTCGGCCTGGTCGAGGGCGCGTACGAGGTCGCGGTGGCACTGCTCCAGAGCGGCCAGGACGAGGGTGTCGCGGTCGGCGAAGTGGATGTAGACGGAGGTGGCGGCGATGCCGACCTCACGCGCGACCGCGCGCATCGACAGGGCCTGGTCGTCGGCGAGCTCGTCGAGCAGCCGTACGGCGGCCGTGACGATGTCCTCGCGCAGCCGCTCGCCCTGACCTCGGGGATTGCGGCCCCGTGAGCGGGGGTTGGTCGCGTTCATGGGAGCCATTGTAACGAGACGGGCGTTGCACTACAGTCGTAGCGCTACAGCCGTTCAGTTATCGAGGAGTATCGATGAAAGTCCACGCCAAGACGCTCGACCCGGTGTTCGCGGAGATGAGCGAGGCCACCGACCGCATGATCTGGGAGGAGATCACCGAACTGTCCATGCGGGAGAAGATCCTGCTGTCCCTGGTCGGCGACGTCTGCCAGCAGACCCTCGGGCTGCCTTTCGCGGCGCACGTGGCGATGGCGTACGAAAACGGGCTGTCCGCCGACGACCTGCGCGAACTCCTGCGCTTCATCGCCTACGACAGCGGCTACCCGGCGGCCCTGTCGGCGCTGGCCCGCCTGGTCGACATCGAACGCGAGCAGGGCCTGCCCGGCCCCACGGGCGACGGGCACCCGATCGACGCCGACGGGCTGACCAGCCCGATCCCCGCGCCGACCCGGCAGGCCGTACGCAATCTCGACCCCGCCTTCGCCGACTACATGGACCTGCAGTCGCGCATGCGCGCGGGGATGCGGCGGCTGACCGTTCGCGAGCGCGCGTTCGCGACCATGACCGTCGACGTGCTCTTCCAGACGCTGGAGGAGAGCTTCCGCGTCCATGTGACGCGGGCCCTGAAAGCGGGTGCCACGCCGGAGGAGGCGCGTGCCGTGGTGCGCTTCTCCGCCCAGTTCGGCCTGACGAAGGCGTGGCGCGGCATGCGGGCGCTGAATGCCCTGTTCACGGAGGCGGGCACGGTCTTCGCCTGATCTGTCCCCGCGAGGTAGGGTGAGTGAATACTCACCTACCGAGAGGGGCGACACTGATGAGACTCGCGGTCTTCGGCGCGACCGGCGGCATCGGCCTGCAGCTCCTGCGCCAGGCCCTCGGTCTCGGCCACGAGGTCACCGCCGTCGTACGCGACGCGTCCCGGCTGCCCGCCGAGCTGCGCGGGCGGCTGGACGTCGTCGAGGCCGACGTGATGAACCCCGACGCCATCGTCCCGGCGGTCAAGGGCTGCGGGGCCGTGCTGTCCGCGATGGGCACGCGCGATCGCGGCCCCACCACCGTCCACAGCGCCAGCACCACCTCGATCATCCAGGCCATGACCCAGGCGCAGGCCCGCCGCATGCTGCTGGTCAGCGCCAGCGGCCTGGTCGCCGACGCGGGCGACGGCGTTTTCACCCGGTACGTGCTCAAGCCGCTCATCGTGCAACGCCTGCTCCGCCACTCCTACGCCGACCTGGCCCAGGCCGAGGAGCTGCTGCGCGCCTCCGACCTGGACTGGACCATCGTGCGACCCTCCCGGCTGCTCGACACCGAGCGGCCCGGCCACTACCGGACCGCCCGGGACCTCAACATCAGAGGAGGGCTCAGCACCACCCGCGCCGACGTGGCCCACTGCATGCTCGACCTCATCGACGACCCGTCGTCCGTCCGCCACGTCGTCTCGGTCGCCTCTCAGGGGCCGGCGGTGTAGTTGCGCAGCTCCGGCAGTGCCCGTGCGACCGCGGCCACGGTCACCGTGGTGAGCAGCCCGCCGACGCAGATCACCAGCCGGTGATCGAGGATCGAGGTGGCGGCCCCGTGCAGCAGGTTCGCGAGGTGCGGGCCGCCGAAGAGGACGACGGTGAGCGAGCCCTGGATTCGGCCGCGCATGGAGTCGTGGGTGTGCGCCTGTGTGATGGCGTTGCGGAAGGTGCTCAGCACGAAGTTGACCGCACCGCCGAGGACGAGCGCCACCAGGGCGAGCCACAGCTGGGCGGCCAGCCCGAGGAGCGCCACGGTGACGCCCCACGCCGCGGCGGCCGCCGCCATGAGCGCGCCGTGGCGTCGGGCCCGGGTGAACGTGCCCGACATCAGCCCGGCCGTGACCACCCCGGCCGGATAGGCGGCGTACAGCAGCCCCAGCTCCAGGCCGCCTCCCGCGGGCCCGCCGTAGGTCTGCTGGGCGAGCTCCGGGAACAGGGCCGTCGGCATGCCGAAGACCATCGCCGCGAGGTCCACCAGGAGCACCGCCACCAGCAGCCGGCTGGCCGCCAGATACCGGAACCCGGCCGCCGACCGGCGCTGCGCGGCCGGGTGGGGTCGGGGCGGCAGCGGCGGGAGCTTGACGACCGCCCACACGACGGCCAGCAGCGCGACGGCGTCGAACAGGTACAGCGCACCGAGCCCGACCATCGGTATCAAGGCGCCGGCCAGTACCGGTCCGAGGATCGACCCGGCGTAGCGGGTCAGGGAGCTGAGGCTGTTGGCCGCCGGCAGGAGCTCGACCGGGACCAGGCGGGGCACCACGGCGCCCATCGTGGTCATGATCGCGGCAAAGGACAGTCCCTGGCAGGCGACCAGCACCATCAGGACGGGGACGAAACGTCCGCCCAGCACGGCCTGCGTCCAGAAGGCCACGTACGTGAGCGCCAGGCCGCAGTGGGCCGCCAGCAGCACCTTTCGCCGGTCCATGACATCGGCGAGCGCGCCCACCCCTAACGCCGCCACCACCAGCGCGACGAACGACACCGCCCCCGCCACGCCCACGGCCGCCGAGGAGCCGGTCACCGTGAACAGCTGCGCCGGCACGGCGACCACGCTGAACGAGCCGCCAACGGCGCAAACCGCCGATGACACCCACAAGCGCCGGTAGGCAGCGATGGCCAGCGGGCGGCGGTCGACGGTGTAGGCGCCGAGCGACCGGGCCGTTGAGGTGATCATCGTCCGGCCCCATCGGCGTCCAGGCTCACCACGTCGGCCACGACGCAGGCGATGTTGTCGGGGGCGCCGGCGGCGTACGCCAGCGCCACCAGCTCGTCGAGCACCTGCTGGGGGGCGCCGGGCCCGGTCAGCGCCGCGCGCAGCGATCGGGCCGGGACGACGGTGGACAGCCCGTCGGAGCAGAGCAGGTACCGGTCGCCGGCCGCGGCGGCGTGCAGCGACAGTTCCGGCCGGGCCCCGCCCGTACCGGTCAGCGCTCGTGCGAGCAGCGCGCGCTGCGGATGCGAGGCCGCCTCCTCCACAGTCAGCCGGCCCTCGTCGACCAGCCCCTGCACATAGGTGTGGTCATGGGTGATCTGGAACAGCTCACCGTCCCGCACCAGGTACGCCCGGGTGTCACCGATGTGCACCAGCGCCAGCCGCGACCCCGACCACAGCAGCGCGGTCAACGTGGTCACCGCCTCACCCGACGGCGTCGAGGCGGCGATCTCCCCGATGGCCCGGTCGGCTTCTCCGACCGCCTCGGCGAGCGCGCCGAGCAGGTCCTCGGCCGCTACGGCCAGCGTCTCCAGCGGTTTGAGCGCGTCGACGGCCGCCGCGCTCGCCAGGTCCCCGCCCGAGCCGCCGGCCCCGTCGGCCACCGCCAGCAACCGGGGGCCGGCGTAGGCGGTGTCCTGGTTGCTCGTACGCACCAGGCCCGACTCCGACCGGGCCGCGTAACGGATCCCCAGCATCGTCGCCGTCTCTTCCACGGTGCTTCCCCTCCCCGACAGATAGTCGACGAGGAACGTGGCCAGCTCTCCACGGGCGGCGGTCTCGGCCAGCACCTGCTCCCAGTAGCCGGCGATCTCCTCGGCCGCCGCGCCCGCCGGCAGGTCGCACACCCGCCGGATGCGTGCCAGCGGCATGCCCAGCCGCCGCAGCCAGGCGATCAACCGGGCCCGCTCCAGCTGTCCCGGATCGTAGAACCGGTATCCGGACTCGCCGTCCACCGCGGCCGGTCGCAGCAACCCGAGCTGGTCGTAGAGCCGCAGGGCCTTCGGCGACAACCGCGCGGCCCGAGCGAACGCCCCGATCGTCAGCAGCCGCACCATTCCTCCTCGTCCCGGCCACCGTGGCCGGTACCGACGATGCTGCGGCTTCACCCTAGGGGAAGGTCAACACCGTGCTTTCCGGAAGCCGGTTCCGCATGCACGGCACAGGCAAGTTGCCAAAACGGAACCACATTCCCTATCTTTATCGGAACGCGGTTCCGTTTAATCCAGGAGGAAACACAGGTATGCAGTACCGCACCTTGGGCCGTACCGGTGTGCAGGTCAGCTCCCTCGTGCTCGGCGCGATGAACTTCGGCAGGATCGGGCGCACCACCCAGGACGACGCCACCGCCATCGTCGACGCCGCCCTCGAAGCCGGGATCAACCTCATCGACACCGCCGACATGTACAGCGACGGCGAGTCGGAAGAGATGGTCGGCAAGGCCATCGCCGGCCGCCGCGACGACATCGTGCTGGCCACGAAGGCGAGCCTGCCGATGGGCGAGGAGCGCAACCATCAGGGCGGCTCGCGCCGCTGGCTGGTCACCGAGCTGGACAACAGCCTGCGCCGCCTCGGCGTCGACCACGTCGATCTCTACCAGATCCACCGGTGGGACCCGACGACCAGCGACGAGGAGACGCTGTCGGCCCTGACCGACCTGCAGCGCGCGGGGAAGATCCGCTACTTCGGCTCCTCGACCTTCCCCGCTCACCGCGTCGTCCAGGCCCAATGGGCCGCCCGCGAACACCACCTGAGCCGTTACGTCACCGAGCAGCCCAGCTACTCGATCCTGCAGCGCGGGATCGAGAGCCACGTCCTGCCCGTGACCGAGCAGTACGGGCTCGGCGTGCTGGTGTGGAGCCCGCTGGCCTCGGGCTGGCTGTCGGGCGCGATCCGGCAGGGCCGGGAGATCGCCACCAACCGCTCGGCGTTCATGCCGCGGCGCTTCGACGCCTCCATCCCGTCCAACCGCACCAGGCTCGACGCGGTCGAGCGACTGGCGAAGGTCGCCGACGCGGCCGGGCTGACGTTGATCCAGCTCGCGCTCGGTTTCGTGACCGCGCACCTGGCCGTGACCAGCGCGATCATCGGCCCCCGGACGCTGGACCACCTGCGCTCGCACCTCGCCGCCGCCGACACGGTGCTCTCCGCCGACGTGCTCGACGCCATCGACACGATCGTCGCGCCCGGCGTCGACCTGGCCCCGGAGGAGAAGTACGACACCCCGCCTTCCCTGCTCGACCCGTCGCTACGCCGCCGCTGATCGCTCAGGCGGACTCCCACCACACCAGATTGGCGGCCACCTGGGCCACCGGCTCGATGATCTCCCACGCCTCGGCGATCAGCCCGTCGTCCAACCGCCAGATGTCGACGACCGCGATCTCTGGCCCGGCACCGGGGAGCCGGCGTCGCGAGTACATCACGACGTGATCACCCTCGGCCAGCACGTGATGGATCTCGACCTGCATGCCGGCGAGGGGGCCGAGCGCGGCGCGTACGGCGGCGAGCCATTCCGCCTTGGTCGACGAGGTCGGACCCGGCCGGTGATGGACGAAGTCCTCGCTCAGCAACGGCGCGAGCGCATCGACGTCGCCCGTCGCGACCAGTGCCGTCAGCGCCTGCTGGACGATGCTCTTGTTGTCTGTGGTCAGGTTCTGCGTAGTCATGGCGGCAGTGTTTCGACCGTTGCCCACGGTTGTCGATGAACTCGCATTTCATGGCGCCCGTCGCCACGAGGAGTAGCATCGACGGGCATGCACACGGTCGGGGAGCTGTTGCGGCAGTGGCGGCATCGCCGGCGAATCAGCCAGCTCGATCTCGCGATCGCCGCCGACGTCTCGGCTCGTCACGTCAGCCTGGTGGAGACCGGCAAGTCCAACCCGAGCGCCGACATGATCCTCCGGCTCGCGGATCAGCTCGAGGTGCCGTTGCGTGAGCGCAACCGGCTGTTGCTGGCCGCCGGCTTCGCACCCCGCTACGCCGAGCGGCCGCTCGCCGGGGACGCTCTGTCGGCGGCCTGGGACGCGGTCGAGAGGGTGCTCCGCGCACACGAGCCGTACCCGGCGCTGGTCATCGACCGCCGGTGGAACATCGTGATGACCAATCGCGCTCTCGGCCCGTTCCTCGCGGACGTCGCCCCCGACCTGCTGCGGCCGCCGATCAACATGCTGCGCCTGGGACTGGACCCGCGCGGGCTCGCCCCTCGGATCGTCAATCTGGCCGAGATGCGCGTGGTGCTCCGTACCCGGATCGCGCGTCAGCTCGCCACCGCTCCCGACCCCGAGCTCACCGCGCTCTACGAGGAGCTGCTGGCGCCCGGCTCCGAGGACGCGGGTCACCCCGTCGAGTCCGAGGTTGTGATCCCGATGATCTTCAACTTCGGCGGGCGAGAACTGCGGCTGTTCTCGACCACCACGACGTTCGGCACCCCGATGGACATCACGCTGGACGAGGTCGCGATCGAGTCGTACTACCCGGAGGACGCGGAGAGCGCCGCCTACTTCAAGAACCTCGTCGCGCTTGACCTCAACCGCGGTTGAGATCCCAGAATTGCTGATCGCTGGCGATGCGCCCGCATGTTCTGGATCGCTTTCATCCCAACCATGGAGACGTTTGTCATGACCAAAATCGTCGTCATCGGCGCCACCGGCAGGCAGGGCGGCGCGGTCGCCGACCTGCTTCTGCAGCGCGGTCACGAGGTGGTGGCGTACGTGCGCTCGGAGGAGTCCCCGGCCGCGAAGGCGCTTTCTGCTCAGGGAGCGCGGCTCGCCGCCGGTGACCTCGCCGATCCCGACGCGCTCCAGCGGGCCTGTACGGGCGCCGACGCGGTTTTCGGCCTCTCGGTGCCGTTCGGCGAGGGCGGCAAGGACGAGGAGGTGGCGCAGGGACGCCTGCTCGTCGACACCGTCGCCCGCCTCGACGCCCACCTGGTGTACTCCTCCGTACGGGGCGGCGACCGGCTGGAGGTCACCAACGTCGACCACGCCGACAGCAAGCAGCTCATCGAGGCGTATTTACGCGAGCAGCCGGTGCGCGCGACGGTGCTCGGCCCGGTGTACTTCATGGAGAACGCGCTCAACCTCGGCTTCAGCCGGCTCGGCGACGGCATGCTCGCCAACCCGCTGACTCCCGGCAAGCCGCTCGACCAGGTGAGCGTCCTGGACATCGCCGGCATGGCCGTACACGCGATCGAGAACCCCGGTGAGCTCGTCGGCGAGCGGATCGACATCGCCTCCGACCGCGTCACCGGGCAGGAGGCGGCCCGGATCCTGAGCGAGGTGCTGGGCCGGGAGATTCCGTACCAGCAACTGCCGCTGGACATGGTGCGGCAGTGGGCCGGCGAGGAGGTGGCCACGATGTTCGAGAGCTTCGAGAACAACACCGACTTCCTCGACATCGAGACCCTGCACGCCAAGTACCCCGCCGTGCGCTGGCACGGCTACGCCGAATGGGCCAAGACGGTCGACTGGGACAGAGTCCTCGCAGGTCAGCTCCCCTGACCGGGACCGAGCGGGACCGGTTGACGGCTCATCCGGACGGTGTCGTGACGGTGGGTGCCTGCGGCGCGGACACCTCCGCGGGCCTGGACCTCACCAGCCACAGGCCGGTGAACACGGCGCCGGCCAGGGTGACGACGCCGGCCGCGACGAAGGCACTGTCGAGGCCGGCCTCGAAGGACGCGCCGCCGGCCTCCCGGGTGCGGACGACGGCTCCGAGCGCCGCCACGCCGAGCACCGCGCCGATCTGCCGGGTGGTGCTGCTGATGCCCGACGCGAGGCCTCCCTCCTGCGGGCTGACCGCCTGGATGGCGGCGCCGGTCAGCGGGGACATGGTCAGGGCGAAACCGACACCGACGATGGCCAGCCGCCACCACACGTTCCCGTAGCCGGTGTCCGCGTGCACGAAGCCCAGCGCCAGCAGCCCCAGCCCGGCCAGCGCCAGGCCGATGGTGACCACGATCCGGAAGCCGTATCTGGCCGCGAACCGGCCCGCGAACGGGCTGACGATCACCATGGCGAGCGAGGCGGGCAGGGTCTGCAGGCCGGCCAGCAGAATCGAACTGCCCTGGACATACACGAAGAACTGGGAGAAGAAGAAGGACGAACCCATGAGCGCGAAACCCACCACGACCATCGCCGTGTTGGACACCGTGAACAGCCGCTGCCGGAACAGCCGCAGCGGCAGCATCGGCGTCGCACCACGTCCTTCGACGACGACGAAGACGGCGAGGATCGCCACCGCGGCGGCGAAGGTGCCCAGGATCACCGGCGAGGTCCAGCCACGGGAGCCGCCCTCGATCAGCCCAAAGGTCAGCGCCCCCACGCCCAGCACGGACAGGACCGTCCCCGGGAGGTCGATCGCCGGCGCGTTCGGATTGCGGGACTCGCTCAGGACGCGCATACCGACCAGCAGCAGGATCGCGCCGATGGGCACGTTGACGAGGAAGATGGCGGGCCAGCCGAAGGCGTCCACCAGGATGCCGCCGGCCAATGGTCCGGCGGCCAGGCCGATCCCGCTGAATCCGGCCCACAGTCCGATCGCCTTGACCCGTTCCTGCGGAACGGGATACGCGGCGGCGAGCAGGGCCAGCGAGGCGGGGCTCAGCGCCGCGGCCCCGATGCCCTGCACCACCCGGCCGGCGATGAGCCAGCCGATCGAGGGTGCGACGGAGCACACCACGGACGCGACGGTGAACACCACGACGCCGGCCAGGAACACCCGCTTGCGGCCGAAGCGGTCGGCGAAGACCCCGCCGGACAGCAACAGCATGGCGACCAGCAACACGTAGGCGTCGACGATCCATTGCAGGCCGGTCAGCTGGGTGTGCAGCCGCTGCTGCATGTCGGGCAGCGCCGCGCCGACGATCGTGCTGTCGAGCAGCACCATGAACTGGCCCAGGCAGGCCACTGCGAGTAACGCTGTCCGGTTCGTGCTTCCGTGTGCGGTCAAAGTTGCTCCCTCTCATGGGGCGGATGCTCTGGCACACCATAGTTCGATAATTCCGAAGTGTCGAAGCGTTGTATGGTGGAGGGCATGCGACCGCTACCCCAGCCGGCGCGCGAGTCGTTGACGCTCGCGCCAGTCCTCCACGCGCTCGGCGATCCGGTGCGCCTGGAGCTGGTACGGCGGGCCTGGGACAACCCCGAGTCGACCTGCTCCGCTCTCGCCGACGGCCTGGACGTGCCGCTGTCGACGCTGTCCAACCACTGGCGTATCCTGCGCGAGGCCGGGCTGATCACCATGACCGTCGACGGCCGGCACCGGCGGATCCGGCCGCGCGCCGACGATCTGAGCGACCGCTTCCCGGGCCTGCTCGACCCGATCCTGCGCCTCAGCGCGGCCGAGCCGTCGGACAGCGGCCTGCAGTGAATAAGGGAGTAGGCCGTAAGTGACGGAACTCCGCTGGTGATCGGCACGGCGACCACGAGCGGTCGGAGCCGGCCGGGCGCACCGCCCGGCCGGCCCGAATCTCATCACCTGTCTCGTGACATTTACATCTGTCTGCTACGGGCCCTCACGAGGAGGATCGTTCGCGTAACCGCACCTCAAAGGGAGCAATCATGACCGTCTCGCCCGTGGCCAAGACCGTCCGGATCGAGCGCACCTACGCGACCATGCCCGAGCACGTGTGGCGCCTGTGGACCACCAGTGCCGGCATCGAGTCCTGGTGGTCGCCCGACGGCTTCACGGTCAACGTCGGGAAACTGGACCTGCGGCCCGGCGGCGAGCTGATCTACACGATGACCGCGACCGCGCCCGAGCAGATCGCGTTCATGGAGGGCGCCGGGCTGCCGCTGAGCACCGAGTCGCGCAAGACCTTCGTCGAGGTGGACGAGCCCACGCGGCTCTCCTACACCTCGCTGGCCGACTTCATCCCGGGGGTGGAGCCGTACGACTTCCTCACCGTGGTCGAGATCCAGTCCACCGGCGACGGCGTCCACGTGGTCATGACCATGAACGCGATGCACGACGAGGAGTGGACCCAGCGCCTGACGGCCGGCCGCGGCAACGAGCTGGACAACCTCGGCCGGGTCATCGACGCCGGGGAAGTCTGATCCCCTCACGCTCGTGGTGCGCATCGTCTCTCCCTTGAACGGTCACGACACCGTTGCTCTGGCCCCCCGCCTGCGCCGCCGCGCGATCGGAGCGGATCCAGGTCGCCGGCATGCCGGCCCGTCCAGGACGCCCACCCGCGCCGGATCCGGCACCCGGCCGCGGACTCTACTCTGGTCAGCCAGGACGCGAGGACGGGCGGTGGGAGGATTGGCGGAGCTGTGGCGATCCGACCGCGTCGTCCGGCTGGCGCCGATCGGCGCGGTCGCCTGCAGTGCTCTGCTGCCGGTGGTGCAGGTGATGCTGGCGTTCGGCTACATGGGCAACGACACCCGCACGGGGCTGTGGAGCCTCGCGGCGGTGGTGACGTACCTGCCGCTGCACCTGCGCCACGTCTGGTACGCGGCGCGCGCGCGGCGGCCACCGGCCGGCGTCTGGACCTTCGCCGTGATGGCCGCCGTCATCCTCGGCGCCACTCCCTTGGCCGGGAACATGTGGCCGCGGTCGTACGCGGCCCTGGTGGTGTCGGCGCTGCTGGTGCTGCCGGCGCCGTGGTCGTACATCGTGTACGTGACGGTGGCGGCCGCGGCGGCGCCGATCGCCTACGCGCTGGGGCTGCCGTGGACGACGGCGCCGTGGCTGCTGTTCTCGGTGCTGGGCGGGAGCGCGGCGCTGCTGCTGCTGGTCTGGCTCCCCGCCGCGCTGACGCGGCTGCGGGCGGCCAGGGAACTGCTCGCCCAGCAGGCGGTGGCACAGGAACGCCGCCGCCTCGACGACGATCTGCGCCGGAGCCTCGGCCGCGCGCTGGAGTCGATCGCGGCGCGCGGCGAACAAGCCGGGCGCAGGCTCGGGGGAGCCGCGCCCGAGGGCCTGTCGGACGAGCTGGCCGCGCTCGCCGACGACTCCAGACGTACGCTCGCCGACGCCAGGCAGCGCGTACGCGGCTACCGTCAGCCGTCGTTGCGCGCCGAACTGGAGACCGCCGCGACCCTGCTGGCCGCGGCCGGCATCGAGACCCGCCTCGAACTTCCACGCGGCGGCGTTCCCGACGCCATCGCCCCGCAGTCCCGGGCCGCGCTGCGCGCGACGGTCACCCGGCTGCTGCGCGCCGACGCCGTACCCTCCTGCACGATCACGGTGGCCTCCACGGACGGCCGCCTACGGCTGGAGCTGCGCACCGGCGAGGCCACCGAGACGATCGAGATACCGGCATGACCGCGTCCATCCCGCCCCGCTGGGTGCTGCGGCATCCGCACTGGCCGCTGATCGCCCTGCACGTGCCGCTGGCCCTGCAGGTGCCGGTCTACACGATCCTCGGCATGGACGGCCCGCCCGGCAACCCGGTCGCCGCGATCCTGGGGGCCGCCGCGGCCGGCGCGATCCAGCTGCGGCACAGCCTCGCGGCGGCCCGGGGCGAGCGTCCCGCGGGCTGGCCCTGGAGCCTCGCGGCGCTGGTGCTGCTCGCGGACCTGCCGATCTGGTGGCTCGGCTCCAACTGGGAAGCCCTCGGAATCTTCGCGCTCGCCTCGATGATGACCTTGCTGCGCGGCGGGTGGGTGCTGGCGGCGGCCGCCACGCTGCAGCTGACGGCCAACGCCACGAGGGAGGTGCTGACGATGCTGCAGAGCCAGGGCACGATCCCGCAGGCCGTCCTCCTCGGCCTGTACGCGGTGGTCGCCACCGGCCTGTACGCCGCGGCTCTGGTCGGTGGCGCCCGGCTGGTCCGGCTGCTGAACGAGCTGGACGCCGCCCGTACCGAGCTGGCCGCGACCGCCGTCGGCGAGGAGCGGATCCGGGTCTCGCGCGACCTGCACGACCTGCTCGGCCAGAGCCTGTCGGCGATCGCTCTCAAGGGTGACCTGGCGCTGCGGCTGCTCACCAGGGACGCCGTCGCCGCCCGCGCCGAGATCGAGAGCCTGACCGGCGTGGCCCGCGACGCGCTGCACGACGTACGGGCGATCACACGGGACCAGCACGCCGTGTCACTGCGTACGGAGATCGACGGGGCCGCGGCCCTGCTCGGCGCCGCAGGCGTGGAGACCCGGCTCGACGTGGCCGACCTGCGGTCGCTGCCCGGGTCCGCGCAGAGCGCCCTGGCCTGGGCCGTCAGAGAGGGCACCACGAACCTGCTGCGCCACAGCGAGGCCGGCTCCTGCACCATCACGCTTTCCCGGCAGCACGGGAGAATACGGCTGGAGATCGTCAACGACGGCGTCCGCGGCGCCGCCGGCCTTGGGAGCGGCTCCGGGCTCGCCGGGGTGGCCGAGCGGGCCGAAGCCGTGTCCGGCTCGTCCGAGGCCGGTGTCCGTGATGGCCGGTTCCGGCTGTCGGTCGAGGTTCCCGAGGAGGTCGCGTGATCCGCGTGCTGATCGCCGAGGACATGCACATGATCAGGTCCGCGCTGGTCGCGTTGCTGTCGCTGGAGGACGACATGGAGGTGGTCGCCGAGATCGAGCGCGGGGACGAGGTGCTGGACGCCGCGCTGCGGGTACGCCCCGACGTCGCGGTGCTGGACATCGACATGCCGGGCCTGGACGGGCTGTCGGCGGCCGAGCAACTGTCCGCGCGGCTTCCCGACTGCCGCACTCTCGTGCTCACCGGGCTCAGCCAGCCGGGCAACCTGCTGCGCGCGCTGAAGGTGCACGTCAAGGGCTTCATCGTGAAGGACGCCCCGGCGCAGACCCTCACGGACGGGATCAGGCGCATCGCGGCGGGGGAGCGGGTGATCGACCCCGAGCTCGTCGCCGCCGCTCTCGAGACCGGCAGCAGCCCGCTGACGGCCCGCGAGACCGAGGTGCTGCGCGCCGCGGCGAGCGGCAACCGCGTCGCCCAGATCGCCACCCAGCTCTCGCTCTCGCAGGCCACGGTGCGCAACTACCTGTCGAACGCGATCAGCAAGGTGGGCGGGCGCAACCGCATCGACGCCATCCGCATATCTCGCGACGCCGGCTGGCTCTAGACATGTCAGTGCTCGGGCTGTCAGCGGTCGGGGGTGAGGAGGGGTTTGACGTCCAGGATCGGGGTCGCGTCGAGGGCTTCGAGGTTGCGGACGTGGACGCGCGTGCCGTCGATGGCGAGGATGTGGACGACGTGCAGGTCGATCGGGTTGGGACGGTCGGGCGCGCGGGTGGCGAAGACGCCGGAGAGCGGCCGGGTGGTGTCGCCGCGCGGGTACACGGTGAGCGTCTCGCGGTCGGCGCGGTCGAGCGTGTATTCGATTAAAGGTCCTGGATCCTCACTCGGTCTCGGCCGCGGACGCTTGTTCGATGGGGAAGAAAACCGGGCTGAGCAGGTATTGCGCGCGATCCGGCGTCGGCTCGTTGGCCAGCAGGGGCAGGATCACGCGCCGCAGCTCGATGATCATCTTCTCCAGTTCGTCGCGGTTGAGCCAGACGGCGTGCTGCCGGTAGCCGACCAGGTCCGCGGCCGGCTCGGCGTTGTCGCGATCGAGGTAGGCGTTGAACTCGGCCACCAGCACGGCCATCGACGTGGCGAACACGCGCCGGTGGTCGTCGGCCGACAGCGCCGCCGCCGCGTCGGCGTCCACGACGACCCGGTCAAGGCGTAGCCGGTAGCGGCGTTCCACCGCGCCGCGCACGCGCCGCTCGTCGGCCACCTCCAGGATTCCGTTGGCCGCGAGCAGGTCGACGTGCCGGTAGATCATGGCCTTCGAGCTGTCGGGGATGCGGGCGCACAGTTGAGCGGTGGTGAGTTCGCGCCCTCCGCGCATCGCGTGCACGATCCGCAGCCGTACCGGATGCGCCAGCAGTTCCAGGGTGTCCACCTCGCAACGGTCTCATGCCGTGCCACCATTACACAAACACGAGAACGGTGGCTGCCTCTAGTGCGGGAACGCCTTCGGCGGGCGGGGCGTCACCTCGTCGCGGAACGCCTCGATGACGGAGTGCACCTGGCGCATGAGCACGGTGTCCCGGAGCCGGTCCAGGTAGAGCGAGCGCCGGGCCAGCGCGTCGAGGCCCACGGCGAAGTAGATGGCCATCAGTGGATTGACGAACAGCTCGCTGCCCTTGGTCCTGTCGGTGAAGCGCACATCCCCGAACTCTCCGCGTACGGCCGCCGCGATCGAGCCGTTCACGATGCTCGGGTACGCCGGCAGCTCGGCCTGGGCGTGGGCGACGGCGTCGAGGTAGAGCGCGCCCGCCTTCGTGGACCTGGAGACGGAGAACGCGCCCAGGTAGGCGCCGTCGCGCTCCAGGGCTGCCAGGTTCTCCAGGACCTGTGCGTGGTTGACGCCGTGATAGGCGTCCACCCCGAAGCCCAGGCAGGCCACGATCTTCTCTGGGACGTCGAGGGCGTGGGCGGCGGCCAGGCTCGTCATGTCGTCGGCCGGCGTGCCGAGACCGGCCTCGTCGCCGCGCATGAGGATGTCGGTGCCGCCGTCCACCAGGACGACCGCGTCCAGGTCGAGGTGCGCGGCGAGCTTGGCGTACGCGGCCTGCAGCGGGCGGACGCCGACCTTGGGGAAGGCGTACACGGTCGACGGCTGGCCGTGCGTGGCCAGCCAGCGGGCCAGGCAGCCCTCGGGGAAGTACCAGTCGCGGGCCTCGGTGTCCGGGCGTATCTCCGCGACGTCCTCGAACAGCCAGACGTCGAGATCGAGGGCGTCGAGGTGGCTGAACGACAGGTTCGCCAGGTGCACCTCCTTGCCGGCCTCCCGGAGGGTCAGGGCGAGGGGTAACCCGGCGTACACGTCGGAACCTCCGCCTGCGCCGGCGACGAGGATCCGGCTGCAACGCTCAAGCCGGGCGGACAGCGGCGATCCGAACATGCATCACATCTTGCACTGTGGACAGCACGATCAGCGTCCCGTAATCGCTCGCGCTGCAGGCGTCGGCCCGGGTTCGGGGCCGTTCATCAGCGGGCGCTGCGATCAATGTGGCAGAGTGCGGGGCATGAAGCCCGATTTGCGCCTCGACGTTCCGGCGGACTTCGACGACTCCGATGCCGACTCGCAAGTCCATCCGATGGCCAGGTTGCTGTTCCCCGCACGGACCGCCGCGGAAGCGTTCGGCAAGGCCCAGGAGTGGGTGGGGGCTCACAACGTATTTCTGGTGGACGTCTCGTGGGACTACGCGACCGGTGAGGCAGAACCGTACGTCCTGAGCATCTACTTCGTCTTCGAGGACGAATCCGAGCCGGCGTGAGCCACGGCCCTGCGCGGGCGGTGCCGGATCCGGCCGGTGTGGGCGGCCCGCCGTAGCCAGAAGGCCGTGGGTCCCAGGCAGACCAGCAGTGCGAGCAGGCTGGCCTCGGGGCCGAACGTTCCGCCGGTCAGCGGGGCCGGGCCGGACAGCGTGGCGTTCAGCAGGCCGTGGGGTGGCAGGTCCGACCCGGAGAGTACGACTCCGAAGATGCCCGCATGGGTGAAGTTCCAGGCGAAGTGAAGGCTGATCGGCAACCACAGCGAGCGGGTCGCGACGTAGGCCGCGGCCGTCATGGTCCCTCCCGTCAGGGCGAGCGAGAGCGTCCCCCACAGCGTGGCGTTGACGTTGACCAGATGCGTCGCGCCGAACAGCAGGGCGGACACGACCAGGGCGATCACGGTGCCGGTGTGTTCCTCCACGATGCGGAACAGGACTCCTCGGAACAGGAGTTCCTCGGCGACCGCGACGCTCGCCATCATGCCGGCGGTGCCGACGAACCCGCCGAAGGAGCCCCAGGACACCTCCCGCAGGCCGCCGAACATCGCGATCGGCAGCACGGGCAACCGGAACGCGCGGAGCCGGCGCCGGCCCGTGGAGGAGGCGGCCTGTGACAGAGCCATGGCGGATCCTTCCGTTCGAGGTTCCGCGGTGATCCTGCGGCAGAAGGGAGGCTAGGGAACGGAGCGGGCCATGCCATCCCACCGGAAGGGACATTCGGGATAGCTCTCACGGGGGATGGGACGAGTTCAGGGTGAGGTCCGGGGGAGGGCGAGGGCCAGGATGGCTCCGCCGTGAGGGGCGTTGGCAGCGGTGAGGGTGCCGCCGTGCAGGCGCGCGTTCTCGGCGGCGATGGCCAGGCCCAGACCGCTGCCCTCGGTACGGGTACGGGCGGCGTCGCCTTTGGTGAACCGGTCGAAGACGTGGGGCAGAAGGTCGGCGGGGATGCCGGGCCCGTCGTCGGAGACGGTGACGACGATCCGGTCGGCACCGGACTGGACCTGGATGAGGACCGACACCGCCGGGCCGCCGTGCCGCAGCGCGTTGCCGACGAGGTTGGCGAGGATGACATCGACCCGGCGCGGGTCGAGGCGGACGCGCAGGCCCGGGGGGATGTCGGTGCGGACCCGATCGTGCCAGTGCCGCAGATCGAGCGTCTTGGCGATGAGCTCGCCCAGGTCGACCTCGTCGAGATTCAGTACGGCGGCGCCGGCGTCGAAGCGGGACACCTCGATCAGGTCCTCGACGAGGCGGGTGAGCTTGCGCGTCTCGTCGGAGACCAGCTGCAGCGCCTCGGCGGTGAGCGGCGCGAGGCGGCCGGAGGCGGCGTCGGCGTCGAGGACTCCGGTGACAGCGCTCATGGCCGCCAGCGGCGTACGCAGCTCGTGGGAGACGTCGGCGGCGAACCGCCGCGCCCGCGCTTCCATGTCGCGCAGTGCGGCCGCGTCGGCCTGGAGCGTGGCCGCCATGGTGTTGAAGGTGCGGCCGAGGTCGGCGAGTTCGTCGTCGCCGGTGACGCCCACGCGGGTGTCCAGGCTGCCTCCCGCCATCTGTTCCGCGGCCGTGCGCAGCCGCCGTACCGGTCGCAGCAGTCTGCGCGCGGCCAGCAGCGCGGGGACGATGGAGGCCAGAGCGACGGGGAGGGCTCCGGCGCGGGCGGCGGCCGCCAGGCTGTCCACGTCCTGCTGCTGGGAGGCCAGGGAGAGGGAGGCGTAGACGACGAGCGGCGGGGAGCCGTGCGGGCGTGCGGCGGCGGTGACGGGAAGGGCCACGGCCAGCCAGGGCGTCCGGGCGTGGTGGAAGCGCTGGGCCAGCGCGGTGCGCGCCGAGGCCGCCTGGTCGCGCAGCTGCGCGGGCAGCGGCGGCACCTGCTTCCCGGCGGCGATGAGCGGGCCGCCACGATAGGACAGCGCGGTGTGCCGGCCCCGCGTGCCCATCGCCAGGTCCAGCTGCCGGGCCAGCTTGCGCAGATCCGCCTCGGCGGGGTCGGCGGGCAGGTCGGGCGTCCGGGAGGTGAGGTTGGCGCGTAGTTCCTGCAGGACGTCGGCCTGGGCGCGTTCGACGATCGCGGTGTGGCCCTGCCGGTAGGTGATCGTGGCGGCGGTCAGCGCGCTGATCGCGGAGACCAGGAGGAACACCAGGACCAGCTGGGCTCTCAGGCCGCGGGCGCGGGCGAGGCGGATCACAGCGGCCCGAACCGGTAACCGAAGCCGCGCACGGTCTGGATGTAGCGGGGGTTGCGAGGGTCGTTCTCGATCTTGGCTCGCAGCCGCATCACGCACGCGTCGACCAGCCGGTAGTCGCCGTGGAAGCTGTGCTCCCAGACCTGTTCCAGGAGTTGCTGGCGGCTGAAGGTCTGCTCGGGCGCGGCCGTCAGGAACAGCAGCAGCTTCAGCTCCGTCGGCGCCAGCGCGAGCTGCTCGCCGTGCTTGAGCACGCGCAGGGCGACCCGGTCGACGAACAGGTCGCCGTGGGTGGTGCGGGCCTGGTCGGAGGAGGCGGGCTGGGTGGTACGGCGCAGCACCGCGCGCATGCGGGCCTCGATGACCTCGCTGCTGGCCGGCTTGATCACGTAGTCGTCGGCGCCGGCTTCCAGGCCCACGACGACGTCCACGTCATCGTCGCGGGCTGAAAGGATCACGATGGGCACCTGGCTGAAGGCGCGGATGCGGCGGCAGGTCTCCAGGCCGCTCATGCCGGGCAGCATGAGGTCGAGCAGGACGATGTCGGGCGCGCTCGCGATGAGTTCGGCCAGTCCTTCCTCGCCGGTCGAGACGAGCAGGGTCTCGTGGCCCCTGTGGCGCAGGCCGAGGCTCACGCCGCGGCGTACGGCCGGGTCGTCTTCTATCACCAGGACGCGGGTCATGAGGAGGCTCCCTGGCGGGCCGGGACGGCCGACCCGCTCTCGTCGCACCTGACGGGCCAGGGCGGGCCCGGCATGCCGGGCTCGAACACCTCGATCACGGGGTCGTCGCCGACGTCCGGGGCCTCAGCGGCCGTACAGACCAGCTGGCTCACCGCAGCCGGGCGCAGGTCACGCACCAGCCACGGCAGATGCAGCTGTACGCGGCCCTTGGCCGTCCTGGCGCGGACCGGACGTGGCGCCGAGGGCAGTTGCGTGATCAGCCCTCGTGCCCGCTCGGCCGCCGTGGGGCCGTCGAGCAGCGCGTCCATGGCCTGTTGCACCCGGGCGGCGGCCGATGCCGGCCGGGAGACCGGCCAGGTGCCCTGGGGCGTGACGAAGTACACCCGCAGTGAACTACCGAGGTCTTCGGTCAGGCCGCCTTGGACCAAGTCACCGGCGGAGCGCACATCGGTGTCGCTGATTCCACAACCCGCCAGCGTCGCCGCGGCGACCAGGCCGGCCGCCACGCGGCATAAGAGCCTCGGCATGTGCCCGTTCCCCCGTTTCCTGGCGCGAACCGTCCTGCCATGACTGGCTGAGCCTGCTCACGTCGACCGTCCCGGCGCCGGGCCGCGGCCGCGGTATCGCCGCCCACAACCCCGCCGCCATGACCGCCGCGGCGGCCAGTGCCGCCCATCCGCGCCGCCCGGTGGCCCAGCCGGTGCGTAGCCGTATCGGATCTTCGACGGTGGCCTTCGAGACTACCGCAGCCAGCAGTGACAGCCCGGCCGCGATGATCGTCCAGCCCCAGCCGCCGAACCCGGCCACCGGCCGGGGCAGCAGCAGGTAGACCGGCCAGTGCCACAGGTACAGGCTGTAGGACAGCTCGCCCAGCCGGCGCGGCACGGTGCTGCCGATCACCCGGCCCGCCAGGCTGTCCGGTGCGTGGGCCAGGAGCGCGATCAGCGCAGCGCCGGCCAGGGAGTGTGCGAACATCCCGCCCTGGAACAGGCCGGGGGCCTTTTCCCCGCCGGTCGACAGCCATGAGGCCAACAGTCCGCACAGCAGCAGGACGCAGAGCACGTCCACGGCGGTACGTGACAGGCCGGCCACCGCGTTCCGGATGGGCGCCGTGGCGGCGGCCGCGCCGAGGAGCAGGGAGAAGGCCCGGGTGTCGGTGCCCTCGTAGGCGCGGGTGCTGTCCACGGCCGCCCCGAGCCTGATCATGAGCAGAAGTGAGACGAGCGCGCCGGCCACCGCGACGAGCGCCACCCGCCGGTGCCCGCCGGGCCCTCTCCCGGCCACTGCCAGCATCAGAGGCCAGGCCAGGTAGAACTGCCATTCGACGCCGATGCTCCACAGGTGGGCGAACAGGCGCGTGCCGGAGGCGTTCCAGTAGCCGATCCGCTCCCCGATGTAGTGCCAGTTCACGCTCTGGGCGGCCACCCACGGCGCGTCCTGGAGGGCGTACCTCAGCAGGTCCGGCCTGGCGAACGCCCAGGCCAGCAGCAGTGTTGAGGTGACCATGAAGGTCAGCGCGGGCAGCAGACGGCGGGCCCTGCGCTCCCAGAAGGCCGCCAGGCGGAGACCGCCGTTCCTGCCGAGCTCCTCCAGCAGCAGTCCGGTGATCAGAAAGCCGGACAGGACGAAGAACAGGTCGACGCCCAGGAACCCGCCGCGCAGGTGCCCGGCGTGAAACAGCAGGACCGCGGCGACAGCGAGCCCGCGCAGCCCGTCGAGCGCGCCGACATGCGCGCGGCGCGGGGCCGACGTCGTCGGCCCCATCAGCCGCAGCCGAGTTTGGCGAAGCGCTCGCCACCGGTCCACGGCCCGGTGGCCCAGACGGCGGGGGCGGCCGGGGTGAAGCCGGCCAACTCGCCGAGCTGCTTGGCGAACCAGGTGGCGAAGGCCGCCGAGCCCTGCTGGCAGGAGTGGATGCCGTCCTTGGCGCGCTGGGCCTTGGCGGCCGCGTAGTCGCTGCCCCACAGCGCGGAGGCATCCAGGTAGCGAACGTGCGTGGTCTTGGCGGCCATCGCCGGCGCGGTCTTGATCGCGTTCTCGTGGGGCTTGTAGAAATCGTCGATCTTGAACGGTGGCGCGGACACCAGCACGAGTTCGGCACCCGCGTCCACGGCCGTTCGGGAGAGCTGCTGGTAGGCCGCCAGCTGTTGGCGGGCGGTGCCCCAGTCGTAGGTGGTGATCTGGTAGGCGATCACCGTCGGCCGGAAGGAGGCGAGGTTCTCCTTCAGCGTCTTCCAGGTGTCCCTGGCCGCCATGGCCGTCACCTCGTGGTCACCGGCGACGACGTTGCCGCCGCCGTCGGACGTGGCATTCTTGAATGCCACGCCCGCGGCCTTCAACGCCGCCTCCAGCGCCGGGGCCTGCGCGCCCGCGATGGAGTCACCCATCCAGAGCACCTTGACGCCGGTGGCGGTCTGCTGGGTCGCCGCGCCGGGGGAGGTCGCGGACGCGCCGCAACCCGCGAGTGTGAGCCCGGTCGCGACAGCCAGGATCAGGCCGGTGTACCCGTGGTGGAACCGGCGAGAGAGGTTCGTCGATCGCATGGCCAGCAGGCAATCAGACGAATTCGGAGCTCAGCCGGGTTGTCATCGTTTCATCACACGATGCGGGATCGGCCGTCACGAAGGCCGGGCGGGCGCGCCAAGGGTGTCGCTGTCGTCAAGCGGCCGGCTCACACCGCCGGTGGGACCCAGGGTTGAAGGGTCTCCGGGTCGAACGGCATGGAGATGTGCTCATGCGTGATCAGCCACTTGCCGCTGGTCCGGCGGCAGCAGACCGTCGACCGTACCCACATCACGCGATCAGACCCGTCCTTCAGGGTTCCGGTGTCCAGGTGGAGCATGTGCGCGAACGCGACGTCTCCGCTGATGGCGATGTTGAGTTCGTGCGTTTCCAGGCCGATGGGGCCGTCATATTCGTCGAACCACCGCACGAAATTGCGGCGGACTTCGTCGGACCCCGCGAACTGGAGCGGGGGAACGACATCGTAATAAATGATGTCGGGAGAATAGTGGGACATGAGCCGGTCAATGTCCTTTGCCTGGCAGGCATCGACTCGACCTTCCAGGAAGGCCAGAAATTCGGCATCGTTCGTAGTCATTGCATCCTCCGTTCAAGGAATGTGTGGTGTCAGGCGGCGCGGCCGGCCTTGAGTGAGGCGGCGGTGTCGACGATTCGGCGGGCCTGGTAGCGGGCCGCGTCCAAGGGCACGTCGCCGGGTGCGCCGTCGCCGGCCACGTGGGAGGTGCCGTACGGGTTGCCTGACTGGAACTGGATGGGATCGGTGTAGCCGGGAGGCACGATGATGCCGCCCCAGTGGTAGAACGTGTTCCCCAGCGCCAGGATGGTGGACTCCTGCCCGCCATGGGCAGTGTTGGAGGCGGTGAAAGCCGAGTACACCTTGTTGGCGAGCAAGCCCTGGAACCACAGGGGCCCGGTGGTGTCGATGAACGCCCTGAGCTGACTGGCCGGGTTGCCGAAGCGGGTGGGGGTACCGAACAGCACCGCGTCGGCCCACCCCAGGTCGTCGAGGCCGGCCTGGACGACGTCGGCGGTGTCCTGAATGTGCTGGCCCCAGGCCGGATTGGCGCTGATCGCCGCCGGCGGAGCCGTTTCGGCAACCTTGCGCAGTCGCACATTGGCGCCGGCCTTTTCCGCGCCTTCGGCGGCGGCTCGCGCCAAGGCATGCACGGTGCCGGTGGCACTGTAGTAAATGATCGCGAGGTTGACGGGTTCCATGGTCAGTTTCCTTTCGCAATGTTCGTCTCAGGAGTTTGACGACAGAGCCGTGCGAAATGTCAGGCGGACGTCTTTGCCGAGCGCTTCGCGTGCGGGTTCATCGCCGCGCGCGTCAGGCCGTCCAGGGCCGGAGCTTGTTGGGGTTGCGTACGGCCCACAGGTGCTTGATCCGCTCGCCTGCGACGTCGAACGCCATGACCACCACGGTCTCCCCGTCCTGCTGGGCCGCCAGGCCGGGCTGACCGTTGACCGTACGCTCCAGGAACACGAGGTCGGGTGCCAGGCCGGCGACCTCGACCAGGTAGCGCGCGATCCGCTCGGCGCCCTCGACCGGCTCCAGCATGGCGGTGACCAGGCCGCCGCCGTCGGCGATCGCCGTGGCGTCGGGGTCGAGGAGGTCGACGAGGGCTCTGATGTCCTTGGCCTCCCATGCCTGCTTGAAGTCCCTGACGACGTCGGCCTGCCGGGCCTCCGACGTCACGGGCGTCTGTGACTCGCGGATGCGGCGGCGCGCGGAGGAGGCGAGCTGGCGGCAGGCCGCCGGGGTACGGCCGACGACCTCGGCCACTTCGGCGAAGGAGTAGCGGAAGACGTCGTGCAGGACGAACGCGACGCGCTCGGCCGGGGTCATCGCTTCGAGCACCACGAGGAACGCCATGGTGACCGACTCGTCGAGGGTGATCCGGTCGGCGGGGTCGCCCGGCCGCGCGCCGGTCCACTCCGTACGGTCGGGCAGCGGCTCGGGAACCCATTCGCCCACGTAGCTCTCGCGGCGGACCCGGGCCGAGCCGAGCAGGTCCAGGCAGATGCGGCCGGCGACCTTGGTCAGCCAGGCGCCGGGGCTCTCGATGGCCTCCTGCTGCCGCGGGGTCATGGCGTACCAGCGGGTGTAGGTCTCTTGCACGACGTCCTCGGCGTCGGCCAGCGAGCCGAGCAGCCGGTAGGCGAGATTGATCAGCCGACGCCGCTCGCTCATGATCGCGCTCAGGCTCGGATCGCGCCGGTCGTCTCCTGGCTCTGATCGGGTGGTCATGATATGTCGTCTTTCCTTGTCGCAATCGCTCTCACCACTACGACGAGACAGCGCCGTGGAATGTGAGGTCTCGCCTGACATTCCATGGCGCCGTGTCGTCGTAGCAGGGTGATCACGGCTCTCAGCAGAGGGTGTCGCCGGCAGACGCCCGAGTGTTGCCGGGCGATGGCCTCCAGCCGTTCCCGTGAGCGCGCGGCTGTCTTTAATCCAGGTCGGACATGTCGAGTACGAAACGGTAGCGGACGTCGTTGCGGCGGAGGCGGTCGAGGACCTCGTTCACCCGCGCAGAGGGGAGCAGTTCGATCTCGGCGATGATGCCCTTGTCGGCGCAGAAGTCCAGCATGGCGGCCGTCGCAGGACGGCCGCCGCTGCCCGCGGAGCTGAGTTTCTTGCGCCCCACGAGCAGGTCCATGGCCTCCACGGTGAGCGATCCGAGATGCCCAAGGTGGCTGAGGGTGCCGTCCATGGCGACCAGCCGCAGATACGGGCCGAGGTCGTGCGGGGTGGAGATGGTGTCGATGACGACGTCGAACGTGTCTCGGGCCTCGGCCATCTGTTCCGGATCCGTGGACACGATGAACCCGTGGGCGCCGAACCGGCGCGCGTCGTCGGCCTTGTCGGGGGATCGGCTGATGACCGACGTCGTGGCGCCGAGGGCCACGGCCATCTTGACCGCGAGATGCCCCAGGCCGCCCAGGCCTGCCACGGCGACGCGGCTGCCGGGCCCCACTCCCAGAGTGTGCAGGGGCTCCCAGACGGTAATGCCGGCGCAGAGCAGCGGGGCGGCGCCGGCCGGGTCCAGGCCAGGGGGCAGCGGGTAGACGAACCGGTCGCGGACGACGTACTCGCGGGAGTACCCGCCCAGGGTGGTCGATCCGTCCTGCCGGTCGCTGCCGCCGTAGGTCAGGGTCGGGAAGGCGTGACAGAAGTTCTCCTGGCCGGCCCGGCACATGGCGCACTCGCCGCAGGAATCGATGATGTTGCCGACGGCGACCCGGTCGCCGGCGGAGAAGCGGGTGACCGCGGGCCCCGTCTCGGTCACCACGCCGGTGAACTCGTGCCCCGGAACCAGGGGTTGCCCGGCTTCGTCGTCGTGGTCGCGGAGCGCATGCAGGTCGCTGTGGCAGACGCCGCAGTAGTCGATCTGGACCGCGAGGTCATTGGGGCGCAGGTCGCGACGCCGCAACGCTGTGCGCCGCAGACTCGCCGTCGCGCCGTCCGCCTGCCATCCGGTCGTGGTCCGCACTGCAGTTCTCCTTAAAACAGACTGTTCGGTTTATTGGAGTGTAGGCACGGCGTCGCGCGCTCGGCAAACCAACTGTTCTGTTTGGTAAGGTCATCAGCATGGCGGACCAGCCCCTGACCTCGCGCGGAGCCGCGACCTACCAGCGCATTCTTGATGCGGCGACCCGGGAGTTCGCCCAGTACGGCATCGCCGGGGCGCGGATCGAGCGGATCGTGTCCGCTGCGAACACCAACAAGGCCCAGCTCTACGCCTACTTCGGCAACAAGGACAAGCTCTTCGACGCGATCTTCTTCGCCTCGCTGGAGCGGATCGTGAATGTCGTCCCGATCGACGCCGCCGACCTCGCAGACTGGGCCGTACGCCTCTACGACGAGTACCTCCGCCGTCCCGACCTCATCCGGTTGGCCACCTGGGCGCGCCTGGAACGCCGGCCGGCCGGCCACCTCGTGGAGGACCACGACCGGCTCGACGATCGCAAGCTGAGTGCCATCGCCGAGGCCCAAGCCGCCGGGCGAGTGCGCCAGGGAGACCCGTTCGACGTGATGGCCATGGTCATCGCCATGTCCATGGCCTGGTCACCGGTCAGCAACGTCTATGCGGCGACCGCCGAGGAGTCCTCCGACGTCCACGAACAGCGCCGCACCCTGCTCCGCGAATGCGTCCGGCACGCTGTCGCGGCCGATTGAGGCTCCCGGAGCGGTCCTGTTACCTTCTCCCATCGGCACTCGTCATAAGTGCGACGACCGAATACGAACGGTCGTCGCACCAACGAGTGAAGTGAGAACAAGATGCTGAACAACATCATGTACGTGACGGTCTACGTCACCGATCAGGACCGTGCGCTGGAGTTCTACACCGAGGGACTCGGCCTGGAAAAGCGGATCGACTTCCGGGGGCCCGACGGACGTTTCCTCACTGTGGGCGTTCCCGACAGCCCGGTGCAGATTCTTCTGTGGTCGCATGCGGCGGCCGCGGGACAGCCGGGCGACGTGGGCCAGGATGGGGCGCCCGGTCCGCTGATCCTCGAATCCGATGATCTGCGGAAGGATTTCGAGATCCTGCGCCGGCGCGGCGTCACTTTCGAAGAGTCCGAACCCGTGGACTATCCGTTCGGGGTCCGCATCGAGGCGGTGGACCCGGACGGCAACCGGGTCTCGCTCCGTCAGCAGCGAAAGCCGTGACCGCCCACCCGTCCGGCCTCGTGACCGAGGCGTTCGAAGCCCAGCGCGATCGGCTGCGCGCCGTCGCGTACCGCGTGCTGGGCTCGCACGCCGACGCCGAGGACGTGGTCCAGGAAGCCTGGATGCGTCTCGTCCGCCAGGACGAGACGACCATCGGCAACCTGGCGGGCTGGCTGACCACCGTGGTCGGCCGCATCAGCCTGGACCTCCTGAGATCCCGCCAGGCCCACCCCGAAACCGCCTACGGGCACGAGCATGCGGACCTCGTGGTGACGCCCCACGACGACCCCGCGCCGGACGAGCAGGCGGCGCTGGCCGATTCGGTCGGCCTCGCCCTGCTCGTCGTGCTCGACTCGCTCACCCCGAGCGAGCGCCTGGCGTTCGTCCTGCACGACATGTTCGCGGTCCCGTTCCACGAAATCGGCCAGATCCTGGGCAAATCCGCCGACGCCACCAAGATGCTCGCCAGCCGCGCCCGCCGCAAGGTCCAAGCCACGGACCGGCCGGCGGGCCCCGGCCGCGAGCACCGAGAGGTCGTCCACGCATTCCGCGCCGCCGCCCTCGGCGGCGACTTCGAAGCGCTCCTGCGGGTCCTCGACCCGAACGTGAAGCTGACCGTCGACACCCCCGGCGGCGTGGTGGTCACCCTCGGCGCCACCGAGGTCGCCGCCGGCGCCCGCATGTTCTCCGGCGAGGCCGCCCGCCACCGACCCGTGCTGGTCAACGGCATCCCCGGCCACATGTCCTGGCGCCCCGACGGAACCCCTCTCTCCGTCATCGCCTTCACCGTCGCCGAAGGCCGGATCACCGGCATCCACATCGTCGTCGACCCGGCCAAACTCGCCTCGATCCAGCTGCCCGCCCCAGCCTGAGCCGGTGTCGTCAGGCTCGGCCCGTGCATGTCCGACCCGGGCCGAGCCCGGACGCGTCTTTACGCTACTTATAATGAATATATGATGCGTAAAACGCCGACGTCGCGGCGCAAGCCACGGGAGGGAAGCACGTGAAGCTCGTGATCTTCGGGGCCAACGGCCCGACAGGGCGGCTCGCCACCGCCCAGGCACTGGCCGAGGGCCACACCGTCACCGCCGTCACCCGGCATCCGGAGGCGTTCCTCCTCGGCGATCCCGCGCTGGACGTCGCGAAGGCGGACGCCTTGGACCCCGAGGCGGTGGACCGGGTGGTGGCCGGGCACGAGGCGGTAATCTCGACGCTCGGCGTCCCCTACGGCTCCGAGGTGCCCACCCCGTTCTCCCGGTCCGCCGCGAACATCGTCGCGGCCATGGCCGCGCACGGCGTCCGGCGCCTGGTCTGCGTGACCTCGACCGGCGTGCCGATGAAACCCCCGCCCGGCGAGACCCTCGTCTACCGCAAGGTGATCGTGCCCATGCTCCTCAGAATGGGCCGCCCCCTGTACGAGGACGCCGCCCGCATGGAAGAGCTCCTGGCCCGGACCGACCTCGACTGGACCGTCCTCCGCCCCTCCGGCCTGTTCGACGGCGACGCGGTCACCGGCTACACCGTCGGCCCGCCGCAGATGGTCGGCCGGTTCACCGCACGCCGCGACCTGGCCGACGCGCTCATCCGCGAGGCCGTCGAGGATCGCAACATCCGCTCCGTCGTCGAGGTCATCACCACCGAGGGCACGCCGAGCGTCTACCGCGTGTTCCTGAAGGAAGCACTCCGCATCGGCAGCGCCTGATGGCCGGGTACACCACCGACCCCTCGGGAGTGCTGCGCGACGTCCACGAGCGGCGTCACGGCCCAGCCGTTTCACCTCATACACCGTCGGGATGACCCGGCAGTGCGGGGCGTGCGCCTTGATCTGCCGAGCCGGCGTGAGCACCGCCTCGCATTGCGGGCGCACCTTTGAATTGGTCCTCAATTGGGTTGCAGGATCGGACCTTATCGAGGGTACCGATTCCTGCCAGGCTGAGTGGCATGACGACGACAGCAGCTCGCTTCGACGGCCAGGTGCTCGCGCCTGGCGACGCCGGCTATGACACCGCCCGTACCGTCTGGAACGCCATGATCGACCGGCGTCCACGCATGATCGTCCGCGCGGCGGGCGCCGCCGACGTGGTCGCCGCCGTGCGGATGGCCCGCGAACTGGACCTCGAGATCGGCGTGCGCTGCGGTGGCCACAACGCCGCCGGCTTCGCCGTGCCTGACGGTGGTCTCATGATCGACCTGACGCCCATGGGTGGCGTGCGGGTCGACCCGGCCCGTCGCCGGGCCCGGGTGCAGGGTGGCGCCCTGCTCGGCGCGCTGGACCGGGCGTCCCAGGCGTACGGCCTGGCCACCACCGCCGGCAACGTCTCACACACCGGCGTCGGCGGGCTCACGCTCGGCGGCGGCATGGGCTGGCTGGCCCGCCAGTACGGCCTGGCCTGCGACAACGTCGTCTCCTGCACGATGGTCACCGCCGAGGGCGACGTGGTGACCGCGAGCCGTACCGAGAACCCCGACCTGTTCTGGGGCCTGCGCGGCGGTGGTGGCAACTTCGGCATCGTCACCGAGTTCGAGTTCCAGTTGCATCACGCCGGCACGCGGACGCTGGTCGCCGAGTTCGACTTCCGCGCCGAGGACGCCGTCCCGGTCATCGAGGGCTGGCGCGACCTGAACGCCGTCGCGCCTCGGCAGGCGACGTTCACCGCCGGTGTCAGCAGCGCTCCCTCTGGCCCGATCGCCACGCTGGGGTTCGTGTGGGTCGGCGACCCGGCCGAGGGCCGCCGGCTGCTCCCCGCGATGCGGGCGCTCGGGCGTCCCGTTGCCTCCCGCGTCACCACACCGTCGTACCTCGAACTTCAGCAACGCGAGGACTCCACCGGCGGCCACGCATACCGCCGCTATTCCAAGGGGCACTACCTGCGGAGCTTTCCCATCGCGGCGATCGAGGCGTTTTTGCTGCGGGGCGGCTCCGACCTGAGCGCGAGCCTGGACCTGCCGGGCGTCGGCCTGCAGGCGCACGGCGGCGCGATCGCCGATGTCCCGGAAGCAGAGGCGGCGTTCAGCCACCGCGGCACGATGTTCGAGTTCGGTGCCGGCTCCCGCTGGACCGACCCGGTCGAGGACGACGCCAGGATGGGTGCCGCCCGCGCCGCCGGTGCCTCGCTCGAGCCGTACGCCAGCGGGATCTACGTCAACTCGTTGACGGCCGACGAACTGGCCGATGGGCAGCGCGGCGTGCGGCGGGCGTACTCGGCCGCAAAGCTGGCCCGGCTGACCGCGGTGAAGACCGCGTACGACCCGGCGAACGTGTTCCACCTGAACCAGAACATCCGTCCGGCACTGTGACGGGCCGCGTCAGGATCCCCGTACCTCCCGGATGGCCGTCGCCAGCAGCGCGACCCCCTCGGCGATGGCGCTCTCGCTGAGGATGGCGTAGCCGAAGATCAGGCCACCGGGCCCGGCGCCGGCGATCCGGAACGGCCCGACGCCCTGGATGCCGAGCCCGTGCCGGGCGGCTGCCGCCACCACCGCCGCCTCGTCGAGGTCGGGCGGGAGCCAGGCGACCACGTGCTGCCCGGCGGCGATCCCGGCCAGTCGCAGATCCGGCAGATGGGTACGCAGCGCGTCCAGCAGCGCGTCGCGGCGGCGCCGGTACACCGGACGCATCCGGCGCAGGTGACGGTCGAACTCGCCGCGGCCGAGAAAGTCGGCGAACGTCAGCTGGTCGATGACCGACGAACCGCGGTCGGCGAGCAGCTTTGCCGCGGCGACGTCGTCGACCAGTTGGGGAGGCACCACCATCCAGCCGAGCCGCAACCCCGGCGCGAGCGTCTTGCTGGCCGTGCCGCAGTAGACGACGTGATCGGGCGCCAGGCCCTGCATGGCGCCCACCGGAGACCGGTCGTAGCGGTACTCCGCGTCGTAGTCGTCTTCGACCACGATCGCGCCGCGGCGCCTCGCCCAGCGGATCACCTCGGCCCTCGCCGCCGCCGACAGCACCCCGCCGGTTGGCCACTGGTGCGATGGCGTGAGGACCAGCGCGTCGGCGTCGGCCAGGTCGAGGGCGTCGACCTGAACGCCGTCCGGACCCACCGGGATGCCGACCACGTCCAGTCCCGCGGCCCCGGCCAGCACCCGGGCATCGTCGTCGGACGACGGGTCCTCCAGGGCGATCCGCCTTGCGCCGCGCCGTGCGAGCACCTGGATCAGCAGCGAGATGCCCTGCCCGTAGCCGTTGCAGATGACCACGTTGCCGGGGACGGCCAGCGTGCCGCGTACCCGGTTGAGATAGTCGCACAGGGCCTGGCGCAGTTCCGGTACGCCGTGCCCGTCGAGGTAGGCGAACCGATCGTTGGGTGTGGTGGTGAGCACGGTACGAACCGAGCGCAGCCAGGCGGTCCGCGGGAACTGCGACACGTCGGTACGCCCGTACCCGAAGTCGACCCTGAAGCCGAGGCTGCGGGCGGCCGGCTGCGCCGTCGAAGCCGCCGTCGAAGCCGCGGAGCCCGGGTCGGCGGCGGCCGGCGGCATCGACGCGGCGACCTGGGTGTAACCGCCCGATCGGCTGGCAAGGTAACCCTCGGCCACGAGCTGCTGGTAGGCCTCCACGACCACCCCGCGGGAGACCCCGAGCCCGGCCGCGAGAGTGCGGGTGGGTGGCAGCGACGTACCCGCTCGCAACCGACCGGCCCGGACGCTCGCGCGGATGGACGCCTCGATCTGCCGGTGCAGTGGCACCCCGGCGTCGCGGTCCAGTTCGATGAGCAAGTCCTCGGCCAGCCCGGAATTGGTCCTCAATCGCCCCACAGGATCGGACGTTACCGGCGTGTACCAATTCCTGCCAAGCCGAGTGACCTGCCGGGTTCCTCGGTGGTGAGGCCTTGAGCTCAAGTCGGCTTGAACTTCTACGGTTGGCTCGTCGTGATGGCGCGCTCATCGAAGGAGATTGCGCAAGTGGACGTGAGAAGCGGGCGGCCGATGCTGTCGGGCGGATCGCTGGGAGACCGCTACGGCCGTAAGCGGATGTTCCAGCCGTACCCGATGGTGGCCCGCAGCGGGTGGCTACACTCTGCGGATGATCATGAGCGAAACGATCCCCACCGATTCCCCGATCCGCGACCTCTCCGTTGTACGCCACGAGGGCAGCTCCCTGATCGTCTGCGCGGACAGGTGGGGCGGGGTGTGGACGTGGTCTCCGTCGACCGGCGAATGGTCGGGGCATTCCCTGCCGTACGCGCACGCGGGGGATCCGATCGTGGCACAGTTCCCCGATGCCGCGAACGTCATCGACATGGTCGCCGCGCTCTCCGTTGACGGCAGGCTCCTCCTGGCGGCCGGCGGGGACGAGCAGGAGCCGGCTCTGTGGGATCTCGGCAGCGGTGAGCTCCTGTGGCGGACGCCGCTCAACGGCGCCTACCTCGCCGATGTCATCGCGCTCGACAACCGGTTCGTCACCGCGCAGCAGTATTCCGAGGAGGTACGGCTCTGGTCGCCGGACGGCACGGACACCCTGCTTGACGAAGTGGGCCAGTTGTCCTGCCTGGGGACGGCACAGGTCGGCAGCCGCCGTCTGATCCTGGCGGGCGGGTCGGGAGCTCATGTGTGGGACGCCGCGAGCCTCACCGAGCTCGGCTCGTTCTACCCGTACGAGGGGCGGGTGTGGGCCGTGACCGCCTGCGCTCTCGCAGAGCGCACGGCGATCGTCGCGGTCACCGAGAAGGGCGAACTGTACGCCTGGGCCCTTGACGCCGAACCGGACGAGCCGCTGTACGGACCGGTCTCTGCCTCGGGCGGGGCTCTGGAGACAGTGGCGATGATGACGGTGAACGGGCGGCCGCTGGTGGTGACCCCGACCCAGGACTCGCTGCGCCTGTGGGACGCCACCGACGGGACCGAGGTCGGCCACGTCGACGCGCACGGGCACGGCATCACGACGATGGAGCCGGCGATCGTCGACGGCCGGTGCGTGCTCGTCACCTCCGGGGGCGACGGAGTCCTGCGGATCTGGAACGAGTCCGACCTCGCGCCCCCGGCGCTTTGACACCCCTTAGGGTAACCGCTATCTATTGGCTAACCGTTAGGGGGATGGATTGCTGGCAATGGCCGAGGAGCCGTCGCACGGGTACCGCTCACATACTCGGCGCGAGGCCGACCGCAGCGGCGCCGGGGAAAGCCCGCGCAGGAGGCGGCGCCGCGCCACCCCCCAGGCGACGGTGCCAGGTGGTGACGGGTTACGGAGCTCCGGCGGCCAGGGACGAGGCGGGCCGGGCGGCGAAGGTCCCGGGGGAGGGCCGGACGAGGACGGCGACCGGCCGCGCCGGACCGGCTGGAAGCGGTTCATCCCCAGCTGGAAGGTCGTGGTCCTCGCCTGCACGGTGCTGGCGGTGGGTCTCTTCGGCATGATCATGGTGGCGTACGGCAACACCCCGCTGCCTCTGGCGACCCAGCAGAAGGCAACCGAGCAGGGCAGCGTCATCTACTACCGGGACGGCAAGACCGAGATCGCCCGGCTCGGCACCAAGCGCGAGATCGTCCCGATCACCAAGATCCCGCGGCATGTCCAGGACGCCTTCATCGCCGCCGAGAACCGCACGTTCCGCACCGACCCGGGCATCTCGGTGTCCGGCATCACGCGGGCGGCGTGGAGCACCCTGACCGGCCAGCAGGTCCAGGGCGGCTCGACGATCACGCAGGAGATGGCGCGGGCCTACTACGACGGCCTCAGCCAGGAGCGGACCATTCAGCGGAAGGTCAAGGAGATCTTCGTCTCGATCCGCGCGAGCAAGGAGATGTCGAAGGACGAGATCCTCGCCAACTACCTCAACACCATCTATTTCGGCCGCAGTGCGGACGGCATCCAGGCCGCTGCCCAGGCGTTCTTCGACAAGGACGTCGACAAGCTGACCCCCGCCGAGGCGGCCTACCTGGCGGGCCGGATCCAGAACCCGGTCGTCTTCGACAAGACGGAGGCCAAGAAGAACTGGGCGCCGACCCGGGAGCGGTTCGCGTACGTCATCGGCGGCATGGCGATCGTCGACCCGGCGAAGTACGGGCAGCTGCCCAAGAGGGCGAAGTTCCCCAAACTCGCCAAGCTCGACAAGAAAGAGACCCTCAAGGGCATCAACGGCTACATGGTCGACATCGCGCAGCGTGAGCTGGAGCAGCGGGGGATCTCCAGGGAAAGCCTGCGCAGCGGCGGTTTCCGGGTCACGACGACGTTCGACAGGAAGCTCATGCAGGCCGCGAAGAATGCGGTGGAGAGCAACCTCGCCACCGTCCACGACAAGCACATCCGCGCGAACATGGCCGCCGTGGACCCGCGCAACGGCCGGGTGATCGCGTTCTACAGCGGCCGCGACTACCTGAAGAGCTTCACCAACAACGCCTTCGACGCCTACAAGCAGGCCGCGTCGGCGTTCAAGCCGTACGTGCTGGCCGCCTGGCTCGAGAACGGCTACAGCCTCAAGAGCTACGTGTCCGGCAACGGCCCGGTCACGCTGCCGGGCACCAAGCCGATCGGCAACTCGCACGACGTGGGCGCGGCCGTGCAGATCGACCGGGCCACCGCCGAGTCGGTGAACACGGCGTTCGCCACGATGGCGCAGGAGGTCGGCCTGAAAGAGGTCGAGAGGATCGCCGGGGACGCCGGGATCAACAAGAAGAATCTGGACCAGGCCGTCAAGGACCACGCGTTCGGCATGTCCATCGGCGCCGGCCTGGTCACCCCGGTCGAGCAGGCCGACGGGTACGGCATCTTCGCCAACGGCGGCGTCCACCACGACGCGCACGTGGTCGTCTCGGTCAAGACGTTCAAGGGGATGACCGTCATGGAGGAGGCCGGCGTGCCCAAAACAGTCATCAGCCCGGACAGCGCCGCGGACGCGACCTACGCGATGCAGCAGGTGGTCAAGTCCGGCACCGCCAGGGGCACCTCGCTGCCCGGCGGGCGTCCGATCGCGGGCAAGACCGGCACCAACAACGAGAACAAGGAAGCCTGGTTCGTCGGATACACCCCGCAGCTCTCCGCGGCCGTCGGGATGTACAAGGAGGTCCCGCGGACGGACCCGAAGACCAAGAAGGTCATCAAGGACGCCAACGGCTACCCCCTGCCCAAGGAGGTCTCCCTGGGCAACATCCAGGGCGCCGGGACACCTACCAAGATCTGGCGTGACTTCATGACGATCGCGATGGACGGCAAACCGGTCGAGCCGTTCCCGGCGCCGACCTTCGGCGGCCGGCAGCACGACCTGGTGCGGAAGCCGACGCCCAAGCCGACCGAGGAGCCGTCCACCGACGACGACGTCGGCGACGACCCGTTCGAGGACGGCGATCCCCTCGAAGGGGACGACGTCACCACCGGGTTCCGGCTCAGGAAGCCTTAGGAGGGAGGGAAGTGCAAGACGCAGTGCTGGCGATGCTCGCCAAGGAGGCGTCGCACGGCTACCACCTGCACGCCCGGCTGCGGCAGAGTCTCGGCCCGCTGGGCGAGTCGATGAACCGCGGTCAGATCTATGTGACGCTGGCCCGGCTGGAAAAAGCGGGGCTCGTGGTCTGCGAGCGGGCCGACGGCCTTCCCGAGCGGCCGGACCGCAAGGTCTATGCGCTGACGCCGGCCGGGCAGCAGCGGGTGGCCGCGTGGCTGGCCGAGGTGGGCTGGCCGAAACCGGACCTGGCGGAGTTTCACCTCAAGCTCGTCGCGGCCGCCGCGGCCCGGCTGGCCGACCCGGTCGAGCTGGTCGCGGCGCAGCGCCGCGAGCTGCTGCGCCGCTTGAACGAGACGCAGCACGCGGCGCTGGCCGAGCCGGCGGGCTCGGGCGCCGGCCTGCTGCTGGAAGGGATCATGCTGCGGCTGCAGGCGGACCTGCGCTGGCTGGCGGCCTGCGAGCGAGCCTGGTCCAGGATCGACGACAAGGTTGAGGACGCATGAGCGAGTCGAGTCCCGTGGTCGGTGTCCGCGGCCTGGTGAAACATCACGGTCAGGGGCAGGGCCGGGTCCGCGCGGTCGACGACGTCGACCTGGAGGTGCCCCAGGGGCAGATGCTGGCGGTGATGGGCCCCAGCGGCTGCGGGAAGTCCACCCTGCTCCACCTGCTCGGCGGCCTGGAGCGGCCCAGCGACGGGGAGGTGTGGCTGGCCGGCCGGCGCATCGACACCCTGAGCGAGCGGGCTCTGGCGCGGCTGCGGCGCCGGTCGGTGGGGTTCGTCTTCCAGGCCTTCCATCTGGTGGAGGAGCTGTCGGCGGCCGAGAACGTGGAGCTGCCCGTACTGCTGGCCGGGCGCTCGCGGCGCGAGGCCAGGCGGCGCACGGGCCTGCTGCTGGAACGGGTCGGGCTCACCGACCGTGCCCGGCATCTGCCGTCGCAGCTGTCGGGCGGGCAACGCCAGCGGATCGCCATCGCCCGCGCGCTGGCCAACGACCCGCTGGTCGTCCTGGCCGACGAGCCGACCGGCAACCTCGACACCGCGGCGACACTCGACGTGCTGAGGATCTTCGAGGACCTGCGTTCGGCGGGGCAGACCCTCGTGATCGTCACGCACGACGAGCGGGTCGCGGCCACCGCGGACCGGCTGATCTCGATGCGCGACGGGATGTTCGTCGACGACACCCGGATGGCCGGCACGGGCACCGGCACCGGGTGGCTCGGCGGCCTGATCGGGCTGGAGGGCTGAACGGCATGGGCTCCATCGTCCTCGTCGTGCGTCTGGTGCTGGCTGACGTGCGGCGGCATCGGGTCCAGGCCGTGATGCTCCTGCTCGCGGTGACCGTGGCCACCGCCACGATGGCACTGGGCCTGTCCCTGCGCGGCGTGAGCGACGCGCTGTACGTGCAGACCCGCGCGGCCACCGCCGGGCCGGACGTGGTGGTGCTCTCCGGCGAGACGGGCCCCTCCGTGACCCCGACCCTGGTCTCGCTGACGGACACTCCCGAAGTGGTCGCCCACCATGGCCCTTATCGCATCGTCTACGCCAACCTCACCACGCGTGATTCCACGTCGTCCCCAGTGGTGGTGCAGGGCTTCGCCGAGAAGCCCGGCGCGGTCAACCGGCCCCTGATGACCTCGGGTCAGTGGGTCCGCTCCGGCGGCACGGTCCTCGAACGCGGCTTCGCCACCGCGCTGGGCGTCGGCGTCGGCGACCACGTCACCATCGCCGGCCGGTCGTACCCCGTCATCGGGATCGCCGTCAGCGCGGCCACCTCCATCTACCCCTGGGCGGCGCAGATCGGCCCGGGCGGCGGCCCCAGCGACTACAGCGGCCTGGCCTGGATGACCCGATCGGACGCCCGGACACTGGCGTCGTCCCAAGACCTCCCGGTGACCACGGCCATGGACCTCAAGCTGCGCGACCCCGCCGCCACCGAGGCCTTCATCGACGCCCGCAGTGTGCCCACCCTCAGGGTCAACTTCCACTCCTGGCAGTTCACCGCGCAACAGGACATGGTCATCCTCAGGAACAGCCAGCCGATCCTGGTCGTCGGTAGCTGGCTGCTCAGTTTCCTGGCCATCACCGGAGTGGCGGCACTGGCGACGGGACGCGCCGTCGAGCAGACGCGCCGGGCCGGGCTGCTCAAGGCCGTCGGTGCCACCCCGGGCCTGATCGCCGCCGTCCTGTTCACCGAGTACCTGGTGCTGGCGCTGGTCGGCGACGTGCTGGGGCTGGTGATCGCCCGCCTGACCGTGCCCGCCATCGCCAGCCCCACCGCCAGCCGGATCGGCGAAGCGGTCGGACCCGGCGGCGCCACCGTCGCCACGGCGACCGTCCTCGCCGTGGCGGTGGCGGTGCTGTCCACGCTGCGTCCCACCCTGCGGGCCATGCGTACGGCGACCGTCACGGCGCTGTCCGCCACCGCGCACCAGCCCCGTCACCGGCCCTGGCTCACCGCGCTGTCAGCGCTGCTGCCCACGCCGCTGCTGCTCGGGCTGCGGCTGACCGCGCGCCGGCCGGGCCGCGCCGTGCTGCAGGCGTGCTCCACCGCCACCACAATGATCGCGATCGTCGCCCTGCTGACCCTCTACGTCCAATCGGAGAGGGGTTACGGCCTCAACGGCTCCTCCGCCCTGCCCAACCTGCGGGGCGAGCACGACCGCCGGCTGATGCTCGCCGTCGCCATCCTGCTGATCGCACTCGCCGTCGTGAACACCATCACGCTCACCTGGACCACGGCGATGGACGCCCGAGCGAACATGGCCATCGCCCGCACCCTCGGCGCCACCCCGGGACAGATCTCCGCGGGGCTGTCCGCCGCCCAGCTCCTGCCCGCCCTGCTCGGCGCGCTCGCCGGCGTCCCCCTGGGCATCGGCCTGTTCGGGCTCTTCAGCGTCGGGAACACGATCACACCCCCCGTCTCCTGGATGCTGGCGGCCGCACTCGTGATCGTCCTGGCAACGGCGGCACTCACCGCCGTACCCGCACGCTGGGCGGCCCGTCGGCCCGTGGCACAGACCCTCAGCGCCGAAACGGCCTGACCAGAGGGTTGTCGCGCAGCCAGGTCAGGACCTGGCCGGCGTGCTCGTCCGGCGGGAAGATCGGGTAGAAGACGTGCTCGATCACGCCGTCGCGGATGATCAGAGTCAGCCGCTTGTACAGCGTCCGCCCGCCGGTCTCGAACGTGGGCAGACCGAGCGACTGGGCCAGGCTCCGCGCAGGGTCGGAGAGCATCTGGAACGGCAGGTGGAGCCGCTCGACGACCTCGCGCTGATAGTCGGTGTCCTGGCTCGACAGGCCGAACACGCCGGCCGCGCCGGCGGCGAGCAGGTCCTGATGGTGGTCGCGGAAGCCGCAGGCCTCGGGGGTGCAGCCACGCGCTCCGGGGATCGAGTCCCAGCCGTCGGGCAGGTCGGTGCCCGGGCGGCCGGTGAGCGGGTAGATGTAGAGCACCGTCCGGCCCGCGCCGAGCGCGTCAAGGCGGATCGTCGCGCCGCCGGTGCCCTGGAATTCCAGGGGCGGCACCTTCATGCCCGGCAGATGGGCGGCCGCGCCGTCGTCCTCAGGAACGGGCAGGTCAGCGGGCAGGCTCGCGTAGTCGGTCATCGGGTCCTCTCCTTCGGTGGCCGGTGAGACGCGGCTGTTGCGGTGGGCGGCCTCCTCCAGGTGCCCGATCAGAACAGCCCGGCGGGCGGTGAGTCCCTCGATCCGCTGCGTGAGCTCGGCGATCGCGTCCCGGTACCCGGCCAGCGAGGCCGGGCAGTCGTCGGCGTGCCGGTGGCCGGCCGTGAGGCAGTCCAGGAACGGCCGGGTGCGCTCGACGGGGATCCCGAGGTTGCCGAGCGCCCTGATCTCCCGCGTGAGTCGTACGTCGTGCTCGTCGTAGTCCCGGTAGCCGTTGGCCAGCCGCTCGGGCGCGAGGAGTCCCAGCGATTCGTAGTAACGCACCGCTTTTGTCGTCACGCCCGCCCGACGGGCCAGCTCGCTGATCCGCATGCCTCTCACCTCGAAGAACGGTAAACCCTGCCCTTAAGGGTAAGGTCAAGCCGGGCCGAGGACGTCTCTGGGGCCGCGCGGGCGCCCGCCTCCCCTCGCGCTCTATGCCGACGCCTTGACGGCCGAGCCCGCCGCGGCGCGCTCCCGGGTGACGCGGCGGCGCCGGGTCGGCAGCCCGAGCGTCGGGTTGGCGACGCCCCAGGCGGCGCTCTTGCAGATCAGTTCCTTGTAGACGGCGGCGAGCCGGCCGGTCAGGACCGCCTGCACGGCGCGGTCGTCGGCGGTGACGTACTGGATCAAGCCCTCCTTGCGGCCCAGCGAGATGCACTGGTTGAAGTAGCGGATCGACACGTTCGGGAGCTTCCCGCCGGTCAGGCGCGCCGCGATCGCGTCGGCGGCCTGCCACGCGGTCGGAGTACCCGAGGCGCACGACATGCGCAGCGGCTTGTCGCCGGGGCCCATCACCATGGCCGCGTCGCCGATGGCGTACACGTCCGGGTGCGAGACCGAGCGCATGGTCCCGTCGACCACGATCTGGCCGCTGCCGGTGACCTCCAGGGCGGTCGCCTTCGCGATCGGGTGGACTGCGAAGCCGGCGGTCCACACGGTGACCGCGGCCGGGATGGCCGTGCCGTCGGCGGTGGTGACGCGGTCGGCTTCGACGCCGGTGACGGCGGCGTGCTCGTACGCGGTGATCCCGAGCTTGCCGAAGACCTTGCGCAGGTGCTCGCGGCCCTTGGGGGAGAGCCAGTCGCCGAGGCCGTCCCGGGCGGCGAGGGCGACGTCGAGGTCAGGGCGGGCCTCGGCGATCTCGGTCGCGGCCTCCACACCGGTGAGACCGCCGCCGACGACGACCACGCTCTGCCCGGCGTCGAGGCGGGCCAGGCGCTCGCGCAGCCGGAGCGCTCCGGGGCGGCTGGCGATCTCATGGGCGTGCTCGGCGGTCCCGGGGACGCCTTGGGCGTTCCAGCGGCTGCCGAGGGCGTAGACGAGCGTGTCGTAGGGGAGCTGTCCGGCGCCGTTCGCGTCGATGACGGCGACGGTCTTGCGGTCGACGTCGACGCCGGTGACCTGCGCGAGCCGGACTTCGACGCCGGTGCCCGCGAACATCTCGCTGAACGGTCGGGGCTTGAGGTCCTGGCCGGTCGCCACCTGGTGCATGCGGACGCGTTCGACGAAGTCGGGCTCGGCGTTGACGAGGGTGATGGCGACGTCCTCGCGGTGGAGCCGCTTGGCGAGGCGGCCGGCGGCGGCGGCTCCGGTGTATCCGGCCCCGAGGACGACGATGCGGTGCTGCATTTCCTGCTCCTGTCTGGTGCGGTTGCCTCTTGAACCGGGCAGCCCGCCGTTTCCTGACAGGAACGGGATGTGAAGCACCTCACATATCGAACAGGGGCTCCCCGTGGTCGGCGGCCGCCCATTGCGCGGTCGCGCGTTCGAGCTTGTCGGGGTTGACCTGGTTGCGGAACGCGGTGATGCCCTCGGCGGTGACCTCCAGGCACATGATGCCCACGACCCGGCCGTCCACGACGGCCACCACGGCGGGGTCGCCGTTGACGATCCAGGCGTAGATCTCGGGCGACCCGCCGACCAGGGTGCGCTTGGCCTCGGCGGGTTTGAACAGGCCCCGCAGGAACTTCGCGACCGCGACAGCGCCCTCGAACGCCTTGGTGCGGGCCGGGATCTTCCCGCCGCCGTCGCCGACCGAGATGGCGTCCGCGGTGAGCAGGCGTACGAGCGGCTCGGTCCGGCCGCTGGTGGCGGCCGCCAGGAACTCCTCGACGATCCGCCGGGCGGCGGCCGCGTCGATCTCGGTACGGGCCTTGCCGTCCGCGACGTGCTTCTTGGCGCGGTGAAAGATCTGCTGGCTGGCGGCCTCGGTGAGGTCGAGGATCTCGGCGATCTCCCGGTGCGGGTAGTCGAAGGCCTCCCGCAGCACGTACACCGCCCGCTCGTTGGGGGAGAGGCGCTCCATGAGGGTGAGGACCGCGTACGAGACCGAGTCGCGCTGCTCGGCGGTGTCGGCCGGGCCGAGCATCGGGTCCCCGGCGAGCAGCGGCTCGGGAAGCCATCGGCCCACGTAGGTCTCGCGGCGCGCCCGCGCGGAGGTGAGCTGGTTGAGGCACAGGTTGGTGAGGACCTTCGTCAGCCAGGCCTCGTGAACCTCGATGCGGTCGACGTCGGCGGCCTGCCAGCGCAGGAACGTCTCCTGCACGGCGTCCTCGGCCTCCGAGGCGGAGCCGAGGAGGCGGTAGGCGATGGCCTCCAGGCGCGGCCTGGACGCCTCGAACCGGTCGACGTCGTCCAGAGTCAAGGGCATGGCGCGATCCTAGCCCGCGCGGCGCGAACCGGCCGCCGCCGCACTCGGCCATGGGCGGGCCCCGGCCCGGATCGAACGATCCTGGACCGGGGTTCGCCCGTCGATCAGCTCGACATGCTCGCGAACATGCCGGGCTCGTAGGAGCCTCCCTGGGTGCGCACGATCACGCCAAGCCGGTTGGCCGCGTTGATCATGGCGACCAGGTAGACCAGCGCGGTGATCTGGTCGTCGTCGTAGTGCTTGCGCACCTGCGCCCAGGTCTCGTCGGACACCCCCTGGTAGGCGTCGGCGAGCCGGGTGCCCTCCTCGGCGAGCGCCAGCGCGGCCCGCTCGGCCTCGGAGAACACGGTGGACTCGCGCCAGGCGGCGACCAGGCTGAGCCGCACCGCGCTTTCCCCGGCGGCCGCGGCATCCTTGGAGTGGTAGTCGACGCAGAAGCCGCAGCCGTTGATCTGGCTGGCACGCAGCATCACCAGGTCCTGGGTGGGCTTGGGCAGCGTCGACTGCTCGATCGCCAAGCTGACGTTGTAGAACCGCTTGCCGAGCTTGGCGCCGAACTCGTTGGCGTTCAGGTTCATACGGGGTTCCATGACTTCGTCCTCAGTTGTGGAGCTGCACGCCGCGCGGATCGTTCGCGCGGCGTCCTGACGGCATGGAGATGCCGGCCACCCGTTCTCTGTGACAACTCGACGATGTGACGTGCGCCACCGAGCCTGGGTGTCACAAAGCGCCCGGAACCGGCGTCAGGTGCATAGAGTTCCTCCATCGACGAGGAGGAATGGGATGTCATATCCGGACGCTCGCTACCTGGGTGACAAGGGAGAGGTCACCGGCAGGCTCCACACGGCGGACACCGCGCCGGACCTGTTGATCGGCGGGCGTACGAGGGTGCACTACCTGGCCACCGGCGCGAGTACCGGCGGCCAGTACGGGCTCTACCGGTGGGAGATGGGCGCCGAGCCGTCCGGGGGAGGGCCTCACTTTCACCGGACCTTCTCCGAGTCCTTCTTCGTCCTGAACGGGACGGTCAGCCTGTACAACGGGGAAAGCTGGGCCGACGGCACCCCAGGTGACTTCCTCCATGTCCCTCCGGGCGGGATTCACGCGTTCCGCAACTCGGACGGGCCGGCCACGATGCTGGTGCTGTTCGCCCCTGGCGCTCCTCGCGAGGCCTACTTCGAGGAGTTGGCCGAGATCGTGGCGAGCGGGCGGCAACTCGGCGAGGAGGAGTGGACCGACCTCTACGGCCGCCACGACCAGTACATGGTCTTGTCCCAGTAGCCCTGGTGATTCCCGTCGCCTCGGTGAGTCAGCGCAGGTCGGCGGCTACATCGTTGGATTCACGGCTGTCGGAACCCCGGGGCCGTGGCCGCGGACCTCGCGCGAGAACGTACACGAACAGGACCGCCATGACCGCTGCGCCCGCCCACATGGCCTGCTGCCACCCGGCGACAAAGGACTCTTGGGCGGCCCGGATCAGCGCCTGCGTCCCGACACCGCCCGCGAGGGCGTTGGCGACCCCCTCGCGGGCGGTGTCGGCGGCGGCGTCCGGCACTCCGCCGAGCCGGGAGTCGATGGCGCCGCGGTACCCGGCGGTCAGGACCGCTCCCAGCAGCGCGACACCGAGCGCCGTCCCGAACTCCCTGGTGACGTCGTTGAGCGCGGACGCGACACCTTGGCGCTCACGCGGCAAGGCGGTGGTGATGGCCTCGGTGGAGGGCGTCATCGTCAAACCCATGCCGAGTCCCATGGCGAGCATGCCGGGGAGGATCGACAGGTAGCCGCCGTCGACGGAGACGAAGGTGGCCATGAGGATCAGCCCCGCGCCGCCCAGGAAGATCCCTGAGGCCATCGTCGAACGGCTGCCGATGCGCGCGGCCACCTGCGGGGCGAGGCCGGAGGCGAACATCATCAGCAGCGCCATCGGCATGAGCGCCAGGGTGGAGCGAAGGCCGGACCAGCCGAGCACCGCCTGGAAGTACGGGAAGAGGACCACGAAGATCCCCGCCTGCACGCCGAAGACCGTCAAGAGCGACACGGAACCGCTCGCGAGACCACGTTCGCGGAACAGGCGGACGTCGAGAAGCGGTGCTTGCCGGCGCAGCTCCCATGCCACGAATCCGACAGCGGCGACGAGGCCGACGACAAGGCCCAGCAGCGTCGCGGGCGCGGCCCAGCCTCGTTCGGGGCCCTCGTGGAGGAAGAAGACGAGCCCGACCACCGCGACCGCGGACGACACCGAGCCTATGGCGTCGAACCCGTGCCCTGACGCCTCGCGCGAGTTCGGGACGGATCGCAGCGCCATGACGATGGCGACGACGACGAGCACGACCGGCAGGACGAACAGCCACCGCCAGCTCGCCAGGTCGACCAGGACTGCCGACAGGTACATCCCCAAGATGCCGCCACCGCCGGCGACGCCGGTCCACACGCCGATCGCCTTGGAACGTTCCTCCTCCGGAAAGGTCGAGGTGATGACGGCGAGGGTGGCCGGCATGATCATCGCTGCGCCCACGCCGCTCAGGAATCGCGCGGCGAGCATGATCCCGGACGACGTGGCCAGGCCGGCCGCCGCACTCGCTGCTCCAAACACGACCAGGCCGGCGAGCAGCACCGGCCTGCGGCCCCACCGGTCGCCCATCGCGCCGAGTGGCAGGAGCAACGCGGCCAGGCTGAGGGTGTAGATGTTGATGAACCACAAGACCTCGGTCTGCGAGGCGTCGAACGCGACGGTGAGCTCCGACTGGGCGACGTTCAGCCCGGACACCGAAGCGATGACCGCCATGAGCGCGATGCAGACCCCGGCCAGGATCGTACGTCGTTGCCGTGGGTCGTGGATGGTCGGGTCGGGTGCTCCCGGGTTCGTACTCATGCAATTCCTTTCAGAAGGCCAGGGAGTCGGCGCGGTCACCGGCGGCGGGTGGCGCGGACGACGACGTCGTGCAGGGGGACCGCTCGGCCCCCGTGGCCGGTGAGCGTGCGGCGGGGCTCTTCGGCGGTGACGATCTCCCACTCCGTGCCGTCCAGGCGCGCGGTGACGGTCGCGGAGGTGGCCGACGCTTCGGCCGGATGCTGGTGCCCGTGGCCGGTGGAGTCCGAGGTGTGCAGGTGCCCCACGATGAGCAGCGTGCCGCCGGGAGCCACCCACCCGGCGATGCGATCGTAGAACTCCAGCTGGGGCATCGCCGGGTGGGCGTAGTGGGTCATGACCAGGTCGAACCGATCGCCCGGGTTCCAGAGGCGCAGATCCGCCTCAACCCACTGCAACCGCTCGGAGGCCCCGCTCGTCGCCGCGCGCTCGGCAGCGCGAGCAAGGGCCTCGGACGAGATGTCGGCCGCGGTGACGTGCCAGCCGTGAGAAGCGAGCCAGATCGCCTCGGCGCCGCCGCCGCACCCGGCGTCCAGTGCCGTGCCCGGTGTCAGGCCGCTGGTCTCACGGGCGAGGTACGGGTTCGGCGGGTTGCCGCCCATGGACCCGGAGCCCCCGGCTCGCCCCTCTTGCCAGTGCCGCTCCCAGAAGTCCTTGTCGAATTCGTAGGTCATAGGTCGTTTTCCCTTGTTCGCGATGATCTCTCCGCCGTGGCGTTGTTCATGGTGCTGACAGAGCAGGCAGATTCGCAAACGCTGTTGCCGAATGGCAAAATGACGGGGTGGACGAAACCATAGACCGCACTCTTGACGCTGTGGGACCGAGGTTGAAACGCCTTCGGCTGCATCGAGACGTCACGCTCGCCGACCTCGCGGCGGAGACCGGCATCTCCACCAGCACGCTGTCCCGGCTCGAGGCGGGCCTGCGACGTCCCACGCTCGAGCAGCTGCTTCCGCTTGCCCGCGCCTACGGGGTCACGCTCGACGAACTCGTCGACGCGCCGCCGACCGGCGATCCCCGCGTCAATCTGCGTCCCATCCCGTGCGGCGACGGCTCGATCGTCCTGCCGCTGACCCGAAGGCCCGGAGGAATCCAGGCCTACAAGTTCGTCCTCCCGACCGGAAGCGACGACGCCGAACCCGACCTGCGCACTCACGAGGGCTACGACTGGGCCTATGTCCTCAACGGAACGCTCCGCCTTGTGCTCGGCGAGCATGACCTCATCCTCAGGCCAGGGGAGGCGGCGGAGTTCGACACGCGAACCCCGCACTGGTTCGGGGCCACCAGCGCCGGACCCGTCGAGTTCCTGAGCCTCATCGGCAAACAAGGCGAACGCGCGCACGTCCGTGCGGCACCGAGACAGGCCCCGGTCGAGTAAGAAAGCTCAGGTACGGCACGCGGGCTGGCTCAGCAGGGCTGGGGGCGTGCGAAGTCCATGTCCTTCATCCGGGCCGCCTGGCCCTTGGTCCGCCACCGGAGGAACAGCGCGGCGGTGACCGGCACCCGGCACCGGGCCGGTCGGCTCCGGGCCGGCGCCGGGGGAGGGCCTCCGGGCACGATGATCGCGAGGTACTACGCCTTGATCAGGCCGAGCTGCTGCAGCTGTGAATAGATGTCCACGACTCCCCATATGTCGGTGATCTGTCCGTCGGCGAAGCGGGCGATGAAGATCTCGTTGTACGTGACGGATCTGCCGGTCGGGGGCATGCCCCGGTATTCACCGGAGTTGGTCCCGGTGACCCTCTGCCGAGCGACGATCTTGTCTCCGTCCGCGAGCAGGTCCTCGACGCTCACGTGAATGTCGGGGAACGCGCGCAGGAGGACGTCCCATATGCGCTTCTGCGCCTGCACCGCGGTCACGCCGGCCAGTTCCGCCGTGTGGAACCGCCCGTCCGGGTGAATGAACTCGTCGATCGCCTTCGAGATGATCTCCAGATCGCCGCTGTTGATGGCCTCGTGGAAGCGGTGGTACGTCTCCTTGTTGCGTGCTTCCTGAGCTGTTGACATGTCGCCTCTTCCGGTCGAGATAGTGAAACCCGCGTCTCTGTAGTTACCGACCAGACAGCCCCTCGGAATGTGAGGCCGGCGCGTCGCCGGTGGTCCAGTTCCAGTTGGTGATCATGGTGCGCATCAGGCGGGCGGCGGTCGACAGGTGGCTGTCGGCACCCCAGTACAGCGTGAGCGCGCGACGGCAGTCGGGGCTGTCGACGGTGATCGCGGCGAGGGGGGCCCAGATGGAGGTATGCCGGGCGAACGAAGGGACGAGGGCCATGTCCTCGGCCGCCCAGTGGAGTGCGACCTCGATGGAGGGATGGGCCCGTTTGAAGGCCGCCAGCGGCCCGGTGAGGGTGAGGAACGTCTCCGACGCCAGCCGACCCCCCTCGCTCTCCAAACGGGCGATGGTATGACTCAGCGAAGGCTGGGCGATCCGCAGCTCGTCGGCCGCCCGGCTGAGGTGCTCCAGCCGCGCCACCACCAGGAACTGCCTGAGCGTGTTCAGCTCCATCATGACTCCCCGGGCATAACAGCATAGCAATATTGATCTTAGACAAGATAACTGCCGAGCCATAGTGTCGAGCCCGCTCGCGAACAGCGAGAACAAAGTGAGGAGGGATGTCGCATGCTCACCGTGGCCGCGCGGACACTGCGGGCCGTCGTCAGCGCGCATGTGGTGGCGATCGTCGGCCAGCCCGTGTTCGCCGGGGTGTATCTGACCGGCGACTTCGACAGCCTGCGCTGGCACGCGATCGGCGCCGACGTGGTCACCTCCATCGGCTATCTGCAGGTGATCGTGGCGATCGTCGTGTGGATCCGGCTGCGCCAGGTGTGGCCGTTCCTGGCCACGACGGCGGTGGTGGCGGCCGAGACGGTGCAGTACTTCGCCGGGTTGGACGGCGCGCTGTGGTTGCACATCCCGCTGGGTGTGATGACCGTCGTCGCGCTCGTCGTGCTGTTCATCGCCGTCTGGAGCCGGCCCTTGCCGCGGCGGGAGGTCCGCGATGCGTGAGGATGACGCCCGGGGCCTGACCCGGCGGCGGGTTCTGGGCATCGGCGGGGCGCTCGGGCTGATGGCGGCCACCGGGCTGTCGGCCTCGGCCGCGCTGGCCCGCCGGCCGTCGATCACCGGCGCCGAGTTGCGCAGTGCCGTACCGCTGCCGCCGCCTTTCCAGGTGCCGCTGCCGATCCCCGCCGTACTGAAGCCGGTCAGCACCTCCGGCGGCGCCGACCGTTACGAGATCACCCAGAGTGAAGCGAGCGCGGAGATCCTGCCCGGTGTCACCACGCCGATGTGGACGTACGGCGGGACCTTCCCGGGGCCGACGATCGAGTCGCGCCGCGGTCGGCCGGTCACCGTGACGCACCGCAACGAGCTGCCCGTCCCGACGGTCGTGCACTTGCACGGCGGGCGGACCCCGGCGGCTTCCGACGGGTATCCGACCGACCTCGTCCTGCCCGAGGGCCGGCAGGAGCACTCCGTGCACATGGAACACGGCATGCGCGACCCGAGGGCCGTGGTGACCGAGCTGACCAGGGACTACACCTTCCCGCTGGACCAGCGGCCCACGCTGCTGTGGTACCACGACCACCGGATGGACTTCACCGCCCCCGCGATCTGGCGGGGCCTGGCCGGGCTGCACATCGTCCGCGACGACGCCGAGGACGCCCTCGGCCTGCCCGCCGGACCGCGCGAGCTGCCCCTCATGATCGCCGACCGGGCGTTCGCCGCCGACGGCAGCCTCGCCTACCCCGCCCTCGACCCCACCCTGCGCGTACGGCCCGGCGTCCGCGAGCCGTACCTCGCCGGGGTCCTCGGCGACGTGATCCTGGTCAACGGCGCACCCTGGCCCGTGCACGAGGTCGACGCAGCCCGCTACCGGCTGCGCATCCTCAACGCCTCCAACGCCCGCCACTACGAACTCGAAGCGGTCACCGACGACGGGCGCCGCCTCGACCTCGTCCAGATCGGGGCCGACCAGGGGCTGCTCGCCGCCCCGGTCACCCACCGGCTGCTGTCGATCGCGCCCGCCGAACGCTACGACGTGGTCGTCGACTTCTCCGGTGTCCCGGCCGGGAGCCTCGTCAGGGTGATCAACCGGCTCGGCGCAGGCCGTACCGGCGACGTGATGGCCTTCCGCGTCGCCCGCGGAGCCGCCGATGACAGCCGCATACCCCACACGCTGTCCACCGATCTGCCGGATTGGCGGCGTTCGGACGCCGTCAGGGTGCGCGACTTCTCCTTCCGTGCCGGGCAGATGCACGCGGGCCACGGCTGGCTCATCGGCGGCCTGCCGTTCGACCCCGCCCGCGCCGATGTCACGGCCCGGCTCGGCGACATCGAGGTCTGGCGGCTCGTCGCCGACGTCCACCATCCCGTCCACCTGCACCTGGTCGGCTTCCGCGTGCTCTCGCGCAGCGGCAGGGCGCCACTGGCCCACGACGCGGGGCTCAAGGACACCGTCTCGCTACGGCCCGGCGAAGCCGTGGAGATCATCACCCGGTTCGACGGCTACCGCGGCCGTTACCTCTTCCACTGCCACAACGCCGAACACGAGGACATGGGCATGATGGCCAACCTCGAGATCATTTAAGGCTACTTCACATTAGCTCGTGAACAGAGCTAATGTTTTGAGTATGGGCAGTACAGATCTTCCCGACGCTCTCGCGGGCGTCCTGACCGGTATCCAGCGGCTCCTACGGCGCAAGCTGCGCCGAGGGCTGACCGGGCCGCGGTTGCGCGGTGCCCAGGTCGAGCTGCTGCGGCTGGTCTCCACCAACCCCGGCATCGGCGTCTCGGCGGCGGCCAAGGAGCTGTACCTGGCCGGAAACTCGGTGTCCACGCTGGTCAATCAGCTCACGACCGCCGGGTTGCTGCGCCGGGAGACCGGCACCGCCGACCGCCGTTCCGCCCGGTTGCTGCCCACCCCCGAGGCCGAGGCGCGGCTGCGCGCCTGGGAGGAGCGGCGCGCGGCGCTCGTCCGCGAGCAGGTGGAGCGGCTCAGTGAGGAGGACCGGGCCGCGCTGACCGCCGCGCTCCCGGCGCTGCGCAGGCTCGCCGAGGGCCTGCACGAGGAGGTGGGGACGGCATGAGGGACGGTACGCCGACGACGGGTGACGCGGTCACCTGCACCGGCCTGCGCTATTCGTTCGGCCGGACCAGGGCCGTCGACGGCGTCGACCTGACGGTCACCGCCGGAGAGGTGTTCGGTCTGCTCGGCCCCAACGGGGCGGGCAAGACCACCGCCATCCGATGCGTGACCACGCTGCTGCCCGTTCCGTCCGGGATGGTGCGGGTTTTCGGGCACGACGCGGCTACCGAGAAGATGGCGGTGCGCCGCCTGCTCGGGTACGTGCCCCAGCAGCTGTCGGCGGACGCGAGCCTCACGGGCCGCGAGAACGTCTCCCTGTTCGCCCGCGTCTTCGACGTCCCCCGGCGCGAGCGCGCGGGCCGTGTCGGCCAGGCGCTGGAGGCGGTCGGGCTCGCCGACGTCGCCGACCGGATGGCCGGCACCTACTCCGGTGGCATGGTACGCCGCCTCGAACTCGCCCAGGCCCTGGTCAGCGCGCCCCGCCTGCTCATGCTGGACGAGCCGACGATCGGGCTCGACCCCATCGCCCGCACCAGCGTCTGGGAGCACATCATGGCGGTGCGCGCCGCCACCGGGATGACCGTCCTGGTCACCACGCACTACATGGACGAGGCCGAACAGTACTGCGACCGGGTCGCGCTCATGCACAAGGGACGCGTACGGGCCCTCGGCACCCCGGAGCGGCTCATCGCCGACCTGCGCGAGCGGCGAGGTGACGACGCGGTGCCGACGCTGGAGGACGTGTTCCGCGACGTCGCCGGAAGCGGCCTCGACGAAGGAGGAGGGGAGTTCCGCGATGTCCGCCGTACCCGCAACACCGCCTCCCGTGTCGGCTGACAGCGCCGGCGCGGGCGGCCTCGACCTGCTGCTCGTTCCGCCGCGCGCCCGTACGGGGTGGCGCGTGCTGCCCGCCAGGGTCGCCGCGATGTGCGTGGTGGAGCTGCAGAAGCTGCGCCACGATCGCACCGAGCTGTACACCCGCGCGATCCAGCCCGCCCTGTGGCTGCTGATCTTCGGTGAGACGTTCACCCGCATCAAGCTGATCCCCAGCGACGGCATCCCGTACCTCGACTATCTGGCCCCCGGGATCATCGCCCAGTCCACGATGTTCATCGCCATCTTCTACGGCATCCAGATCATCTGGGAGCGCGACTCGGGGGTCCTGACCAAGCTCCTGGTCACGCCGACCCCGCGAGCGGCGCTGGTCACCGGCAAGGCGTTCGCCGCCGGTGTGAAGGCGATGATCCAGGCGGTGGTCGTCATGCTCATCGCCGCGCTCCTGGGCGTGAGCATGACCTGGGACCCCGTGCGCCTGGCCGGCGTGATCGTGGCCGTGCTGCTCGGCTCGGCGTTCTTCTCCTGCCTGTCGGTGACGATCGCCGGAATCGTCCTGACTCGCGACCGGCTGATGGGCATCGGGCAGGCGATCACGATGCCGCTGTTCTTCGCGTCCAACGCGCTCTACCCGACCACGGCCATGCCGGACTGGCTGCAGTACGTCAGCGCGGTAAACCCGCTCAGCTACCAGGTCGACGCGCTGCGCGGACTGCTGCTCGGCGTGCCCGCGCATCTGCCGCTGGACTTCGCGGTGCTGTTCGCGGCCACGGCGATCGGCATCACGGCGGCGTCCGTACTGCTGGGGCGGCTGGCGCGGTGATCCGCGGGACGCCCGCCACGGGGGCGATCAGGAAGGCCAGGGCGAACAGCAGCTGCAGGACGCCGGCGATGGTGACGGTACGGAGACGGATTCGGGACTCGGTGTTCTCCATACGTCAGACGATCGCGCCGGCCGCTGACCAGGCACTCGCACGCCGCTGGGACGACCGCCGTACACCCCCGGCGGCCATGACAGCGGCCGGGAGGTCACACATCGGGCACGGCACGGTCACCGTGTGGCCCGGGCTCGAACGCCCGCGCCGATCCTTCCGTCGGAAAGGTCATGACACGTCACCGTGTACGTCTCGCCGTCCTGCCGTTGTCCGTCATCCTCCTGACCGCCTGCGGCGCAGCGGATACGACCGCCGCCGGTGCCCCCGAACCGAGGTCCGGAGCCCAGGGGCAATCGGGGTTACGCGCGGGCAGCGTCGACGACAACGCCGCCTTCACCGCTTACTTGGACTACCGGAAGAAGTTCGCCGACGGCGACCAGGAGGTGCGCGACGCCGATGTCCGCGGGCGCAGGATCGTGACCGTGACGGACAGGGGCGGCCGGCCGCTGTCCGGCGCCACGGTACAGGCTGGAGATCAGAAGGCGCGCACCTACGCCGACGGACGCGCGCTGATCTTCGGTGACGGCCGGATCACCGTCTCGTACGGCGGAGCCACCGCCGCGGCCACCGGCCAGACGCCCAAGGTCAAGCTGCCCGTCACCGGACCGGAAGGCCGGGCCAAGCTGCAGGTGCTGTTCCTGATCGACACCACCGGCTCGATGGGCGACGAGATCGGCCGCCTGACCGCCAGCGTCGACTCGGTCGCCGCACGCATCGCCAAGCTGACGGCGGGGCCTGAACTGGAGCTCGGCATGACGCTTTATCGCGACAAAGGCGATGAATACGTCACCAGGACCACCGACTTCACCGCCGAGGTGGGAACGTTCCGCGAGCAGCTCACCGCGGTGCGGGCCGAAGGCGGCGGTGACACCCCCGAGGACCTGAACGCGGCGCTCGCCGAGGCGCTGGCCAAGCCGGCCTGGCGCGAGGACGCCGTCAAGCTGGTCTTCCTCATCGCCGACGCCCCGCCGCACCTCGACTACGACGGGCCGGACTACCTGACCGAGGCCCGCCGGGCCGCCGAACGTGGCATCAAGATCGAGCCGATCGCCTCGTCGGGCCTCGACGCCCAGGGCGAGTACATCTACCGCCAGCTCGCCCAGCTCACCATGGGGCGCTTCACCTTCCTCACGTACGGGGCCGACGGTGTCTCGCCGGGCGACAAGACCGAGCATCACGTCTCGGAGTACGCCGTGCTGGCCCTGGACGACCTGGTGGTCAAGCTGGTCGCCGACGAGCTGAAGCCCCTGTCGCGATGAGGCGACGCGCGTTCTCCACCATCAGGGTGCCGTAACCGGCGATGAAGAGGGCGGCTCGAAGGCCGGGTCACGTGACCAGGCGCAGCCACGCCGCCGCGAGCGCGGCGTGGCCGGCCGGCGTCGGGTGCACGCCGTCCTCACACCGGCCTGGACGACGCCGCGGATCGGCAGGAGGAACGGCTCGACGAGGATCGACACCACATCCGGGTACGCGTCGGCCACGTCCGCCTGCCAGCGGGCTTCGAGGTCCATCACCTGATCGAATCGCCGGTGAACACCACGGTGCTGCCCGGTCGGAGAGTGATCGTCATGTGTGCTCCTTTGATGATGGTGCGGGCGTTGCGGCGGAGGGTGTCAGGCGTCCTGGGGGACGGCGTCGTCGAGGGGAGTGGCCGCCTGGCCGCCGGCGGCGTACCGGGTGCGGGCGATCCCCCAGCCGACGAGGGCCGCCGCGACGGTCGTGAGGGTGAGGCCCGCGATGGTGACGGCCTGGTGGAACTCGCCGGTCTGCTGCGGGCTCCAGTGAGAGGTGGCGATGTCGCCGGTGAACAGGGCGGCGAGGATGGTGCCGGTGACGGCGATGCCGGTGCCGGAGGTGACCTCGGTGGCGGTGTCGACGAGCGCGGTGCCGATCGTGGTCCGGTTGTCGGGGAGGCCGCGGACCACGTTGAGCCCGGCGACGACGCCGACCACGCGCATCCCGGCCGCCACGAGGACGAGCGCGATCGCGACCCACAGGTAGCCGACCCGGCCGAGCAGGCCGTAGACGGCGAGGCCGGACACGACCGCCGCGGCGCTGATCCAGGCGGCCCGGTCCAGGCCGACGCGCTGCACGAACGGGTTGACGAACGCGCTGCCCGCAATGAGGACGACGACCTGCGGCAGCATCCCGATGGCTGCCTGTGCGGGCGTCCAACCCCAGTCGAGCTGCAACTGCAGCGTCACCAGGTAACCGAGTCCGGCGGTCGCCAGCCCGGTGGCGGCCTTGTAGGCCAGGCCGCTGGAAACCAGGGGAAGGGCGAGGAGCTTCAGGTCGAGCAGCGGATGGCGGGCCAGGCGCTCGCGCAGGACGAAGCAGATCGCCGTCGCGGCGGCCGCGGCGGTGGCCGCCCAGGGTCCCCATGAGCCGGCGCCCTCGTCCACGAACAGCGTCGGCGTGAGGAGTGCGAGCACGATCGTCGCCGTGCCCAGCAGCATCCCGGGGACGTCGAGTGGGTCGCGGTGGAGGTCTGCCGGGTCGTCGGCGGCGATGCCGGAGCGCACGCCGAGGAAGGCGAGCACGGCGATCGGCACGTTCACCAGCAGCAGGGCCTGCCAGGGCACGATCGCCAGCACCAGGCCGCCCGCCGTCGGGCCGATCGCGAGCCCGACCAGGCCGACGGTCGAGATGAGGGTCACTGCGCGCACGCGCAGGCCGTCCTCGTCGAACAGCCGGAACGCCAGCGCCATCGATCCCGGGGTCGTCATCGCCGCGGCGACCCCCATCGTCGCCCGGACGGCGATCAGCTGCTCGGCGGTGGTGACCACGGCGGTCGCCAGGCTCGCCACGCCGAGCAGGACCAGCCCGATCAGCATGATCCGCCGTCGGCCGAACCGATCGGCGATCGCGCCGAACGCCAGCATCAACCCGCCGAACACGACCGCATAGGCGCCCGTCACCCACTGCAACGCGATCGTCGAGGCGTGCAGCTCGCGTCCGATCACGGGCAGCGCGACGTTCAGGATCGAGTTGTCCAGCATCTCGAAGAGGAACACCGCCGACAGCCCCGCCAACGCGACCCACGCCTCCCGCAGCGACCGGGGAGTACGAGCAGCCATCTCATTCATGGAGGACTCCCTTCACGTCGTGATCCCGACGGGGACCCTGATCAGGGCGATCCGGCCGCTCGCGCGGGCCGTGGTCGCGGTGGAGCGCGGCCCGCTGGGGGGTTGCTCCGGCGACAATGACAGTGGTCTGTTCGAAGGACATGCCACTAGATTATGCGACTAAGTTAAGTGACACAAGAAAGTGAGGTCGGGATGCCCAGGACCGGAGCGCGAGGCGGACCGCAGACGCGCGCGAAGATCTCGGAGGTCGCGACCCGACTGTTCCTCGAACGCGGATTCGACACGGTCACGGTCACCGAGGTCGCGCGGGAGGCCGGGGTCTCGGCCGTGACGGTCTTCAAGCACTTCCCGCGCAAGGAGGACCTCCTGCTGGACCGGGAGGTCGACGCTGTCGGGCTCCTGCGCTCAGCGGTACACGACCGCGCCCCGGATGCCGGAGTGCTCCAGTCCCTGCGCGACACGGCGTTCCGCCTCCTCGAGGAGCGACACGCCCTGTCCGGCCTCAAGGACGGGTCCGTCCCCTTCTTCCGGACCGTGGCGGCCTCGCCCACGCTGGTCGCCCGCGCCAGGGAGATCGCCTCCGACCTCCAACAGACTCTCGCCGGCGAGCTCGAACACGACCCGCTCTTCGACGGCGACGCCCCTTTGCTCGCCGCCTTCTTCATCGCCGGCTACACCGTCGTGCTGGTGGAGACCGCCCGGCGCCTGATCGCCGGCGACCCGGCCGACACCGTCGCAGACGACCACCGCGCCCGCCTGGAGCGCCTGTTCGACGCCCTCAGCAACGGAGTCGTGTCCCGGCCGTGAGGATCACCGCCGCACTGCCCGCATCCGCCAGGAACTCGTGAGAGGTTCGGCGAGGAGATCGCCTACGAGATCCGGCTGACCGGTGCGACCAGACACCGGATCGGCAGCCCGACCTGGGAGCCACTCCCGGCTTCGGCAGGCAAGGCGTAAGGGCGCGTGGTGTCCGGGGGAATCGGCGATCACGATGGGGTGCTTGCCGTCGCGGATGAGCTGGGAGGCGAAGGTGCGGCGCAAGTCGTACGGGCCGAAGGACTCGCCGAGATCGGGCACGTGCGCGAACGCGGCTCCCCCAGCTCCCGGCCCCAGCGATGTCGGTGGCACCTGATGGAATGCGCGGGACCAAATCGTGCGACGTCGTAGGAGCCCGCCGTGGACCGTCACGCATGGAAGCCGTTCCTTCAGCGCTGGAGCGAGGAGTGGCGCATCGCCCATCCCGACGAGGAGCCGGACGGAGAGCCCTGGCTCGGGTGCCCGCCCGCCACCGAGGACGAGGTACGGGCCCTGGAGTCGCGTCTTGGGCGCGTGCTGCCCCCATCATTCCGGGAGTTCTTACTGGTCACCAACGGCTGGCGGCAGGCGGGTAACTTCGTCTGGAGCCTACGCGGCACCGAGGAGATCGGCTGGTTGACCGATCTGGAGCCGCGGTGGGCCGAGGTCTATGCCAACTGGGATGAGGAGGACACAGAGCCTGCGGCGGCACGATCGTTGCTGATCTCTCTCGAGGCGGACGCCGGTGTTGTCTACCTCGACCCGGGTGACGTTGATGAGCGCGGTGAATGGGCGGCTTACGACGTGTTCTCGTGGACGGGCATGGGCCCCGAGCGGCACGGCTCGTTCCACGAGAAGATGCACCACTTCTATGCCGGATTCCACGCCCTCGACCGCCCCCAATGCGAAACCCAGCGTGAGTGGGACGTCCAGGTCGAGGACGCCCGGCTGGCGAGCCTCCGCGGCGAGGTGGAGCGCCCGCTGGCCGTCCTTGCGCAGGCCGCGCGTTTCGGCCGTGACCGTGCCTCGTTCCTGAACTTCCAGATGCGGATCTTGTTGAGGGAAGAGGACGACGACCCGTTCTACCGGCTGCTCACCCACGGCGACACCCGGTCGTGGACCCTCGACGAGGACCTGTTCGCCGCGCAGGCCCTGCCGCTGCTGTTCGCCGCGCACGAACGGGCTCGCCGCTTCGGCTCCGGCTCCACCGTCCAGTTCTTGCGGGACCGCGGTCCACAGCGGGTCAAGCACTTGCTCGGCCATTATCAGGCGCGGCAGAAAGAGCCGGGATTCCGGCTCTGCTTCGGCAACCCGGAGTTCGACGCGGCCGCGCACGCCGCGCTCGACGCCGGTGACAAGGCCTGGCCACGCCTGCGTGACGCCCTCGCCCACTGGCGGCCGCTGCATGAGGACCATCTCGCACCGATCGCCCTGCTGGCCGATCCCCGGGCCGCCCGCCTGATCACGCCAGAGCGCGGACGCGAACTTTTGGCCACGAGACGGGGCTGAACGCAGGTCAGTTCGCCGTCGTGAAAGTCAGTCGCGGCGGCGCGTGGCTCTTTCCGCCGGCGGTGGCCCGGGAGTCGGCCGGCGGGATCGACGCGAACAGCTTCTCCAGCAGCACACGCCGCTCGGACAGCGGACGGCGAGTCAGGTCCTGACCGTGCAGGCGCCGAACAGACTCACTGCGTTTCAGCCGGGCTCAAAAGCGTGACCGCGTCAGCTGCCGAATTCCTCGGCGATCTTCTGAGCGATGGCCTCCGACTTGGGGGTGTAGACCCGATAGAAGTCCTTGCCGCACTCCAGATCGTCCAGAGCGGCCTTGATCTCCTTGTCCAGGTACGGCTTGGCCTCGGCGGCGGTGAGCCTGGCTCCGAAGGTCCGCCCGATCTCGCCCTTCTTGGGGGGCGACGGCACGTCGGGAACATCCTCGCGCTGCCTGCGGCCGATCTCGTCCTCCTGATCGAGGAACGCGGTCCAGCCGCGGGTCGACAGTTGCGACGGCCTGGTGCCGGAGACCTTGTATCCCTTGCCCGTCAGGCACATGGCCATGCTCGATGCCAGCTCGACCAGTTCGGCGTCGCCGTCGATCTCGCGCTCAGTCGCCCTGTCCGAGGCGGCGGCGAGCTGGTCGAACAGGTCCGTGTCGGACGTCACCTTCTTGCCGAGGGCCTGCTTGGCCGCGACGACGGCGCAGGCGTTCACGGCCTTCCAGTAGCTCTTGCTCTGAGCAGGGGAGAGCTTCGTCCAGATGTCCCCGTTGGGGTCGGCCCCTGAGAGGTCGGGCATGTTGTCGGGGGCGTCTGGGCCCTTCGGGTAGACGTATAACGAGAAGACCCCGAAGCCGTACTTCGCCCGCTGGGCCTTCAAATGCTCTGTTCAATGAAGTATGGTAAATCGCGGCAGCCTCGACGACCCCCGCTCGAGTTGTGCGACCAGCTCTGAAACTCAGGTCCGCACTCGATGAGAGTCGAGAGTCTCAGAAGTCCCATGGGTGTCCTCGACCGCCGTGGCGCATCGGCGTCGCGGTGCCTCCGATGGCCGGTAGGCGGCGGGTAAGCGGGAAGTCCCTCCGGATGCCATGATCATGGACCATGGACCTCGACGGTTCCTGGGGAAAAAGCCGTCGACCGTCCCGATCGCATTCTCGAGCTGCTGGCCATTCAGCAGCTCGATGAGCTGTCGCATAATTACCGCCACGAGCGGACGAGCATGTCAAGGGACGGCCCAGGCGTGCGTACGAAGGGGCGACAGGCCTGGACTCGAGCGCCTTGGAGGATGCCGTCGCGGCGCGCGGGGTCGAGAGCAAATTCCCCTTCCTGAGCTTCATGGCCGGCCTGATGGCGAGGAATGGGATTTCGGCGATGAGGCCGCGGCTCCCGCGGCTCGCCCACCACTACGGCGTCAATGACGACTCGGATAAAAAGGTCTCCGCATGGTGGCCGCGATTTAGGAATCGAGGCGGAGAAAGAACCCGCATTTGGTCGTTCTCCCGCGGAGCGGATGGCACGGTGCAGGCCCAGATCGAGCCCTTCCTGAGCGAAGTCGATCGTCTCTTCCTGCGCTACGGGACGCTGCCGTCAGACGCCTGCCCCCTGCATGGATGAGTGTGTCCGCCAGGGAGGGTCCTCTTCATGACCGAAGCGCCTGCCGCCAGGTCGGGATCCGATCTCCGATCTGGCGCGCCACGGGGAGCCGGATGTGACTGCTACACCGTTCTCCCAGCACCGGGGCCGGAATTGCTCCTGCACGCGAGTGCAGGAGCGTGGACCTCGGGTCACCAGCCTGCCGCGGTGCAGAATTCGTCCCCTACGCCCGGAGCCGTTGGCCAAGGGTCGTAGCAGGCTTTCCATGGCCCTCCCTGGCGACCGACTGTGGCGGTGTCGTAATTGCCGTTCCGGGGGATGTTCACCACGGCGGTCTTGGTGCCGGCGGCGCTTCTGAGGAATAGCTGGTCGCCTTCGCAGGCGCCCACCGCTTGCCCGTGATAGCCGTTCCTTGTTCCACCGGTGCCGTCGCAGTACCAGAGCCGTAACGCCCCCCGTGTGTGTCGGCGACCACGTGGCAGGGAGCCAGGGCGGCGGCTCCGGCCGTCGCCGGGGTCGCGAACAGCGCGGCTCCTCCGATGATCACAGAGGTGGCCGCGATGACGAGTTTGCCGATCCGCGTCCGCACTCTCCTGTTTCGCGGGTTTCGGTTGGGACGGTGGGGGATGAGCCAGGCGTTCGTGACCGCGAAATGCCGGGTGCGATGCTCGCCTCGCATTCTTTCGCCGGCTTCGGCTGAAAGAGAGTCTGGCTGATGGCGATCAATGGCCGACAGGTCATGGACCGGACATTCACCGGACATTTTCCCGCACCCGGAATTATTCGGTTCCCATTTTCGCGGCCACGCCTATGCTCGGCTTCATGACGGACACGGAGAAAGAGGCGGTCTTAAGCCTGCAGCGGCAGTTCGACGAGGCCGAGCTGGCCGCGGACGCCGACCGCTTGCGCGAGTTGCTGGCCGGCGACTTCCAGTCGATCGGTCCCAAGGGGTACGTGCTCGACAAGGAGCAGTGGATCGGCCGTCACACCCAGTTCGAGTATCACGCCCTGGACACCAGCCGGATCGACATCCGGATGTATGGCGACGCCGCGATCGTCCGCAACGTGCAGAGCAACAAGGCGACCTCGCACGGCCGGCCGGTGGCGCTGCGGGTGCGGGTGTCCCAGGTGTGGGTGAAGCAGGAGGGCTCGTGGCGGTTGGCGGGCATCCAGTTCAGCCCGATGGCCGACGACGCGTAGCGATGACCGGATCCCGGCGGTGGGTCGCCCTCTCTGTCGTCTCCGTGGCTCAGCTGATGGTGGCCCTGGACGCGACGATCATGAATATCGCGTTGCCCTCGGCGCAGCAGGCCCTGCATCCGTCCGACGCCGACCGGCAGTGGGTGGTGACCGCGTACACGCTGGCCTTCGCGGGCCTGTTGCTGCTGGGCGGCCGGATCGCCGACTACCTCGGACGTAAGCGGGCCTTCCTGGCCGGGCTGGCCGGGTTCATGGCCGCTTCTGCCGTCGGGGGTGCGGCGGTGAACTTCCCCATGCTGGTCGCGGGCCGGGCGTTGCAGGGCGCCTTCGCCGCGGTCCTGACCCCTACCGCGCTGTCACTGCTGGCCGTGACGTTCACCGAGCCGAAGGAGCGGGCCAAAGCGTTCGCGGTCTACGGCGCGATCGCCAGCGGCGGGGGAGCGGTCGGGCTGCTGGCGGGCGGTCTGCTGACGGAGTTCGCGTCGTGGCGCTGGTGCCTGTACGTGAACATGATCATCGGGCTGGCGGCCGGTCTGGCCGGGCTGTGGGTGCTGGCCGATGGCGAGTCCCAGGGCAGGCAGCGCTTCGACGTGCCCGGCGTGCTGCTGGTGACGAGCGGGCTCGTCGCCATGGTGTACGCGTGCACGCAGGCGGTGGCGGCCGGATGGGGAGCGGCTCAGGTGATCGTCCCGCTCGGGGCGGCCGTGCTGTTGCTGGCGTCGTTCGTCCTGTGGGAGTCGCGGGCCGCTCAGCCGCTGCTGCCCCTGCGCCTGTTGTGGGAGCGCAACCGGGGTGGCGCCTGCGTGGCCTCGGGGCTGGCGATCGTCGGGCTGTTCGGTATGTCGCTGCTGCTCACGTACCATTTTCAGGCGGTATTGGGCTACTCGCCGTTCCAGGCAGGGCTGGCCTTTCTGCCCATGACGCTGGCGGTGGCGGCCAGCGCGTTCGGCATCGCCAGTCCGTTGCTGCCGCGGGTGCCCGCACGGCTGCTCATCGTACCCGGGCTGCTCGTCACGGCCACCGGCCTGCTGCTGCTCACCGGGCTCACTCCCGAGAGCGACTACCTCACCGTGATCGTGCCGGCCGAGGTGCTGCTGGGCGGGGGGATCGGCTGTGTCATCACCCCTGGGTTCAGCGTCGTGACCCAAGGCGTCGACCGCCGGGAGGCCGGCGTGGCCTCGGCCATGGTCAACACCGCCCAGCAGGTGGGCGGCTCGCTCGGCGCCGCGCTGCTCAACACGGTCGCCACCGCGGCCACCGCCGCCTCTCTGCGCGCGGGCCTTCCGCAGGCGCGGGCGCTGGTCCACGGGTACACGACCGCGACGGCGTGGGGAGCGGGGGTTCTGCTCCTGGCCGCCGCGCTGGCGGCCCTGCTGATCAACGCACCCGTCCCGGAGGCTCACGCCAGGCAGCGGTAGAGCGGCGCGGCGAGGTGGGTGACACGCTGGAACAGCCCCTGGCAGGTGGTGGTCGTCTAGCGAAGGGTTGCGATGCCGGCCAGGAAGATGTCGACGCCGGAGAGGAACTGTTCGCGGTCGTCGTGCTCGCGCAGCTGCGTCGCCGCTCTCACCACGAACGGGTACTTGCCGGGGTCCAGCTGCGACCATTGTGCGGCGACGGTGGCCAGGAGGGCCGAGCGGTCCGCCTCACTGCCGGCAAGGACCCGGGCGTTCGCGGCATTCTGCCCGGCGACTCCGAGCACGTAGTTCACGAGCGCGCCCGCAGCATCGAAAAGTGCATGTTCGGGAACGCCGAGCGCATCGAGCAGCCTGCCGATGCACTCGTAGATCTCCAGCAGCGCGGGACGCCACGGCTCCCGGGAGAGTTGAGCGCCGACCCAGGGGTGCGCGTCGATCGCGTCAAACAGGCCTGATGCGACAGTACGCAGAGCTTCCCGCGGCTCCGTATCGATGACCACGCCGGCCATCACGTCGGCCATGACGTCGCCGGTGGCCGCCGCGAGCAGGTCGCTCTTGTTCGCGACATGGTGGTAGATCGCCCCGTAGCCGGTGCTCAGGCGAGTGGTGAGCGCACGGAAGGTCAGCGCGGTCTCGCCGTCGGCGTCGAGGATCTCGGTCGCGGCCTTGACGATCAGCTCCTTGGACAGCCCGTCCGTGCGCCGCGGGGTCCGCTGAGTCTTGTTCGCCATGGTCGCATTATCGCATGTTTGGATCGTCGATCCAAAGTCGTGCTAGCTTGATTGGATCGTCGATCCAAACCCCTCTGGAGGGAACACCATGACGACCCCGGTCACGATCATCGGTGCCGGCCTCGGCGGTCTGGTGCTGGCCCGCGTCCTGCACGTACACGGCATCCCCGTCACGGTCTACGAGGCGGAGCCCTCACCGGCCGCGCGCCGTCAGGGCGGGATGCTCGACATCCACCCCTGGAACGGCCAACCGGCGCTCGAGGCGGCCGGCCTGATCGAGGGGTTTCGCGAGCTCGTCCTGGAGGGCCGCGAGTCCTACCGGGTCCTCGACCGAAAGGGGACCGTGCTGCTCGACCGGCCCGACGACGGCACGGGCGAGCGTCCCGAGGTGCAGCGCGGCGAGCTGCGGCAGCTGCTGCTCGACTCACTTCCGAACGGCATCGTCCGGTGGGGGTGCAAGGTGACCGGCGTGCAGACACTGGACGAGGGCCGCTACAAGGTGGGCCTGGCCGACGGCACCACCGTTGTCACGAGTCTGCTCGTTGGCGCGGACGGCGCGTGGTCGCGGGTTCGTCCGCTGCTCTCGGGCGCCACCCCCGAGTACGTCGGCGTCTCGGTCATCGAGACGTTCCTGTTCGACGGTGACACCCGCCATCCCGCCGCCGCGAAGGCGGTTGGCGCCGGATCGCTGTTCGCGCTCACGCCGGGTAAGGGAATCCTGGCCCATCGGGAGAGCGGCGGAACCCTGCACAGCTACGCGCAAATGGTGAAACCACAGGACTGGCTCGCCGGCATCGATCTCACCGATGCCGCAACCGTGACCGCGCGTGTCGTCGAGGAGTTCGACGGCTGGGCTCCCGAGCTCACCGCCCTGATCACCGACAGCGACACCCCGCCGGTCCTGCGCCGCCTCTTCACCCTGCCGACCGGACACCGCTGGAATCGAACATCGGGTGTGACCCTGCTCGGCGACGCCGCCCACCTCATGCCCCCGAACGGCGAAGGCGCCAACCTGGCCATGCAGGACGGCGCCGCACTCGGCCAGGCCCTCGCCGCCCGCCCCGACGACGTCGAGGCCGCAATCGCCGAGTACGAACAAGCCATGTTCACGCGCGCCGCCGCCGAAGCCGCAGACGACGACATCTACACGATCATGTTCGGCGACGACGCACCCCACAGCATGGTCGCCATGCTGACCGGAGCCGAGCAGGGTTCATGAACTGCGGCGCCCTGCTGTGTGGCCAAACCTCTTCGCCCGCGCCAGCCGGACGTGATCGACCGCAGGGCGCAGTTCGTGAGCCGCGGGTCGCAGTCACGGTCGTCGTCCCTTGGCGGGGATGGCGGTCACCCAGCATGCGCAGCGCCTCTTCCGGTGCGAGGCGTCGCGATGCATCCCCGAATCGGTGGTCGAGCGCATCATCGGAGCGTCGGTCCTAGGAAGACCGCTCCGTTCCTGGGCCATCGAGGGCGATGGCAGTGTGAAGGCCCGTCCGAACGAGGAAGAGCGGTGATCAGGCGATGAAGGCGGTGCGGTTCCACGAGTACGGCGGGATCGATGTCCTGCGGGTGGAGGAGGTGGAGCGTCCGGTGCCCGGCCCCGGGCAGGTGCTGGTCGAGGTCCGTGCGGCCGGGATCCAGCCCGGCGAGGTGATGATCCGGCAGGGTGCGCGGCACGAGCGCTGGCCGGCGACGTTCCCCTCCGGGCAGGGCAGCGATCTGGCCGGACTCGTGGTGGAGGTCGGTCCGGAGGTGCGTGGTGTCGCGGTGGGCGACGAGGTTCTCGGCTTCACCCACAAGAGGGCGAGCCACGCGGAGTTCGTCGTGGTGGACGATGTGCAGCTGACCCCGCGTCCGAAGGGGCTGTCCTGGGAGGTGGCCGGGTCGTTGTACGTGGCCGGCACGACGGCGTACGCCACCGTGTTCGCGGTCGACCCCGGGCCGGGCGACACGGTCGTCGTGTCCGGTGCGGCGGGTGGCGTCGGGTCCCTTGCGGTACAGCTCGCGCGGCGGCGCGGCGCCACGGTGATCGGGCTGGCGAGCGAGCCGAACCACGCTTGGTTGAAGGATCGCGGTGTCGTTCCGGTCGCGTACGGGGAGGGTGTGGCCGAGCGGATCCGGGAAGCCTGCGGCGGGAAAGTCGACGCTTTCATCGACACGTTCGGCGACGGCTACGTGGAGCTGGCAGTGGAGCTGGGCGTGCGGCCCGAGCGGATCAACACAATCTGCGACTGGCAGGCCGCGGCCAAGGTCGGTGCGCGTACCGACGGAGAAGGCGCCGCGGCGTGCGCGGTCGTGGTCGGCGAGCTGGCCCGGCTCGCCGCGCGTGGGGAGCTCGAAGTGCCGATCGCCCGCACCTACCCACTGGAGCAGGTACGGGACGCGTACCGCGAGCTGGAACAGCGGCACACTCACGGCAAGATCGTGCTCCGTCCCTAGCGGGGGAAGGCGAGCCGTTCGCCCCTCAGGGTTGACCTTGACCTTAGGTCAGCGTGCACGCTGAACGGGTGACCGACCTGAACTCCACCTGGACCGGCATGGTTCCGGTCGACGACACCGCGCTGGCCGTGACCGACACCGGTGGGCCCGGCCGGCCCGTGGTCTACCTCAATGGACAGTTCGCCACGCAGTCGTACTGGCGGCGCGTCATCGCCGAACTCGGCGGCGAATACCGGCACATCACCTACGACATGCGGGCTCGCGGCCGATCGAGGCGTTCGGCGGCGGCCGCCTCGTTCGAGGCGCACGTCCGTGACGTCGACGCCGTCCTCAAGGCGAGGGGCGTTGACCGGCCGCTGCTGGTCGGCTGGTCCTACGGCGCGCCGGTCGCGCTGCACTGGGCCGGCCGGAACCCGGACCGCGTCCTGGGAGTGGTGTCCGTGGACGGCGCGTACCCGCACGGCTGGACCGACACCGTCACCCCGGAACGGATCCGGGGGCTGTTCCGCCGGTGGGGCTGGCTGTTTCCGATGCTCCGCCCCCTGCACTTGTGCGCGAAGATGTCCGTCGAGGAGCATGCCCAGAGCAACATCGAGCTCGTCGAGGTCTGCGCTGCCCTCGGCCCGGTCCTGGACGGTGTGACCTGTCCGGTCCGGTACGTGGTCGCCACGGGTGCCAACCTCGGCGGCAGCCGGGAGGAGATGGAACAGATGCGCGCCACCCTCGACCCGGTGCTCGCCCGCAACCCGAACATCAAGATGAGCGCGAAGGTCGCCGGCAACCACGGCAACATGCTGCGCAGGGACTTCCGCGCCGTCGCCGACGCGGTTCGCGAACTCGCCGGCACCCCACGATCGGTCGGCTGAGCAGATGACCGGCGGCGTCACGATCGGCCAGGCGGCGGCATTCGCCGGCGTCACGGTGAAAACCATCCGGCACTACCACAAGCACGGCCTGATCGACGAACCCCGCCGCGACAGCTCCGGCTACCGCCGCTACGGATCGGCCGACCTGCTGCGGCTGGTCCAGATCCGGACGCTGGCCGCCGCCGGCGTACCGCTCGCCGAGATCGGGGCGATACTCGACGCCGACCCTGACCAGTTCGCCGCCGCGCTCGTCGACGTCGAACGGCGCCTCACCGACCGGATCGACGATCTGATCGCGCGGCGCGACACGCTGCGCCGGCTCGCCACCGGCGACCGGGCCCTGCTGCCCGACCGCGTTCTCACGAAGCTGGACAGGGTGGCCGCCGAGCTGGGCTTCACCCCGGACGACGTGACGATGGCCCGGGAGGGCCTGGTGCTGATCAGGGCCCTGGTGCCGGAAGGCTTCGACGACTATGTCACCAAGGTCGAGCGCGCCCTCGACGACCCTCGGTACGTCTCCTTGGTCAAACGCCTGTGGTGTGCCGCCGAGTGGGAGCCGGACGACCCCCGGATCGACGAACTCGCCACAGCCATGGCCGACCACTTCCTCGCCCATCCCTCGCTGCTGCCGATCCCGGCCGGACTCCGGGCCCGCGCCGACGGCGCGATTCGCTACAGCCTGCTCAGCCACCACGGACAAGAGCAGAAGCCGGCCTGGGCTCGGCTGGATGAGTTGTTCGAGGCAAGGATGCGCTCGGCCGGCATCGACCTCCCGTAGCGGACTCCCCGGCGCCTATGAAACCGACGAGCGTGGCGAGGGCCCCATCCCGGCGAAGAGAGCGTCGAGGATCCGGTCGACATACTCATAGGTCAGTTGTTCCTGAGTGATCAGGAGCTGGAAGTACAGCGGGCCGGACAGGATCGCCATCGCCAGGTCGAGGTCGAAGCCGGGTGACAGCTGGCCCTGGTCGCGGGCCGCTTTCAGCCGGGCGACGGTCTTGTCCGCCTGCGGGGTGATGAAGCGCTCGTTGAGTGCGGCGGCGACCTCGGCATTGTGCTGGGCCTCGCCGATCAGGGCCTTGTACAAGGGGCCGAAGGGTGGCGTGGCCAGCAGGTCGACGGCCGCGCGGATCTGCGCGCGCAGGTCGGCGACGATGTCGCCGGTGTCGGGATAGCCCAGGCCGGGCTCGTTCAGCGACAACAGCGAGTCGAGCAGCAGGGCGCCCTTGGACGACCATCGGCGGTAGATGGTCTGCTTGCTCGCGCCCGCACGGGCGGCGACCGCTTCAATGCTCAGTTTGGCGTAGCCGATCTCCTGGCCGAGCTCCAGCGTGGTCCGCATGATGGCCTCGGTCCGGTCGGCGCCGCGGCGATGGGGCGTGTCGGTCATGCCGACACCTTATCGGTACGGTACGTGCCGTACTTGACATCCGAAGTCCTACTTGGACATCATCCTATCGAGACGGTGCGTTCCGTACCGATAAGAGCCGCCAGGCACCTCTTCGGAAAGAAGAAGATCTTTGATGCCCATTCCTGCCGACCCGACCGTGGTGCATCCCATGCCCGAGCAGCCGCGGGTGGTGCTGCTGAGGCCTCTTGTCACCTCGCCGCTGATCGAGGTCGGAGAGTTCTCCTACTACGACGACCCGGATGATCCGACCGCCTTCGCGACCCGCAACGTGCTGTACCACTACGGGCCGGAAAAGCTGGTCATCGGGAAGTTCTGCGCGCTGGGCGAGGGCGTGCGATTCATCATGAACGGCGCCAACCACCGCATGGACGGGTCCTCGACGTTCCCTTTCCCGATCATGGGCGGCTCCTGGGCCGAGCACTTCGACCTCATCACCGGTCTGCCCGGACGGGGTGACACCGTAGTAGGAAATGACGTCTGGTTCGGCTACCGGTCCATGGTGATGCCGGGTGTCCGCATCGGCCACGGAGCGATCATCGCCTCCGGGGCCGTGGTCGTCGACGACGTGCCCGACTACGGCATCGTCGGCGGCAACCCGGCCCGGCTCATCCGCCGCCGCCACAGCGACGCCGACATCGACCGTCTCCTCGCTGTGGCCTGGTGGGACTGGCCGCTTCAGCACATCACCGAGCACATCCGCACGATCATGTCCGGCAGCATCGACGACCTGGAGAAGGTGGCCGCAACTTGGGAGTCGAGTCATCATGAGTGACCCGCAGGTGGAGCACACCGTGCAGGCGAAGTTCGAGATCGTCGAGTTCAACGAGAGCGTGTATGACGAGCACGCCGAGGGGCCCAAGCTGACCCGGGTAACGATCCGCAAGCGCCACCAGGGCGTGATCGAGGGAACGGGTGTCGCCGAGGTGCTGACGGCCCAAGGCGGCGCCGGCGGTGGCTACGTCGCCTCGGAGCGAATCGAAGGCACGCTCGACGGCCGCCAGGGCACCTTTGTCATCCAGCACTGGGGGCTGGCCGATGGAGCCGAACAGGGCAGCGAAGGGAGCATCGTCCCGAGCTCCGGGACGGGAGAGCTCGCCGGGATCGCCGGTCGGGCGATGGAGCGCGAGTTCCAGGTGCTCACGCTGGTCTACACGTTGTGAGATCACTCGAGCCGGATCTTGGCTCGCGGTTGCGACATCTGACCTCCGTTGGAATCGAGCTATCGGCATGCCTGCTTCGTCCCGTCCAAACCCGTTCGCCGGCTGGCTTCGCCGCCAGGCCGTCCCGCTCACCCACCTCGACCCTGAGGCGCCGCTCGACGATCTGAAGCCGGTACGCGACATCATCGGCGACGCCCGCGTCGTCGCGATCGGTGAGAACTCCCACTTCATCAACGAGTTCTCACTCATGCGCCGGCGCATCCTGCGGTTCCTGGTCGAACACTGCGGTTTCACCGTCCTGGCCTTCGAGTACGGCTTCAGCGAAGGCTTCCCCCTTGACGCCTGGGCCCAGGGGGAGGGGACGGATGATGATCTGTCGGCCCATCTCGCCGAGGCGATCCCCGTGGGAGTCGATGAGCCGCTGCGCTGGATGCGCCGGCACAACGCCACAGCCGGGGTGCCGGTGCGTTTCGCCGGGATCGACATCCCGGCGGCCGGTGGATCCCTGCTTCCCGCGCTGGCCCCGGTCGCCGACTACCTCCGCGAGATCGATCCCGAAACCCTCCCGGCGGTCCAGGCGGCGATGCGGATGGCCGAGTCGTTCGCCGGTGCCTCCGCGGCCTCGGCCGCGCCGGCCTGGACGCGCCTGGCCACCGCCGAGCAGGACGCTCTCAGCGCTGTCCTGATGCGCCTGCTCATCCGGTTCCGCGCCGTCGAAGCGCTGTACGTCTCCCGTGGCGATCAGCACAGCTATGACATCGCCCTGCGTCGCATCGAGGCCGCCTGCCACGCCGACTACGGCTTCCGTGCCATGGCCGGCCTGTACGCCGGGAACGGGCTGACCGCCGACACCTCGGCCCGCGACGTCTACATGGCCGGGTCGGTCCTGTGGCACCTGGAGCGCCTCGAACCCGGGGCCCGCATCGTGCTGGCGGCTCACAACGCCCACCTCCAGAAGGTGCCGATCTCCTTCAACGGTCACCTCACGGGGCTCCCGATGGGACAGCACCTGCAGCGCGTACTCGGCGATGAGTACTTCGCCCTCGGCCTGACGAGCACCACCGGGCACACAGCCGATATGCGCCCCGACGAGAACGCGCGCTTCGGTTTCGCCATCGACAACACGGCGTTGGAGGCGCCCGAGCCGGGAAGCGTCGAAGCCGCCTTCGCGGATGCCGGCCTGGGGCTCAGCATCGCCGACCTCCGCCGGGCACGGCGAGAGGCCGTTGCCCCGGGTCCCGATCGCATCCGGATACAAAGCGCCTACTTGCACACCCCCGTCCTCGACGCGTTCGACGGCATCCTCAGCACCCCGACCTCCACCGTCGCCGACGACGTCGAAAGCTGAATCGTCCAGACTGTCCAGGAGATCGTCAGCCGAGGCCAGAACCTGCAGAACAGGGAGTTACGAGATGCGTGTGTCACTGACAACGACGGATTGTGAGGGAGTTACCCGATGATGAACACCGATGTGATCATTGTGGGCGCCGGTCCGACCGGCCTGATGCTAGCCGCCGAGCTGCGCTTGGCCGGGGTGCGGCCGCTGGTGCTGGAGCGGCATCCGCAGCGCCGGGACACTCCGAAGGCAGGTGGTCTCGGTGGGCAGATCCTGGAGCTGCTGCGCTACCGGGGCTTGCTGGAACGGTTCGAAGCGGCCTGCACCGGCCCTGTTCCGGCTCCCCGCTTCCCCTTCGGCGGTGTGCACCTGGACTTCACCCAGCTGGCAGATCCCCCGCTGCACGCCCTGCCGCTCCCGCAACAACTGCTTGAGCGGCTGCTCGACGAACGCGTCGGCGAGCTCGGCGTCGACGTCCGCCGCGGGCACGAGGTGGCCGGGGTGAGCCAGGACGAGGCCGCGGTGAGCGTGGACGTGCACGGCCCGGACGGGCCGTACCGGGTGATCGCCCGCTACCTGGTGGGGTGTGACGGCGCGCGCAGCCGGGTCCGCGACTGGGCCGGCATCGGCTTTCCCGGCACCATCTATCCGGAGGTCAACCGGCTGGCCCAGGTCACCTTGCCCGAGAAGGTGACCGTGCTCGGCAACGGCGATCTCGACGTGCCCGGCTTCGGCACTGTCCGCGCGGGTTTCACCCGGACCGACCGTGGTCTGTTCGGCGTCGGCTCCTCGCCCGGCTCCCAGGCCGTCTCGCTCTACACCATCGAGGACGAGAGCACCGAGTACGACGACGACGTCCCGATGACGGTCGCCGAACTGCAGGACAGCGTCCGTCGCGTGCTCGGCGTGGAACTGCCCGTGGGAGAGGCGCTCCGGCTGTCGCGCTTCACCTTCAAGGCCCGGCAGGCCGAGCGCTACCGTGAGGGGCGGATCCTGCTGGCCGGCGATGCGGCGCACCTGTTCCCCGCCACCGGGGTGGCGCTCAATGCCGGCATGCTGGACGCCGTCAACCTGGCCTGGAAACTGGCCGCCGACCTCCACGGCTGGGCGCCGACCGGCCTGCTGGACACCTACCACAGCGAACGCCACCTCGCCGGCGCCCGTACCATGCTGCACACCCGAGCCCAGGTGGCACTACGGCGCGGGCACGACGCGGCCGCCGAAGCACTGCGGGAGGTCTTCCAGGAACTCCTCGCCGACGAGCAGCCGTTGCGCCGCATGGGAGCGCTGGTCGCCGGCACCGACATCCGCTACCCGATGCCCGGCTCCGACCACCACCCCCTCGCCGGCGCCTTCGCCCCCGACCTCACCCTCCACACCGGCCAGGGCAAGACCAGCGTCGCCGAACTCCTGCACCCCGCCCGGCCGATCCTGCTCGACCTCGCCGACCGCCCGGACCTGCGCGAAACCGCCCAAGACTGGCGGCATCGCGTCGACATCCACACCGCCAAGACCGACGCTCGGCCGGCGGACGCCCTGCTGATCCGCCCGGACGCCCACATCGCCTGGGCCGCGACCATCGACGAACCCACCGGCACCGCCGCGCCCGCCCTGCGCGAAGCACTCTCCGGCTGGTTCGGCGCACCCTGATCATGCCCTGCGAGGTCGACGCCTCCCGGCCGTGAGGCGAGCGCCCGGTAGGCGGCGGCACGGACCTGGGGCGAGACCGGCGCCTCACCGATCAGCGAGAGCAGCGCCTCCATGGCGGGGCCGTCCTGTTCGGCGGCCGTGATCGATTTTCCGCTGGTACGGACACCGGCTGCGGAGACGGCCGACCGGAGCCGGGTCAGTGTTTCGCGCTCGGGCGGAGCCGGTCGGCGATGGAGGCGATCAGCTCGTAGGACCGGCGGCGATCCGCGTGGTGGTAGAGGGGAGTGGTGATCATGAGCTCGTCGGTGCCGGTGGCGTCGAGCACCGATTGCAGGTGCTCGATCACCGCGGACGGGCCTCCGACCAGGACGCCATCCGAGCGGGCGGCGATTTCGGCGCGATCGTCGTCGGTGTAGGGATATGCTGCCGCGTCCTCGGGGCTCGGCAGCAGGATGCGGTTCCCCCGGACCCGGCTGAGCACCTTCAAGCGGGTGGACCCGGCGAGCCATTCGGCGCGTTCGTCGTCCTCGGCGGCGATGACGGACACGCTGACCAGCGTCGTCGGTGTCGCGGCATGGTCCGAGGGGCGGAACCGTTCCCGGTAGGTGCGCATGGCGTCCACCGCCATCTGCGCGTTGAGGTGGTGGGCGAAGGCATAGGGCAGGCCGAGTTCGGCGGCGAGGTCGGCGCTGCTGGTCGTGGAGCCGAGCAGCCACAGCGACGGTACGTTGCCGCCGAGGACGGGAATCGCCTTGACCTGTGCGTCCTGGGGTGGATCTAGGTAGGCCTGGAGCTCGTCGAGTTGCTGGCGGAAGGTTTTCGCGGTCCGGTCCCGCTCGGGACGGACCGCTTCCACGGCCGGTCGAGGGCCGCCCGGGGCACGGCCCAGGCCGAGGTCGATCCGTCCCGGGTGGAGGGCGGCCAGCGTGCCGAACTGCTCGGCCACCACGATCGGAGCGTGGTTGGGCAGCAGCACCCCGCCCGCGCCGACGCGCAGGTGCCGCGTGGTATCGGCGAGGTGGCCGATGAGGACGGCGGGGGCGGAGCTGGCGACGCCGCGCATGCCGTGATGCTCGGGGACCCAGTAGCGGTGAAAGCCCAGCGCGTCGGCCAGCTTCGCGAGATCCACCGTGTTGTGCAGCGCCTGCCTCGGTGTGGACCCCTGAACGATCGGTGAGGTGTCCAGCACCGAAACGCGTACGTCAGCCTGCCGGCACCCGCGCATGCTCGTCCTCTCCGGTCCTGCCACAGCCATTCGTCTCCAGCGCAGTATGGCGCGGGGGAGGGCGGGAGAAGTGCCCCCGAAGGCAGTGCTGGTGGGCTGGATTCCGGGACAGCGTCCGAGCCCGGCCGGGCGGCCCTGGACCTCACCGGCTGAGATCGAGCCGGGGTCGGCGGCCTCTGACCTCACCGGCCGCGATCGACGCCGTCGCCGTCGCCGTCGCGTCGCACCTGCCGGTCCCGCGCTGACGGCGGCGGCGGTAGCCCAGGATGCGGGAATCAGCCGGTGGACGCCGCGTAACCGGGCGGAACGGCTCGCGGTGCGCCAGTCGATGGGCGCCATCGGCCCATACTGAGCGCCACCATCGGCTCCAACCGAGCGCTGCCGTTGGGCCGAGCCGCCCGGATCACCGAGCCGCCCGGACTACCGGGCTGTCCTGATCACCGAGCTGCCCGGATTACCGGGCTGTCCGAAACGTTGGGCAGCGCTCACCCCGGCTACCTCCCGGTGCCCGGTGGTCCCGCAGGCTGGTCGGCGTCGGTGGCGACGCATCGGATCGCCATGTACTGGCGCGCCGGCAAAGGGACCCGGAAGCTGCCCGAGTACGTGCCGGGCAGTGTTTCGACGGTCATGTTCCACGTGTCGATCACATCCACCGTCCAGACCGTGCCTGGCTCCATCGTGACATCGCGATACGACGGCCGGTTGAAGCCGAAGTACGCGATCAGGTAACGCGACGCCACCCCGCCCCAAGGGGTGTCCCAGTCGCTCGGCAGCGGGTCGAGCACCCCGGTCGGCGACTCCTCGATGATCCGTCTGAGAAAGGCGATCCGATCCGGACTCGAGCCGACGAGCTCGCCGCCCTTCGACCACCACAGCTCTTCGCGGTCGTTGAGGTAGGTCTCCCCGTGCCCGACATAGCCGCCGCGCACCGCGCCCTCCCAGAACCGCCGGGTCATCTCCTCACCGGTGATGTTGCCCCACCCCTGGTCGATGTCGCCTTCGTAGGCGCATTCATCAATGACGACGGGTTTGTCCCACTGTTCACGCCACTGGTCGGTGTTCTCGGCGGTGCGGTACACGTCGATGCGCTGCGCACTCGCGTGAGTGATCCACGGCCGGCCGTAGTCGTAGAAGCGGAAGCAGTTGTGGATCGAGAGCAGGTGCCCGACCGGGTCCTCTTCGACGACGATCGCGGCCAGCCGCTCCCAGTCGTCGACGGACTTCGAGAACAGCAGGTCGTACTCGTTCGCGAGCGACCACCAGACGTTCGGCAATGCCGACAATCGCCGAACCACGTACCGGACATAGCGGTCGTCCGCGGCGGTGCCCATGTCCGAGAAGCCCCAGCGGTCGTAGGCGTGGAACAGGATGACATCGGCTTCGACGCCGATCGCGGCGAGATCCGCGATCCGGCGCTCGAAAGCGCGGAAGTAGGCGGGGTTGAGGCGGGTGTGGTCCCACCCGCCGTCGCCGTCCGGCTCGAACGGGTAGAGCGGCGGCTCGTTGGCGTTGAAGAGGTAGGACTTGGGAAAGACCCCCATCCGGATCTTGGTGAACGGCGACTCGGCGAGCGTGCGCAGGGTCTGTTCCTGCAGCGCTTCGCTCTGGTGGGTCCAGGCGTACGCGGTCGTCCCGAGCGGCAGGTGACGCGTGCCGTCCGCGTACGAGAAGTGATAGCGGTCCGCCACCCGGACGGGCCCGCGACCAGCGCCGGCCACCGCGGTGAGCTCGACGGTGACCCCGTCGAGGGAGGGCGTGGTCGCCTCCGTCGTGACGACCCAGCGTCCGGCCTGGTCGGGCAGCAGCCGGACGCGCCAGATCCCGTCGCCGTCGTAGAAGCCGCCGAGCCGGCGCGTCGACCCGTCGGGGGCGGTCGCGCGTGCGCGCAGGTCGACGTCGACGAACGGGTTGCCGTGGTCCGGTCCTGCGAGGGCGAGCTCCCAGGTCGCCCACACTTCGCCCGTGGCGGGTGCGGAGAGCACGCCGGCCGAGCCGCGCGGCGTGCCGACCTGCTCGTGGTGGGGGTTCGGCGCGATCGCAGGCGGGTCGGAGCGCACGCCCGGGTCGCCGGCGTCGAGCGCGGCGAGCTCGCGCCACAGGTCGTCGAGCTGTGCGGGGGAGAGCCGGGCGTACGGACCGGCGGCCGTGATCTTGCCGAGGGTGCGGCGGCGCAGCTGTATGAGCAGGGGAGAGTTCACGACGCCGGGCAGAGTGCGCTGGATGACGCCGCGGGCCTCGGCGTGGTCCAGGATGTCGGCGAGCAGGCTGTCCGGCCCGAATCCCCGGCCGCTCATGCCATGCCGCCCGAAGTGCCGCCCGAAGTGCCGCCCGGGGTCCGGCACTTCGCCGAGCGGGCGCCCGGGGTGGGGAGGCCGACGTCGGGCATCCGGGTGTCCGCCTGCTCCGGCAAGGTGTCCGCGGTCTCCACCAGCCAGCGCAGCAGCACGCCGGAGAGCCGGGCCTCGACGTCGGCCAGGTCGGGGCGCCCGGCGAGGTTGCGCGCCTCGTGCGGGTCGGCCGACCGGTCGTAGAGCTCGGCGGGCTCGTACAGGCGCCACACGTACGTCCAGCGTTCGTCGCGGACGGCGGCGGCCTTGCCCACGGTCATCGGCCGCTCGTGCTGCAGCGCCGTCTTGCGGTCGTACGGAAAGCCGCTGCGCTCGAACTTCGGCTCCTCCTCGACGAGGAAGCCGCCCTCGCTGAACGCGTACTCGCGGTGCCCCACGGCGGGATCGCGCAGCACCGGAAGCAGGCTGCGGCCGAAGTGATGATGTCCAGGCTCGACCCCGGCGAGATCGAGCACGGTCGGGAAGACGTCGATCAGCTCCACCATGGCGTCGACCGCGCCGTGCGCCGGCAGCCCGCCGCCACTGATGATCACCGGGTCGCGGGTGATGCAGCTGTGCAGCGCCGACGGCCACTTCTCGACCACGCCGAAGTCGCCGAGGTACTCGCCGTGGTCGGAGAAGAACACCGTCACGGTACGTTCGGCCGCACCCGTACGGTCCACGCCGTCGAGCAGGCGGCCGACATGTGAGTCGAGCCGCGAGACCATGCCCTGGTAGGTGGCCCGGAGCTCCCGCCACACCTCAGACGTCGCGCGGTCCGTACCGTAGTAGTCGCGGATCCCCTGCAGGTAGGCGGGTTCGGGGCCGCTGCCCGACACCGGGTCGCCCACGGAGTCGCGATCGTGCAGGGAGAACCACGGTTCGGGGGCGCGGAACGGGCAGTGCGGCGCGACCAGCGGCGCGAACAGCACCCACGGCCCGTCCGGCGGGTCGGCGAGCCACTCCTCGGCGGTGCGCACGGCCGCCTCGTCGAAGTCGATGTCGCTGTCGTCGACCACGCGGCCGTGGTAGTAGAGGCGGTCCCACAGGTCGGGATCGACCTCGGACGCCATCCGCGGGAGCTCCATGGCCGCTTTGGCGCCACCCGCCCATCGGCCGCTGGTCGGCCGCGTGCCGAAGCCGTGCTCGTGGACGCTGAGCTCGGTCGCGCCGGGGCCGAACGTGTCGCCGCGGTCCCCGGCCCAGGCCACGTGGTAGCCGTTCTCCTTGAGCGTGCGCAGGAAGTTCGGCTCGTCGGTGCGCAGCGGCGTCCCGAACGACCGGTGCCCCGCCGTGTGCGGATACCAGCCGGACAGGAACGACGCGCGGCTCGGCGAGCACACCGGATGCTGCGCGTAGGCGTTGGTGAAGGCGGTGCCTGTCGCGGCGAGGCGGTCGAGGTTCGGAGTGCGCGCGGACGGGTTTCCGAAGGCGCCCACCGCGTCGGCCCTCAGCTGGTCCGCGACCACCACCAGGAAATTCGGGCGATACGTCATGGTCATCCTCCCGTTACTGAATTGGGGGGTAGCGTACCTTACCGAGTACTCGGTAAGGTCTGCCGAAACCGCGAGAACGCAAGGAGAATCTCTTGTCAGGAGTGGCACCGTCGGTGCGTAACCGCAGGCCGCCAGGGGTGCGGCGGGAGGAGATCCTCAGGGTCGCCACCGAGATGTTCGGCGACAGCGGTTACCGGGGTGTTTCGCTCGCCGACATCGCGGCCCGGGTCGGCATCTCCCAGCCCGGCCTGATCCACCACTTCAAGAACAAGGAAGAGTTGCTGCTCGCGGCCCTCGAACGTCGTGACGAGGACAGCCGCGACCACATGGACGCGATGTTCCAGGAGATGTCCGTCGCGGACGCGCTGATCTCGCTGTGCCGCCACAACGTCGAGGATCCGACGGCGATGCGTCTGTACGCCGTGGAGTCCGCGGAGAGCATCGAGCCGGGCCACCCCGCCCGCGAGTTCTTCCTGCGCCGCTACGCCCGCGTCCGTGAGCGCGTGGCCGAGCGCATCCGCCGCGACCAGGAGCTGGGCCGGCTCCCCGCCACGCTCGACCCGGTCGTCCTGGCCGGCGAGATGATCGCCGTGATGGACGGCCTCCAGATCCAGTGGTTGCTCGACCCCACCATGGACCTCCCCGGACGCATGGCCGCCTACCTCGAGCGACTCATCATCAAGGAGGACCGGTGAACGACGGACTCGAGGAGCACCTTGACGCCCTGGTCGGCAAGCTCGACCTCCCGCGGAAGGTACGGCTGCTGACGGGGGAGTCCCACTGGCGCACGTACGCGGAGCCGGCCATCGGGCTGCGCGAGATCAACGTGTCGGACGGGCCCGCCGGAGTGCGCGGCCCGGAATGGGACAACGGCTCCCCGTCGGCGTGCCTGCCGTGCCCGACCGCGATCGCGGCGAGCTGGGACGTCGACCGCGCCGCCGCGACCGGGCGCGTGCTCGCCGCGGAGGCCACCCGCAAGGATGTCGACGTGGTGCTGGGTCCCACGGCGAACCTCCAGCGCAGCCCGCTCGCCGGCCGCCATTTCGAGTGGTGGTCGGAGGATCCGGTCCTGACCGCCCGGCTCGCCGGCGCGCTGGTCGGAACGCTCCAGCGGCACGGCGTGGCGGCGACCGTGAAGCACTACGTCGCCAACGACTCGGAGACCGAACGCGCCACCGTCGACGTCCGCCTCGACGAGCGCACGCTGCGCGAGGTGTATCTCGCCCCGTTCGAGCACATCGTCCGTGATGAACGGCCGTGGCTGGTCATGGCGTCGTACAACGCCGTCAACGGGACCGCGATGACCGAGCACGAGCTGCTCGACAGCCCGCTGCGCACGGACTGGGGCTTCGACGGGCTCGTCATGTCCGACTGGCACGCCGCCCGCTCGGTGGCGCCCGCCGCCTCGGCGGGCCTCGACCTCACCATGCCGGGCCCCGGCGGACCGTGGGGCGCCGCGCTGGTGCAGGCCGTCACCGACGGCCTGGTCAGCGAGGCCGCGGTGGACGCGAAGGTGAAGAACCTGCTGCGGCTCGCCGCCCGGCTCGGCGCCCTCGACTCGGTGCCGGTGACCCGTACGCCGGTCACCGTCGACGTACGCGGCGAGCTGCGCGCCGCCGGCGCGGACGCGACCGTGCTGCTGCACAACTCCGGTGACCTGCTGCCGCTCGCGCCGGAGCGCCTGCGCCGCGTCGCCGTGTTCGGCGAGCTGGCCGGCAGCCCGCGCATCCAGGGCGGCGGCAGCGCCGAAGTGCGGCCCACCCACGTCGTGTCCCCGCTGGACGGGCTCGAAGCCGCCCTGCCCCCCGGCGTCCAGGTGACCTACACCGCCGGCAGCTACCTCGAAGGCGACCCCGCCCCGGTGCCGCCCGGGATGCTCGGCGCGCCCGTGCTGATCCGCTGGCTCGACGACACGGGCGCCGAGGTGACGCGCGAGGATCGCCGGAGCGCCGCTCTCGTACGGCTCGGCGCCGACGTGCCCGTTGGCGCCACCACCGTCGAGCTGACCACCCGGATCGTCCCGGACGTCTCGGGCACGTGGCAGCTCGGCCTCAGCGGGGCGGGCCGGATCGTGTTCGCCGTCGACGGCCGGACCCTGCTCGACGACGACGTACGGCCGACGCACGACGGCCCGGGCGCGGAGATCCTCACGCCGCCCGTGCGCACGTTCGACGTGCCGCTCGAAGCGGGCAGGCCGGTCGAGGTGCTGCTGCGGCAGCGGATGCCGAAGTCCGGCTCGGCCGTCGCGATCCGCTCCCGGGCGCCGCGGCGGTCCCCGGCCGAGGAGCTCGCCGTCGCCCGCGAGCAGGCCAGGGCCGCGGACGTCGCGATCGTCGTGGTCGGCACCAGCTCGCAGACCGAGAGCGAAGGCTTCGACCGAGCGGACCTGTCGCTGCCCGACGGGCAGGACGACCTGGTGCGGGCGGTCGCCGCGGAGAACCCGAACACCGTCGTCGTGGTCAACGCGGGTGCCCCCGTGCTGCTGCCGTGGCGCCATGACGTCGCGGCGGTGCTCGTGACGTGGTTCGGCGGGCAGGAGTCCGGCGCCGCGCTGGCGGACGTGCTCCTCGGTCACGCCGAGCCCGGCGGCAGGCTGCCGATGACGTGGCCGGACCGCGGCGAGGACGTTCCGGTGCTGGACACGGCGCCCGTGGACGGCCGGCTGGAGTACGGCGAAGGGGTCCATGTCGGCTACCGCGCGTGGCTGCGCGCCGGGGTCGAGCCCGCGTACCCGTTCGGGCACGGCGTCGGCTACACGTCCTGGGAGCTCGTCGACGTCGACAGCGGACCGGACGCGGCCGTACGGGTCTCCGTGCGCAACACCGGTTCGCGGCCGGGCAAGCAGGTGCTGCAGGTCTACCTGGCGCGGCCCGGTTCGAGCGTCGACCGCCCCGCCCGCTGGCTGGCCGGGTTCGCCGTCGTGCGCGGCGAACCCGGCGAAACGCTCACCGCCGAGATCCCGCTGCCTCCCCAGGCCTTCCAGCACTGGGACGTGGCACGGCACGACTGGGCGGTCGAGCCTGGAACGTTCGAAGTCTCCATCGGATTCTCCTGTGCGGACATCCGTGGCACGACGTCGATCAAGGTTCACGAGGAGTGATCAACCGGGTCTTCCCCCCGGCCCGAGAGAAAGTAAGTGAGGTGGTGCAGCGATGTACCCCAGTAATCGCCACGTCGATTCCATCCCTGGTGCTTCGGCCCTGTCGCGCCGGACGCTCCTCAGCGGGCTGGCCGTCCTCGGTGCGGCCGGCCTGGCCGGATGCCGCTCCGCGGTGAACGAGAGCAAGACGGCCGGCGCGGTGAGCGGCCCGACCCGCGGCGGGACCCTGGTCGCCACCGTCGCCGCGCCGCCGGACCCGGCGGCCTATTTCACCGGCCGCCCCGGCAACATCTTCTGGAACCGCAACGTCCTGGAGACGCTGGTCATGGTCGACCAGGACAACAAGCCGCAGCCCCTGCTGGCGACGAAGTGGGAGCTGCGGGACGACAACCGGACGCTGGTGCTGTCGCTGCGCGAGGGTGTCAAGTTCCACGGCGGCCGTGCCTTCGGCGCGGAAGACGTCGTGTTCACCCTCGAACGCGAGATGGCGGGCGACGGCCTGGCCACGCTCGGCGGCGCGATGAAGGGCTGGAAGGCGAGCGCCACCGGCCAGCACGAGGTCACGATCACCTCGCCGCGGCCGCTCCAGGAAGTGGTGCTGGACATCCTCGACTCGACACCGATCATCGACCGCGAGAGCTACAAGGGGCTCGCGGACGGGTCGAAGGTCATCGGTACGGGACCGTTCCTCTGGTCCGGCTACAAGGCCGGCACGGAGATCAAGATGACGCGCAACGACGCGTACTGGGAGCAGGGGCTGCCCTACCTCGACGGCATCGAGCTCACGGTCATCGGCGACTCCACCGCCCAGCTGGCGGCGCTGCGCTCAGGCCGCGCGCACCTGGCGAACGGGCTCAACATCCAGGACGCCAAGACGGTCGTCGACGACAAGAAGTTCCACCTCGACCTCAACCACGGGCTCGTGTACGCGCTGGGCTTCGACGTCACCAAGGCGCCCTTCGACAAGCCCGAGGTGCGCCGGGCCATCGGCTACGCGATCGATCGCCAGCGCATCAACCAGCAGGTCTTCGGCGGGGTGGGCACGACGACCAGCCTGCCATGGAGCGAGGACGCGACCGGCTACCCCGCGGAGCTCGCCGCCACCTACGCCTACCAGCCGGACCGCGCGAAGAAGATGATCGAGGACGCCGGGGCGGCCGGGGCCCGCGTCGAGATCGCCGTCCACGCGCTGCCGGTGCCGCGCAACGTGATCGAGATCGTGTCGCGCAACCTGACGGACGTCGGCCTCCGTCCGTCGGCGCTCGAACTGCCCCCCGCGGAGTTCGAGCCGCGCAGGATCGCCGGCAAGCTGGGGCCCGCGTTCCTGACTTGGACCGCGGTGGCCAAGCTGCCGCCGGCGCTCTCGCTGTACGGATATCCGGACCTGCGGCCGGCCAAGAACACCTCGAACTACGCCGACGCCGGTTACCGCGAGCGGGCGCAGGCGCTGATCGACAGCGTCGACGAGAGCGAGACGGCGCAGCGGCTGAAGGACCTCTCGCAGTACCTGCTCGACGCCGCCTTCCTCCAGACCATCGCCATCGTGCCGGCCACGGTCGTGCGCGCGGACGCCGCGAGGGACATCCTGGTCAGCCGCTACGGCCGCTCCATGCGCGCCGCCTACCTCACCCGGTGAACGAGGCCGAGCATGATCCACTTCCTGATCCGGCGCCTGCCGTCGGTCCTGCTCGTCCTGGTGGCGACGACCGCCATCGCCTTCCTCCTGCCCCGCCTGGCGCCCGGTGATCCGGCCGCCATCGCGGCGGGGCCGGAGGCCACCGCGGAGCAGGTCGCGGCGATCCGCGTCGAAATGGGGCTGGACCGCCCCCTGGCCGAGCAGTACGTCCACTGGATGGGCGGGCTGCTCACCGGCGACCTGGGCCAGTCGCTGCAGTTCAAGCGCCCGGTCGCCGAGCTGATCGGCAGCAGGGTGGAGAGCACGTTCGAGCTGACCGTCGCGGCCACGATCCTCCTGGTCGCGGTCTCGCTCGGGCTCGGGATCTTCGCCGGGTCGGCGCGTTCGCGGCTGTCCCGGTTCACCGCCGACGCGAGCAACACCGTGCTCCTGGCGATGCCGCCCTTCCTCTTCGGCCTGCTGCTGATCATCCTGTTCGGGGTGGTCTTCCGCCTGCTGCCGATCAGCGGGGAGGTCGCGGTGCTGGACGACCCGGTGATCGGCATGCAGTACCTGATCCTGCCCGCGGTGGCGATGGCGGTGCCGATGGGCGGTCACGTCGCCATGCTCGTCCAGTCCTCGATGGACAACGCGTGGCGGCAGGACTACGTCGACCTCGCCGTGGCCAAGGGCGTGCCACGAAGGTGGATCACCCTGCGCCACGTCGTCCGCAACAGCCTCGGGCCCGCCGCCGTCACGATCGGCATGCGGTTCGGCGACATGCTGGCCGGCGCCGTCGTCATCGAGATGATCTTCGCGAGGAACGGGATCGGGCAGCTCGGGGTCTCGGGCGTGCTCAGCGCGGACTACAACCTCGTACAGGTGATCATCGTCGGCACGGTGCTGATCGCGGTGGTCGTGCAGCTGCTCACAGAGATCGCCATGGCGGTCCTGGACCCCCGCGTCAGGTTGGGAGCGTGAAACCATGACCACCACCGTCACCGCACCCGGCACCCCCGCGCCGGCGGTGCCGCGCCGGCCCGGCGCCGGGGCGCTGATGCAGTACCTCACCGCGCTGCGCACCCCGCGCGGCGCGTTCGGTGCCGGGCTGCTGCTGGCCCTCGTCGCGGTCGCCCTCCTGGCGCCGGTGCTGTTCCCCGGCGGGTACGACGACCAGAGCGGCGACTCGCTGGCCGGTGCCTCGGCCGCGCACTGGATGGGCACCGACGAGCTGGGCCGCGACATCCTCGCCCGTACGATCTACGGCCTTCGTACGGATCTGAGCCTGATCCTGGCAGCGGTGCCGGTGAGCGCCGTCATCGGGACGCTCATGGGGCTCACCGGCGTGGTCTCGCGCTTGCTCGGCGCCGCGATGCAGCGCGCGCTCGACATCATCCTCGGCTTCCCGGGGCTGGTGCTCGGCATGAGCGTCGTCCTCGTGCTCGGCACGGGCTGGCTCTCGCTGTTCGTGGCCGTGCTGATCAGCGGCCTGCCCGGGTTCGGGCGGCTGTCGCGGGCCGGGCTCCAGGTCGAGCAGGAGCGCGAGTACGTGCTGGCCGCCAAGGTGCTCGGCGTGCGCAAGCGCACCGTGCTGGTGCGGCACGTGCTGCCGAACATCATGGACCCGATCGTCGTCGGCGCCGCCGTCTACATGGTGGTCGCGATCTTCATCGTATCCGGCCTGAGCATCGTGGGTCTCGGCATCAAGCCGCCCGTCCCGTCGCTGGGCGCGATGCTCAACGTCGGCGCCCGCTACATCGAGGTGCACCCCGCGTACGTGCTCGGGCCCGGCCTGGTGCTGCTGCTCCTCGCGTTGGCGTTCACCCTGCTGTCCAACGCGCTCAACAAGGCGGTGCTGCGGAAATGACCACTCACTCCCACGGCGTTGCGCCGGCGGCCCCGGCGCGTCCCGACGCGGACGTCCTGCTCGAGGTCCGCGGGCTGCGCACCGAGTTCGCGACCGGCGCGGGGATCGTCCACGCCGTCAACGACGTCGACCTCACCCTGCGACCGGGCCAGATCCTCGGCGTGGTCGGCGAGTCCGGCTCGGGCAAGTCGGTGACCGCCCGCTCGATCCTGCGGATGGTGCCCCGACCGGGCCGGATCGCCGCCGGCGAGATCCGCTTCGGCGGCCGCGACCTGCTCGGGCTGTCCGAGGAGGAGATGCGCCGCATCCGCGGGGCCGAGATCGCGATGGTGTTCCAGGACCCGCAGTCCGCGCTCAACCCGGTCCTCACGGTGGGCGCGCAGGTCGTCGAAGCCCTCACCGTGCACGGCACGGGCAAGCGCGCGGCCCGCGTACGGGCACTCGAACTGCTCCGGCAGGTCGGGATCCCGGACGCCGAACGCAAGATCGACGACTACCCGCACCAGTTCTCCGGCGGCATGCGCCAGCGCGCCGTGATCGCCATCGCGCTGGCGGGCTCGCCGTCTCTGCTGATCGCCGACGAGCCGACCACGGCCCTGGACGTCACCATCCAGGCGCAGATCCTGCGCCTGCTCAAGCAGTTGCGCGACGAGCTGGGCATCGCCGTACTCATGATCACCCATGACATGGGCGTGGTGGCCGAGATGTGCGACGACGTCGTCGTCATGTACGGCGGCCGGGTCGTGGAGCGGGGACCCGTCGAGACGATCTTCGCGCGGCAGGAGCATCCGTACACCGCCGACCTGCTCAAGGCCATGCCGCGGATGGACACCGCGGGCGGCAACCGGCTGCCGGCGATCCCCGGCGCCCCGCCGGACCCCGCCGCGCTGCCGCCCGGGTGTGCCTTCCACCCGCGCTGCCGGCTGGCCGAGGACCGCTGCCGCGCCGAGGTTCCCGAGCTGCTGCCCCTGGCCACGCCAGGGCACGCCGCCGCCTGCTGGGTGACCCATCAGGGCACGCCCATACCGCCGCTCACGCTCGTCACCGCCGACCCGGCCGCGCGGGCCGAACAGGCCCGAACCCCGCTGCTGAGCGTGGAGAACCTCCGGGTCGACGTCGCCTCCGGCCGCAGGAGCCTGCTCGGCCGCTCACAGCCCGTGTACGCCGTGGACGGGGTGAGCCTGACGGTCGCCGGCGGGGAGACGCTGGGCCTGGTCGGCGAGTCCGGATGCGGCAAGTCGACCCTCGCCAGGACGGTCGTCGGGATCAACCGGCCGGCCGCGGGCACGGTCCGCGTCGGTTCCGACGGCGTCGACGCATTCTCCCCGGCCGGCGCGCGGGCGTTGCGCTCCACGGTGCAGTACGTGTTCCAGGACCCGTACGCGTCGCTCAACCCGCGCCGCACGATCAGGCAGTCGCTCGACGAGGCGCTCGACATGCGTGGCGTGCCGGTCGCCGAACGGGCAGCGGAGGCGGACGCGCTCATCCGGCGGGTCGGCCTGAACGAGTCGCACCTGGACCGCTACCCGCACGCCTTCTCCGGCGGGCAGCGCCAGCGCATCGGCATCGCCCGCGCGCTGGCCGTCCAACCCAAGGTGCTGATCTGCGACGAGCCGGTGTCGGCACTGGACGTGTCGATCCAGGCGCAGATCATCAACCTGCTGGAGTCGCTGCGCGACGAGCTCGGCCTCGGGTACCTGTTCATCGCGCACGACCTCTCGGTCGTGCGGCACCTGTCCGACCGGGTCGCCGTCATGTATCTCGGCAAGATCGTCGAAACCGGCCCGGTCGAGGCGGTCTACGCGGCTCCGCAGCATCCGTACACGGTCGCGCTCATGTCGTCCTCGCCGGTGCCCGACACCACGGCGCGCGGCCGCGAGCGCATCGTGCTCACCGGCGACCTGCCCAGCCCGAAGAGCCCGCCGTCGGGCTGCCGGTTCCGTACACGCTGCCCGATCGGCCCGCTGGCCCATCCCGAGCGGACGATCTGCGCCGAGCAGGAGCCGCAGCTCGCCGAGACCCCGGGCGGGCAACTGGCCGCGTGCCACTTCGCCGGGGAGCTGGTGGCGACCGGCGGACAGCGGTGAACCCACCGGGCTTCAGAGATCGGCGAGGAGGTCGTCGAGGGCCTTGTTGAGGGCTTCGGCGTTGGCCGGGGTGAACCAGGTGGTGCGGATGCGTTCGTTGTTCCCGTTCGGGGTCTCGTGGTCGGCCGCGAGCTGGTGCAGCGAACGGGTCTCGTCGCTCAGGGAACCGCCGACGCCCTGGAAGAGGCCGCGGACGTAGCGGTCCGCCTCGTCGGGGTCGATGCCGTGACCGACGGTCCACGACGTGAGCGTGGCGAGATACGAGTAGTGGGTGGTCAGCGTTCCCGTCAGCGCGGACAAGACGTTGAAGGCCGCCTCGTCCGCGACCGGGAGCACCCCGCCCAGGTGCTCGAAGAGGGAGTTCACCACCGGGTGCGACGGGTACGTCACCGTGACGGAGCGGCGTTCGCGTACGGCGGGCAGGGGGATGGCCCGCACCAGCGGGGCGTCGGTGACGAGCGTCCGGCGCAGGTCGTCGTTGCCGACCCCGGCCATCACGTTGACCACCACCTTGTCGTCGTCCACCCTCAAACCGGCCAGCGCTTCGTGCCGGTCCTGGCGGCGTACGGCGATGATCACCACCTCGGAGCCGTCCACCACTTCCTGGTTGCCGGCGCACACCCGCACGCTCTCGTAGCGCTCGGACAGCGCCGCGACCGTGCCGGCTCCCCGGGGGGAGAGGAACACCTCGGGGGACCGGCCGGCTCCCTCACACAGGCCCGCCACGATGGCTCGGCCGATCTCGCCCACCCCGATGATGCCGATGCGCTTCACTGTGTCTTCCTCCATCGTCTTACCTGTCGCGATCTTCTCCATAGGAGCATGACCGTCGGGAGGCCGGCCGCGCAGGGGCGTTTCCGCTGCGTCCGATGTGCGCTATGTCTCATCCGCAGGCCGTTACGCCGGATGCGTGGCTGGTGTCTCCATGCCGAGTCCATAACACGAGGGAGGCATCATGAACGGGAACGTCGAGGTGGTCGTGGTCGGCGGCGGGTACGGGGGAGTGATGGCGGCCAATCGCCTGGCCCGGCACGATGGCGTGTCGGTGACCCTGGTCAATCGACGTCCCGACTTCGTCGAGCGGATCCGCCTGCACCAGCTCGTGACCGGTTCCGATGACGCGGTCGAGGGCTTCGGTGAGGTTCTGGGCGGGAACGTCCGGCTGGTGGTCGACACCGCGACCCGGATCGACGCCGCTGAGCGCCGGGTGTCGCTGGCGGGCGGTGGCACGGTCTCCTACGACTACCTCGTCTACGCGGTGGGCAGCGGCGCCGCTGATCCCGGCGTGCCCGGAGCAGCAGAGTTCGCTCACTCGGTGTCGGACCTCGAGAGGGCGGAACGACTGCGGTCGGCGCTGGCCGCGACGCCCGCCACGGCTCCGGTGACCGTGGTCGGAGCCGGCCCGACCGGAATGGAGACCGCCGCCGAGCTGGCCGAACTGGGCCGCAAGGTCACCCTGGTCTGCGGCAACGTGCTCGGCCCCTACCTGCATGCCCGGGGCCGCCGCCCGGTCGCCCGCCGGCTCGCCGAGCTGGGTGTGACCGTCCTCGAAGGTCCCCGCGCGCGGGTGACGGAAGTGACACGCGACGCCGTACAGCTCGACGACGGCCGCCGGCTGCCCAGCGCGGTGACGATCTGGACCGCGGGATTCCGTGTCCCGGACCTGGCCGCCCGCAGCGGGCTGCGCACCGACACCGAAGGCCGCCTGCTCACCGACGCGACGCTGACCAGCGTGGACGACGTGCGCATCGTCGCTGCCGGGGACGCGGCGGCGATGACGGACCGGCCCTTCCGGATGAGCTGCCAGGCCGCCGTGCAACTGGGTGCGGGGGCCGCCGCCACCGTCCTGCGCCGGATCGCGGGGAAAGCACCCGCTCCCGTCCGGTTGATGTTCGCCGGACAGTGCATCAGCCTCGGTCGGAACGCGGGCGTCACCCAGTTCTCCTACCTGGATGACAAGGTGAACCGGCTCCACATCAGCGGGCGAATCGGTGCCAAGGTCAAGGAGTTCGCCTGCCGGTTCCCTCTCGATCTGTTGGTGTCCGGGGCACGCAAGGCCAGTTCCCGCGCATCCCACGGCGACAGCACCGACCGCCTCGAAACGCCCAGGCCGGAACGAGGCGCGGTCTAGCCGCCTTCGGACCGGGTACATTTCGACGACCTGCTTCCGGCACGTGGGGCCGACCGCGAGAGAGTGAAGCGCACGACATGAACGACCCCGCGACCGAGGCTTTCGTCGCCCACCGCGACCTGCTGTTCACCGTCGCCTACGAGATGCTCGGATCGGCGGCGGACACCGAGGACGTCCTCCAGGAGACCTGGCTGCGGTGGGTCAAGGTCGACCTGGCGCAGGTGCAGGACCAGCGCGCCTACCTGGTGCGGATCACGGCCCGGCAGGCACTCAACCGGCTACGCACCCTCAAACGGCGCAAGGAGGCCTACGTCGGCCCCTGGCTGCCCGAGCCCCTGCTCACCGCGCCGGACGTGGCCGAGGACGTCGAACTGTCCGAGAACCTGTCGCTGGCACTCATGTTCATCCTGGAAACCCTCTCACCGACCGAACGCGCCGTCTTCGTGCTGCACGAGGTTTTCGACATCGGCTACGACGACATCGCGGCCGCGATCGGCAAGAGCCCCGCCGCCGCACGCCAGATCGCCTATCGCGCCCGCCGGCACGTCGACGCCCGCCGGCCGCGCACGCAGGCTTCCCCGGAAGAAGCCCGGGCAGCGTTGGATTCGTTCCGGACCGCGCTCGCGACCGGGGATCTGCAGGGGCTGCTCAACGTGCTCGCCCCGGACGTCGTCTTCGTCAGCGACGGCGGCGGCCTCAAGCTGGCGGCCCTGCGGCCGGTCGTCGGCGCCGACAAGGTGCTCAGTTACATGGCCGGCAGTGTCGCCAAGGCCGGCGGCATCTTCACCAGTGAGCCCACGACGGTCAACGGCAACCCCGGGCTCATCCTGCGCCTGGACGGCGTGATCGACGGCGTGCTGGCCTTCCGCGTGGAGAACGCCCGCGTCACCGGCCTCTACTACGTCCGCAACCCCGAGAAGCTCACCCGCGTCGAGTCCGAAACCCCTCTGACCTCCCGCTGACCGTGCATTAATTTCATGCGATACCGTATCGAATGAGAATACATCTGGTAGCATGGGTTGATGGCTGCCGACGTTCCCCCCAGAGCGACCGACCGCTCTGGGGATGCATCACCTTTCGCTCTCGGTCTGCTGCTGCGCCAGGCGCATTGGCGCGCGGCCACGGTGATGACGGAGGCGCTTCGACCGCTCGGCATAGAGTTGCGGCATTTTGCCGTGCTGATCGTACTGATCGAGCGCGGGCCCACGGTGCAGCGGGACCTGGCGACGGCGACCGGGTCGGACAAGGCCGGAATCATGCGGGTCGTGGACGACCTGGAGCGTAAGGGGCTGGCCGTACGCAAGAACGTTCCGGGGGACCGACGGGTTCGGGCAGTGGAGATCACGCCTCAAGGCGTCGAGCTCTTCGATGCGGCCCATGTGGCGGCGGAGCCGGTGGATGCGCGTCTGGTTGCCGCGTTGGGGCCAGGCGAGGCCGAACTCCTGAGGGATCTGCTGACCCGGTTCGCCTATCCAGCGGACGGCGAGGCGTAAGCGCGTCCGTGTGCCGGTTGCCTGGCGGGCTCGGCCTTGAGAGCCGCCACTGTCGCCTCCCTGCCCCGGCGGCGGCGTTGCGCACCTCGTCGGCTAGCGTTGAATTCATTCCCTCCGCGATGTACGGGGCTCGTACGGTCGCCAGATAGTATTGAATGATACCATCGCTGGTGATACAGTCTCGAATGTAGTGAAATCAATGCATTGAGGAGGTAGGTGATCTTGGACGTCTACGAGGCAGTCACGAGCCGACGGGCGGTGCGCGGATTCACCGACCGGCCTGTCCCGAGGGAGGTGCTGGAGCGCGTGCTGTCCGCCGCGGCTTGGGCGCCGTCCGGATCGAATCTCCAGCCATGGCACGCGTACGTGCTGACCGGCGAGCCGCTGGCCGAGCTGAAGAAGCGCGCCGGTAAGCGCCTGGCCGCAGGCGACCCCTGGGACGATCGCGAGTACGAGATGTACCCGCCCACGCTGAAGACCCCGTACCACGAGCGCCGATCCGCCTTCGGCCAGGAGCGCTACAGCGCACTCGGCATCGTGCGTGAGGACTGGGAGGCGCGCCAGAGGGCCGCTGCCGAGAACTGGCAGTGTTTCGGCGCGCCCGCCGCCCTGTTCTGCTACATCGACCGCGACATGGGCCTGCCCCAATGGGCCGACGTCGGCATGTACCTGCAGACCGTCATGCTGCTGCTGCGCGCCGAAGGGCTGCACAGTTGCCCGCAGATGGCGTGGTCGGTGTATCGCAGGACCGTAGCGGAGATCCTGTCACCCCCGGACGGCCTCATCCTCTTCTGTGGCATGTCGATCGGGTTCGAGGACGACACGGTGGAGTACGTCCGTACGGGCCGGGCGCCCCTCGACGAGACGATCGCGTTCGTCGAGGGCTAGCCCCGCGCGTCCTCGAGATCAACCTCACCGGCACGTACCCCCTCCTCGATTGATGGGCACGTGTCGTCAAATCCGGCTCCGGACCCCCTACGTCGCGGCCGGCTCGCCCATGGACTGGGCGGCTACGGCATCTCCGCCGACGTGATCCCTCCGGGTCTCGCCGTCACCGAACAGGCGCAAGACGTTCCCCGGCACTGCTGTGAGCGCGACGCGGCCGGCAGCCCGAAGACCTCGTCGGCACGGCCTCCTTCCCACCTCTTTTTCTTGAAAGGAAACGCAATGACTTACATCGTTGGTTACATCGTCGGGAGTCTGTCCCAGAAGTCGATCAACCGGACTCTCGCTCTGGCTCTGAGCCGCCTCGCGCCGCCGGAACTCCGCCTCACGGAGATCCCCATCGGCGAGCTTCCCCTGTACAGCTACGACTACGACCCGGACTATCCCGCCGTGGCCCAGGAGTTCAAGGACGCGATCAAAGCCTCCGACGCCCTCCTGTTCGTCACCCCCGAGTACAACCGGTCCGTACCGGGCGCGCTGAAGAACGCCATCGACTGGGCGACCCGGCCCTACGGATCCAACGTGCTGAACGGCAAGCCGTCCGCGATCATCGGAGCCTCACCCGGCCAGATCTCCACCGCGGTCGCACAGCAGCACCTCAAGACCATCCTGTCCTTCACCAACTCCCCGGTACTGGGTCAGCCCGAGGCCTACATCCAGTTCACCAAGGGCCTGATCAACGACGAGGGCGACATCCAGGTGCCGTCCGTCGCCGAGTTCCTGACCGGATACATGCGGGCCTTCACGGCGCACATCCGGCGCCACCACCACGACATCCCGGACCTGTAGGCCGCCCTGAGAGCGAGCCTTCATCATCACCGCCGGGAGGAGAACCATGTCCTTGATCGTCAGCCAGATCCTGTTCACCACGGCCATCGCCGCGGCGTTGGCCATGGTGTCGCTGTACAGGCGGACACCGGCCCCGTGCCAGGACTGCTCGCCGCAGGAACGGCAGCTGCTCGTCCTGTTCATCCGCGATGAAATCGACGAGGAGGAATACCGCCGCCGGCGAGCCTTGAACGGCCGAGTGCCCGGCAGGTTGGCGCACGCGTGCGGCGCGCCGGGCGATCTGCGAAGCGGTGAGATGACGTCATGAGTCCGGGCTCATCGCCGCGGCGGCCGCGCCTGCGCTCGACCCCGGCCCGACTCACCGTCCTGGCCTTGGCCACGGCGATCGCCGTACTGGTCCCGATGGGCATGGTCGGAGCGTCAGCCGCCGGGCAGGCCTCAGCCGACCCCGGCTGGTCGGGTGCCCGCGAGCAAGCCGGGATCACCGCCGCCGCGGCCGGGCGCCGGAATCTGACCGGCACGATCGAGACGCAAACACCCGGCATCGACCTGATCCAGGTAGTGGGAGCCGATCACCGCGTCATCGCCGCTTCTCCCGCGGCCCGCGGTCGGGACCCGCTGAGCCAGGTACGACCCTCCCCGGACCACCCTCAGGCCGACGTCGAGGTGTGCGACAAGAACAGCGGCAGACAGTGCCTGCGTCTGGCCGCCGTCCGCCTCTCACCCGCCCCCACCTCCCCGGTGGTCTACGCCGGCCGGATGGTCTCGCCCGTGGCGCCGTCCCGGACGTTCCAACTGCTCTGGATCGCCCAGATCGCGCTGCTGATCCTCCTGGCCACCGCGGCGACATGGAAGATCACCAGCCGCACGTTGCGCCCGATCCAGCTCATCCGCGCACAGCTGGCCGCGATCAACGTCAGCGACCTGAGCATCCGCATCCCGCAACCGCACGGCCACGGCGAGATCGCCCAACTGGCGCGCACCGTCAACCACACGCTCGGACGTCTGGAGCAGGCCAAAGCCTCGACCCATCAGGCGCTGCAGCGGCAACGCCAGTTCGCCTCCGACGCCTCCCACGAGCTGCGCACCCCGCTGGCCGGCCTGCGCGTGCGCCTGGAGGAGGCCCAGATGCATCCCCGCGACACCGACCTGCCCGACCTGATCGGGCACACGCTGGAGGACCTGGATCGGATTCAGGACATCATGACCGACCTGCTCCTGCTCGCCCGGCTGGACGCCACCGCTCCCCAGGCCACTCAGCACGTCGATCTGACCGACCTGATCCGCACCGAGACCGGCCGGCGTACCGATCGCCACCCGGCAGCCCTGAACCTGGCCGAACGGGTCGTCGTCGACGCCGTACCAGGACAGATCGCAAGGGTGCTGACCAACCTGCTGGACAACGCACAGCGGCACGCCACCAGCAAGGTGCGGGTACGGCTTCGCAGCTCGGCAACGCATGCCGAGCTGGTGGTGAGCGACGACGGCGACGGGGTGCCCCCGGCCGACCGAGAACGGATCTTCCAGCGGTTCGTCCGCCTCGACGCCGCCCGCAGCCGCGACCGCGGAGGCACCGGCCTGGGCCTGGCCATCGCCCGGGACATCGCCACCGCCCACCACGGCACCCTGCACGTCGAGCAGGCCGCGATCGGCGGGGCCGGCTTCGTCCTGCGCCTGCCGCTGAGCACCCCCGCCGAGCAGGCCGCCCCGCCGAACCCTGGAGCCTGACCACACGCCGCAGCGCTTGCACGACCTACAGCCGGCAAGGCAAACCCGCTGCCCTGACCGCCAACAGGCGAAGAAGTCGCAGGTCGTTACCGCTGATTTCGGCACTCAGCCTCCTCGAAGGCCGGTCGTCCAGAGCCAGGCGATGACGGACGAGAGGACCAGGTGAGTGGCGACGGCCAAGCCGGGTCACGCGGACCGGGAGCCCACGGCCGAGCAGCGCCACCTCCTGCCGGCCGATCGCGGCGCCTGGATCCGGATCCCCGGTGATCGCCCGCGCCGCGCTGGACACCCGAATGCGGTTCTCCGACCCGCGGTAAGCGACCAGCTCCTCGACCGGCACCACCGACCAGTCCGGCACCACCGACCAGCCCGTCGCCGCCGACCGATCCGGCTCCGGCTGCCGCTCCGTGACAGTGACCTCACCCATGTCTCCTCCTCAGCCCGGCAATTGCGCCACCGCAAGTATCGATACCGCTGGTAGCGCAATGGTTTATCGTGTGGGCATGACCTCGACCGCATCCGCCAGACCACCCGGTCGCCCGCGCGCCGGCGTCAACGACGTGGTCTTCGCCGCCACGCTGAGCACGGTCCAGGAGCTCGGATACGCGCGTGCCACCGTCGACCGCATCGCCGCCGCAGCCGGGGTCGCCAAGACGACGATCTACCGGCGCTGGCCGTCCAAGGGCGCGCTGATCGTGGACTGCCTCCTGGACGTGTTCGGCCCGGTGCCGCTGGAGGGCACCGGTCGAGCCGAGCTCATGTCCTCGGCCATCCGCTGGATCGCGGGGAAGATCAGCGAGCCCGGAGTCGGCGACGCGTTCGCCGGCGTGTTCAGCGACGCCGTCAGCGACCCGGCCCTGCGCGAGATCCTGTCCGCCCGGTTGCAGGACCCCTACCGGCTCGCGCTCCAGGATGCGCTCGGCGAGCCGGAAAACCGGGTCCTGTTCTTCATCGACGTCGTCGTCGGAACCCTGCTCCACCGGATGGGCATGACCGGCGAGCCGATGGTGGATGCCGACGTCGCCGCGTTGGTCGAGATGGTTCTGTCGCACTTCACCGACGACGCGTCCTGACTGCCGATCGTTTCGACCTCGATGTCGCCCGGCCGCGGAAGGGCAACGGGCCGATGCTCGTCACGTCGTGTCACGTCTCGGCGATCCCCGGCGCCCGGAGAGCATGACGAAACACCCAGCAGGGGGCGGGAACCGAATACGCAAGAAAGGGGCTGCGGTCGCGGGCGAGGGCAGCGATCGAGCGGCCCTCCAGGTACGCGGTGCGGACGTCGTCGGTCTTCTCGGCCGCCACGGCGGGTCGCCCGGCCGCGTCGCTCGCCTGTCGTCAGACGATCGTTTGACGACAGGCGAGCAGGCTTCGATCCTCGGTCGCAGGGTTGAACCCTGGTGAGGGTGTCCAGCCTGCCCGTTTCCCGCCACCCCGTTCGGCCCTACGCCCTCGCGGCCGCCAGAGGCCGGCGACGGCGCCCGCTCTTCGCCCCGAGGCAGTGCCGTCCGTGAGCGTGAACAACGGCGGCCATGGCCAGGCCTCGGCTCTGCCAGTCGTTGCGGACCATGTACGGGAATTGAGACCACGAGCAGCCCATGGCAGGCTCATGCCGCATGATCGATGAATTCGCGAAAGACAACCTGCACGGGAGACTGCGGCGGGACCGGACGGCGCTGCTCTGGAAGCTCGACGGCTTGTCCGAATACGACGCCCGCCGACCTTTGACAGCGACCGGGACCAACCTCCTCGGCCTGGTCAAACACGTGGCCACCGTCGAGGCCAGGTACTTCGGCGAGGTCTTCGACCGCCCTTCCCCGGAACCGCTGCCCCGGTGGCAGGACTCCGACGGCAGCGATCTGTGGGCGACCGAGGACGAGACCTGCGATCAGATCATCGGGTTCTACCGGCGCACGTGGGAACACTCGGACGCGACGATCAACGAGCTTCCCCTCGACGCCCCCGGCCACGTGCCGTGGTGGCCGGAGCCTTATCCCAACACGAACCTGTTCGCCGTCATGGTCCATGTCCTCGGCGAGTCCAACCGGCATGCCGGGCACGCCGATATCCTGCGCGAGGGCCTCGACGGCCGGACCGGGGTGCGCCCCGAACACGAGAAGCAGATCGACGAGGAAGCCCGTGCAGCCTACTGCGCGAAGATCGAGCAGGCCGCCAGGACGGCCGCACCAATCAAGGCTTAGGTCGACATACCAGGCAGCCTGACATCAGCCCCCCTGCCGGCGCTTGCGATTTCCGAGCACCCCGGCCACCTGATATGCCCGCGTCACCCGATGCGGGCGTTCAGTCCACGCCTTCGTCGTCCTCGTCCAGCTCGGTCGCGTCCGGGTCGCGCAGCGGGCGCAGGGCGCCGGCGGCGTCGATGTAACGGGTCGTCCAGAGCACGATGGCGTTGAGGACCAGGCTGAGCGAGCCGAGCTGGTCCTCCATGCCGTCCCGGTACGCCTGGTGGATGGTGCCGCGCTTGCCGTGGCACACGTCCCAGGCCGGCTTGCGGCGGGATTCCTGGACGGTGAGCTGCCGGTCCATCTGCCTCCGGTACGTGCCGTCGACCGGGTCGACCACGCGCAGCAGGTGCTCGGTCTTGGCGATCCGCCCGTACTCCGCGAACGCCGCACCCAGCGGAGTCGGGCGCCCCTCGCGTCCGAACATGCGCAGCAGGTCGTAGGCACGGACCTGGTTGGTGACCAGGGAACCGGCGACCTTCAGCATGTCCGGCCAGTGCGTGATCACCTTGTTCAGGTTCACGCGGTTGCGCGCCAGGTCCTCCACCGCGCCGTACGTGCCCGTCTCGACGCCGGGCATCGTGGCCCGCCAGAACCGCTGGTCGTCCAGGTCGCGGAACCGCGGGCTGAAGTTGGAGCCGAGGATCTTGAACAGGCCGAACACCATGTCGGAGTACGAGGCGTTGTCGGTCGCCACCATCTCCGGCTTGACGCCCTCCGTCACCACCCTCGGTCACCATCGTGAAGTCGGAGACCGCCAGCTCCAGGTCGGCGAAGCTCATCTGCGTGCTCGTGCGGGCGCCGAACCGGCGCAGCACCTCGGCCGGGTCGAGCCCCCGCAGCAAGGTCACGCAGTAGATCTCGCCGAGCAGGTTGCCCCGACCGCCGTACGGCGGTTGCAGCCAGCGGAACGGCGTCAGCGCATCGATCGTCATGTCGCGATCTTGACGGGCCCTACCGACATAGTCAGGCCCACTTCGCCCTTCCGCGCGCACCTGCTGTCCGAGAGCCCCGCCGACATCACGGAAAGTCACTACCACAGCCCTCGGCATCGAGAACTCGCGATAGTCGAATAGGTGACTTCACCAGTACCCCCGCCGCCCAGGCGGGTGTGCCGCTCAGCCGTATGTCGTCTCGGAATGTCCGAACGGGCTCAAGCGGCCGGTCAGGAAGACGATGATCTCGTCCCTGGCCTTCAGCGTGGGGTGTCCGTCCTCGTCGACGAGGTGGGCGGTGACCACGCTGTGGGGGGACCCGACCACGTCGCCGAAGAACGGTGGCGGGCTGGTGTTCGCGGAACTGCCCGGAAGAACACGGCCGTCGAAGGCGTCGCCGAGGAGCGCCTGGTAGGCGGCGAAGCGCTGGCCGGTGCACCAGCGGTCGTCGTCGAAGCGGTAGGCAAGGACCTTCAGTCCCTCGCGCGCGATGCGGTCTCGGACTGCGCGCGCGTCCTCGTCGCTGATCTCGAGTCCGGCAGGATCGTCCAGCGGCAGCGACGGGTGGTTGACCACTGGCGCGATGACAGCCGGCTCAAGCGCCATGGTGAGAGCGAAGTTGCCGGTGAAGCACAATCCGATCGCGCCGACTCCCGGACCGCCGCATTCGGCATGGGCTTGGCGCGCCAGCCCACGTAGCCATGCCGTGACCGGGCTGGTGCCGCCCCCGGCGAACGCGCGGAACTCGGCACTGACACACGCGCGGCGGACGATTTCCGTACCACCCTCGACCGTGGGGTAGGCACCGTCGATCCCGAAGAGTGAGGGGACATAGACGGTGAAGCCCGCATCTCGCACCCACCGCGCCAGTCGAAGGACATCAGGACTGATGCCGGGCATCTCCGGCATCAACACGACGGCCGGCCCGGAACCCGCGGCGTACACCGTCTTCACCACCCCCTCCACATCCACGAGTCGGCGGGAGAAGTCCGTGATCATGTCGTCAAGTCGTCCGCTGGCAGCGCTCATGGTGACAGCGTGGACCGATGCCTCCGCGAGGGCGAGAGGCGACATCGCCATGTAGGCGGGTAATCTCGCCATAGGCTGATGGTGAGGAGGCGAGCGTGAGCGCGCTGCGGGTTGGTGTCCTGGCCTATCCAGGCTGCTTCGCGTCCGAGGTATTCGGCGTACCCGATCTCTTGACGATGGCCACGCACGTTGCCGGTCCGGACGGCTCTGGATACGAGGTGTCGATCGTTTCGCCTCGTCGTCGTGTCGCGGCATCGGGTGGTGCGGTGTTGGACGTCTCTCCGCTGCGCGAGGTAGATGTCCTTGTTGTGCCAGGGTTCGAGCTCGTGCCGGGCCTCGACGTGGACGCGAAGCTCGCACCCCTCGCCCCTGAAATTGCGGCGATCCGGTCACACGCTGCTGCGGGCACTGTCGTCGTCTCGATCTGTGTCGGTGCGTTCCTGCTCGCCGAGGCTGGACTCCTCAACCGACGCCGTGCCACGACAGCCTGGCTCCTCGCGGACGAACTGACTCGACGCTATCCGGACGCTGACGTCCGGCCGGAGCGTCTGGTCGTCACCGACACCGGGGTGACGACAACGGCGGCCTTCAGCGCCATGTACGACTTCGCGCTGGATCTGATCCGTCAACACAGTGGTGCCGGCGTGGCACGGACAACCGCGCGGGTGGCGCTCGTCGACGATGCGCGATCGTCCCAGACCCCATACGTTGACGCGCAATGTCTTCCGCAGCCCGGAAACGCGTTCTCCCACAAGGTCATGCGATGGCTCGACCAAAACCTTGCCACCCGATACGACCTCGCCGCGTTGTCGGACACGTTCAAGGTCAGCACTCGGACGCTGCTGCGGCGCTTCGCGGACGAGACCGGCCAGAGCCCGCTGGAGTACCTGCAATCGTCGCGTGTCCGTCGCGCCCGCCACCTCCTTGAGGCCACGAACCGAACCGTCGGCAGCATCTCCGCCGCGGTCGGATACAGGGACCCCAGCACGTTCGCCGCCCTCTTCGCCAAGCACACTGGACGACGCCCGAGGGACTACCGCGCGGCCTTCCGCCGTGTTGACTGATTTAGGAGCATGAAGCCGTTTTGCCGCTGGAGATCACGGTCAGTTACTGCCGCGCCCCCCTGCATCGAGAACCCGCGACAGTTGAATACGCGACCTCACCAGCACCGAGGCCGGGTGAGCGGGATGCTGGTGGTGGCCAGCGCGGTGAGCACGGTCAGCGCGTCGGTATCGAGGTCGGGCTGCGTGGTGTCGGCTGCCGTGGTGGCCGCGGTAGTGCGCCGCGCGGGTGTGGGCGGATCGAGCGCCTCGATGTATTCGGCGCTCGATCGCCGCAGCTCACGCCGCTGCTGCGCCCGCCACGCAGGCGAGCAGTACCGCCGCGACGACCGCGAGCCCTCCGGCAGAGGGAGGCCGCAGTTCGCGCACGTCAACCCACCCCACCGATTGTCGCAGGCCGGCACCAAAGCCCTCATCGCTACGACAGGGGAGATCGGGGTCGAGGAACCCAGGAACAGTCGTTGGCGGCTACAGCACCTCTGCGGCGTTCCTCAGCATGTTGTCGAGGCGCTGGCCATGCCTTTCGAGCTGGGAGCGATTCTCCGCGATCAGCTGCCGCTGCGCGGCGAGATCGGCGGTCAGCCAACTGCGTACAAAGCCCGACTCGTTTTTGCACATGATGTCGTCGAGCGCGGCCCGGCGTTCGGCTTCGGTGGGAGGGATCCCGTGTTTCCGCTGCTCTTTCGTCGGATTCGGATGCGCGGCCATCCGTTGGGAGGTCCAGTAGGAGTAGGGGGCTTCGACGGGGTCCTCGTAGTCGTGTCCCCTCAGGGTCATGCAGCGTTTCCACTCGGCGGCTGCACTCTGAACGGCCGGGTCCTTCCGCGAGATCTTCCATGCTCTGGATTCGAGTTCTGGCACCGGATTCCTCGCCTTGCCCGTGGCGGAGGCGGTCTCATCCCGCTCGAGCCGGCGGTTTGCCGCACCGCGGCAGCCGCCCTGGGGCAGGCCGGCGATCCGGGCCGGGTGCCCTTGCTCGTCCACGCCGCTGACGATCCGGAACAGCCGGGACTTCCTGTCAATCTGGTCTTCCCACAGGGGGGCAGTGACCGGCGGTGCGTCGAGGGAGTACGCCCAGGTACGGGCGGTACGTACGTCATACATGCCGTACCGGTCGTTCTGCGGTACCCGATGGCGACCGGACTGCCGCGCAGGCAGTTTGACGTGGAACCTGTCGGCACACTGCTGAGTCAGCAGATACCTCGCCCGAAGGGTGGTTTCGAGCTCCGCATCGGTCAACTCGAAGGCGGCCAAGGGGTAGTCGACCTGGTCAAGATCAATGGTCTTCCCGAGGAGCTTCTCTCCCGCCTCCGGAGGGCCGCCTCCGCAGCCGACGAGCACCCCCAAGACGGACAGCATCAGGGCGCCGAGCAGGCGACCATCGGCCACGGTGACGACCTCCTGAGAGCCGGGACCAAGGACGGGGACGGTCCGCACGCCGCCGGGACCAGTGGGACTGACCCCGGACGACGCTTTGCGCTACATTCCGGACGGGCCGGCCTCAGCAGTTGAGCCAAGCCGCATAGCTTCGGTCGTTCTCGCCCTTGGCCACGTTGCGGACGCCGGTCCCCGGCCAGGTGCGGAAGGCGGGGTGCCCGTAGTCGTCGGTCACATCGGCGTAGACGTAGGCGGCGCCGTACTGGTTGTCCCAGTACGAGCTCGCCTGCATCTTCATGGGGCCGGTGAAGTAGTGCCGACCGCAGGTCGTCCAGCCCTGGTAGGCGCCCTGGCAGTCGGAGTGCTGGTAGAAAAGGACCCACCCTCGGTCGGGTACCGCGGAACAGGCCGCGGCGTTCTTCGCCCCGGTGTCCGCTTTCGCGGCGGTGGGAGCCTGCTGCGCTGCCGAGGCAGCGGTCGGTGCCATGGCGAAGCCGATGCCGAGGGCCGCCGCAGCAATAGCCACACGGATTTTCCCGTTCACGTGTTGCCCCTTTCGTCTCCGGTACGCCGCAGAAGCCGTCTGCAGGTACCAACGCCGGTCGTCAGTCGGGCGGAGTTGAGCGGGCGGAAAGAGCAGTACTCGTCGGAGGTCCTGGAGAATGCTCAGGTCCTTGCAGGTCAACGTCACGCCCCTTGGGCGATACTTGCCTTTCTGCCTGCGAAACTATCGCCGTGGCCTTTCGCCCCTCTGCCTTCTCACTGTCACGTCACTGTCGCGGTCCGGACCAGGACACCCACAGCAAGGGAACGAGCGGACATGAAGGCCGCCAACCAGGCCATCCGTGCGGCCTTTCGCACCTCGGACATCGACGCGGCGTGGAACACGAAGATCGCCTGGTTCGGCCATCTGGGCGACAACTGGGAACCCCAGCTCAAGCGCGGAGTGGCGGGGGGCTGGGCATGCGCCGGCCTGGGGCTATCTGACGGCCGCCAGGGCTGGACGTCAGCGGCTGACTCACCCGTACCTGGCCGCATATCGATGCGGCGCTGTCGATTCAGCCCTCCAGTTTCTCGGGCGGCAGGTCCTCTGCCAGGTGGGGCGGGGTGGCCAGCGACCACCGTCGTAGATGAATCTGGCGACCGGGTTGCCGAGCGCCCACTTGCCGTTGAGCCGGTCGACGGTACGCCGGTAGGCGTCCTCTTCGGCCGGGGTGAGCACGACGTCGGCGGCGGGGCCGGCGGTGGCCAGGCGATCGCGCAGCAGTTCGGTGTCGGCGGTGTCGTCGAGGTCCGGCAGCCCGGCCGGCCGGGCTGCGGCCATCACGAGCTCGGGGCCGGACATGTTCACGCCGCCGCCCTCCAGGCCATCGCGCACGAGCTCGTGCGCGTGCGGGGCGCCGAGCACCCGGGCCGCGGCGGACAGGACCTGAACGTCGGCCTGGTCGATGTCGACCAGGCGCAGCGGCGCGAGCTCGTAGCGGCCGCCCGGGGCGAGCAGGCGGCCGGTGGTGCCGGCCTCTTGATGGCGCGCTCGCCCTGCGTGGGCGCCAAGCGCGGTCTGAAGTCGTCGCAGTGCCTCCAGCGCGGCGCCGTCGGCGCGCGGGGCGGGTAGCTCGCCGGGCTCGACCTGGTCGGTGTTCTCCCACACGGCGTAGGTGAGCAGCAGGCAGTCGGCGGCGCTCGGCAACTCCAGCTGCGTGGCGTGGTCCGGGGCGCGGGTGGAGACCCGGGCGTAGCCGACAGGGATCGCGTTCGACGGCTTGGCGGGCTCAGTCACGGGTGCTACGCCTCTCGGCTCGCTCCTGGCGGGCCTGCTGACGCCTACGCCGGTCTTTCTCTTCCATCTCGGCGTCGGCGTCGGTGATCATTGCCTGCTGGTTGGCCTTGAGGCTTGTCCAAGCGTCGCTCTCGAAGAACGGCGCTGCGACATCGGGCGGCGTCATCCTGAGCAGCGCGGCGGTCAGGCGTGCGTGCCCGCGGTCCATATTCGGCTCGGCCGATCTTCTGATCGGTCCGTTCGGCTGGGCGACTCTCCCCGCCGTCCCGAAACTCAACATCTCGACCAAGATTTTCGGGACGGGTGTCGGTTTCTCAAGTCGTCTGCACGCTGCGGCACACGCCTGGACGCGGTCAGGGCCCGCGCGGCCCGACATCAGCGAGGGGGCGCTGCCGACTCAGGTCGGGATCATGATCCACCTACACTCTTCGCCCGCACTGGCGGCGCTGATCGCCGCTTCCGGCTGGCCGTCTGCAGCCGACTAAGGCAACGGGGCACGAGCCGTACCCCCGGACCAGCCAGTGCAGAGAACAGCGGCAGGGCAGCGAATTCTTTATCCGGAGCTCCGCGGACTCTCCGTCGCCGGGCGCCGGGCCGTGCGAACCTGAAAGCCGTGGGACTTCTCCGGCTCGCCGTGCTCGTGGGGCTGACGGTGCGGCACCTGTGCCAGGGCGCCCCTCGGCCGCCTCAGAAGGATCTCCCGGTGCCCGGGCCGACGGCGAGGCGCCCGCGCAGTCACCGGCTGATCATCGGGATGTTCGCGCTGTCCGCGCTGCTTGGCGCGGCTGCCTGGAACTTGTACCAGACCGCCGCGCCCGTGCCCCTGTACACCCGCTTCGACGGGAGCATCGGCGTGTACGTGACCGTGCCGGAGGGCGAACGCGCCCTCGACCTCCTCACGCTGGCCGTCAAGGCGAATCCCTGCGGCGAACTCCAGGCGGAGGGGATCGCGCTCGACGAGAAAGATCTGGCGCAGTGCGGGCCGGACACGTACGAGTTCGTGATGACCGGCCTTGCGACGAAGGGAGCTCCGCCGTGCTATGGCTATCGCATCACCCTCGACGGCGATGCGCGGTTGTCGGAGATGGAGCTCAACGACCGGACTCGGCGGGTCACATCGGTGATCGACGGGCAACTCTGCCGCTCTGGCGCGGATTCCCTGCTCCTGGAGCCCGTCCACATCAGCGGGCGGGCGAGGAAGCCACTTGTGATCTCCCGCGGATACACGACCGTGCTCGCCGCTCCATCGGTCATGTACGGGGGCGCCACGAACGCCGACGAGACGCACATCTCCTGGCAGCTCGGCCGCATGCCGCTCGACAGCGTGGTGGAGTCCGGCACCGAGTACGGCCGCGACAGGTCCGACCCGCTGCGGCTGGCCTGGTACCACCCCAGCCCGGAGACCGTCCCCGAGCCCACGACGCGCCTCGAGTGGCGGGCTGACCCCGATGAGCCGGCCGGGGACTCCGACCAGGGGGGATATCTCGCCGGGCCGCACGCCCGGCTCATCTCCATCCCCGGCAAGCAGGCCGCCGAACAGGCTCTGTTCTGGGCCGGACTCCTGGCGGGCGCCGCCGTGTCGACGCTCACGTGGGCGGGGGAACTGCTGCTGGAAAACCGGCGATCAAGGCGATGAGGCAGGGCATGGCTTCTGCCCGCTCGATGGCTGCCGACGCCAGAGCAACGGCCTGTCATTGGGGGTCTGGCTGCGCTGGGAGCACGGCCTGCGCGAGCTGACCGGCCTGGCGCCCTGCCCCGCCGCGGGCGACCCTGCTGACGACCCGGAAGAATGCCTGCTGTTCGGCGGCCACCCGGGCGAGCATTCCTTCGACCGGGCCGTGCTGATCGCGGGAATCCGCAGTGAGGCATCCCCGAGATGCCGGCCAGGATGGACGCTCTGCTGGCGGACCACGCCGAAACTCCATGACCACCGCGTGCACGACCCGAACCCCCGGCTCGCGCGAGCCGGCCTTCGAGGAGGCTGAGTGCGGAAATTGGCGCTCTGAACTTGATCTTCGTTTCAGTTCGATGACGAGAGCTGTTTGCCCTGGATGGGTCTACGGCCGCCCAGCTCGGCGCGCCGTCGCCGAGGAACTGGGGTTCGGAGACAACGTCACCCTGCTCGACGTGGCGACCGGCCCCAAGTCACCACTCGCCGTGACCCAAAGGGTGAGTGGTGACTGGTCCGGCAGCACGGCTCGCTGAAACTATGGCATGCCGTGGAGGAAGTGATTTCGACCTGGCTGCGCGCGAGTTTCCCACACCAATCGGACTTCGGGCTCACCGTGACACGAGGAACAACGGTGATGGCTCAGTGCCCCGGACGGACCTTTCTGGAATCTGCCTGCCCGGCGATGGGCATGCGGTCGGGAGTACTGACCACTCAGGACGCTGCCCAGAAGTACCAGCCCTGGTCATCAAAGCAGGGATGGGTCTGTGTCCCACCTGCCTGCACACCGTTCCTCCAGTATTCGCAAATTCCCTTAGTGGAGTAGGGGCCATACCAGTGACCTGCCGTCTCCTTGGCCTGTGCGGGACTGACGGAGAGCAGTAGAGCCGCGAGGCCGCCGATCGCGGTAATGGCAATTCTTCCGGTGACGTTTCGCTTCATTTCTCCGCTTCCTTTCGTCGTTTCTTCGTCATACGGCCGGCCATGTCAAGCGCGGAACCGGAATAGGCGACCACTACTTGCCCAGCAGAGAAGCGGCAGCGAATTCGGTTCCGCACGATTGAAGACAGACGTATGTCTGGAGGTGCCGATAATTTCCTCACCCGTGTGTCATTTACGCTAATGTCCAAGAAGGCTTGTTGCCAGGTAACCAGCAGGACATTCATAGGACATTTCGCCGCTGACAGGAGCAGTTCGTGAGAGTCAGACGCACCTGCTCCCCGCAGACGTTGGCCGCCAAGCCTCTGGCGGGCATGGTGTCGGCCTCGCTGTAGTCCTGGGGAAATTTCCGACGGATTTGCCTGACCTGCACAGATGCGGCCTGTTCCGATTGTTGATCACTTCCGCTACGGTTCGTACGGTCCCGACCGGTGCGGTGTGGGGGTGGTCGATGTCGACCCGGATGTTCTCCGACGATCAGCCGGAGCGGTTGCGCTCGTTCCCGGACATCAGCCGGGACGATCTGATCAGGTACTTCACCCTGACGCCCGCCGACGTCGCCTTCAATCGATGTCGTGGCCGGGGCTCGCCTCGGGCTGGCCGTCCAGCTCGCCACTTTGCCCTGGCTGGGGTTCGTACCGGATGAGGTGAGCTCGGCGCCACCGGTGGCGGTGGCGCGGCTGGCCGAGCGCCTGGGCGTGGTTCCGACCGCTCTCGCCGAGTACGGCCAGCGGGAGCAGACACGCAGCGATCATCTGCGGTTGGTGTCCGGCCATCTGGGGTGGAAGAGCGCCCCGGCCGAGAGCACGGCGATGAAGGAGCTGGAGCAGTTTTTGTTGGACCGGGCGATGGAACACGACTCGCCGACGCTGCTGTTCAACCTGGCCACTGAGTATCTGATGGCGGCCAAGACGATCCGGCCGAGCGTGACCACGCTGGCCAAGATGGTGGCCACCGCCCGGACCAGCGCCACCGCGCTGACCTAGGAGAAGCTGGCGCACCTGCAGACCGGCCAACTGCGCGCGGATCTGGACCGGTTGCTCGTGTATGACGCCGGGCTGAAGATGACCCAGCTGGCCTGGCTGATCAAGGCGGCCACCGACGCCAGCGCGACCTCGGTGAAGACCGCCATCGACAAACTCACCTACCTGCGCAACATGGACGCCCACACCCTGGACGTGTCGGTCCTGGCCGCCGAACGTCGCCGCTTCCTGGCCTCGGTCGGCCGCCGCTCGACCAACCAGGCGCTGGAACGCCGCGATGAGCGCCGGCGCTATCCGATCTTGCTGGCGGTGGTCACGCAGTCCGCGATCGACCAGGTCGACGAGGTGGTGACGCTGTTCGACCAAGCGGTCTCAGCCCGGGAGTCGCGGGCCAAGTCCAAGACGGATGAGGCCTTGATCGAGCGGGCCAAGGCAGGTGAGGCCCGCCAGCTGCTCCTGGACGTGATCTTGCCGGTGCTCGCCGATTCGTCCATCCCGGACGAGCAGATCGGCGGCCTGCTGCGCAACACGATCGGGATGAGCAAGCTGCGTGAGGTCGTCTCGGAGGGCTGGAAGAAGCTGCCCCGCGATCATGGCCGGCTGTCGGTGCTGCACGCCTCCTACACCTACCTGCGCCAGTTCACCCCGCTGGTGCTGGTGGCGATCGACTTCAAGGACGGGACCGGCACCGCGGAGCTGATGGAGGCGGTGGCCATCGTGAGGCGGCTGAACGAGAGCGGCGCCCGCAAGGTGCCCGAGGGCGCCCTGACCTCGTTCCTGCCGGCCCGGTACGCCGAATACCTGGCCAAGGCGCGCAAGGACGGCGACGAGACCGCCTTCCGCCACTATTGGGAGCTCTGTATCGTGCTGGCGCTGCGGGATGGGCTGCGCTCGGGGGACGTGTTCGTGCCGGGCTCACGCCGCTACGCCGACCCGGCCACCTACCTGTACACGCCCGTGACCCGCAAACAGGCGTCCACGACCTGGATCGAAGTCTCAACACCTGGGCGGCTGACACAGACCGTAAACACAAGACTGCAATCTTGTGACGATGCCCCCTAGATTCCTCGGCATGGCAAACGAGGAAGGGGCGCAATGTCGGAAATATGGGAGATGTCCGCGTGGGAGCTGGCGGGGCAGATCCAGGCTCGCACGGTGTCGAGCCGCGAGGTGGTCGAGGCGCATCTGCGGCGGATCGCCGAGGTCAACCCCCGGGTGAACGCGGTCACCGCCGTCCTGGCCGAGCAGGCGCTGCAGGCGGCGGACGCGACCGACCATGCCCTGAGCTCGGGCACGCCGGTCGGCCCGCTGTGCGGGGTCCCGGTGACCGTGAAGGAGAACATCGACGTCGCGGGATCGGCCACGACGCTGGGCATTGTCCCGCTGCGCGACGCGGTCGCCGCCGCGGACGCGCCGCACATCGGCGAGCTACGCGCGGCCGGGGCCATCCCGATCGGGCGGACCAACATGCCGGAGTTCGGCATGCGCTGGCATACCGACAACGATCTGCACGGCGCCACCCGTAACCCGTGGTCGGCCGCGCACACGCCCGGCGGCTCCAGCGGCGGCGACGCCGTGGCCGTGGCGACCGGTATGGCGGCGCTGGGGCTGGGCAACGACGGGGGCGGCTCGCTGCGCTGGCCCGCCCAGTGCTGCGGCGTCGCCGCGTTGAAGCCGTCGCTGGGGCGCGTGGCCCAGGTCGGCCTGCCGGCCGGCACGGGCGGCCCGCCGCAGCCGACGCCGTTCGGGTTCCAGCTGCTGGCCGTGCACGGGCCGATCGCCCGCAGCGTACGGGACCTGCGCCTGGCCTTCACCCACATGTGCGCGGACCACGGCGGGGACCCCTGGCACGCGCCGGTGCCCCTGCAGGGTCCCCCGGTTCCCGCACCCGTGCGGGTCTGGCTCGCCACCGACCCGGACGGCCCCGCTCTGGACCCCGGCGTCGCGGCCGCCCTGCACCAGGCCGCGGAGCGGCTCTGCGACGCGGGGTACGTCGTGACGGAGGGCCGGGCCCCGGCCCTGGTGCGGGCCGGAGAGATCTACACGCAGCTCCTGTCCGCCTACGGCCGGGTGCACGAAGTACAGCCACCGGTCGAGTCGGTGGCCTCCGAGGGGTTCGTCCGTTTCTGGGCGGAGTACGAGCCGCACTGGAACCGGGCGGCCGGCCAGGCGGCCTTCGATCCCATGATGGAACGCGCCGCGATCGCGCGTGCCTGGATGGCGTGGATGAGCCAGGCTCCGCTCGTCCTCGCACCGATCTGCACCGGCCCGGCCTTCGCCGTGGGATCCGACCTCGACGCCGACCGGCTCGCTCGGTGGCCGGCGTCCCTGCGCATGGCGTGGACCGTAAACCTCCTGGGGCTTCCGGCGGTGGCCGTCCCCACGGGCGTGGCCGACGGGCTGCCTCAGGGCGTCCAGATCATCGGGCCGCGCTTCCGCGAGGACCTGTGCCTGGACGCCGCCCAAGCGATCGAGGCCCGCACTCCTTCGCTGACCCCGATCACCCCGCGCTAACCGCCGGGAGGGCTCATCGGGCGCGGCGCAGACCGCGCAGGAAGCTCCACAATCCAGCTCATACCGAGATCGCCACATTGGAGCCTACGACCAAGCAACCGCATGGTCACACCGCCAGCACGACCTCGCGGCTTGACGTTCAGCCTCCAGGGATGTCTGACCCGCCCGGGCCTCGCCGCCCGTCGGCGGGGACGGCGGGCGGCGGGGACGGCGGGCGGCGGGGACGGCGGGCGGCGGGGACGGGTCAGACATCCCTGGATCCGGAATGTCAAGCGGCGAGGTCGTGTCGCCGGTGTGACCATGCGGTTGCTTGGTTGTAGGTGGTGTGGGTTTTCAGGC
>NZ_JBSFNK010000030.1:0-179434 GCF_053587055.1 Nonomuraea sp. NPDC003707 | reverse complement strand
CTGAGGCGGTGGAGAAGGCCAACAACACGCCGTATGGGTTGTCGGCGGGGATCTGGACGGAGAAGGGGTCGCGGATCCTGTGGATGGCTGACCGGCTGCGGGCGGGGGTGGTGTGGGCCAACACGTTCAACAAGTTCGATCCGGCCTCGCCGTTCGGCGGTTACAAGGAGTCCGGTTACGGCCGCGAAGGCGGTCTGCACGGATTGGAGGCCTACCTCAATGTGTGAGCGCGGTCTGCACGGATTGGAGGCATACCTCGATGTCTGATCGACGAGTGACCGTGCGCAAAACGTACAAGCTCTTCATCGGTGGAGCGTTCCCGCGCTCGGAGAGCGGGAGGTCCTACCCCGTGACGCGAACGGAGCACGCCGCCAGGGCCTCGCGCAAGGACGCCCGCGACGCCGTGGTGGCCGCCCGCAAGGCGTTCCCCGGCTGGTCGGGCGCCACCGCCTACAACCGGGGCCAGATCCTCTACCGGGTCGCCGAGATGCTGGAGGGCCGCCGCGCCCAGTTCGCCGACGAGCTCGGCGGCCCGCGCAAGCAGGCGCTGGAGCAGGTGGACACCGCCGTCGACCGGCTCGTCTGGTACGCGGGCTGGTCCGACAAGATCGCCGCCGTGCGTGGGACGGCCAACCCGGTCGCGGGCCCGTACTTCAACCTGTCCTCGCCGGAACCGGCCGGGGTGGTCGCGGTCATCGCGCCCGCCGAGCCCCTCCTCGGCCTCGTCACCGCCGTCGCACCCGTGATCGTCACCGGCAACACCTGCGTCGTGGTCGCCCCGGAGCGGGCGCCGCTGCCCGCGATCACGTTCGCCGAAGTGCTGGCCACCTCCGATCTGCCGGGCGGCGTCGTGAACATCCTCACCGGGCACCAGTCCGAGCTGGCCCCGTGGCTGGCGGCGCACATGGACGTCAACGGGCTCGACCTCACCGGCGTGGCGGCCCCCGAGCTGAAGCAGGCCTGCGAACAGGCCGCGGCCGAGAACTTCAAACGCGTGCTCACCGCGGCGGAGGACCACGGGACGAGACGCATGACCACGTTCATGGAGACCAAGACGGTCTGGCACCCCGCCGGGATCTGATCGACCCCGCACCCGCAAGGACACGGCGCATGGGCCGTGCCCTCGGCTCACCCATCCCCGAATCTGGAGGAACCCCCATGGAACCCACCGGTGTTCTCGTCGTCGGGAGCATCACCGCGGACGTCACGGCGTTCAGCCGGCGGCTGCCGCGGCGCGGTGAGACCGTGCTCGGCGACGACTTCACCCTCGTGCTCGGCGGTAAGGGCGCGAACCAGGCCGTGGCCGCGGCCCACTCGGGCGCGCCGACCTGGATGGCCGCCTGCGTGGGCCAGGACCCGTTCCGCGACATCGTGCTGTCCGGCCTGGAGACGCACGGCGTCACGCTCACCGAGGTCCGCACGGTCGAGGGCCGTACGGGCGTCGCCCACATCCGCGTGGACGCCTCGGGCGAGAACGACATCGTCATCACGCCGCTCGCCAACGCCTCCCTCGACGAGGCGATGGTCACGGAGAGCATCGAGCGCGTCCGCGATCGGGTCGGCGTCCTGCTGCTCCAGCTCGAGATCCGGACGGAGGTCGCCTGCCACGCGGCGCGGGAGGGCGCGGCGGCCGGGCTGACCGTGGTCCTGGACCCGGCGCCCGCCCAGGAGCTGCCGGACGACGTGTGGCCGTACCTCGACATCGTGACCCCGAACGAGAGCGAGGCCACCGTGCTGACCGGCGTCCAGGTCACGGACCTGGAGTCGGCGGAGCGCGCGGCGGCCTGGTTCCTGGAGCGCGGCGTGAGCCACGCGATCATCACCCTCGGCGCGGGCGGCGCCCTGTCGGTCACGAAGGAACGCACCCGCCACTTCCCCGCGTACGCCGTGACGCCCGTGGACACCACGGCGGCCGGCGACGCGTTCACCGGCTTCTTCGGCGGCGCCCTCGCCGCCGGCCTCGACGTGGACACCGCCATCCAGTACGGCATGGCGGCCGGCGCCCTGGCCACCACCAAGGCGGGAGCCAGCCCCTCGCTCCCCGGCAGGGACGAGGTCGAGCCAATGGTCAACACCTCCATGGAAGGAGCCACCCGATGAGGCGCAACCAAGGAACGCTCAACGCCCAACTCGCCCGCGTGATCTCCGAGCTCGGCCACACGGACACGATCGTGGTCACCGACGCGGGACTGCCCATCCCGAGGGAGGTGGAACGCGTGGACCTGGCCGTCAGGGAGAACCTGCCGCGTTTCCTCGACCTGCTGGACGCGGTGCTCGACGAGGTGGCCGTGGAGGGCGTGCGGCTGTCCGAGGAGATCAAGCAGCACAGTCCGGACATGCTGGCCGCGATCGAGGAGCGCTTCGACCGGCTCGGCCTGACGCTGGAGTTCCTGCCGCACACCGAGTTCAAGCAGGCCACCGCCGGAGCCAGGGCGGCCGTGCGCTCCGGCGAGTTCACCCCGTACGCCAACGTCCTGCTCACCGCGGGCGTCGTGTACTGATCGGGAGCCTGGCATGCATCTCCAGTTGGCCGATGTGCGCAAGTCCTTCGGCGACAACAGCGTTCTGCGCGGCGTCAGCTTCGACGTCGGTCCCGGCGAGGTCGTGGCGCTCGTCGGGGAGAACGGGGCGGGCAAGTCCACGCTCACCCGGGTGATCTCCGGCGCGCACCAGCCCGACTCGGGACGGCTGCTGATCGACGGGACCGCGACGGTGCTCAAGGACCCGCAGGCCGCGATGGCGCAGGGCATCGAGGTCATCTACCAGGAGTTCCAGCAGAACCTGTTCCCGCACCTCAGCGTGGCCGAGAACATGTACGTGCTGGACCGCGAGCGCGTCTTCGGCCGCCTGTTCGTCTCCAAGCAGCGCATGGCCGCCGAGGCCAGGCAGGCGCTGCGCCGCCTCGGCATGGAGATCGACGTGCATCGCCAGGTCAGCGAGCTGAGCGTGGCCGAGCGGCAGATGCTCGAGATCGCCAAGGCGATGACGCACGAGCTGCGGCTGATCATCCTCGACGAGCCGACCGCGGCGCTCGACGAGCAGGAGTCCGAGCAGCTCTTCGCCCAGGTGAACCGGCTGCGCGAGGCCGGCGTCTCGGTGATCTACATCAGCCACCGGCTGGACGAGGTCTTCGCCCTGTCGGACCGCATCGTCGTGCTGCGCGACGGCCGGGTCACGATCGACGCCCCCACCGAGCGGCTCACCCCGTCCGAGGTCGTCACCGCGATGGTCGGCGACGCCGTGGACGACTTCTACCCCAAGGACCGCAACGCCGGGGACGAGGTCGTGCTGGAGGTGCGCGGCGGTGGCGGCACCCGCTTCCACGACATCGACCTCCAGGTCAGGGCCGGCGAGGTGGTCGGCATCGGCGGCGTGGTCGGCTGCGGGCGCAGCGACCTGCTGCGCGCGCTGTTCGGCCTGCAGCCGATGACCGGCGGGTCCGTGCTCGTGGACGGCTCCGGCGTACGCGTCGCGAGCGTCCAGGACGCGATCGGCAGCCGGATCGCCTACCTGTCGCCCGACCGGCAGGCGGAGGGCCTGTGCATGGGCCAGTCGGTCGAGGCGAACGTGTCGCTGGCCTCGCTGCGCGACTTCAGCTCCGGGAGCGGAGTCGTCCGGCGTGGCAAGGAGCGCGCCGCCACCGGCGCGGTCATCTCGGAGCTGCGGGTGCGCGCCGCCTCACCGTCGATCGCGGTCAGCTCGCTGTCCGGCGGCAACCAGCAGAAGGCCCTGTTCGCCAAGTGGGTGATGACCCGGCCGCGGGTGCTGCTCATGGACGAGCCGACCCGCGGCGTGGACGTCGGGGCCAAGACCGAGATCTACCGGATCATCAACCAGCTCACCGCGGACGGCGTCGCCGTCCTGCTCGTGAGCTCCGACCTGCCGGAACTCGTCGCCATGTCCGACCGCGTGGTCGTGATGCGCGAGGGACGGCTCGTCGCCGAGCTGACCGGCGACGACCTCGACGAGCAGTCCATCCTCAAGCACGCACTGGTAGGTGCCGCATGACCTCGAAGCTCAAGACCGTCGCGGGCCGGCTGCGCGCGGTGTGGATGCTCCTCCTGGTAGGGATCGTCCTCTCGGTGGCCTCGCCGGTCTTCCTCACCCCGACGAACCTGCTCAACGTCGCGCTCGCGACCTCCGTGGCCGCGCTGCTCGCGGCCGGGCAGACCTATGTGATCATCCTTGCCGAGATCGACCTGTCCGTGGGCTCGGCGCTCGGCTTCTCCGCCGTCGTCACCGCCCTGACGCTCGGCCCGTACGGGCTGATCCCCGCGCTGGCCGCGGGCCTGGCGACCGGCGCGGCCATCGGGCTGGTCAACGGCCTGCTCGTGACCAGGACCAGGATGCCGTCGTTCATCGCGACGCTGGCCACGATGTCGGTGTTCGCGGGGCTCACCCTGCATATCACCTCGGGCAACCCGATCCCGGTGACGGACTACGACTTCCAGGGGATCGGGCAGGCTCGGTTCGCGGGCGTGCCGGTGCCGGTGTGGATCATGCTGGTGGCGTTCGGGATCTTCGGGTACGTCCTGGCCCGCACCCGCTTCGGCCGCTACGTCTACGCCACCGGCGACAACGTCGAGGCCGCCCGGCTGTCCGGCATCAGGGTGCACCGCGTCAAGATCCTCGCCTTCGTCATCAGCGGCGTGCTGGCGTCCCTGGCCGGGTTCATCATCACCGCCCGGCTGTCCACGGCCCAGCCGACCGCCGGCGCCGGCCTGGAGCTGGACGCCATCGCGGCCGTCATCATCGGCGGCACCAGCCTGGCCGGCGGTCGCGGCACCCTGCTCGGCACCCTCGTCGGGGCGCTCGTGCTCGGCGTCATCGACAACGGCATGAACCTGCTCGACGTCTCCCCGTTCCTGCAGGACGTGGTGAAGGGCCTGGTCATCCTCCTGGCCGTCTTCCTCGACCGCAACGTGGACATCCTGCGCAGGCTCGTGCCACGCAGGGCCGAATCCCCCGTCCGTACCCCAGAACTCGCCCAGCACATCTAAAGGAAAGATCCATGCGCACTCCCCGCAAACTCGTCGCCGTCGCGATCCTGGCCGCCGTCTCCCTCACCGCCTGCAGCCGGGGCGGCGAGGAGGCGACCACGGGCGCCTCCCAGGCGTCCGGCAAGAAGGACGCCACGATCATCATGAGCACGCTCGGCAACCCGTTCTTCATCAGCGTGAAGGACGGCGCCGAGGCCCAGGCCGCCAAGAGCGGCATCACTCTGAACGTGCAGAACGCCGACAACTCCGACGCCACCTTCCTCAACCAGGCGACGACCGCCATCTCCAAGCAGACCGGGATCCTCATCCTCGACCCGGTGGGCAGCCAGTCGGCCAGCAGTTCCGTCACCCAGGCGAACTCGGCGAGCATCCCCGTGATGGCCTTCGACCGGAAGCCGTCCGGCGGCAAGCTGGCCACGTTCGTCGGCTACGACGCCGTCCAGGCCGGCAAGAACGCGGCCGACGCGCTGGCCGAGGCCGTCGGCGGCAAGGGCAAGGTCGTCGAGATCCAGGGCATCCTCGGCACCAACGTGGCCCAGGACCGCAGCAAGGGCTTCCAGCAGCAGATCGCCACGCACAAGGACATCAAGGTCGTCGCCACGCAGGCGGCCGACTTCGACCGGGCCAAGGCCCTGAACGTCATGACGAACGTGCTGCAGGCCAACCCCGACATCGACGGCGTGTACGCGGCCAACGACGAGATGGCCATGGGCGTGCTGTCCGCGCTCAAGGCCCGCAACCTGGTGGGCAAGGTCAAGGTCGTCGGCAACGACGGCATCGCCGACGCGCTGGCCGCCGTCGCGGCGGGCGAGATGTACGCCACGAACGCCGAGTCGCCGTTCGCGCTCGGGCAGAAGGTGGTCTCGCTGGCCTCCGACGTCCTGGGCGGCAAGCAGGTGCAGGTCGACGAGACGCTGCAGGGCAAGCTCGTCAAGAAGGACAACGTGAAGGAGTACGCGGACTACCTCGTCGGCCTCGGCGACAAGTCCGGCGTCCCGGACAGCCTCAAGTAGGAGTCCCAGCCCATGGCGACCCCCGGTTCCGGGGGTCGCCTTTACGGCTTTGTGGCGGTATCGCGGGTGGGGGCCGCTGGAGCCGTTCGACGACGAGGACTACGACGACTCGCACCTGGACCGGCCGGACTACGTGCAGGTGCTGGAGACCCCCGAGCAGGCCGCGCACGTCCGCAACCGGTACGCGGCGCTGCCGCGACTGCGTACGGAAGTCGCCGCCACGTCGTAAGTTACTGACGAGTAGGGGCTTCCTTACTTACCGAGTACTCGGTAGGTTGCGAGTAATTCACACCGTGGTAACCGGACGAGTGAGCCGGTCGGCGTCGAAGAGGAGGCACGCATGGCACGAGCGGAAAGTGGCCGGGTCCGCCGCCCGGCCGCCGCGCGACGGGAGCAGATCCTCGCCGTCGCCGCGGACGCGTTCGCCGTCGCGGGCTTCCGGGGCACGAGCCTGGCCGACGTGGCCCAGAAGGTCGGAGTCTCCCAGCCGGGGCTGCTGCACCACTTCGACAGCAAGGAATCCCTCATCCTCGCGGTGCTCCAGCAGCGCGACCTCCAAGACGAGCAGCACGTCGAAGCGCAGTTCCAGGGTGTGGAGGTTACCACCAGGGAATGGCTGATGGCGTTCTGCCGCCGCAACGAGACCCAACCCGGCCTCGTCCGGCTGTTCACCGTCCAGTCGGCCGAGAGCCTCAACCCGGCGCACCCGGCCCACGACTTCTTCTACCAGCGCAACCAGCGAGTCCGCGGCCGGATCGCCCGGCTGATCATCGCCGACCAGGAGAAGGGGCGGCTGTCCCCGTCCCTCGATCCGGCCGCCACGGCCGCCGAACTGGTCTCTCTGATGAACGGCCTGCAGCTGCAATGGCTCCGCGACCCCGCGACCGACATGTGCGGGCTCTTCGAGACGAGTCTGCTGCGGCTCGAAGCGATCCCGAGCACGAAGGCCTGACCTTCCAGAAACACCCCCCGGTGCCGGTCCCGCGTGGACCGGCGCGTCAGTCGGCATGACGACGCAAGCGCAGGCGGCGTCGTCCCCGGCTTCACGAGGAGTTCCACCATGCGCACAGGCGTACAAAGCCGTCCATGCTCCCGTCCGAATCTCCGAGTCCTGCCGGCGCTGGCCCCGTCGTCCGCGTTGACGGCAGAAACCGCGGACTGGCAGCCCGCCGCCATGCGACCGACGAAGGAGGGCGCATGAGCGGTTGCTGCACCCCGGGCCGCCCGCCGTCCGGCGCGCCGACGGCGGCGGCGCAGCCCCTGCGGGCGGGGCGCGGCTCCGACGCCGGGATGGTGCGGCTGCCCGGCGGGCGGTTCCGGATGGGCAGCGAGGACGCCGAGGGCTTCCCCTCCGATGGTGAGGGCCCGGTCCGCCCGGTGGAGCTCTCGCCGTTCCTCATCGACCGCTGCGCAGTAACGAATGATGATTTTTCGGGATTCGTGGCCGAGACGGGCTACGTCACGGAAGCCGAACGGATCGGCTGGTCCTACGTCTTCGTCCGCTTCCTGAACCGGGACCTGCGCCGGATCTCGCCGCGGCCCGAGGTCACCCCGTGGTGGGCGGCCGTCCGGGGGGCTGACTGGCGCCATCCCGAGGGGCCGGGGAGCGGCCTGGACGACCGCGGCGACCATCCGGTCGTCCACGTGTCCTGGCACGACGCCGGCGCCTACGCCCGCTGGGCCGGCAAGCGGCTGCCGACCGAGGCGGAGTGGGAGTACGCCGCCCGAGGCGGCCACGACCAGCGGCGTTACCCGTGGGGCGACGAGCTCACCCCCGAGGGCCGGCACCTGGCCAACATCTGGCAGGGCCGCTTCCCGGCCACGAACACGGCCGAGGACGGCTACGCGGGGACCGCCCCGGCGCACGCGTTCCCGCCCAACGACTTCGGCCTGCACAACATGGCGGGCAACGTCTGGGAGTGGTGCGCCGACTGGTGGGGCACGGACCACCCCGCGCAGCCGCGGAACCCGGCCGGTCCGCCCTCGGGCACCGACCGGGTGACGCGCGGCGGCTCGTACCTCTGCCACGCCTCCTACTGCAACCGCTACCGCGTCGCCGCCCGCTCGCACAACACGCCGGACACCTCCGGAGGCAACACCGGCTTCCGCTGCGCCCGCGATCTCGACTGACCGACACACGAAGGGTTTCCATGCGCGTCATCTACATCGACGTCGACACGCTCCGAGCCGACCACACGCAGCCCTACGGCTACCAGCGGCCGACCACGCCGAACCTGCAGGCCCTGGCAGACAAGGGCGTGGTGTTCGAGCGTTACTACTGCTCCGACTCGCCCTGCCTGCCCTCGCGCACCGCGCTGACCAGCGGGCAGTTCGGCATCACGAACGGCGTCGTCGGGCACTTCGGCGAGGCCGCCAGGTACCGCCTCGACTCGGGCCACGGCAACCATCCCGAACGCCCGCTGCTCGGCCAGCGGCTGGGCGAGCACGGCTACTACACGGCCGCCGTGTCGATGTTCGCCGAGCGGCACCGGGCCTACTACTTCCTGGGCAACTTCCGCGAATCGATCCGGGCCAGCAACGAGATCAACGACGAGGACGGGCGCGACATCAACCGGGTCGGGCTGGACTGGATCCGCCGGCACGCGCACGAGGACGACTGGTACCTGCACCTGACCTACTGGGAGCCGCACACGCCGTACCTGACCGAGCCGGGCTGGACCGAGCGGGCGGCCGCCTCCGGGCCGCCCCCGGCCTGGCCCGACCAGGAGGCCATCGACGGCCACGCGGAGGTCTACGGGCCGCGCAGCGCCCTCGACCTGCACTATTCCGTCCTGCCGCGCAGCTCCCCGGTCCCGCACAACATGCCGGAGGCCATCCGCACCCGAGCCGACTTCGAGCACCTCATCAACGGGTTCGACGGCACGATCATGTACTGGGACAGCCTGTTCGGCGAGCTGCTGGCCACGCTGGAGGAGCTCGGCATCGCCGGTGAGACCGCGATCATCGTGAGCGCCGACCACGGGGAGTCCTTCGGTGAGAACGGCTCCTACGCCGAGCACGGGCACGCCAACGAGCCGGTCCACCGGGTGCCGCTGGTCGTCTACTGGCCGGGCGTCACCGACGACCTGCCCGAGGACGCGCGCCGCTGCGACGCCCTGCTGTACAACATCGACCTCGCCCCCACGCTCTGCGACCTGCTGGACATCCCGGCCCCGGGCGGGTGGCAGGGCGACTCGTTCGCCGACGCGGTACGCGGGTCCGAGATCCCGTCGCGCCCGTACCTGGTGCTCGGCCACGGGGCCCACACCTACCAGCGGGCGGTCCGCACCCGCGACCACCTCTACATGCGGACCTACCATCCGGGCAGCTTCCGTGCCGAGTGGGAGCAGCTCTTCAACGTCACCGCCGACCCGCACCTCACCACCGACCTGATCGAGAAGGAGCCGGAGCTGGCGGCGCAGATGCGTACGCACCTGTCGGAATGGTGGCACACCTACGCGGGCCGGCCGGGCGCGCTGCCCGACCCCATGCAGGCGACGCTGCAGGTCGGGCCGACCTACTACAACGACCCGGTCCGCTACATGGAGCACCTGCGCGCCACCGACCGCGCCCACCTCGCGGACGACCTGGCGGAGCGGCTGTCCACCGCAACCGGCGCCACGCCGGTCTCGTGGCACGCCACGGAGGCCGCCTGGACGCCCGAGCGGCACGCCGCGTGGGAACGCAGAATCGCCGCGGCCGGCCGCAAGGGCTCCTGATGGCCGTCCGCGCCACCCATGACGTGAACGGCCGCTGAGGAGACCGCATGCCACCGAACATCCTGCTGATCACCGCGGACGACATGGGCGGCGACACCCCGGGCTGCTTCGGCGGCCCGGCGGAGGTGACTCCCGCGCTGGACCGGCTCGCCGCCGAGGGGATGACCTTCGGGCGCGCGCACGTGGCCATCGCGGTGTGCCAGCCCAGCCGGTCGGCGATCATGACCGGTCGCTGGCCGCACCGCAACGGCGCGCAGGGCTTCGAGCCGATCGCCGACGGAGTGCCGGTGCTCACCCGGGTCCTGCGCGAGGCCGGGTACATATCGGGCATCCTCGGCAAGGTGGAGCATCTGCAGCCGGTGGAGGCGTTCGGCTGGGACTACGCGCGCGGCATGCGCGAGCTGGGGATGGGACGGGATCCGCGCGCCTACGGCGAGGCGTCGCGGCGGTTCATGGAGGAGGCGGCCGCGCAGGGGCGGCCCTGGTTCCTCATGGCCAACGCGCACGACCCGCACCGGCCGTACTCCGGCAGCCAGGACGAGCTGGACCGGTTCCCGGCCGAGGCCCGGGCCTCCTACCCGGCCCCGTCGAAGGTCTTCGGGCCCTCGGACGACGTCGGAGGCGTGCCCGGGTTCCTCCCCGACCTGCCGGAGGTGGCGCGGGAGTACCGCGAGTACCTGAGCTCGTCCCGCCGCTGCGACGACGTGGTCGCCGAGGTGCTGCGCGCGCTGGACGAGAGCGGCGCCGCGGGGGACACCCTGGTGGTGTTCCTGTCGGACAACGGGATCGCCGTGCCGTTCGCCAAGGCGAACTGCTACCTGCAGAGCAGCCGGACCCCGCTGATCGTCCGCTGGCCCGGGGTGACCCGCCCGGGCGGGCGCGAGAACACCGCGTTCGTGTCGATGATCGACCTGTTCCCCACGTTCTGCGCGGCGGCGGGCCTGCCCGGACCGGCCGGGCTGGACGGGCGGACCCTGCTCCCGTTGCTGCGCGGGGAGCCCCAGGACGGGCGGGACGCGGTGTTCACCGTGTTCCACGAGACGGCGGCGAAGGGCCGGTACGAGATGCGGTGCCGGCAGGACGACCGCTTCGGCTACATCTGGAACGAGTGGTCCGACGGCACCCGGGAGTACCGGGCCGAGAACATGACGGGACGCACCTGGCCCGCGATGCTCGCCGCCGCCTCCGGCGACGAGCGGCTCGCCGAGCGCGCCCGTTTCTACCGGCACCGGGCGCCCGAGGAGCTCTACGACCTGTACGCCGACCCGCATTCGCTGGCCGACCTGTCCGGCGACCCGGATCGCCGGAAGGACCTCGACGCGGCGCGGCAGGATCTGCTCGCGTGGATGGCCGGGACCGGCGACCCGCTGCTCGACACCTACCGGGCCTACCTCCAGGGGGCCGCCGTTAAGGCGCTCGACCACCCCGGCGCCGCTTGAGGGGTGTCAGGCCCGGCCGGCTCGAGAAGGGGGCCATCCGCTATATTGCAAATGCAGCATAGGCGTTGCGGTATTTGCAATGAAGGAGTGCTCTCATGCGCGTGGTCACGTGGGCGGCGGTGGATCGGATCGCTCAGCAGGACGGCCCGATCACGGAACCCTCGGACGGGCAGGTCCTCGGACGCCGGCGCCTGCGGAGGGTGAGCGGCCGATGAGACCCGCAGACGTGCTCGCGATCGGCGAGACCATGGTCATGGTCACCCCGACGGCGGGCGGCCGGCTCGACGCGGACAGCGCGTTCATCCTGCGCCCCGGCGGCGCGGAGTCGAACGTCGCCGCGCTGCTGGCCCGGCTCGGCCACGCCACGGCCTGGGCGAGCGCCGTCGGCCGCGACCCCCTCGGCGACCTGGTCCTCGACGCGCTGCGCGGCCACGGCGTGGACGTCGATCTGGTCCGCCGCGACGACGAGCGGCCCACCGCCGTGTACTTCAAGGACCCGACCGCCTCCGGCACCCGCGTCTACTACTACCGGCGCGGCTCGGCCGCCTCGGCCATGACCGTGGCCGAGGTCGCGGGCTGGGCCGCCCGGCCGTCCAGGATCACGCACATCTCCGGCATCACCGCGGCGATCTCCCCGCAGTGCCTGGAGCTGACCAGGCACATCGTGTTCGACCGGCCGCTCGGCCCGGCCACGGTCAGCTTCGACGTCAACCACCGGCCGAGCCTGTGGAAGGACGGCGACGCCCCGGCCGTGCTCCTGGAGCTCGCCCAGCGCGCCGACATCGTCTTCGTCGGGCGCGACGAGGCGGCGGCGCTGTGGGGGACCTCCGACGCCGAGAGCGTGCGCCGGCTCATCGACCGGCCCCCGTACCTGATCGTCAAGGACGCCGCGATCGAGGCGGTCGCCTTCACCCCGGAGGGCGTCCATCGAGCGCCGTCGACGCCGGTCGAGGTGCTCGACGCCGTCGGCGCGGGGGACGCCTTCGCGGCCGGCTGGCTGAGCGGGTTCCTCGACGGCCGGGACGAGCTCACCCGCCTGCGGCTGGGACACTACGCGGCTTCCCGTGTCCTGACGTCCCCGGCCGACATGGCCGATCTTCCTCCCGCCGGTGAGATCGTCTCGCTGCTCGGACAAGGAGCGCACCAGCATGTCGCAGACCGTCGCACGGGCCATTGACATCGTCGGGTTCGTCTCCGTACGTCACCGCACGCTCGGCGAGATCGCCGATCACCTCGGCGTGCACAAGTCAACCGCGCTGCGCCTGCTGCAGACGCTGGAGGAGGGCGGTTTCGTACGGCGCGTCCCCGGCGGCGTGTACGGCATGGGCTTCCAGCTCATCGCGCTCGGCCAGCTCGCGCTGGACCAGGTCGAGGCCCGCTCGCTCGCGCACCCGATCCTGCACGGCCTGAGCGAGCGCTACGGCCAGACGGTCCACCTGGGAGAGCTGGCCGGGGACCAGGTCATCTACGTGGACAAGATCGACGGCCGGGGCACCGTGGCCATGGGCTCGCGCATCGGGCTGCCCGCCCAGCCGCACACCGCCGCCGTCGCCAAGGTCATCTTCGCCTACCAGGACGCCACGACCTGGGCGCGGGTCATGGAGCGCATCACGTTCACCCGTTTCACCCCCACGACGATCACCACCGCCGAGGCGCTCGCGGCCGAGCTGGCCCTGACCAGGGAACGAGGCTGGGCCGAGGACGACGGCGAGCACGAGGACTACATCAACTGCGTGGCGCTGCCGGTCTTCGACGCCCGGGGCAAGGTCACGCACGCCATCTCGATCACCGCTCTGCGGGCGGTCGTACCACTGGAACAGCTGCGCGCGTACGTCGACGACCTGCGCGACGCGGCCCACGAGATCTCCAAGAGTCTGGGCTGGGGAGGAGACCGCTATGGACGCCGCTGACTTCTTCGACACACACCTCGGGAGATGCCCGATTCTGGGCATCTTCCGCCACCTCGACCCCGTGGCCACCGTGGCCATGTGCGAGCGCGCCTGGGCGTTCGGGGTCGAGCTCATCGAGGTGCCCGTGCAGACGCCGGACGCGCTGCCGTCCCTGCGCGCGGCGCTGGACGCCGCCCGGGCCAACGGCAAGAGCGTCGGAGCGGGTACGGTCACCACGGCCGAGCAGCTGACCGCCGTCAGTGACCTGGGCGCCGCCTTCACCGTCGCGCCCGGACTCCACCCCGAGGTCGTGGCGGAGACGCTGCGGCTCGGGCTGCCGCACCTGCCGGGCGTGGCCACCTCCACGGAGATCGCCACCGCCCTCGGTCACGGTTTCGCCTGGCTGAAGGCGTTCCCCGCCGCGCAGCTCGGGCCCGACTGGATAAAGGCGCAGCTCGCGCCGTTCCCCGGCGTCCGTTTCGTCGCCACGGGAGGTGTCGACGCGGGCAACGCGGCCGCCTTCCTGGCCGCGGGCTGCAGGGGAGTGGCCGTGGGATCGGCGCTGAGCGATCCGGACGCGCTGGAACAACTGCGCAAGGTCACGAATTCCTGACCTCTCGGCAGAGGGTGTTCTGCGGGTACGTGTCACACCAGGTCCTGTCACACGCGCTTGACCAGGTGTTTCATGGGCGATGAGCCGCTGCCGGGGCGCGTTCCCCGTCGGCGGCCACCCGCTGAGCCGCCGAAAGGACGACCACGCATGGCACAGGACAGGCAGCCGTCAGGCGCGCAGGCCATCGTCGACCCGGACGGCTGTCTGACACCTCGCGGACGGAGACATCCATGAAGATCGTGAAGCGGCCGCCGACCGCCAAGCTGCCCGCCGAGTGGTTCACCGGCGACGCCTGGGCCGACGTGATCTACCGCGGCGAGGACCCCTCCCGCGCGCGGGCGAACATGGTCAGGTTCGCCCCCGGCGCCCGTACCGCCTGGCACTCGCACGGCCTGGGCCAGACGCTCTACATCGTCGAGGGCGTCGCGCTGATCCAGTCGCGCGGCGGCGAGATCATCGAGGCCCATCCCGGCGACATCGTCCACACGCCGCCGGGCGAGGAGCACTGGCACGGCGCCGCCCCGGACCGGTTCATGATCCATCTCGCGATGTGGGAAGGCGACGACGCCGCCTGGCTGGACCACGTCACCGACGCCGAGTACAACGGGCCGCGCGTCAGCACGAAGCGCTAGAGGACGGCCTGGTCGGCCAGCTTCTTGACCTGGTCGGCGGGCACCGGAACTCCGGGGGTGTCCACGAACCAGCGGTACGACTCTTCGAAGTCCAGCCCCTCGGGCCGCTGCGACGGGAAGTACGGCTGGACGTAGACGGGGGTGCCGGGCTGGACGCGCCAGCTGTCGGCGATGCCGCCGATGTCCGCCGCGTCGTAGCCGAGCGCGTCCAGGAGCCCCGCCACCTGCGCCTTGGCGCCTTCGTCGTCACCCGCGATCGGCAGGGCGCTGCGGTCGGGGGCGCCGGCGGGGCGGGCGAGGGTGAGCAGGCGGTGGAAGTCGATGTTGTTGAACGCCTTGACCACGTGGGCGCCGGCCAGGTGCCGCTGCACCAGGGCGGTGGAGGTCAGCGTCCCGCCGCTCAGCTCCGGGATGTCGCCGTCGCGGTCGGGATAGTAGTTCATCGTGTCGATGACGGTCTTGCCGGCCAGGTCCGCGGCCGGGAGCCGGCCGTAGGCGTGCAAGGGGATGGTGGCCACCACCAGGTCGCCGGCGCGGGCGGCTTCGGCGGGCGTGGCCGCGGTCGCGTGCTCGCCGAGCTCGGCGACGAGGTCGGCGAGAGATTCCGGCCCGCGCGAGTTGCTGAGGACGACGTCGATGCCGGCGGCGACGGCGAGGCGGGCCACCGTGCCGCCGATCATGCCGCTGCCGATGAGGCCGAGAGTCTGAGTCACGGTGTCAGGTCTCCAGTGTTGAATCAGTGCGCCGAAGGTGAAACTGAGTGTCAGATTAGCTATGCAGTTCTGTCTCTGCAAGCCAGGTCCGAATAAGAGGTAGGATCGCGGGGTGACCGAAGCAGCACGTACGAGCACGCGAGACATCGCACGGGCCGCCGTACGGGCCGAGCTGGCCCAGGTGGCCTTCGACCTGTTCATGCGCGAGGGCTTCGAGAAGGTCACCATCAACGACCTGGCGGAGGCGGCCGGCGTCTCCCGCAGCACGTTCCTGCGCTACTTCGGCACCAAGGAGGACGCCGTCGTCAGCGCCCTCGACGCCCAGGGCGACAAGGTCGCCGCCGCCCTGCGCGCCCGGCCTGCCGGTGAGGACGACTGGACGGCGCTGCGGCGAGCGCTGGACGCCGTCATCGAGCTCTATCACCAGGACCCCGCCGGCACCCTCGCGACGACCCGCCTCATCAAGGACACCCCCGCGCTGTGTGCGCGCCACCGGGAGAAGCAGCACTGCTGGTGGCCCGAGCTGGCCCGGGCCCTCGCCGAGCGAACGGCCGCCCCTCGATCCACGGAGCTGGTCCTGTCGGTGCGGGTGGCCGCCGCTCTCGACTGCCTGAACATCGCCGTCGACCACTGGACCGCGTCCGACGGCCGGCTCGACCTCGTCGAACTCCTGGACGAAGCCTTCACCGCGCTCGCACCACGATAAGCCGCGACAAGCCGCGACAAGCCGCGCGGCCCGTTGTTCCCCCGGCCCGCCTGGCGGGACGGTTCGCTTGCCCGGCGTCGCCTTCGAGCAGCAAGGTCTGCCCGGGAGAACAACGGAAGGATCACGATGGACCCTCGTTCCACAGGTGACGCCGTGACCGGGCTGCTGGATGCGTACGCCACGCGGACCCCGATCGCGCCGCTCACCACGACATACGCGGACATGTCGGTTTCTGATGCGTACGAGATCCAGCTCGCGCAGGTGGAGGCGTGGCAGGCGGGCGGCGCCCGGATCGTGGGGCACAAGGTCGGCCTGACCTCGGCGGTGATGCGCCGCCAGCTCGGCGTGGACCAGCCCGACTACGGTCACCTGCTCGACGGCATGGCGTACATGGACGGCGCCCCCATCGACGCCGCGCGCTTCCTGCAGCCGCGCATCGAGCCGGAGATCGCCTTCGTCCTCAAGAGACCGCTGGCGGGCCCGGGCGTCACGGCCGCGACGGCGGCGGCCGCGGTGGACTTCGTGCTGCCCGCCCTGGAGATCATCGACTCGCGTATCGCGGACTGGAAGATCACGCTGGCGGACACCATCGCCGACAACGCCTCCAGCGGCGGGTTCGTGCTCGGCACCCGTCCGACGCCGCTCGCGGACGCCGATCTGGCGCTGACCGGCTGCCTGCTGCACCGCAACGGCGAGCTGGTCCAGACGGGCGCCGGCGGCGCCGTACTCGGATCTCCGCTGAACGCGCTGGTGTGGCTGGCGAACGTCCTCGGCGAGCGCAAGGTGGCGCTGGAGGCCGGGCACGTCGTGCTGCCCGGCTCGGTCACCGCGGCCATCCCCGTCGAGCGGGGGGACATCGTGAAGGCAACCTTCGCCGGGCTCGGCTCGGTCACCGCGAACTTCAGGCAGGCGTCGTGAGCAGACTGACGGCGGCCATCGTCGGCCCCGGCAACATCGGCACCGACCTGCTGGTCAAGCTGCTGCGCAGCCAGGCCGTCGAGGTCCACTCCATGGTGGGCGTGGATCCGGGCTCGGACGGCCTGGCCCGGGCCCGTTCGCTCGGCGTCGAGGCCTCGGCGGGCGGCGTGGACTGGCTGCTGGCCCAGGACACCCTGCCCGACCTGGTCTTCGAGGCCACCTCCGCCAAGGCGCACGCGGCCAACGCCCCCCGCTACGCCGAGGCGGGGATCACCGCGATCGACCTCACCCCCGCCGCCGTGGGCCCGTTCGTGTGCCCGCCGGTCAACCTGGACACGCTGTCGGACGCGCCCAATCTCAACATGATCACGTGCGGCGGGCAGGCGACGATCCCGATCGTGCACGCCGTCTCCCGCGTGGTCCCGGTGGCGTACGCCGAGATCGTCGCCTCCATCGCCTCCCGCTCGGCCGGCCCGGGCACGCGGGCCAACATCGACGAGTTCACCCAGACCACCGCGCGCGCCATCGAGACGGTCGGCGGCGCCGCCAAGGGCAAGGCGATCATCATCCTCAACCCCGTCACCCCGCCGATGATCATGCGGGACACGGTGTTCTGCGCGATCCCCGCCGACGCCGACACCGCCGCGATCGGCACGTCGGTCCGGGCGATGGCGGCCGAGGTGGCCGCGTACGTGCCGGGCTACACCCTGCGGGCCGAGCCGCAGTTCGACCCGCCGCGCGACATCTGGAACGGCATGGCCCGCGTCGCCGTCTTCCTTGAGGTCCGCGGCAACGGTGACTACCTGCCGCCGTGGGCCGGCAACCTCGACATCATGACCGCCGCGGCCGCCCGCGTCGGCGAGCGACTCGCGAAGGTGGGCGCATGACCGGCAAGATCAGGATCACCGACTCCACCCTGCGCGACGGCAGCCACGCGATGGCCCACCGCTTCACCGAGGAGCAGGTACGCGGCGTCGTGCACGCCCTGGACGACGCCGGGGTGGAGGTCATCGAGGTCACCCACGGCGACGGGCTGGGCGGCTCGTCGTTCAACTACGGGTTCTCGCTGGAGGACGACATCAAGCTCGTCGCCGCCGCCGTGGACGAGGCGGAGAGCGCGAAGATCGCCGTCCTGCTGCTGCCCGGCCTCGGCACGGTCGAGGACCTGCGCAAGGCCCACGGCGCGGGGGCGTCCGTGGCCCGGATCGCCACCCACTGCACCGAGGCCGACGTGTCGCTGCAGCACTTCGCCGCCGCCCGCGAGCTGGGCATGGAGACGGTGGGCTTCCTCATGCTGTCGCACCGCATCGGCCCGGCCGAGCTGGCCGCGCAGGCCCGGATCATGGTGGACGGCGGCGCGCAGTGCGTCTACGTGGTCGACTCGGCCGGAGCCCTCGTGCTCGGCGAGGCCCAGGCCCGCGTCAGCGCGCTGGTCAGCGAGATCGGCCACCAGGCGGAGGTCGGCTTCCACGGCCACCAGAACCTCTCGCTCGGCGTCGCCAACTCGGTGCTGGCCACCCAGAACGGCGCCCGCCAGATCGACGGCGCCCTGTGCGCGTTGGGGGCCGGGGCGGGCAACTCGCCCACCGAGGTGCTGGTCGCCACCTTCGAAAGGCTCGGCATCCCGACCGGGGTGAACGTGCAGGGCGCGCTGGCCGCCGCCGAGGACGTGGTCAAGCCGTTCCTTAACCGCCTGCCGTTCGCCGACCGCTCGGCGATCACCCAGGGGTACGCGGGGGTGTACTCCAGCTTCCTGCTGCACGCCGAGCGCGCCGCCGAGCGGTACGGCGTACCGGCCCACGAGATCCTGCAGCGGGTCGGCGAGGCCGGCTACGTCGGCGGCCAGGAGGACATGATCATCGACGTCGCCCTCCAGCTCGTCGAGGAGCGCGACCGGTCCTGACGGGTGTGAGGCCCTGCATCGTCTCAGGTCCGGGGCCTCACACGAGCCGCGCCGCCCCGAGATCGGGTCCGGCGGGCGGCGGAGTAATCTGCGAGGTGAATCACGAACGTGGCTGACGGAGGGCTTCCATGGCGGATCGGCTGAACGGCACCGTGGCGCTGATCACGGGAGCGTCGAGCGGCATCGGGGCCGCGACCGGGCTGGCGCTGGCCGCCCAGGGAGCCACCGTGGCGCTGGTGGCCAGGCGGGCCGATCGCCTGGAGGAGCTGGCCGACCAGATCCGCGGCAAGGGCGGGACCGCGCTGACGCTCGTGGCCGACGTCGGCGACGAACGGCAGGCCAAGGAGGTCGTGGAGCGCACCGCGACCGAGCTCGGACGGCTGGACACCCTGGTCAACAATGCCGGGGTGATGCTGCTCGGCCCGGCCGCCGACGCGCCGCTCGAAGAGTGGCAGCGCATGGTGCAGGTCAACGTGCTCGGCGTGCTCTACTGCGCGCACGCCGCGCTGCCCTACCTGGTACGGGCCGCCGCCGACGGCCCCCGCCAGGTGGCCGACATGGTGAACATCAGCTCGGTGGCCGGGCGGGTGGCACGCAGCGGCAGCGGGGTCTACAACCTCACCAAACACGGCGTTGGGGCATTCAGCGAGTCGCTGCGTCAGGAGTTCGCCGGGCGGCACGTCCGGGTGTCGCTGGTCGAGCCGGGAGCGGTGGAGACCGAGCTGACCGGCCACAACCGCCCGCAGATCCAGGAGCAGATCAAGCAGCGGTTCTCCTCGGTGGAGCGCATGCAGGCCGAGGACATCGCCGACGCGATCAGCTACATCGTGACCAGGCCCCGTCGCGTCGCGATCAACGAATTGCTGGTGCGCCCCACCGAGCAGGAGGGCTGAGCGCCCCCTGATCATCCGGCCGGCCAGGTGAACCTGTTCGACACGACTCGTTCCCCGTCCGGCCCTTCGGCGACGATCCACACCTTCTGGCCGGTCGCGTTGCACGGGAACCGGTCGTCCGTGTGCTGCTCGCCGTTCTCGTCGCTGGTGAGCGTCGCTCCAGGGTTGAACGCCCCCCAGTTGTCGGTGTACGGCCGGAAGACGTACTTCGTGTTCGGCTTGAGGCCGGTGGCCCGGAACTCGACGAAGGCGCAGTTCTTCCGGCAACTGCCATAGGTCGTCGAGGGGCCTTTGGACACGATGATCCCCGCCTTTTCGCGGGGCGAGCCGGGTGTCGAGACCGGCGGGGGAGGGGTGGGGCGATCGTCGCGGTCGGCGAGCCAGGCGGTCCCGGTCGCGGCCAGCGCCAGGGCGGCGGCCCCCGCGGTGATCGTCGGCCACCGGCGCCTGGCGACATCGCGGGTCCGCCGCCACAGCGAGGGCGGGTCGGCGATGTCGCGCAGCGCGTCGCGGGCTCCGGCCGCGGCCGGCCGCCGGCCCGGCTCGCTCTGGAGCATCGCCGTCAGCACCGGGCGCAGCGGCCCGATGTCCGCGCTCATCTCGATGACGCCGTGGTGCGCCGCCCATCCCACCGTTCGCCGGTCGTCGTCGGGTACGCCTTCGCCGTGGGCCCAGGGGCGAGGGGGATTCCCGGCGACCAGCGCGTAGACGGTGGCGCCGAGCGAGAACACGTCGGAGGCTGGGTCCGGGCGGCCGCCGATGAGCTCGGGTCCGGCGTAGTCGGGCGTGTAGGAGATCGGGCGCTCGGGCGAGATCGTCTCCACGCCGCCGATCCGCCGCGCGGCGTCGAAGTCGGTCAGTTTCGCCAACCCCTCGGCGTCCATGACGATGTTGGCGGGCTTCACGTCGCAATGGATCAGCCCTTTGCGGTGCAGCGCCGTCAGCGCGTCGGCGATCTGCGCGCCGATGCGGGCCGCCTCCTGGGGTGAGAACCTCCTGCCCGACAGGCTTCCGGCCGGCACCCGCTCCATGACCAGCCAGGTGCCGGCCCGAGGACCGTCGTCCACGGTCAGGACGTCGTGGACGGTGACGATGTGGGGATGGACGAGCTTGGCGAGAGCGCGGGCCTCACCCGAATGGGTGCGCTTGAGCACGACGGGGAGGTCCAGCTCCTCGTCATGGGCGAACAGCACCTCGGCCCTGCCCTCGGCGACGGTCGCCCCCCGCTCCACCCGGAATCGCGCGCCAAGTCCTTCGTCTCCGTTCAGCCGCAATGCGTCCGCCTCCACCGTGACCGCGACGTGCTCGTACCAGGGCGAAGCATCCCAGAACTATCGTCACTCGCGGTAGGTCGTTCGCTCGCCAGAGTGACAAGGGCCGCCGGTCGCGTGCCGGACCAGTGCTTCGAGCTGGGCGGTGACGTCGTCGAGGGGACGGATGTCGCGTTGGGCGCGGCACATCGCCACCGTGCCCTCCGTCGCCGCCACGATCAGGGTGGCCAGCTGGGCGGCCTGGGCCTGGCCGGCGCCGTGGTCGCGCAGTGACGCGGCGAGCATCCGTTCCCACGTGCCGAACACCTCGGCGGCCGCGTCGATCGCCTCGGGAGGGCCGTCAGCGGGGGGCTCTTCGACCGCGACGGCCAGGACGGGGCAGCCGGCGCGGAAGTCGCTGTCGAGGACGGTCTGCCGCCACAAGGTCAGGAACGCGCGCAGACCGGCCGCCGGGCCGGCCCGAAGCTCCCGCTCCAGGACCCGCGTGACCAGGTCGCCGGCGAAGCGGACCGCCTCGGCGGCCAGCTGCTGCTTGCCGCGCGGGAAGTAGTGGTAGGTGGAGCCGAGGGGCGCGCCGGAGTGCGCGGCCAGATCCCGGACCGTGCTCCCGGCCAGGCCGCGCCGCCGGATCAGGTCGGCCGCGCCGAAGATGATCCGCTCCCGTGACCGCGGTTCCCGCTGTGCCATGTAGTACCCCAGGTTGATTATGACGTGCGTTATAGCCTACCGTGAGCAGCGGTTATAACGACCGTCATAACTTCTCCTCCCAGGAGGTGTCTCATGCCGATGATCCAGCTCACCGCCCCGTCCGGGGCGCTGACCGACCAGGGCCGGGCAGAGGTTCAGCGGGAGCTCGCGCGGGCGCTGCTGCGCTGGGAGGGTGCCCCGGACACGGCGTTCTTCCGCGCCCAGGCGTGGAGCTACCTGATCGAGCTGCCCGCGCGGGCGCAGACCACCGCCGAGGACGACCTGCCGCGCTTCCGCGTCGACGTCACCGTCCCGGAGGGGGCGCTGTCGGACCGGCGCAAGAGCGGCCTGGCCAAGGACGCCACGGATGCGTGAGGCCGCGGCGGTCGGTCCGCGAGCGCGGCGATGACCCCCGGCAGCGTGCGCGAACTCGTCTTCCTGCGCAGCGGCCGCCTCGCCTGGCGCGAACGTGCCACCCCTCGACCGGCCGAGCCGGGCGACGCCGTCGTCCGCCCGTTCCTGGCCGGCCGCTGCGACGGCGACACTCTCCCGATCCACCGGCCGGTCTCACGAGCGCTGCAGGCGGGGATGGCGCTCGGCCTGGTGGACCCGATCGTGGCTTCCATCTGCGGGAAGATCCCCTTCCAGGGGCCCTTCCCGATCGGTCACGAGTGCGTCGCCGAAGTCGTCGCCGTCGGGCCCGGGGTGCGGCGGATCCGGATCGGCCAGACCGTCGTCGTCCCCTGGGCGGTCTCCTGCGGCACCTGCCCCCGCTGCCTGGCCGGGCTCACCTCCAAATGCGCCACCACCACCCGAGGCACCCGCGGCACCCTCGCCGCCTATGGCTTCGGCCCCGCCAGCGGCCCGTGGGGCGGCATGGTCACCGACCGGATCCGCGTCCCCCACGCCGACCACATGCTCGTCCCCGTCCCGGACGGCGTTCCGCCGCTCCGCGTCGCCGCGGCCAGCGACAACCTCGCCGACGCCTGGCGGACGGTCGTCCCGCCGCTCGCCCGCCGCGAAGGCGCGAAGGTGCTCATCCTCGGCGGCGGCGCCAAGAGCATCGGTCTGTACGCCGCCGGGCTCGCCGTCGCCCACGGCGCCGCGACCGTCCACTACCTCGACGACGCCCCCGGGCGGCGCCAGATCGCCGAATCCTTCGGCGCCGAGGCCCGTCCACTGTCCGGCCCCGTCCGCGGCACGTACGACATCGTCGTCGAGGCCACCTCACGAGCCCCGGGCCTGCGCCGGGCGCTCGCCGCGACGGCTCCCGGCGGCGTGTGCACCGCGGTGGGCTACTACCTGGCGACCGGCACCCGCGTCCCCCTCATGCGCATGTACGCCACCGACACCACCCTCCGGGTAGGCGTCTCCCACGCCCGCGCCTCTCTCCCCGACCTCCTGGAGTTCGTCCACCGCACCGGCTTCCCCGCCGAACGCGTCATCACCCTGCTCGCGGACTGGGACGACGCCCCCACGGCCTATGCCGCCCGTACCACCAAACTCGTCCTGGCCCGCGACCCGCTCCCGACCGGAAACGGGCCCACACCATGATCAACCTGCACCACGCCCACCACCGACGAGCGGGAAACCGTCGTGGGACGGCTGCGCGCCATGGGCGTCTCGGTCACCGGCATCCGCCGCGAACCCACCGCCCGCTACGCCATGGCCGAGGGCCCCGACCGGCTCCTGCTGGAGATCTTCCAACCCGACCCCGCGACCCTGCCCCCGGAGCTGCGGGCCTATTTCGCCCTTTGAGGACGACCGTCACAGGAGGAAACGATGACAGTGATCACGGTGACCGCGCCGCAGGGACGGCTCAGCGTCGAGCAGCGGCGCGCGCTGGCCCGGACGCTGACCGACGCGGTCCTGGTGCCGGAGGTCGGGCAGCTCGCGCCGGCCGCCAGGGTGGGCTTCCAGGTCCACTTCGTGGAGCGCGCACCCGACATGATGGCGATCGGCGGCACCCTGCTCGCCGACGCCGAGCAGGACGTGATGGTCGTCGACGTGGCGGTCATGGACGCCGACTGGCGGCGCGAGGTGCGCGCCGAGGCCATCGAACGCATCCTGGCGGCGCTGGCCGAGGCGTGCGGCCTGCCGGCCCCGTCCCCGGCGTGGTGGGTGAACTTCCGGGTGATCGAGGACGGCAGCTGGGCCTCGGGCGGGCGCGTCCTGTCGATCCTCGACCTGCTCGACACCGGGGTCTTCACCGAGGAACGCGCCAAGGCGGTGCGCGCGGCGCTGTCGTCCTGACGGCGAGGTCAGCAGCCGGCCAGGGTGTCGCGCCACACCTCGTCCAGAGCCAGCTGGATCGCGCCCGTGAGCACGGTGCCCTCGGCCAGCTCCGACAGCTCCACGCTCGGTGGGGTGAGGGTCAGGTCCGCAAGGTGCCGTGCGATGGCGTCCAGTAGGACCGCGCCGGCGCGGGCGATGCCGCCGCCGATCACGATCGCGTGCGGCGACAGCACGAGGACGGCGGGGGCGATCGCCTCGGCGAAGACGGCGGCGACCCGGTCGACGACCTCCACGGCCATCGGGTCGCCGTCGGCGGCGGCCGCGAAGACGGCGGCCGCGTCCGTCGCGCGGGCGAGCCCGGACTCCGGATGGCCCGCGGCGCGGCGGCGGGCGAGATCGACGATCGCCTCGGCGCCGATCGCGCGCTCCAGCGGCCCGCGGCCGTCCCCGGCCGGGTCGGGGAGGTCGCCGATCGGACGGATGAAGCCGATCTCGCCGGCCTGGCCCGCGCCCCGGTGCAGCCGCCCGTCGATGACGACCCCGGCTCCGAGCCGCTCGCCCCACTGAACCGCGAGCAGGGTGCCCGCGCCGGTGTGCTGCCGGACGGCCGCCAGCGCGGCCAGGTTCGCGTCGTTCTCCACCGTGACCGCGCACCTGAAACGAGCGCGCAGGCGGCCGGCGAGGTCGATCTCCGGCCAGCCCGGCACACTCGGGGCGAACAGCACCCGGCCGGTGGCCACCTCGACGATGCCCGGGGTCGCCGCGGTGACCGCCGCGATCTGCTCGGCGGCCAGGCCGGCCGCCGCCAGAGCCGCACCCGTCGCCTCGTCGACCGCCTCGAGCAGGTGCCGAGCACCACGACGGCCGACCGGCCGGCGGATCAGCGCGAGGCGCTCACCGGCCAGGTCGGCGATCCCCGCCGTCACGGTGTGCGGGCCGACGTCCAGGGCGAGCACGGGCGCCGCCCGGCCGTTCAGCGAGAACCGGGTCGCCGGTCTGCCCACCGTGGCCTGCTGCGGTGCGACCTGCCGCAACCAGCCGGCGGCCAGCAGATCCTCCACCGCCTGGGCGACCGTCGGGCGGGTGAGCTCGGTCAGCCGGGCGAGTTCGGCCACCCGTACGGGCTCCGGCGCGCGCCGCCGGACCGCGTTGAGCACCGCCGCCCGGTTCATCCTCCGCAGGACCGGTGTGCCCGCCGGCCGCTCCTCCGTCATCAACGCCCCTCTTGACCTTCTGTCGTCTCCGGCTGACTATATTTCGCAGAGACTTTACGAAAAGTCTTTACATAATAGGTTCGCCCTCCCGGAGGTGGCCGCCCCCCATGACACCGCAGATCTCCGCCGCCCCGTTACCGCGCCGACGGCGACCGCTCCTGGCGGCGCTCGCCGTCCTGCTCACGATGCTCGCCGCCCCGTTCGCCGCCCAGCCCCCAGCGGCGGCCGGCACCCCCGCGCAGGAGGCGTCCGCCCGGCTCGACGCCCCGGCGGCGCAGGCCCTGGAACGGCTGATCGGGACCTCGCGCGCCAGGCAGGTCACTCTGCGCGCGATCGACAAGGGCACGGGCCGGGACCGGTTCGAGGTGTACGCCGAGAACGGCCGCCTCGTCGTCGCCGGCACGACGCCCGCGGTGCAGCTGACCGGCTTCGGCCACTACCTGCGCCAGGTGGCGCACGCCGACGTCTCGATCAACGGCTCCCAGGTGGACCTGCCCCAGCGCCTCCCGCTGCCCGCGGCCCCCATCGCCAAGGACTCCTCGGTGGACCATCGCTTCGCCCTCAACGACACCAACCAGGGCTATGCGGGGGCGTATCTGAGCTGGCCGGAGTGGCAGCGGCGGATCGACGTCCTCGCGCTGCACGGCATCAACGAAGTGCTCGTCTACGAGGGCCAGGAGGCGGTCTACCAGCGCACCTTCATGGAGTTCGGCTACTCCGACCAGCAGATGCGCGAGTGGATCCCGCAGCCGGGTCACCAGTCCTGGTGGCTGCTGCAGAACATGTGCTGCACCGACAGCCCGATCTCCCAGCAACTCATCGACCGGCGGATCGAACTCGGCCGCAAGATGGCCGACCGCCTGCGTTCCCTGGGCATGGTCCCCGTGCTGCCCGGCTATTTCGGCACCGTGCCGACCGACTTCAAGGTCCGCAACCCGGGCGCCAACACCGTCCCGCAGGGCACCTGGAACCAGCTCGAACGCCCCCACTGGCTCGACCCGACCGATCCGGTCTTCGCGCGCGTCGCCGCCACGTTCTACCGGGTGCAGACCGAGCTGTTCGGGCCCAGCACGATGTACAAGATGGACCTGCTGCACGAGGGCGGCACGGCCGGCACGGTCAACGTCGCGCAGGCGTCGCAGGCGGTGCAGCGGGCACTGAACGACGCCCACCCCGACGCGCTCTGGACGATCCTGGGCTGGCAGAGCAACCCGCTCCCGGCGACGCTCCAGGCCATCGACCGGACCAAGATGTTCATCGTCGACGGCATCAGCGAGGAATCCGGCATCACCGACCGGGACAAGGACTTCCTCGGCACCGGGTACGCGTTCGGCACCATCTGGAACTTCGGCGGCCACTTCAACCTCGGCGCCCGCCTGACGCTGTGGAACCAGAAGTTCCACGCCTGGCGCGGCAAGTCCGGCACGGCCATGAACGGCATCGCGCTGATGCCGGAGGCCATCGACAACAACCCGGCCGCGGTCGCGTTCTTCACCGACCTGCCGTGGCAGGACGGCCCGGTCGACATGCGGCAGTGGTTCGACGACTACGCCACCGCCCGGTACGGCGGCGACGATCCGCACGCCAAGGCGGCCTGGCGGATCCTCCTCGACACCGTCTACAGCTGGCCCGCCGGCGCCGACAGCCGGCACGTCACCGGCCTGTACGACGACGAGCCCGGCCTGGCCAACACCGGCTACCCGCTGCAGTACGACATCGCCGCCTTCGACAAGGCACTCGACGAGCTGCTCCAGGTCGACCGGCGCCTGCGCGGCTCCGGCGCCTACCGCTACGACCTCGTCGACGTCGCCCGGCAGGTGCTGGCCAACCACAGCCGACTGCAGCTCCCCAAGATCCGCGCCGCCTACCGCGCCAAGGATCTCGACCGTTTCGAGCGCCTCACCGGCCAGTGGATGGACCGGATGCGGCTGATGGACCGGCTGCTCGGCACCGACGAGAACTTCCTGCTCGGCACGTGGCAGAAGGAGGCCCGACGGCAGGCCGCCACCCCGGCCGAGGCGGCGACCCTCGACTACAACCTCAAGTCGCTGGTCACGCTCTGGGCCTCCGGCGCCCGCCTGCAGGACTACGCCCGCAGGGAGATGAACGGTCTCGTCGGGCAGTACTACGCCAAGCGGTGGCAGCTGTTCTTCGACAGCCTGAAGACCGCGCTGCGCTCGGGCAAGGACTATCCCGAGCCGATCGACTGGATGGCCGTCGCCCAGGACTGGGCCAAGGCCGGCACCAAGCTCGCCTCCGAGCCGCGCGGCGACGCCTATGCCGAGGCGAGCCGGGTGGCCGCGCTGCCCGACGGCGCGGTGATCGTCGGGGCCGACCGCAAGGGCGTCAAGCCGGGCGGGACCGTGCAGGTCACCGCCGTGTTCACCAACGACAACACGCTGCGGCCCACCGACCGGGTGACGCTCCAGCTCAGCGCCCCGCGCGGATACCAGGTGCGGGCGACCTCGCCGACCCGCGCGGACCACGTCGCACCGCGCGACAAGCTCACCGCGACGTGGACGGTGACCGTTCCCGCCGGCGAGGCCCCGGGCGGTACCCCGGCGCTGGACGTCACCGCCTCCTGGCGCTCCGACGACGCCGAACAGCGGGACACGGCCTCGACCCGCCTGCTGGTCGCCGGAGCCGCGCCCGCGTCGTACCGGACGATGAGCAACACGCAGGCCGAGTTCGCTCCCACCGGCGACGGGATCGCGATCGCGGCGGGCGGCGCGGACCTGTGGCGGGAGACCAACGAGCTGGCCACCGCCTACCGCGCGGACGCGCTGGCCGACGGGCAGCAGCTCGTCAGCACGGTGCTGCGCCAGGACGGCGCGTCGGACTGGACCCGGTCCGGGCTGGTGGTGAGCGACGACCTGGCCACCCCCGGCTCCACCGGCTACGCGAACATCGCCGTCACTCCAGGCCACGGCTGCGTGTTCAGCTGGGATTCCGACGGCAACGGGCAGCTCGACTCGTACGCGGAGGTGGGCGGGTTCGCGCCGCCCGTACACGTGCGCGTCGGCAGGTCCGGCGACCGGCTCACCGGCTCCTGCAGCGGCGACGGCAGGAACTGGGCGGTGATCGGGGCGGCCCGCGTCCCGGGCGCCGGCGCCACGCTCGACGCCGGGCTGTTCACCAGCGCGGCCAACCGGGACACCGGTCAGCAGGCCATCGCCGTGCTGACCGATCCCGCGCCGGCCCCGTCGACCGCCCGCGACGGCGCGCAGGACACCCTGCAGAGCCTCCGCAAGCCGGTCACGGCGCTGAGGTGGGAGCCGAACCGGGGCCCCGAGCACGCGAACGACGGCAGCCGGGCCAACTCGCCGTACTTCGCCGGCCAGATGACCTGGGACACGACCTGGTGGCAGGTCGATCTCGGGACGGTCGACGACGTCTCGCGCGTCAACGTGCGCAACTACGTCGGGGGCGGGCGCTACTACGAGTACCGGCTGGAGGGCAGCCTCGACGGCGTCACCTGGTACACCCTCGGCGGACGCCGCGGCCCCCGGGCCGCGACCGACGCCGGGGACACGATGACCACCGAGGCGAAGGCCCGGTACGTACGGGTGATCGGCACGCACAACACCGCCAACCTGTCGTTCCACCTCACCGAGGTCAGCGTGTACGGGACGCCGGCGCAATGATATTGACAGGGCACGTGATCCGGAGAGAATAAAGTTCGGTCGCGTTGCTTGAAGTTCACGTGCTCCTGGAGGGACCTTCGTGAGAGTTAAGCAGGGGATTGTCGCGGCGACGATGATCGCCGCCATGCTCGCCGTCGGCTCGACGCCGGCTCATGCCATTCCGCCACCTCCGCCGGGAGGCGACAACCTCACGGTCCTCAGTTACTACGCCGGGGACACGCTCGTCGGACAGCGCTGGTTCGGGTGCAGTCAGTCGGGCCAGTGGGGGTCGCTGGAGGGCCAGCTGAAAGTCACCTGGACACCCTGCTGAACACCCGCTGAACACCCGCTGAACATGGAGCGGCCTGGCCGGCGTACGGCCAGGCCGCTCCCACGTCCGGCTGACGGCTCATCGGCCGCGGCGGGCGCCGAACGCCAGGTACAGCAGACCCGCGACGACCGCCCAGGCCACGGTGGCCACCGCCAGGACAAGCGGCGCGGGCAGCCAGGTCGCCAGCGCCCACACGCACGCGGCGAAGGCGATCATGCCCGTCGCGCCCAGCACCGCGCCGCGGGCGTCCTGGGCGGCCGGGTCGCGCCGATGCTCCTCCTCCTCGATGAGGGTCAGCGTGGCCGCGAGGATGGCGGGGAAGGCCAGGAACACTCCCCCCGCCACAGGTCCCCAGCGCAGCCCGACCAGGCCGGCGGCCACGGAGACGATCGCCCCGAAGGCGAAGCGCACCACCATCCCGCCTACCGGCGTGTCCCGCAGCTTGGCCGGCTGCAGCCGGATCGCGTTCATGTGATCAGCGCCCAGCCCGCGCCGGCGACGGCCGCCCACACCACGAGCGCCGTCAGCGAGCCCGCGAAGGCGCCCAGACGGCGTACGAGCGGCACGGCCGCCGCGCAGTAGGCCACCAGCGCGACAGATCCGGCGATCATGCCGAGCGCGGACTCGTCGAGCTGGTGTTCGCCCTCGTGCAGCACGGTGATGGTCATCCCGGCCAGGGCCACGGCGGGGGCGGCGGCGAAGATGCCGGCGAACCGCTTGGGCGTCAGCATCTCGCCGATCACCGCGAAGACCATCACGAGCAGGCCGCCGAGCAACCCGCGTCCTACGATCCACCACACCTCGCTCATCAGCGGCCCCTCTCGCCGTTCCGCTGCCCGCCGGCCGATCCGGTAACCCCCGATGAGGTAAAGGCCGTCTCACTCGTTCGGGCGGGCGGCGCATTCGAGGAGCAGCGCGTGGACGAAGGCCTGCGGGAGGTTGCCGCGCATCTGCCGCTGCGTCACGTCGTACTCCTCGGCCAGCAGGCCCGCCGGGCCGCACGCGGCGCGGTTGCGCTCGAACCAGCGCAGCGCGGTCGGCAGGTCGCCCTGCTGGTAGGCGGCGAGCGCGACGAGGAATCCGCAGAGCAGGAACGCGCCTTCGGTCTCCCCGAGCGGCCGGTCGTCGTGCCGGAACCGGTAGGCGTACCCGTCTTCGGTGAGGGCGGCCAGGTACGCGTTCAGCGTGCGCTTGCTGCGCGGGTCCTCGGCGGGGACGGCGCCGCGGATCGCGGGCAGCAGCAGCGCGCCGTCGATGCGGGGGTCGTCGGGCGCCCGCTGCCAGCGCCCCGAGGGTGACGCCGACGCGATCGGCGTGGTCAAGAAGGGGCTCAAGACCAAGGCCCAGGAACTGTTCACCCGCGGCAAGGGCTGAGCCGCCCGGCCGGCGCGCGTTCTGCGGTCAGAACCAATATCGTCGGCCGCCGACCGGACGGCCGATGGAGCCCAGGACGAGCAGGATCACGCCGATGACGAGCAGGATGGCGCCGATCGTGTAGAGCAGCGAGATGCCGAGCAGCCATCCCAGGAGCAGCAGGATGATGCCGATGATGATCATAATTTCACCCATCCCGATACGTTGATTTTGTCGAAAACTCGGCTACCCGAGGTGTACGCGGTAAACGTTCACGGTGCCGAGGGGCGCATGGCCGAACGGTGACCGTCGAACGGTTGACGTTAACCGTGATCCAGGGCGGGCAGGGGGCGGGGCCATGAGCACGATCGAGTACTCCCTAGACGTCAAGGTCCCGATCCGCGTCGCCTACAACCAGTGGACGCAGTTCGAGACGTTCCCCGAATTCATGGAAGGGGTGGAGTCGGTCAAGCAGCACACCGACACCCGCGCCACCTGGCTGGCCGAGATCGCCGGGGTGAAGCGCGAGTTCGAGACGGAGATCACCGAGCAGCACCCCGACGAGCGCGTCGCCTGGCACACGCTCGACAAGCCCCACCACGCCGGCGTCGTCACCTTCCACCGCCTCGACGACACCACCACCCGCGTCACCCTCCAGATGGAGTACGACCCCGAGGGCTTCGTCGAGACCGCCGGAGACTGGCTCCAGATCGTCCGCATGCGCGTACAGGGCGACCTGCGCCGCTTCAAGGACTACATCGAGACCCGCGGCAGCGAGACCGGCGCCTGGCGCGGCAGCGTGCCGCCCCAGCACGCCGGCGACGCGGTCCCCCGGCCCGATGCGCCGCTGCCGGGGACCGGCACGCCGTCGCCGCGCCCCGGCTATCCGCCGCCCACGCGGCCCGGCCTGTAACCCACGCGGCCGCGCGTCCCGCCCGGGAGGCGCGGCCTGTTCGTTTCGTGGCTTTCAGCTGGGTAGATGGCGAACACGCCAACCGCGAACATCGGGCAAAGGGGGAAACATGCCTCGCGGATCAAGCCGGAAACGGGAACGACAGTACGAGCACATCAAGAACAGCGCCAAGAAGCGGGGCGAAAGCACCATGCGGGCCAAGGAGATCGCCGCCCGGACCGTGAACAAGGAACGCGCCAGGGCCGGTGAGTCTCGGACCGCCAGCCGTACCTCGACTCAGGACATCTCCTCGAGCCGGCGCGGAGGGCTGCGCTCGCATTCCGGAGCGGGCGGCCGTACGCGGGATCAGCTCTACGAGGAGGCCAGGCGCCGCAACATCAAGGGCCGCTCCAAGATGAGCAAGGCACAGTTGGAGAAGGCTCTCGGTTAGCCGGACGCCCTGCCGGGGAGTTGCGGCCCCCCGCAGTGTTCCGGCAGGGCGTCAACCGTGCCGCTCCAGGCGCCGAAGCCGGTCGGCACCCGTCCCTCCACCCTGATCGTGATCGCGTGATGCGTCCGCGTATGGCCATGTTCACGTAGGGCAATCGTTGCTCGCTGAACGAAGGTATGTCCATTTGTGGGGTTTATGTGTTTCCGTATCCCCTTCACGGACAGGGTGGGACCGATCGGGCAGCCGAGTGAGGGGGGCTGGTCATGAAGCACAGGTGCCGAGTGGCGCTGGCTCTGGCCGCAGGTTACTACCTTGGCCGGCGTCGCAAACTGCGCTGGGCGGCCGCCTTGGCGGCGGCCGGGGTGGCCGGCGCGTTGCGGCAGAGCAATGGCGGGGGCAGTCTCCTGGGGCAGGGGCTGAAGATTCTCGGCTCGTCTCCGGAGATCGAACAGCTCACCGGCAGGCTGCGCGGAGAACTGCTTGAGGTCGGCAAGGCGGCCGCCGTCGCCGCGACGAGCAGGCAGATCGACTCCCTGACCGAGAAGCTGCACGGGCGAGCCGAGTCGATCCGGCAGGCGGGACGCCCGCGTGCCGCGGAGGAAGAGCCGGAAGGCGAGGAAGAGTACGGCGAGGATTCGTACGACGAGGAGCCTCCGGAGGAGGAGAAGCCCCGCGTACGGCGGCCGAGAGCCGGGCGGGTCCCGTCCGTCCCGCCTGTGAGCAGAGGGCGGAGGTGAGATCCATGGCGCAGGAGAGCAAGGCCGGGCCGGTCCAGAAGGTCGCCCAGGAGGTGCTGCCGAAGGCTCTCCTCATGGAGGGCGCGCAGAAGCTGGTCCAGGCTCTGGTGGAGCGGGCGCTGTCGTCTCTCACCGATCGGCTCGAAGGCATGACCGGCAGGCTCAGCGAATACGTGGAGGGCGGCGGAACCGGGCTGTTGAGAGCCGTCACCGGATCGGAGGGCGGTCCCGGGAAAATCATCGGGAAATCGCTGCTGGCCGGGGCGGGAGAAGCCGTCAAGGAGACGATTCGAGGACTGGGGAAGAAGGGGAAAAAGGGCGGGAAAGAGCGCGTCGTCAATATCGTCGAATGGATGGACGTGGGTGCCCCGATCCGGGTCGTCTACAACACGTGGACCCAGTTCGAGAATTTCCCGGGCTACATGAAAAAAGTGGAGCACGTCGACCAGGAATCCGATCAGAAGGTCAACTGGAAGGCGCAGGTCCTCTGGTCTCACCGGGCCTGGGAGTCGCACATCGTCGAGCAGGTGCCCGACCGGCGGATCATCTGGCGGTCGAAGGGGCCCAAGGGCTACGTCGACGGCGCGGTGACCTTCCACGCCATCACCCCCGATCTCACCCGCATCCTGATCGTCCTGGAGTATCACCCGCAGGGCGTGGTCGAGCACGTCGGCAACATCTGGCGGGCGCAGGGCAGGCGGGCGCGCCTGGAGTTCAAGCTCTTCCAGCGGCACGTGATGACGCAGACCCTGCTGCATCCGGAAGAGGCGGAGGACGGCGGCTGGCGTGGCGTGATCCACGACGGAAAGGTGGTCAAGACGCACGAGGAGGAGCCGGAAGAGGAGGAAGCGGAAAAGGAAGAGAGAACCCGTCGCTGCGCCGAGACCGGCAGGGGCCAGGGCGCCCGGCGTCCGGTGCGACGGCGTCCCGCGGAAGAGGAGGAAGAGCCCCGGCGGCCGGTTCGCCGCAGGGTGGCGACCCGACGCGGGTGACGCTCGAGGAGCGAGGAAATGACTGTACAACCCGCGGCGGGCGGAATGGCGGAACGTCCGACCCCGACGGGTCTGGCGGACGTGATCGACACGATCCTCGACAAGGGACTGGTGATCGACGCCTACGTCCGGGTCTCACTGATCGGCATCGAGATTCTGACCGTCGACGCGCGCATCGTGATCGCCAGCGTCGACACGTACCTGCGCTTCGCCGAGGCCGTGAACCGGCTGGATCTCGCCGAACAGAGCCAGGGGCTGCCGGAGGTCATGCAGGAGATGAAGGGCGGCCAGATCGGCGACAGGACCAAGGACATCACGCAAGGGGTGCTGGAGGCCGCAGGGGACAAGCTGCACGAGCTGGTCGGCGACCTCACCGAGGACTCCGAACGCCGGCCCGCCCGGCGTAGCCGGAGGGAGGAAGGCTGACCATGGCCGAGTCTGTCGGCACCGTTCCCTCCTCGGCCGAGGAGGAGCGCACACCCCTGGATCGGGACCTCAGCACTTACGTCTACGGGATCGTTCCTGAGGACGTCCAGGTCTCCGACGAGGCGCGCGGCGTGGGCGCCGCCCCCGTGCGCCTCGTACGGCACGGCAAGATCGGCGCCCTGGTGAGCGAGGTGGCGGTCACCGGCCCGCTGGGCACGCCCGACGACCTCGTGGCGCACCAGCAGCTGCTGGACGCCACCGCGGCCGAGGTCCCCGTGCTTCCCCTCCGGTTCGGCGCGGTGCTGACGAACCGGGAAGCGGTGGTGGACGAGCTGCTGGTCCCGCATCACGACGAGTTCCTCGCCGCCCTCGACGAGTTGGAGGGACGGGCCGAGTTCGTCGTCAAGGGACGCTACGACGAGCGGGCGGTGCTCATGGAGGTGCTGAACGAGAACGTCGAGGCGGCCCAGCTGCGCGACGAGTTCCGGGGCAAGCCCGAGGCCGCGACCAGGGAGGCGCGCATCCGGCTGGGTGAGGTCGTCAACCAGGCGGTCAGCGCCAAACGGGAGGCCGACACCGAGGCCGTCCTCGACCGGCTCGCCCCGCTCAGCGTCTTCACCGTCGTACGCGAGCCGTCCCACGAGCGGGACGCCGTCCACCTGGCGCTCCTGGTCGAGAGCGACCGCCGGGGCGCGCTGGAGGAGGCCGTGGAGGAGTACTCCCGGCTGTGGGCGGGACGGATCGAGCTGCAGTTGCACGGCCCGCTGGCGCCGTACGACTTCGTGGTGAGCGCCGGGGAGGGCGGCGGCTGATGGGCCTGCTCAGCCTCGTCTTCGGCTGGCCGCTGGCGCCGCTGCGCGGCGTGATCCGGCTCGGTGAGCTGATCCAGGAAGAGGTCGAGCGCGAGCTGCGCGATCCGACGGTGGTCAGGCACCGGCTGGAGGAGATCGAGGAGTCCCGGGCCGCCGGCCTGATCTCCGAGGAGGAGGCCCTGGAGACGCAGGAGGTCCTGCAGGGGATGATGGGCGGCCCCGGTCCGGTCGAGCCGGCGCGGCGGGACGAGGGGAGGTGATCCTGTGCCTGAGAGGCGAAGGTCTCGCGAGGAGGGGGTTCCGCCGCTGGCGCGTTCGAGAGACCCCGCCCGCGACACCGCCGAACGGCCGAAGCGCCGCCCTCGTGGCCTGTCCGCCGTGACCGCGGGCGGGTTCGGGTTGCAGCACATCGCGGACCTGACCGGCAGGGAGACGGAGGGCGTGACCCGGGTGAAACCCGAGGACGACGGGTGGCTGGTCAACGTCGAGGTCGTCGAGGACCGCCGCGTCCCTTCCTCCGGCGACATCCTCGCACTCTACGAGGCCGAGCTGGACACGGAGGGCGATCTGCTCTCCTACCGGAGGCTGCGGCGTTACCGGCGTGGCAGCGGCGACTACGTGGAGGAGTCGCGATGACCGAGCAGTACCGGCCGGGGGTCGTGGGACGCCAGTCCTACCCGTCCTCGGTGTCCTCGGGTCGCGAACCGGCCAACCTGGGCGACATCCTCGAACGGGTCCTCGACCGGGGCGTGGTGATCGCCGGGGACATCCGCGTGAACCTGCTGGACATCGAGCTGCTCACGATCAAGCTGCGGCTGATCATCGCCTCGGTCGACACCGCCAGGGAGATGGGCATCGACTGGTGGGAGCACGATCCCTGGCTCACCGGCAAGGACAAGGCCCTCGTCGAGGAGAACCGCCGGCTGCGCGACCGGATCGCGGCCCTGGAGGAGGGCCGGCCGCGGCGCCGTGCCATCGAGCCGATCGAGGGCGAGATCGAGGTCGAGGAGGTCGAGGAGCGGCCGGTCAGAAGGGGACAGCGCGGTGGATGACGCCGGTACGTATCTCTACGCCGTGGCGAGCGACGTGGCCGTCCCCTGCCCGGAGGGCCTGAAGGGGGTGGCCGGCCGGGACGTGCGGGCCATCGCCGAGTCCGGCCTGGTCGCGTACGTGAGCACCGTCCCGCTGGACCAGTTCGGCGAGGAGCCGCTGCGGCGATCCATGGAGGACCTCGACTGGCTGGGCGCGACCGCCCACGCCCACCACCGCGTGGTGGAGGCGGTGGCGCGGCTGGGGCCGGTCGCGCCGGTGCGCCTCGTCACGGTCTACAGCGGCGAGGAGCAGGTCCGCCGCCTGCTGGAGGAACGGCACGACGACTTCGCCGACACGCTCACCCGCGTCGCGGGCCGGCAGGAATGGGGGGTGAAGGCGTACGTGGTGAAGACCGCGACCGCCCCGGTGGCGCCCGAGACGAGCGACCAGGAGCCGGCCAGTCCCGGCACCGCCTACCTCAAGCGGCGCCAGGCGAGCCTGCGCACCCGCGAGGAGTCGTGGCGGGACGCGGGGGCGCGGGCCGAGCGCATCCACGACGTCCTCAGGTGCGTCGCGGTCGCGAGCCGGCGGCATCGGGCGCAGGACCCGCAGCTTTCCGGCAGGGACGAGTGGATGGTCCTCAACGGCGCCTACCTGGTCGACGAGGAGCGCGCCGAGGAGTTCGCGCGGACCCTGGACGACCTGCGCGGGCAGGGGATCGAGCTGGAGCTCACCGGCCCCTGGGCGCCCTACTCGTTCACGGTTCTGGAGGAGGGAGGCCCGCGATGACCCACGACGCGCCACCGCGCGGCGCCGTCCTGGCCGCGGAGGAGCGCCTGCCGGCGGAGCGGGTGGCGCTGGTCGACCTGCTGGACCGGCTGCTGGCCGGCGGCGTTGTGGTGAGCGGAGATCTCGTCCTGTCCATCGCGGACATCGACCTGGTACGCATCTCCGTCCGCGCGCTGATCATGTCGGTGCGCGAATCCGACACTTTCGGGGGCGTCGATGGCGAGCTCTGGAGATGAGCCGGCCACCCGGGTTCGGGAGGCGCGATCCAGCCGCCTGCGCATCGAAGCCGACCGGGAAGCGGTCGAACGTGACCTGTCGTGCCTCGTCCTCACCCTGGTCGAGCTCGTGCGCCAGCTGGTGGAGCGGCAGTGCGTGCGGCGGATGGAGCAGGGCGACCTGTCGGACGAGCAGGTCGAGGTGCTGGGCGTGACGTTGATGCGGCTCGAGGAGGCCATGACGGAGCTGTGCGAGCGCTTCGACCTGTCTCCGGCCGACCTGAACCTCGACCTCGGGCCGCTCGGCACACTCCTCCCCGAGGACCGCTGACCCGGCTCAGGGGACGCTCTCCCGCCGGCGAGATACCGTCCCCAGGCCGACGGGCCTGGGGACGGATTCACTTCAGGAGCGGCCCCGGCCGGTGAGGGCGTCGCGGATGCGATCCACCAGCCCCGTCCCCGCCGCCGGCAGCTTGTTGGCCGGAGGGGTGTCGGGCGCCGACGGATGCGGCCGGGTGGGAGCCGTCTTCTTGGCCCGCTGCACCTTGGCCCCGAGTTCCCTCAGCTCCTCGGGCGCGCAGGCCTCGCGCAACCGCGGGAACAGATCGTTCTCCTCTTCGCGGACGTGGGCGCGGATCTGGCTCATCAGCAGGTCCGTGGTGGGCCAGAACTCGGCGTCGCCCGGCTCCAGCCCTTCGAGCCGCTTCATGGTCTCCTCGGCGTCGGCGTGCTCGGAGATCTCCTGATCGGCCAGCTTGGCGCCGCCTGAGACGTGCTCGCGGACGGCCGGGTACAGGTATTGCTCCTCGGCGACCGAGTGCCGTACCAGTTCGATGACCACCTGCTCGGTCAGAGTCTTGGGCTCCTCGCCGATCGCACCCCTCATGTGGTCGAGCTCGGAGAACATCCGCTCGACCTCACGGTGGTCGGTGACCAGGACCTCGATCACATCTTGCTGCGTGTTCATGCGAGCCTCCTCTCGCGGCCCACATTCCCGCTGACAGCGGCCGAAACCTGTGACGGCCCGGCTGTCACCAGGCGCGCGTCCGCCCGAACCACACGTTGCGGGCGCGGAAGAAGGTGTCGCCGTCGGGACCGGGCCGCTGGTCGGCCCAGCCGGCGTCGCCCTCCTCGATGTTGGAGGCGTAGGAGCCCATCTGCAGGTTGATGATGAGCGTCTGCGCGACACCGGCCCAGCCGTAGCCGGTGTGGGTGTCCACGTAATTTCCGTCGAAGTAGTAGTCGAGCTTGACGTCGTCGCCGCTCTTGTACATCCAGACCCGATATTTGTGAAACCCGTCGGGGTTGTCGACGGGCATCTCGGAACGCTGGTAGGTCGCTCCGCCGGCTGTCTTGTAGTACGTGTTGAAGAAGTTGACGGCCTTGCCCTGCTCGTTGACGCCGACGTATTCCAGGATGTCGGTCTCCGGCGGCCATTCCGGCCAGGTGCCGGTGGTCCAGAAAGCCGGCCAGATGCCCGGCCCGGTCTGCGTCCGGAACTCGCCCTCGATGTCGTACTCGGGGAACTGGTCGTTGACGATGATCTGCTGCTTGGCGTGGATGGCCCCGGAGCGGTACCACAGGGGGGCGTGCGGGGGCTGCGGGCTCGTCCCGGGCGAGGTGGACAGCCTGGTCGCCGTCAAGGTCAGTACGCCTTGGCTGAGGGAGACCTGGGCGGCCTCCATGCGCGCGGCGCCATTGTGGGTGTCGGGGTCGCTGTCCCAGGGATAAAGGTAATTCCACGCCGCGTTGAAGGCCGTTTGACTGTTGAAGGAGGTTTTCTCGACGAGATTCTCCCAGGTGGCCGCGCTACGGCCGGCGCGGGTAGCGGCTGCCTGGGCGTCGGCGGGGATGAGTGAAAGCCCCAGGCCCATGCCGCCGGCTGCCGCCGCCGAGGTCAAGAATGTACGCCGATTGATTTCCTGATCGGACATTTCTTCCTTACGCGGGGATGAGAAGTGCGGGAATGCCGGATCGGCCCTTAATCGGGTTAATGATCATGGTCGGGCGGACTCAGTATGCCCCATGGGCCGCCACGTCCGCCACCGCCCCGCGGGCCTGAGGCCTCGCCTCTGCCCCTACGTCCTCACCGCCGGTCGGGCGGACCTGGCGTGCCGATGTTGATGGAGCCGGAGATGTCACCGGCCTGGATGACCGTGCCGGTGATGCGCGCGTCGCCGCCGATGGTGTTGCTGACGTCGTGCTTGTACTGAAGGAGCCGGGCCGTCTCACCGGCCCAGTCAGCCAGCGATCGCTGGAACTCGGCGTCCGCGTGCGCGTGGTCCACCAGGACCCGCGTCGTCTCCTCCGGTGACCTCGTGTCAGCCTGCTCCAAGGCGGCCGTGACGGCGGCATCCGTGCCGAACCGCCGCCGCACGAGGGCCGTCAGCGAGCCCCACGCGCTCTTGCCGGCCTCGCCCGCGGCGCCTCCGACGATGGCGGAGACCACCGCCGTCAGGGTGGCGATGACACTCGGATCCATCGCTCCTCTTTCGCGTGTGAGAGGTGTCCTTCGAGCGTAGATCCACACCGGGGCCGAGCGCGCACGGCACGGGCACTCATGCCGATCGGTTATGGCTTCCCTGTGCGTATCCGAGAGTCCCGGCCGACGGGGAACACTCCTGAATCGTGACCGGCGAAGAGCGTTCATGGGCGAGGCGGGCGTGGTGAGCGCCGAAGGGGGCGGAATTGTCCGCAATGAGCTCTCCGGGCAGGTGACCGGTGCGGTGGTGCAGGCCGCGGACGTCGGTGTCATCAACATCGCCGCAGCGCCCGCCATGCCCGCCGCTCCCGTCCGGGTCCCCCGGCAGGTGCCCGCGGAGCCGCCCGGCTTCGTCAACAGGACGCTCGAGCTGTCGTTGCTCGACCGGCACCTCGCCGACGGGCCCGCCGTGGCGGTCGTCTGCGGGCTGAAGGGAGTCGGCACGAGCGCCGTCGGGCGGCGCTGGGCCCACCAGGCGCGGGAGCGCTTCGGCGACGGCCAGCTCTACGTGGATCTCGGAGCGTTGCGGCACGGCGGGGCGACCGGGGTGAGCGACGCCCTCGCCGCCTTCCTGCGGGCGCTCGGCGTCCACGAGAGCTGGATCCCGGAGGGGCTGCCGGAGCGGGCGGCGATGTTCCGCTCGATGACGGCGGGGTCGCGGCTGCTCGTGCTGGTGGACGGCGCGGAGCACGCCGCGGAGGTGACGCCGCTGTGCCCGGCCTCGCCCGGCAGCGCCGTGGTGGTGACCAGCCACCGTCAGCTGCGCGGGCTGCTCGCCGAGGGCGCGGTGCCCGTCACGGTCGGCCCGCTGGATGCCGAGCAGGGGCTGCGGCTGCTGACCGGGATGCTCGGGGAGGAACGAGTCGGCGGGCAGCGTACGCACGCCGTCGAGCTGGTGCGGCTGTGCGGCGGGCTGCCGATCGCCCTGCGGATGGCCGGCGCGCAGCTGCTGCGGCACCCGGCGTGGTCGGTCGAGCGGCTGATCCGCGACCTGGCCGAGGCCGGACGGCGTCTCGACCGGGCGGCCACGGAGGGCGGGGTGTCCATGGACGCGTTCTTCGAGGCTGTCTATGAGGGATTGCCGGAAGGCGCCGCCCGGCTCTACCGGCTGCTCGGCGTGCTGCCCGGCAGCGCGTTCAGCCCGGGGCTGGCCGCCGCCGTGCTGGACGACGAGCCGGATCAGGCGCTGGACCTGCTGCTCGACGCGCATCTGGTGGAGGAGTTCGCGCAGGACCGTTACCGGATGCACGACCTCGTCCGCCTGCACGCGGCCCGTCGTGCGCGCAGCGCGGAGCCGCCCGAGGCGCGGGAGTCGGCGCTGCGGCGGGCGGCGGAGTGGTATCTGGCCGGGGCGGCCGCCGCCGACGCCGCGATGGGCAGGCGGTTGCGGCTGGCCGACCATAGCGAGCGCGCGGGGTGGTCGTTCGCCTCGCGCGGTGAAGCCCTCGACTGGCTCGACGCCGAACGCGCCGACCTGCTGGCGGTGCTGCGCGCCGCCGCCGCGCGCGAGTGGGACGAGATCGTCTGGCAGCTGGCCGAAGCGCTCTGGCCGCTGCACCACGATCGCGGCTATCACGCCGACTGCGCCGAGGCCAACGCTCTGGGGGTGGAAGCCGCGCTCCGCCTGGAGGCTCCCGCCGTGGAGGCCAGGATGCGCAACCAGTTGGCGCGTGCCCAGCTGATGCTCGGTGAGCTCGACCAGGCTCGGGATCAGCTCGTACGGGCCCGGCGAGCGGCCCGCGCGTCCGGCGACCCGAGGATGGAGGCGGTGATCCTGGAGTCGCTGGGCCGGGCCGCCCTCGTCCAGGCGGAGCCCGACGCCGCCGCCGAGAGCTTCGCCGCGGCCTCGGTCATCCACGAGCGGGCGGGCAACGGCCGAGGGGTCGGCATGCAGCAGTACCACCTCGGGCTCGCTCACCTGGACGCCGGCCGGCACGGGGAAGCGGCGGCCGCCCTCGGCCGCGCCCTGCCCCTCATGGTCGCCGCCGGAGACGCGCTCAGCCAGGGGCGGATCCACCTGGAGCTGGCCAGGGCCCAACGCGGGCTCGGACGCCGTGCCGACGCGATCCGGTCGGCGCGGACCGCCGCGGAGATCACGCGCGAGTGCCGGGTGCCGGTGAAGGAGACCCAGGCGTGGGAGCTCCTGGCGGAGCTGGCCGAGGACGGCGGCGACCGCGAGGAGGCGGCGGACTGCCTGCGGCGGGCCCTGACGGTCTGCCTGGCCTCGGGCAACCTGCCCAGGGCCGAGACGTTGCGCGCCCGCCTGGCCGCCGTGGACCGACCCTGATCTCAGGCGTCACAGTTGACGACCACCTGCCGGTCGCCCACCCGGACGGTGATCCCGGAGCGGAGATCCTCCTGGCTCCGGCCCCGCACGAGCCAGCCGTACACCGCGGACGGCAGGCAGCGGAGGTCAGGATCGCCGCCGCTGGCCGGCGTGGTGCCGACCCGTAGCCGTTCTCCGTCCCTCAACGTCAGGTCGACCGACCGGTCGCCGACGATCTCGGCCGCCATGAAGCAGCCGGGGTAGCGTCGCAGCGTCTCCTGAGCCCAGCCCGGCCGCGTTTCCCGGCCGACCACGATCGCGGCGTTCTCCAGCAGCCGCGGGTTCACCTCCTCGGCGTCCACGACCAGATGCGGGTCACGCACCTGGTCGCCGGGTCGGCGCTCCAGGACGGCGGGATATCGGCGGACGGTCACGCAGTCGCCGCCGACCACCGCCTCCACCTCGAAGGAGAGCACCTCGCCGCGCTCGGGCAGCGGCTCGGCGAGTGGCCGGGCGGTCGCGGGCGCGGCGGGCTCGGGCAGCTCCATCATCCGGTACGCCAGGCGCCGCAGCAGGCCGTCCGCCTGGCCGGGCATGCCGAGGGTACGTCTAGTCACGTCGTCGTGCGGACCGTGGGCCGCCATGACCTGCTCGATCTGCGGCAGGACGGCTCCGGCCGGGTCCAGCCGGGGCAGGGTCCCGGACAGCAGGGCCGTGGGGGAGCCGGGGTCGAGCTCCTCGGCCTCGCGTCCGGAGGAGGCCAGGAGCGCCGGGCGGCCCAGGGCGGCGCCGTAGAAGGTGACGGAGCCGTGATCGCCCACGATGACGTCCGACGCCACGAGCGCGGCCTGCCAGCCCTGCTGCGGCGGGAGCACCAGCAGGCCGCCGTCGCGGGCGTCGGCCAGCCACAGGCGTAGCTGCAGGCCGCCGTGGCCGAACCAGGCGTTGGGGTGTGCCGCCAGCACGACCTGGTATTCGTCGACGGGGAGCTCGGCCACCAGCCGGGCCGCGAGGTCGCCGTTCGCGCCGAGCAGGGAATGCGCGCCCCACGTCGAGCTGACCAGCACCAGCTTGCGGTGCGGGCCCACCCCCAGAGCCCGCCGGTAGCGGTCACGCCGGGCGAGATTGGCCCGGATCCGGTCGAACACCAGGTCACCGACCACCACGGCCCGCGCGACCGCCTCCGGGCAGTCCCGCTCCAGCCGTGACAGTTGCTCGTGATGCGACAGGGCGATGGCCGCCGGCACGATCCTGCCCTCGTGGACGAGCTGGCGCCGCGCCAGCCCCGAGACCCCGCTCTCGGGGCCGTCCGCCGGGCTGAGGAGCCGGTTGTACCCGGCACCGTGCGGCACCACCCACAGCGGGGGCTTCAGCCCGGGGCGGCGAGGTGGAACGGCGTCTCCACGGCCTGCGACCAGGGCACGGTCCGCGCCTGGACGCCGCGCAGGTAGTCACCGCGCCGTCGTCGAAGGCCGAGCCGGCCGCGACCGTGAACACCACCCGCACGCGAGGGTCGGACCGGAACAACCGGCAGGATCTCCAGCAGCCGGCCGGCCGAGGTCACCGTACGCGCCACCGGGAGGACGGTGCGGCAAGAGCCGACCGTGCGCCACCGGGCAGCCTCGTCCCCGACCGGCACGCGCAGCCAACGCTCGCCGCTCATGAGATCACACTGTATCCCCACCGGTCAGGATGAAAGTTTCAGCAGCGTTCGCCGCCTTATTCAAGGTCGGCGCGGCTGCCCTGTCCCCGGCACCGGGCGCGTTCTTGCGCAGCGGACTCGTCGGGAAGAACGTTTGGGAGCGCTCCCATTCATAAAGTCACGGAGAACCCCCATGTCCATTCACCGGAACTCGTGGCGCAGAGCCTTGTCGGCCGCGGCCGCCGTGCTGCTCGCCGGATTCGGTCTCGCCGCCGCGCAGACCGCTGCCGAGGCCGCCGCGTCGTGTTCGGCCACCTACTCCAAGGTCTGGGACAACGGCAGCGCCTTCGGCGCCAACATCAACGTCACCAACACCGGTGACCCGTTGACCAAGTGGTCGTTGAGCTTCGACTTCCCCGACAACCAGGTGATCACCCAGATGTGGGAGGGCGTGCCGACCCCGGCCACACCCACCCCGGCGGGTGCGGCCGTCACCGTCAACCCGACCACCTACAACGCCGCCAAGCCCACCGGGGCGACGTGGACCGTCGGCTTCAACGGCACGTACACCGGCGCCAACAACCCGCCGCCCAGCGTCTCGTGCGTCGGCAACGGCAACGGAGGCCCGCAGCAGCAGGCTCTGGTGGTCTCCTCGACCAGCGTGAGCGTGCCCGAGGGCGGGACCGCGAGCTACACGGTCCGCCTGCAGTCCCAGCCGACCGGCAACGTGACGGTCACCAGCACCGCGGGCACCGGCGACAGCGACATCACCGTGAGCGCCGGCGCCTCCCTGACCTTCACCACGGCCAACTGGAGCACCCCGCAGACCGTGACGCTCCGCGCGGCACAGGACACCGACCGGCTCAACGGCACCCGGCCCATCAGCGTCGCCTCCTCCGGCCTGACCACGGTCACGGTCAACGCCACCGAGGCCGATGACGACGACGGCACCAACCTCCCGGCGCCGATCCTGCGCGTCTCCGGGAACAAGCTGGTCGCCGGCAACGGCAACACCTACCGGCTGCTCGGCGTCAACCGGGCCAGCGGCGAGTTCGCCTGCGTGCAGGGCAAGGGCATGTGGGACAGCGGCCCGGTGGACAAGGCCTCGATCGACGCCATGAAGGCGTGGAACATCCACGCGGTCCGGATCCCGCTGAACGAGGAGTGCTGGATCGGCACCAACGGTTCGCCCAGCGGCGCCGCGTACCAGCAGAACGTCAAGGACTACGTGAACCTGCTGGTGAACAACGGCGTCACGCCGATCGTGGAGATGCACTGGAACTACGGCCAGTACACCGGTCAGGGCGCCGGCTGCTCCGACACCGCGGCGACCTGCCAGAAGCCGATGCCCGACGCGCAGTACGCGCCCACGTTCTGGACCGGCGTGGCCAACGCGTTCAAGGGCAACAACGCGGTCGTCTTCGACCTGTTCAACGAGCCCTACCCGGACGCCGCGGCGAACTGGAACGCGACCGCCGGCTGGACCTGCTGGCGCGACGGCGGCACCTGCACCGGCATCAGCTACCAGGTGGCCGGCATGCAGTCGCTGGTCAACGCCGTACGCGCCACCGGCGCCACCAACGTGATCATGCTCGGCGGCCTGGCCTGGTCCAACGACCTGAGCCAGTGGCTGACCTACAAGCCGACCGACCCGGCCGGCAACCTCATGGCCGCCTGGCACACGTACAACTTCAACACCTGCTCCAACGTCTCCTGCTGGAACAGCCAGGTCGGCGCCGTGGCCGCGCAGGTGCCCGTGCACGCCGGCGAGATCGGGCAGAACTCCTGCGCCCACGACTACATCGACCAGGTGATGGCCTGGGCCGACGCGCACGGCGTCGGATACACCGCCTGGACCTGGAACCCGTGGGGCTGCAGCCAGGGCAACGTCCTCATCACCGACTACAACGGCACCCCGACCAGCACGTACGGCGAGGGCTTCAAGGCACACCTGCTCACCCAGAACCCCTACTCTTGAACTCCTCTCCACCGTTAACAGTGGAGATTCTTCCCGTCACCCTCAAGTGCGGGGGTTCGCGCTTCACCGACCTGGGCAACCCCGAGTCTCCACGCGCTGTCACCGCCGTTCCGGCGGCCTAGCTGTACCGACAAGGACACGATCTCCCGATGGGCTTGGCTATCGCCTTCCCGTTCGATCACTCGAACCATACCCACAGTGGCCGAGAGGGTGCAAGAAGTTACGGTCAAAGGCACGCTCGCGACCCAGGGGGCACTCACGCGTAGGCCTTCACCTCCCGCCTCAAGGCGGGAGCACTGGCCCGCATCCCGGTAGAAACCCCCGGCCCGGCCCGCTGCCAGGCGGGCTGGGCCGCCCGCACACGGGGAGTCACTCGATGCTTCGCCGATCCCACCTGTACGCCCTGCTCGCCGCGCTCCTGCTGGCGATCATCCTCGGGGCCGCCCTGCCCGCCACGTCGGCGGCGGCGCCCGTGCGCATCATGCCGCTCGGCGACTCCATCACCGCCGGACCCGGCTGCTGGCGCGCCATGCTCTGGCACCGCCTGCAGACGACCGGGTACACCGGCATCGACTTCGTCGGCAGCGACCCCGACGGCGGCTGCAACTACGGCTACACCTACGACGGCGACCACGAGGGCCACGGCGGCTACTCCGCCACCGGCATCGCCGACCAGAACCAGTTGCCGCCGTGGCTGGCCGCGGTCAGGCCCGACATCGTCCTCATGCACCTGGGCACCAACGACATGTGGGGCGGCTTCATCCCGACCAGCACCGTTCTGGCCGCGTACACGAAGCTGGTCGGTCAGATGCGCGCGAGCAACCCCACCATGAAGATCATTGTGGCGCAGATCATCCCCATGAACCCGTCCGGCTGCCCCACCTGCGCGTCCGGCGTGACGGCGCTCGACAACGCGATCCCGGGCTGGGCCGCCGGCCTCACGACCGCGCAGTCGCCCATCGTCGTCGTGGACCAGTGGACCGGCTTCAACACGGCCACGGACACCGGCGACGGGGTGCACCCCAACGACGCCGGCTTCCAGAAGATGGCCGACCGCTGGTACCCGGCCCTCGCGCGGGTGCTCGACGGCGTGATCCCGCCGACCACGCCCACCCCGACCCCGACCCCAACGCCGACCCCAACGCCGACCCCAACGCCGACCCCGACCCCGACGCCCGGTGACGGCCGGTGCACCGCCGCCTACCGGGTGATCTCCCAGTGGGGCGGCGCCTTCCAGGCCGAGGTCACCGTGAAGAACACCTCCACGCGCGCGGCCTCCGCCTGGACGACGACCCTCACCTTCGCCGACGGGCAGCAGGTCCGCGAATCGTGGAACGCCGCAATCACGCAGAACGGCGCCACCGTCACGGCGCGGAACGCCGCCTACAACGGCAGCCTGCCGGTCGGCGCGTCCACCGCGTTCGGCTTCAACGCGACCTGGAACAACGCGACCAACACGCCGCCCCAGGTCAGCTGCGTGCTCAGCTGAGCCTCTCGGCCAGCGAACGCGGGCGCAGGTCGGTCCAGTGCCGCTCGATGTAGTCCAGGCAGGCGGCGCGGCTGCTCTCGGGGAGGACGACGGTCCAGCCGGCGGGGACCTCGGCGAAGGAGGGCCACAGGGAGTGCTGGTTCTCGGCGTTGACCAGGACCAGGAAGCGGCCGTCGGCGTCGTCGAACGGGTTGGTGGTCATGTTTGATCCCTTCTGGGTTCACCGGGCCACGGCCAGGCGGTAGTTCTCGTCGGTGGTGAGCAGGTTGCGATGGGTGTCCTCCGCCGTGATGACGCCGTCGTCCAGGACGAGGACCCGGTCGGCGGCGTCGAGGAGGGCCGGGCTGCTGGTGATCACGACGGTGGTGCGGCCCCGGCGCAGCTCCGCGACGTTGCGCGCGATGAGCTGCTCGGTGACCGCGTCGACGGCCGTCGTCGGGTCGTGCAGGACGAGGATGTCGGCGTCGGCGGCCAGTGCGCGGGCCAGCGACAGCCGTTGGCGCTGCCCGCCGGAGAGGTTGGCGCCGCGGTCGCGGACGCCGTAGTCGAGCCCTTCGGGGTGGAGGGCCACGACGTCGACCAGCATGGACGCCTCGACGGCTTCGGGGACCATGCGGCCGGTGCCCGCCGGGTCGATGTTCGTGCGGAGGGTGCCCGCGAAGATCTCCCCGTCGTACGGGTTCACCAGCATGCGCTCGCGGACCGCCTCGATCGCCAGGTCCGCCGCCTCCCGCCCGCTGACCCGCACCACGCCCTCGTACGCGCCGGGCGGGACGTTCACGGCCAGGATCGACACGAGATCGGCCGCCGCGCGCGCCTGGTAGGCGGCGATCGCCACGAACTCCCCGGCCGACACGTGGAACTTCAGCTCGCGCAGCGCCCCGTACCGGACGCCGTCGACCTCCAGGTCCCCGCCCGCGGACGGGCGCTCCGGCCCCGGGGTCATCACCGCGGGCGCGGCCAGCACCAGCGCCATCCGCTCGGCCGACGCGCGCGCGATCATCACGTACTTCGGCATCTCCGAGAACAGCTTGAGCGGTTCCATGATGAACTGCGCCAGCCCCACGGCCATGACGAGCTGCCCGATGGTGATCCGGCCGTCGAACGCCAGCCACCCCGCCGCCAGGGTCACCGCGGTGGCGAGGATGGCGTTGAGGGTCTGCGCGGCGCCGGCGTACGCGCCGTTCACCTTGGCGACGGTGACGGCCTGGCTCTTCGCCTCCGTGCTGACCTTCCGGTAGGACAGGAACGCCGCGTGGGTGCCGCCGAAGCCGTGCAGCGGCCGCAGCCCGGTGATCAGGTCGGCGACCTTCGCGCCCGCCCGCGCCACCCTGGCCTGCTGCTCGCGGGTACTGGCGCCGATCCGCCTGGACAGCACGCTCAGGATCGACAGGATGGCGACGGTTCCCACGATCACGAGCAGGCCGAGCCACACGTTGGCCGTGCCCAGGGCGACCGCCGTGATCAGCACCGCGACCAGTGAGCTGACCAGCAGCGGCACCACCTCGATGATGTCGGCGGTCTGGTCGGCGTCCTCGGTGGCGATGGTCAGGACCTCGCCGGACTTGAGGTCGACGTCCCTGGCCACGGGCTGGAGCCCGCAGGCCGCGACCCGCACCCGCCAGCGGTGCGCCTCGGTCGTGTTGGCCTTCTGCAGGATGCGCATCCCGAACCGCCACGACAGCGACACGGTCGTGATGATCACGGCCAGCGCGGCGATCGACACCGCGAGCGAGCCGAGGCCGCGCTCGCGCATCGTGTGCTCGACGATCAGGCCGAGCGCGATGGGGAAGGCGGTCTCGCCGGCCTGGTACATGCCCATGAGGACGGTGCCCCAGGCCATGGCGCCCGCGTTGCGTCGCAGTGCGGTCCGCAGGATGCCGGACCCCGTACGGTCAGGAGTTGTCATCGAGGTGCCGGGCAATCGCTTCGGGGGTCCGCAGGGCGAACAGGTCACGAATGGTGATCACGGGGCCGTACTCGCGGCGGAGCAGCCCGATCAGCCGCACCGCCAGCATGGAGTGCCCGCCGAGGGACATGAAGTCGCTCACCGCGCTCACCTCGTCGTCGTCCAGGTCCAGCGCCTCGGCGAAGAACTCGCACACCACGCTCTCGGTCCCGGTCGCCGGGCCGCGCTCGCCCGCCGTGGTCAGCGCGCCCAGCGGCCTGGCCTCCGGCAGCGCCTTGGCGTCGGCCTTCCCGTTCACGGTCAGCGGGATGGCGTCGACCTGGGCGTAGTGCGTGGGGCGCAGGAAGTCCGGCAGCCCGGCGCCCACCTCGGCGGCGACGGTCGCGAGGTCGGAATCGCTTAGCACGAGGTAGGCGGCCAGCCGGTACGCGCCGTCGACCTGCGGGTCCGGCTGGGCGACCGCGGCGGCGAACCGCACCGCCGGGTGCGCCTCGAACGCGGCCTCGACCTCGCCCGGCTCGACCCTGTGCCCGCGGATCTTGACCTGCTGGTCGGTGCGGCCCAGGTACATCAGGTTCCCGTCGGGCCGCCGGACCACGAGGTCCCCGGTGCGGTACATGCGCTCGCCGGGCTCGCCGTACGGGCAGGCGACGAACCGGTGCGCGGTCTGGGCGGGCTGCCCGAGGTAGCCGCGCGCGATGCCGACGCCCGACACGTACAGCTCGCCGGGCACGCCGTCCGGCACGGGCCGCAGCCACGGATCCAGCACGTACACGTCGGTGTTGTCGATCGCCACGCCGACCACCGGGTCCTGGCACTCGAAGGTGCCGACGCCGAGGGTGTTGATGGTGTACTCGGTGGGTCCGTACAGGTTGTAGCCGACCGTCCCCTCGGTTTCGGCGAGCCGGCGCCACAGCGCCGGGGTGACCGCCTCGCCGCCCAGCAGCACCAGCGCGGGCCGCCGTACGGGGTCGTCGAGCAGCCCTTCGGCCACCAGTTGCTGCGCGTAGGTGGGGGTCACGTTGATGACGTCGATCCCGTGCTCGAGGCAGTACTCGACCAGGCGGGGCGCGTCGCGCCGCAGCTCCTCGTCGCAGATGTGCACCTCGTGGCCGTCGGCGAGCCACAGCAGCTCCTCCCACGACATGTCGAACGCGAACGACACGGTGTGCGCGATCCGGAAGACCCGGTGCCCGTGCCGCGCCAGCACCGGCTCGAAGATCCGGCGCTGGTGGTTGATCAGCATGTTGGTCAGCCCGGCGTACCCGGTCACCACGCCCTTGGGCTTCCCGGTCGATCCGGAGGTGTAGATGGTGTACGCCGGGTGCCGCAGGCGGTCCGGGTCGCCCGGCGCGAACGTCGTGAACGGCTCGGCCTCGGGCAGAGGGCGGTCCAGCTCGATCAGGTCGCCGGTCAGCCGGGGAGCGACCGCGCTCACGGTGAGGATCACGTCCGGGCGGGCGTCCGCGACGATCGCGGCGATCCGCTCGTCCGGGTGGTCCAGCTCCAGCGGCACGTACGCGGCGCCGACGCGCAGCACGGCGAACAGCGCCACGATCGAGTCGAGGGAGCGCGGGATCGCCAGGCCCACGGTCGTCTCGGGGCCGATGCCGCGCCGGGCGAGCACCCCCGCCACCGCGCGGCTGCGGTCCCTGAGCTGGGCGAAGGTCATGGTCCGGCCGTGGGCGACGAGCGCGACCCGCTGCGGGCCGCCGTCCGCCGCCTGGTCGAACCGGTCGACCACGGTGTCCGTGCCGACGTCCGTGCGTACGGCCGGCTCGGGCTCCGGCCCCAGCCCCCGCAGCGCGCCCACCGGCCCGGTCGAGCGGGCCAGCCCCTCGAGCACGCGCACGTAGTCGTCCAGGAGACGGCGGGCGCGCTCCCCGTCGTCGTCGCGGTGCTCCAGCTTGATCGTGAGCCGGTCGCCCGGCGTGACGACCCAGGTGAACGGGTAGTGGGTGGAGTCCTCGGCGCGCACCTCGGTGATGCCGTGCCGGGCGTTCATCGTGGCGAGCGCGTCCAGGTCCAGGAAGTTCTGGAGCACGAACAGGTTGTCGAACAGGGTGTCGTGCCCGCTGGCCCGCTGGATCTCGCCGAGTCCCAGGTGCTCGTGCTCCATCGCCGCGACCCTGGCCGCCTGCACGGCGGACAGATACTCCCGTACCGTGTCGTCCGGCCGGGCCCGCGTCCACATGGGGACGGTGTTGAGCAGCACGCCGACGATGTCGGACAGGCCTTCACCCTCCCGGCCGGAGACGGTCACGCCGAACACGGCGTCGCTCCGGCCCGTGTGCGTGCCAAGCAGCAGGCCGAACGCGCCGGTCAGCACCGAGTTCAGCGTGACGCCGTGGGTCCTGGCCGCCTCCCGCAGCAGGTCCGACTGCCCGGGGGAGAGCGTGCGTACGAGGGCGCTCGGCAGTTCGTCCGGCAGCGACGGCGACGGCCCGGCGAGCAGCGTCGGGCCGGGGAGACCGGTCAGGTGCCCGGCCCAGAAGCGTTCCGACGCGGCGAGGTCCCTGGCGGCGAGCGCCCGGGCGTGGCTCTCGAAGCTCGGCGTGGCCGGGACCGGGTCCAGTGGCTGTCCCGCGAGGACGGCCTGATAGGCGTCGAACAGGTCCCGCAGCACGATCTCGCGGGACCAGCCGTCCCACAGCAGCAGGTGGTAGCTCAGCAGCAGGCCGTCGCGGCCGCCGGGCAGGCGCACCACGGTCAGCCGGATCAGCGGCGGCTCACCCGGGTCGAAGCCCGTGTCGCGGTCCCGGGCGCGCAGGGCCTCGACCGCTGAGTCCGTTTCAGTGTCCGTCGACAGCGCGACCGTGCGGACGTCGACCCGCCGACCGGCCGCGAGGACCTGGACCGGGTCGCCGGCGGCGTCGGTGGTGAAGCCGGCGCCCACGACCGGGTGCCGCGCGATCACGTACGCCATCGCCTCGGCCAGGGCGCCGGTGTCCAGCCGCCGGTCGAAGGTGAAGTAGTTCTGGGCGACATAGTGCCCGGCCGGGCCCGCCAGCTGGGCCTGGAAGAACAGGCCTCTCTGGAGCGGGGTGACCGGCGCCGTCCACTCGGCGGTCGCGGCGGCGTCCGCGATCCGCTCCACGGCGCGCCGCCAGTGCTCCGTGAGCTCGTCGGGGACGCCTTCGGCGAGGGTGAAGACCGCGCGCAGGCTACCGGTGGCGGCGTCGATCCACGCGTTCACCTCGACGGCGTACGGGCTGCCCTGGTCGCCGCCGGTGATGTGCAGCGCCTGGGACTCGCTGCCCCGGCCGAGATAGTTGAACAGCACCTGCGGGCGCGCGTTCAGCAGCGGAGCCGTCTGCGGGTTGAGGTATCTGAGCTGACCGTAGGCGACGTGCCCGCGCTCGTCCGGCTGCCGTTCGGCGAGCTCGCGCGCCGCCGCGACGGGGTCGGTGTGCGCGGTGAGCCGTACGGGGGCGATGGAGGTGAACCAGCCGACCGTACGGGTGTAGTCGTGGTGTTCGAGCACCGGGACCCGGCCGTGGCGCTCCAGCTCGATCGCGAGGTCGGTGGGCGAGGGCTGGACGTGCGTCAGCGCGGTCCGCAGCGCGCCGCACAGCAGCTCGGTGACACCGACGCCGAGCGTGGCGGGCGCGGAACGCGTCACGCGGGCGGTCACCTCGGGCGCGACCTCCACCACGGTCTCGCGCAGCCGCTCGACCACGGGCAGCAGCGGGGGCGCTTCGAGCGTGGTGACCCAGTGCCCGAGGTCGTCGATCGCCTGGGCGGACCCCGCCGCCAGCGCGCCGGCGTACTCGGCGTAGGACGTGGTCGGCGCTGCCAGGGCCGCCCCGCGCAGGGCCGCGGCCAGGTCGTCCAGCAGGACCAGCCAGGACACCGCGTCGACGGCGAGGTGGTGCACGGTGACCACGAGAGTCCGGCTCGCCGCCAGCCAGGAGAACGCGATCATCTCCCCGGCCTCGGGATCGAGCCGTCCGGCGGCCTCGTTCGCGACGGCCGTGGCGTCGGTCGCGTCCGTGCGGGCGACGGAGACCTGCCGGGCGGGTTCGGTGCGCAGCGCCCACACCCCGTGCTCGACGCGCAGCCGCAGCCGGAGGGCCGGGTGCGCGGCCACGACGGCCTCGGCGGCGCGTCCGACGTCCGCGAACCCGGTCCCCTCGGGCGCCACCAGCGTCCTGGCCTGGGCGAACCGGGTGAGAGAGCCGCCCAGCCCTCGCTGTCGCAGGATGATCGGCGTCGGCGTCAGCGGACCGTCCTCATGAGAGGCGGGCACCGGCTCCGTGGCCCGGGGCGCTCCCAGGTGTCCGGCGAGCGCGCGCGGCGTCCTGAGCAGGAACACGTCCCGTGGGGTGATCGGCAGGCCGAGCGCCCTGGCCCGGTTGACCACGGTGATGATGACGATGCTGTCGCCGCCGGCCCTGAAGAAGTCGGTGTCGGCGTCCACCTCGCAGCCGGGCAGCGCGTCGGCGAAGATGCCCACCAGCGCCGCGAGCTCGGAATCGCCCGCGGGCACCGGAGCGTCGTCCCGCCCGGCGCGCTCGCTCAGGGCCTTGCGGTCCAGCTTGCCGTTGACGGTCAGCGGCAGCGCCTCGACGCGAAGCACCCGGCGCGGCACCATGTGCGCGGGCAGCTTCGCCGACAGCAGGCCGGCGACGTCGCCGGGCACCCGGCCCACGACGTGCGCGACCAGGTGGTCCCCGCTGCCCGCAACGGTGACGGCCACGTCGACCACGCCGTCGAGCTCCCTGATCGCCGACTCCACCTCGCCGAGCTCGATGCGGAAGCCCTTGAGCTGCACCTGGTCGTCGGCGCGGCCGGCGAACTCCAGCTCGCCGTCGAGCGTGCGGCGGGCGAGGTCGCCCGTGTGGTACATGCGGGAGCCGTCGCCCGCGAACGGGTCGGCCACGAACCGGCTCGCGGTGAGCCCCGGCCTGCCCAGGTAGCCGAGCGACACCTGGTCGCCGGCGACGTAGATGGCGCCCACCCGGCCCGGCGGCACCGGCCGGAGCCGGTCGTCGAGGAGGTAGGTGACCAGGCCGGGGATCGGGCCGCCGATCGGGCTGGCGCCGTCGCCGGCGGCGAAGTCCTCGTCGGTCAGCACCCGGTGGGTGACGTGGACGGTGGTCTCGGTGATGCCGTACATGTTGACCAGCTCGGGCGAGCGCGTGCCGTGCCGCTCGACCCAGCCGCGCAGCCGCCCGAGGTCCAGCGCCTCGCCGCCGAAGACGATCCGGCGCAGCGCGGTGACCGGCTCGCCGGCGTGCCGGTCGGCCTCCATGAACTGGTAGAACGCCGACGGGGTCTGGTTGAGCACGGTCACTCCGCGCTCGCGGACCAGCCGGTGGAAGTCGACCGGGGAGCGGGTCAGCCCGTACTCCGGCACCAGCAGCTCACCGCCGTGCGCCAGCGCGCCCCACAGCTCCCACACCGCGAAGTCGAAGGAGTAGGAGTGGAACTGCACCCACACGTCGTCCGGGCCGAAGTCCATGTCCGGCCGGGTGTTCGCGAGCAGCGTCACCACGCTGGAGTGCGGGACGACGACCCCCTTGGGCCTGCCGGTCGATCCGGACGTGTAGATCACGTACGCCGGGTCGTGCCAGGTCACCTCGGTCGCGGTGGTGTCCGGCGGCAGCTCGTCCCCCTGGACGAGCACGCGGGCCGGCACGCCTGCCCTGGCCGCCAGCTCCGTGAAGCGGTCCCGCTGGTCCCGGTCCACGAGCACGACCTGCGGGGCGGCGTCGGCGAGGACGTACTCCAGCCGTTCGTCCGGGTACGCCAGATCCAGCGGCACGTACGCGCCGCCCGCGCTGACGATCGCGACCAGGGCGACGACCTGCTCGACGGAGCGCGGGACGGCGACGGCGACCCGTTCACCCGGCCCGACCCCGGCCGCCCGCAGCGCCGCGGCCAGCTCGTTCTTCGCCTCCGCCAGCTCGCCGTAGGTCAGCGACCGGGTGCCGCCGTCGAGACCGCACTGGGTGACGGCGGTGGCGGCCGGGTCGCGCTCGGCGGCGGCGTCGAACAGCTCGCCCAAGGTCGCCGGGGTGACCCGCGCGGGCTGCCCGGCGCCGTCCGGCACCAGGTCGTCCGGCCGGGTGAGCAGGCTGGTCAGCGCCTGGGTGAACGCGCGCAGGATCGCCTGGGCGCGTGCCTCCCGCAGCAGCTCGCCGTCGTAGATCAGGTTGAAGCGCGGGCGGCCGTCGCGTGCGCGCTCCACCACCAGCGTCAGCGGGTAGTGCGGGGCGCCCTCGTTCACGATGCCGGTGATGGCGAACTCGTCGCCGGGCCTGCGCAGACCGTCCACGTCGGCCGCGACGTCGAACACCACCAGGGTGTCGAACAGGGGCCCGCCGCCGGCCTGGCGGCCGATCCTGGTCAGGGAGACGTGCTGGTGCGGCAGCACCGCGCTCTGGTGGTCCCGCACCGAGGCGAGCAGCTCGCCCGCCGTGGTGGCGCCGTCCCACCGGACGCGTACGGGGATCGTGTTGATGAGCAGGCCCACCATGTCCTTGATGCCCGGCACGTCCGCGTCGCGCCCGGACACCGTGGAGCCGAACACCACATCCTTGCCCGGCAGGATGCCGCCCAGCGTCACCGCCCACGCGCTGTGCACGGCGACGCTCAGCGGCACACCCGCCGACCGGGCGGCCGCGTCGACGTCGTCGTCCGGCTCCACCGCGGTCTCGGCGTACCGGCCGGACGGGGTGTGCCCCTCGGCGACCAGCGAGGGGCCGGGCAGGTCGGCGAGCTGATCGCGCCACACCCGGTCGCTCTCGTCGTCGTCGCGCGCGGCCAGCGCGCGCACGTGGTCGGCGAAGCCGCCCTGCGGGTACGCGGTCCACGGCGCGTGATACTCGGCCAGCAGCGCGCGCAGCATCGGGGGCACCGACCAGCCGTCGGCGAGGATGTGGTGCACGGTCTGCACCAGCACGTTCCCACCGGCACCCGTACGGATGAGGGTGAAGCGCATCAGCGGACCGGTGGCCAGGTCGAACCCGGCGCGGCGGTCCCGTTCGGCGTGGTCGCGGATCTCGTCCTCGGTGACGCCGGGGCGCTCCAGCGTGGTGAACGGCGCCTCCACCCCGCTCTCCAGCACCGAGACCACGCGGCCGTCGGCGAGGGCCACGAAACGCGCGGCCAGGTTCGGGAACAGGTCGAACAGCCGGGTGGCCGCCGCCGCGAGCCGGTCGGCGTCCACGTCGCCGTCCAGCGTCATGATCTGCTGCTCGACGTAGCTGCCCGCCGAGTCGTCGTCGAAGACCGAGTGGAAGTACAGGCCCTCCTGCAACGGGGTCAGCGGCAGGATGTCCCGCAGCGCCGGGCCGTCCAGGGCGTCGACGTCGGCCTGCGTGAGGGCCACCGCGGCGAAGTCGCTGGGGGAGTGGCCGCCCTGGTCGAGCGCGGCCAGCCCGGTCAGGGCCGCCCGGAAGTACTCGCCGATCGTCGCGATGTCCTCCTCGGCGAACATCCCGTCCGGCCAGGAGATGGTGGTGAGCAGCTCGTACGCGCCGCTCGCGCCGGGCTCGGCGATCGCGTTGAACTCCAGGGCACGCGGCAGCCGCATCCCCGGGTCGCGCTTCTCGCCCAGCTGCCCTGTGGCGCCCGCCAGCCGCCAGTCCCCGGACACGCCCGCGTCGTAGCGGCCCAGGTAGTTGAACAGCACCTGCGGGGCGGGCGCGGCGAACCCGGTGCCGGTCAGGTAGCGCAGGGCGCCGTAGGAGACGCCGTTGCTCGGCACCCGGGCGAGGTCCTCCTTGACCGCCTTGAGCGCCGCGGACAAATAGTCGGGGGCGGTGAGATCGGCCGCCGCGCCGGGGTCCACGGTCACCGGGAACAGCGTGGTGAACCAGCCCACCGTTCGCGACAGGTCCGGCTCGTAGCCGGCCGCGTCCGCCACGAACCGTCCCTCGCGGCCGTGGCCCTCGAGTTCGATGTGCGCGTACGTCTGGTCCTGCCCGAGGTCGCGCCGCCACCGGGCGAGGGCGACGGCGAGCGCGGTCAGCAGCACGTCGTTGACGCCCGCGTGGAACCTCGCCGGGATCTCGCCCAGCAGCGCGGCGGTGACCTCGGGGCCGACCGGGACGACCTGGGTCCGCTCGCGCGCGACGGTGTCGAACGCGGACGGCGGACGCCTGCCCAGCGGTCCGTCCGCTCCCGGCAGGGGCCGCTGGAAGTGGTCGCGGTCCGCGTCGAACGCCGCCTGCTCCAGCAACTGAGTCCAGCGCCGGAACGACGTGCCCACCGGGGGCAGCTGGATCGGCGTCCCCGAGGTGAGCTGCCGCCACGCCGTGGCCAGGTCCTCCATCAGGATCCGCCAGGACACGCCGTCGATCACCACGTGATGCGCGACCAGGACGAGCTGCCGCGCCTCGCGCCGCCAGACGGCACGGAGCATCACGCCGTGGTCGGGGGCCAGCCCGGCGGTGGCGAGCCGGACGCACTCGTCGAGCGGCCGGTCGCTCTCCTCCCACCCGGCGACGGCCCCGTCCGCCTCGGGGATGTCGAAGCCCCAGCGCTCGCCGCGCACCAGCCTGGCGCGCAGCATGTCGTGCCGCCTGACCAGGGCGGCGAGCAGCTCGCCGAGGGCGCCGGCGGTCAGGTGGGCCGGGGTGTTCAGCACCACCGACTGCACGAAGCCGTCGATCGCCTCCGTGTGCTCGCCGAGCCACTGCACGATGGGCGCCCCCGCGACGGGGCCGGTCGCGACGTCCCCGCGATCCACGGTGGAGACCTCGTCACGGGTGGCCGCCGCCGCGAGCGCTCCCACGTTGCGGCTCGCGAAGATCTGCGTCGCCGTGAGGTGGAGGCCCGCGTCGCGCAGCGCGCTCAGCAGCGAGATCGCCAGGATGCTGTCGCCGCCGAGCCTGAAGAAGTTCTGGTCGACACCGACCTCGTCCAGCCGCAGCACCGACGCGACCGCCGCGCACACCAGGCGCTCGTTCTCGGTGGCCGGCGCGACGATCGCGCCCGTCCCGATCGCCGGCTCCGGCAACGCGCCCCGGTCCAGCTTGCCGTTGGCGGTGAGCGGGAACTCCTTCATCACGACGACGTGCGCGGGCACCATGTACTCGACCATGTGCTCGGCGGCCCACGCCTTGACCTCGTCCGCCCGCAGGTGGCCGCTCCCGGCCGCCGGGATCACGTACCCGACCAGGTAGGTGCCGCCCGCCGCGTTCTTCTTGGCGACGACGCAGGTGTGCCGGACCCGGGGGTGCTCCGCGAGGCCGACCTCGACGTCCTCGATCTCCAGCCGCATGCCGCGGATCTTGATCTGGTTGTCGGCCCGGCCGAGGAAGTCCAGCGACCCGTCGGGGGCGAAGCGCGCGAGGTCGCCGGTGCGGTACAGCCGGGAACCGTCCCCGGCGAAGGGGTTCGCCACGAACCGGGACGCCGTCAGGCCGGGCGCGTTGACGTACCCGCGGCCCAGGAGGAAGCCGCCCACGTACAGCTCGCCGCCGACGCCGACCGGGACCGGGCGCAGCTCCTCGTCCAGCACGTACAGCTCGGTGTTGGGGTTGGCCTTGCCGATCGACGTCGACAGGCGCTCGGCCGCGCCCCGGTAGATGACGTGCGAGACGCCGATCGTCGTCTCGGCGGGGCCGTAGCCGTGGTACATGGGGATGTCGAGCCGGGTGCGGAAGCGCTCGTACAGCTCCGGGGTCAGCACCTCGCCGCCGCACCACACGTGCCGCAGGCTGTCCAGCCGCCCGGAGTCGCCCGCGATCTCCAGCAGCACGTCCAGCATGGACGACACCAGGTACGTGAAGGTGACGCGCTGCTCGGCGATCACGCTCAGCAGGTGGTGCGGGTCGCGCTCGCCGCCGGGCCGCAGGACCACCAGCCGGCCGCCGCACACCAGCGGCAGGAAGATCTCGTTGATGGAGATGTCGAACGACAGCGGCGCCTTGAACAGCGACGCGTCGTCGTGGCCGAAGCCCAGGATCTCGCGGGACTGCCACAGCAGGCGCTCGCTGATCGCCTCGTGCCGGATCATCGCACCCTTGGGCCGCCCGGTCGAACCGGACGTGAAGATCACGTACGCCAGCGCGGGACCGGGGACGGCGATGTCGGTGTCCTCGGTGGGATACGAGCCGAACCGCCAGTCGCCGAGATCGACGGCCACGGCCTCCGGCTCGCCCGCGCCGTGCTCGCCGGAGTCGTTGAGCTGCGCCACGACCCCGGCGTCCTCGATGACGACCGCCCGGCGCGCGGCGGGCCACTGCGGATCGAGCGGCACGAACGCGCCCCCCGCCTGGAGCACGCCCAGCAGGCCGATCACCATCTCGGCGGAGCGGCCCAGCGAGATGCCGACGATCTGTTCGGCGGTGAGCCCGCGGTCGATCAGGTGGTGGGCGAGCTGGTTGGACAGCTCGGCCGCCTCGCGGTAGGTCAGCGACCGGTGCCCGTCCACGATGGCGACGGCGTCCGGCCTGGTCCGAGCCTGCTCGCGGAACATCTCCACGATGGTCGGGCGGACCCGGTCCACGTCGTTGTCGTTCCACTCGGCCAGGGCCGCGAGCCGGGCCGGCACGCTGGACGGGCCGATGGTGCCGATGGGCCGATCCGGGAAGTCGGCCAGGTCGTCCAGCGCGAGCTGCGCGTCGGCCGGCGCGACGCCCTCGGGGACGGTGATGCTCCGGCCGTCCGCGCCGACCTCCCAGCCGGCGACCCCGTCCCCGCCGTTGTCGGCCCATCCGAGGACGTCGGCGAACAGGGTGGCGGAGGTGAGGTCGAGACTGCCGGGGCTCTGGCCGGTCGCCCAGTAGGCCAGCCCGATGGCGCACGCCTTGGTGATGGTCCTGTCGGAGTAGCCGCCGGTCCGCCGGCGCACGTCGGCCAGGCGCGCGGGAGAGAGCAGTGCGAGACGAGTGCTCGGTTCCGTCATCGAAGACTCAGCCGTCCCTTTCGAAGGATGAAGGTTCTTGCCACGCGCGCCACAGCCGCGCGTACCTGCCGCCCAGAGCCACCAGCTCCTCGTGGGTTCCCTGCTCCACGACGCGTCCCGCGTCCAGCACGGCGATGCGGTCGGCCGCCATCGCCTGGGTCAGCCGGTGCGCCACGAACAGCGTCGTACGGCCCTGGCACGCGGCGGCCACGGCCCGCTCCAGCTCGGCGGCGCCCTGGCTGCCCGCCTCCGCGGTCGACTCGTCCAGCACCACCACCGGCGACCGGCCCAGCACGAGCCGGGCCAGCGCGATCTGGGCGACCTTGGTGCCGTCCAGCCGCTCACCGCCCTCGCCGACCACGGTGTCCAGCCCGTCGGGCAGCGCCGTGACCCACGTGTCGGCGCCGACCCTGCGCAACGCGTCCATCAGCTCGGCGTCGGCCGCCTCCGGCGCGGCCAGCCGCAGGTCGCCGGCGAGCGGGCCGGAGAACACGTGCGTCTCCTGCGTCAGGATGCTCACCAGGGCCCGCGCGCCGGCCTCGTCCAGCCCGGCGAGATCGGTCGTTCCGATGCGCACCGACCCGGCCTGCGGGGTCCCGATCCCCGCGATCAGCGCCGCCAGGGTCGACTTGCCCGCGCCCGTCGCCCCCACCAGCGCCAGCGACCCGCCGGCCGGGATCACGAGGTCGACGTCCCGCAGGACCGGCCGCTCCGAGCCGGGATGGCTGCCGGGGTAGCTGAACGTCAGCCCTTCGACCACCACCGGGTACGGCCCGGCGTCCGCGGGGGCGGCGGCCACCCGGCCCACCAGCCGCTCCTCCGTGGCCTCGCCCAGCACGCCGACCAGCCGGGTCAGGCTCGCGCCCGACTTCTGCGCCTCGTCGAAGGTGAACAGGATGGCGCCCAGCGGGTTGAACAGCCGGTGGAACAGCAGCGGCGCCACCGACGCCTCGCCCAGGGTGACGGCGCCGGCCTCCAGCAGGACGTACCCCACCACGAGGATCAGGACCAGCCCGATGAACTCGGCGCGGTTCTCCCTGCCGACGAACCGGCCGAAGAACCGGAAGACCTCGACGCCGAGATCGCGCACCCGCCACGACTCGCGGGTGACCTGCTCGCGGAAGGTCTCCTCCAGGCGGTAGGCCCGGACGGTGTCGATCCCGTTCAGGCCGCTGATCAGCGCCTGCGCGCGATCGGCCTGGGCCTCCCGCTGCCGCTGGTAGAGCGGCGCGGACCGGGGGAGATACCAGCGCAGGGCCAGCGCGTACGCGGGCAGCGCGCCGGCGCCCGCCAGGCCGAGCCGCCAGTCCAGCCCGAACATGCCCGCCGTGGCGATGACGACCAGCACCCCCGACGAGAACACCGTGGGGACCGCCGTCCGGATGCCCTTGGACACCACGGCCACGTCGTCACCGACCCTGGACAGCACGTCGCCCCGGCCGACCTGCTCGATCCGCGCGCTCGGCATGCCCAGCACCGCCCGTACGGCGCCTTCCCGCAGCCGCGCGAGCAGGTCCGCGCCCAGCCGCCCGATCAGGTACGTGGACGCCGTGGTGGCCGCCGAGCCGAGCAGCGCGGCGGTCACCATCAGCACCCCGACGGTGACCAGGACCGACCGCGACTGACCTTCGACCACCCCGTCGACCACCCGGCCGAGCAGGAGCAACGGCAGCACCTGGAGCGCCGCCGCGGCCACCGCGGTGAGCACGGTGGCGCCCGTCAGCCAGGGCACCTCGCGGCAGTACGCCGCGACCCATCGGGTGGCCTCGCGTCCGGTCGCCGTGCGCAGGATCGCCGGGGCGACGCGGGTGCCGGTGGTGCTCACACCCGGCCCACGGCAGGCCGGGGACAGGACACGTTCACCGGCATCACTAGGCGGCCGACTTGACGAGCTCGTCGATCGCGTACGGCAGGGACAGCAGCGTGCCCTGCGACATGGCCGCGCCGATCGCCGGGCCCTCGCTGTCCAGCAGGTACGACACCTTGCCGCCCTTGACCGCGGGCAGGTTGGCGAACAGCTTGAAGTTCTTCAGCGCGTTCTGGTCCGCCTGGTCGGCGATGACGAAGATGTGGTCGACGTCGATCAGGTCGATGCGCTCGGGGGACAGCACGGTGTAGAAGCTGCCGCCCGCGATCTTGTCGATCTCCGTCGCGCCCTTGAAGCCGATGCCCGACACCAGCCGTCCGCGCACGTCGGTGGTGGTGAACGGGGCGACCGAGTTCTTGTACCAGGACACCGCGACGGCGGTGCGCTCCGCGAACTCCGGGTGCGTCTTGCGGGCGGTGTCGAGCTTGTCCTGGATGCCCTGCACCAGCTTGGCGCCCTCGTCGGCCTTGCCGAGCGCCTTGGCGATGTGCAGCGCGTTGTCCTGCCACGGCGCGCTGAACGGCTCCTTCTCGGTCTTGGTGCGGCCCACCGTAGGAGCGATCTTGGAGAGCCGGTCATAGGCGGCCTGGTCGATCTCGGAGTAGACCGCGATGATCAGGTCGGGTCGCAGGGCGGCGATCTTCTCGTAGTTGGGGCCGGAGTCCCCGTTGTTCATGATGACCTCGGGGCGGGTGTCGCCCCACCGGTCCTTCACCCAGGGCCACTGGGTGTTGATGTCGGGGGTCTTGCCCGGCGGGTTCGGGTACTGGTCGACCATGCCGACCGGCTTGATGCCGAAGGCCAGGATGGCCTGGTCGTCGGTGTAGCCGACGGAGACGACCCGCTGGGGGGCCTTGGTGATCTGCGTGGACCCGAACGCGTGCTCCACGGTCAACGGGAACACGCCACCACCCGTGGCCGCCGCGGTGGTGTCGGCGCTCGGCTTGTCCGCCGAGCCGGAACCGCATCCCGCGATCAATGTCGCAGCGGACAACACCACTGCGATGCCCCGCAAGGTCTTCGTCACTGTTCTTCGCTGGAGGAGCATCCGGAATCCCTTGCTTTCGTGCGATCCACTGGAACCGTAACATGCGCAGATTAGGTTAGCCTAACCTTACTTCTTCAGGTTCGCCCGCACCAGCAGGTAGACGAGGAAAGGGCCGCCGATCGCGGCGGTGACCACGCCGACCGGGAGGCTGACCGGCAGCGCCGTACGCGCCACCAGGTCCGCGCCGATCAGCAGCAGCGCGCCCACCAGCCCGGATGCCACCAGCGGCGGCGTCGGACACCGTGACAGCCGCATCGCCACCTGCGGCGCCACCAGCGCCACGAACGGGACCGGGCCCGCCGCGCTCACCGCCACGCCGGCCAGCAGCACCGCGCACAGCAGCAGGACCGCCCGCACCATCGAGTAGCGGACACCCAGGCCCGCAGCGACCTCGTCACCGAAGTGCAGCGGCCTGAGCTGGAACGCCACACACGACACGACGGCCATGAGAGCGAGCGCGCACCACAGCGCCACCCAGACCTCGCCCCACGTCCGGTTGTCCAGCGAGCCGACCAGCCACGCCTGGGCCCGGGCCACGTCCCGGATGTCGGCCGTGACCAGCAGCCAGATCGTGATCGCCTCCGCCACGGCGCTCACCGAGATGCCGATGAGGATGAGCCGGAGGCCGTCGATCCCACGCCGCCACGCCAGGAAGTACACCAGCAGCCCGGTGCCGAGACCGCCCGCGAGAGCCGCCGCGGACAGGCCCACGGAGTCGACGACGGCCGCGGCGACCCCGCCCGACACCGTCACCAGGAACACCGCGACCGCGCTCGCGCCTCCGGTGATGCCCAGCACGTCCGGGCTGGCCAGCGGGTTGCGCGCGATGGACTGCGTGATCGCCCCGGACACCCCGAGCGCGATCCCCACGACGAGCCCGGCCAGGGCGCGCGGCAGGCGCAGATCCATGATCACGAACTCGTCGACCCGCTCGCCCTGGCCGAAGAGCGTGGCGATCACCTGGGGCAGGCCGATGGGGAAGTCCCCGGTGCCGATGGACAGGCAGAACACCAGGAAGGCCGCCGCCGCCAGCAGCAGCGTGACCAGCGCCATCCAGGGCCGCCACACGAACGACGCGTGGCCGAACCGCACGCCCGGTGTCACCGGCCGCTTCACCGCCGTCTCGTTCATACCGTCTTGAACTTTCCGCGCCAGACCAGCGCCGCGAAGAACGGGGCGCCGACGACGGCGACGACGACGCCTGCCTGCAACTCACCCGGCCGGGTCACCACGCGTCCCACGATGTCGCAGGTCAGCAGGATGACGGCGCCGAGCAGACCCGCGCACGGCACCAGCCAGCGATAGTCCGGCCCGGTGAGATACCGGGCCACGTGGGCCACCATGAGTCCGAGGAACGCGATGGGCCCGCACGCCGCCGTCGTCGCGCCCGCCAGCAGGGTGATGGCGACGATGCCGACGGTCCGGGTGCGCGTGATGTTCACGCCCAGCCCGCGCGCGACGTCGTCACCCAGGTTGAGCAGGTTGACGGCGGGCAGCGTGGTGAGCCCCAGCACCAGCCCGGCCACGACGAACGCGGCCACCGGCCGGATGACGTCGAATCCGACCCCGGCGACGGTGCCCGCGTTCCAGAACCGCAGGGCGTTCAGCGACGCCTGGTCCGATAACGCGACCGCCGTGGTCATCGCCGCCAGGAACACCGCGACCCCCTGCCCGGCCAGCGCGAGCGTCAGCGGGCTGCCCGCGCCCCGGCCGATGCTGGCCAGCCCGAACACGACGGCGCCGGCGGCCGCCGCCCCCAGGAAGGCGAACCAGACGTACTGGTACGGATTGGCGAGCCCAAACAGGAGGATCACCGACACGACGGCGAACGAGGCGCCGGAGTTCACGCCCAGCAACCCCGTGTCGGCGATCGGGTTGCGCGTGTACCCCTGGATCAACGCCCCGCTGACCCCGAGGGCGACGCCCGCCACGATAGCGAGCACGGTCCTGGGCACCCGTACGGTCTGCACGATCAGCGCGATCTCGGTGAGCCGCTGGTCGGAGCCCGGCTCCGGGAACAGCCCCTGCCACACCTGCGCGAGGCTCAGCCCGCGCGCGCCGACGGCCAGCGACACCGCCGCCGCGACCAGGAGAACCACCGCGAGCGCGCCCAAGCCCACCACCCGCCGCCGGCGGACCCCTGTGACCTCGGACGTGGGACGTTTCTCCAGAGTCGTACTCATCGACCTACAATCCACGGGGGCACGTCTCGATCATGAAACTTAGGTAAGTCTATCCTTAGTTTCTGGCCGACGGTAGGGACGGAGTGCGACCGCGCATGGACAACACTTTCGCCACGTTCGGGCTCCCTGGTGAGCCCGGTTCCGACGAGTTCTGGGCGGCGGCGGGAGCGCCCGCGTCGGTGCCCGCCGGCGACGGCTGGGCGACCCTGTTCCTGTGGCGCGGGTCCCCGGCGAGCGTCGGCTTCGAGAGCTGGTCGGAGCCGGTGCCCCTGCGCCGGTGGGGCGACACGGACTGCTGGTACGCCGAGGTGGCCATGCCCGCGCGGCTGCGGGTGACGTACCGGTTCGTCACGGACGACGGGGCCTGCGCCGACCCGTTCAACCCGGCCGGTGCGGGAGGTGACCGGTCCATCGCCGCGACCCCGGACGCCCCCGCCCAGCCGCACTGGCCCGCCGTCGGCGCTCAGGACGTCCTGCCTCTCCCGCGCACCCGGATCCGCTGGAGCAGTGAGCGGCTCGGCGGGCGGCGCACCGTGCGGGTCCACCCGGCGGGCGGCGGCGGGCCGGTGGTCCTGCTGCTCGACGGGGACGACTGGCTGTACCTGCACCCGGCCATGACCGCGTTCGACTCGGCCGTCGCCCACGGCGAGATGCCCGCCGTCACGCTCGTCTTCCTGCCCGCCCAGGCCAGGGAGGCCGAGTTCGGGTGCGTGGCCGAGCTGTGGGAGGCGATCCGGGACGAACTGCTGCCGCTGGTCGCCGAGAGCGGCGTGCCCGCCGACCTGGACCGGCTGGTGGTCGCCGGGCAGAGCCTCGGCGGGCTGAGCGCGATGTACGCGGCCCTGGAGTTCCCGGAGCTGGTGTCGGCCGTCGCCTGCCAGTCGGGGTCGTTCTGGTGGACGCCCGGAGCTGCCGGCCTGGCCGACCCCATGGGTGGCCCGGTCGGCGGCGCCGTCGCCGCGCGCCTGCGGGAGCGCCCCGACCTGTCCGGACTGCGGGTCGCGTTCGACGTGGGGGAGCACGAGGCGCGGATGCTGCCGCACTGCGAGCTGGTCGAGACCCTGGCCGAACAGGCCGATGCGACCGTGCGGGTCTCCCGGTCGGCCTCGGGCCACGATCGGGCGGGCTGGCGGCACGCCCTGCTCAGGGATGTGGCCTGGGCGCTGCGGTGACGGCCGGGCCGTCACCGCAGCGGCTGTCAGCGCGAGAACGCGTAGGAGGTGCGCAGCCGCCCGGCCACCGCGTCGACGATCTCCCCGGCCCGCACGGCGGTGTTCGACAGCAGCGTCGAGGTCAGGCCGTGGGTGTGCTCGGTGGCTCCCTGCACGTAGATGCCGCAGCGCAGGTGCGTGGAGGTGGCGATCCGGTAGTCGCGCTCGATGCGCAGGGCGCCCGAGGGCAGCCGCTCACAGTGCTCGCCGACGGCGCCCAGCAGGGTCAGCGGGTCGCCGGGCCGGTAGCCGGTGGCGTAGACGAGCGCGTCGGCGTCCAGGACGGTCCGCTCCCCGGTGGGCAGGAACTCGACGGTGGCGCGCACGCCCTCGGCGTCCCGGGCGACCTCGACGAGCCTGGAGGCGTTGAGGATGCGCAGCCGCTGGCTGCCCCGCACCTTCTCCTGGTAGTGCCTGCGGTACAGCTCGTCGATGAGGTCGAGGTCGACCACCGAGTAGTTGGTGGAGGCGTGGTAGGCGCGCAGGCTGTCCTTGACCGCCTCGGGCGCGTCGAAGTAGTGGTCGACCGCGCCGGAGTCGAAGATGCGGTTGGCGAAGGAGCTGTCGTCGGCGGGGGTGTAGCCGTACTTGGAGAAGACCGCGCACACCTCGGCGCCGGGGAAACGGCCGTGCAGGTGGTCGGTCACCTCGGCGGCGCTCTGGCCGGCGCCGACCACCACCAACCGGCGCGGGTCCGTCAGCGTGGGGAGCCTGTCCAGGAGCTCCTCGCTGTGCCAGACGCGGTCGTCGCCGACCATCCCGTCGGGCAGCACCGGGACCAGGCCGACGGCGACGACCACGTTGCGGGTGCGGCGGGTGCTGAGCTCCCCGTCGCCCTGGCGGACCACCACGTCGAGATACTCCACCGCGCCGTCGACGGTGACGGGGGTGACCGCGACGACCTCCGAGCCGTACTCGACCTGGTCGGCGAACGGCGCCGCGGCCCACTCCAGGTAGTCGTGGAACTCCATGCGGGAGGGGAACATCGTCTTGTGGTTGATGAAGTCCAGCATCCGGCCGCGCGCCTTCAGGTAGGACAGAAAGCCGAACTCGCTGGTGGGGTTGCGCATGGTGACCAGGTCCTTGAGGAAGGAGACCTGCATCGTGGTGCCTTCGAGGAGCATGCCGCGGTGCCATCCGAACGAGAGTTGCTTCTCCAGGAACACCGCGTCGATCCGCTCGCCGGTACGCGCCTGCCGCTCGCGCAGCGCGATGGCCAGGGCGAGGTTGGACGGTCCGAAACCGATGCCGACGAGGTCGTGGACGGGCTGCTCGGCAGTGGGCATGAAAGGCCTTTCGAGAGAGCGGTCCGAGATGGGGAGCCATGGGTGGAATCAAGAACCAACTTAGGTTAGGCTCGCCTAATTAGGCGAGCCTAACCTTTATTCCCCTCACCTCACAAGGAGAGCGCTGATGCGGGTCGTGATGTTCGGCTACCAGACCTGGGGGCATCGCACCCTCCAAGCCCTGCTGGACTCCGGGCATGACGTGGTGCTGGCGGTCACTCACCCTCAGAGCGACCACGCCTACGAGAAGATCTGGAGCGATTCGGTGGCCGAGCTGGCCGAGGCGCACGGCGTACCGGTCGTGCTCCGCAACCGGCCCGACGACGAGCTCCTGCTCACCCTCAAGGAAGTCGAGCCTGACCTCATCGTCGCCAACAACTGGCGCACCTGGATACCGCCGGAGATCGTCACCCTGCCCCGGCACGGCATCCTCAACGTGCACGACTCGCTGCTTCCGGCCTACGCCGGCTTCTCCCCGCTCATCTGGGCGCTCATCAACGGCGAGAAGGAGGTCGGCGTCACCGCCCACATGATGAACGCCGAACTGGACGCCGGGGACATCGTGGTGCAGAGCGCGGTCCCGGTCGGCCCGGCCGACACCGCCACCGACCTGTTCCACCGCACGGTCGACCTCATCGGCCCCATCGTCGCCGAGGCCCTGGACCTCATCGCCTCCGGCCGTACCGAGTGGACGCCCCAGGACCGCACCAAGGCCAGCTTCTTCCACAAGCGTTCGATCGAGGACAGCAACATCGACTGGAACTGGCCCGCCGAGGACATCGAACGGCTGGTGCGCGCCCAGTCCGACCCCTACCCCAATGCTTTCACCCACTACAGGGGCGAGCGCGTCCGCGTCCTGAAGGCCTCGGTCTCCCAGGGCGTCTACGGCGGCACCCCGGGCCGGGTGTTCATCCGCGAGGGCGACGGCATCGTCATCGTCGCCGGCGCCGAGGCCCGCCGGGGCGGCAGCCACGGCCTGGTGATCGAACGGGTGCGCACCGAGGACGGCACCGACCTGCCGGCCGGCGAGGTGTTCCGGACGATGGGCGGCTACCTCTCCCGCCACCCGTGAGCGATCACCGGTAGGCGGACGCCTGGAGGTCGTACAGGCGGGCGTACCGGCCTGAGAGTTCGATGAGCTCGGCGTGCGTGCCGCACTCGGTGATGCGGCCGCCGTCGAGCACGACGATCAGGTCGGCCATCCGGATGGTGGCGAACCGGTGCGAGACCAGCAGGGTGATCCCGCCGGTGGCGTGCTGCCATTCCTGGGCCGCCTCCGCGTACCGCTGGTAGACCTCGTACTCGCTGGCCGCGTCCAGCGCGGCCGTCGGCTCGTCTAGCACGGCGAGCAGTGGCGTCGACCGCATGAACGCCCGTGACAGGGCGACCTTCTGCCACTGGCCGCCGGAGAGCTCGACGCCGTCGCCGAGGGCCTTGCCGAGCCTGGTCTCCCCGCCCTCCGGCAGGCGGTCGAAGACCCGGGCGGCGCCGCCCTTCTCTGCGGCCCGCGCGATGTCGTGCATCCTGGGCAGGTCGCCCACGCCGACGGCCTCGCGGGCCAGGAACGGGAAGCGGCTGAAGTCCTGGAAGGCCGAGGTCACGCGGTCCCGCCAGGCCGCGGGATCCAGCTCGGCGAGGGGTGTCCCGTCCACGGTGACGGTGCCGCCGGTCGGCCGGTAGAACCCGCACAGCAGCTTGACCAGCGTCGTCTTCCCGCTGCCGTGGTCGCCGACCAGCGCCACCGTGGCCCCGGCCGGGAGCCGCAGGTCGATGCCGCGCAGCACGGGCGGGCCGCCGTAGGAGAAGTCCACGCCGGACAGGGCGATGCCGTCGCGCAGGCGGTCGGGCGGGGCGAGCGTGCCGCTGGTGCTCGCCGTGTGCAGGTCGCGCAGCCACAGGTAGTGGCCGGCCATGGTCAGGCCGCGGCCGGCGCGGGTGAGCGCCTGGGTGAGCAGGTCGAGCTGGCCCCTGATCTGGCCGCCGAGCGTGGCCACCAGCAGCAGCGCGCCCGCGCTGACCGCGCCGGACAGGGCCAGCTGGACGGTGAGGAACAGCGCCCCGATGAAGGCCGCCACGAAGACGAGCGAGCCGAGCAGGGTGAGACCGCCGACGGCGAGCGTGGCCCGCAACAGGATCGCGGTCCGCTCCTCGCGCAGGCGGCGCGCGATCGCGGCGGCGTGCGCGCCGGAGGTGCCGAGCCGGAGCTCCTTGGCCGTGTTCGCCTCGGTGATCATCGTGAAGAGGTGCTGTTCGGCCCGGTTGCGCTCGGCGGTCTCCGCCCTGGCCGCCTCGGTCCGGCGCGAGGTGGTCCGGGTGAGCAGGATCGACGGCACCGCGAACAGCGGCAGCGCGAGCAGCACGGGATGGACCCTGGCCAGCAGGATCGTGGTGATGACCAGCCAGAGCCCGCTCTGCACCACGAACAGGGAGGCCAGCCCGGTGATGACGGTTCGCGGGCCGAGCCCGCGGATCTGCTCGATCCGGCGCAGCGACTCGGTGTCCTCCAGGTGCGCGGTGGTCGGCAGGGTCGCGCACCACCGGATGATCCGCCGGTCCAGTACGGTGCCGACCTCGCTGCCCAGCAGGTCGGTCTGCACCTGGAGGACGCGAGTGCCGGCCAGGACGAAGGCGCCCGCCGTCGCCGCGCAGAGCGCCCCGCCGACGATCAGCGGCCGGTGCCCGGTGAGCACACCGTCCACGATCCACTGCAGGCCCAGGGCGGTCATCCCGGGGGCGATCGCGCCGAGCGGGGTCAGGATGAGCACCAGCCAGGTGCGTCCCGGCGCGTGGCGCAGGCACTCGCCCAGCAGCGTACGGATCTCGGCGAACCTCATGCGCTCTCCTTGAACTGCCGGGCCTGGAGGTGAAACATCCGCGCGTATTCACCGCCGGTGGCGAGCAGCTCGTCGTGGGTGCCGTCCTCGGTGATCCGCCCGCCGGACAGCACGACGATCCGGTCCGCCTTGCGGACGGTGGAGAACCGGTGCGAGATCAGGACGACGCTCGCCCGGCCGCGCACCTGGCGGATGCGGTCGAAGGCCTCCAGCTCGGCCTCGATGTCCAGGTTGGCGGTCGGCTCGTCCAGCACGAGCAGCCGCGCCCCGCAGGCGGCCGCCAGCGCCGCCCGGGCGAGCGCCAGCTTCTGCCACTGGCCGCCGGACAGGTCGCCGCCGTCGGCGTACTTGGGTGAGAGCACCGTCTCCCAGCCCCTGGGCAGCCTCTCGATCAGCCCGGTCGCGCCCACCGCGGCGGCCGCCGCCTCGACCTGCTCCCGCGTCGCCTCCGGCGCGGCGATCCGGATGTTCTCGTACGCGCTCAGCTCGTACCGGTTGAAGTCCTGGTACACCGCGTACGCCGTGGGCTCGGTGACCACGGTGCCGCCGCGCGGAAGGTACTGGCCGGTGAGGAGCTTGGCGAGGGTCGTCTTCCCGGCCCCGTTCACGCCAACTATCGCGATCACCTCGCCGGGTGTGAGCGTTAACGTCACGCCCTTCAGCACGTGGACCTCCCCGTACCCGAAGTCCACGTCCCGAAGGGCGATCTGTCCGGCGCCGTCCGGTGCGGGCGGCGTCTCCAGGCCGGGCGCGAGCGCGCGGATCCGGGTGACCGCCTCCACGGCGGGCATCGCGACCTCGTCCATGTCCTTGCCCTGGCTCGACATGGAGATGACGAACATGGCGGAGACCGCGCCGATCGTCGCGGCGATCCGGCCGACCGACACCTCGCCGGAGGTGGCCACCGCCACGTACACCACCGACGCGGTCGCCGCCCACCCGAGGAAGACCGACATCTCGCGCCGCAGCAGGGCCACCCTCGACTCGACGACCCGCCGCGCTGCGTCGGCGATGTTCTCGTCCGCGTGTCTCTCCAGCCAGTCGGTCAGCCCGAAGATCCGCACCTCCTTGGCGTCCCGGTTGTCCGACATCATCGCGGCCCACGCGCGGCCGCGCATCGCGGCCGGCATGGTGCCCGACACCACCCTGAAGAACTCCCGCCACATGCTCGCCCGGTAACGGCCCAGCAGCAGCGCCGCCGCGACCGTCGCCGGGCCCCACCACCACACCACGGAGGAGAGCGCCAGCATCGCCGTCACCAGCCCGGCCATGGTCAGCCCGGCCCGGAACCGCACCACCGCCCCCGCGCCGATGCCCTCGTCGGTCCAGGTCAGCAGCGGCGAACGCATGGTGGTCAGCTCGTTCTGGACGGCGATGTCCTCCACCCGGTCCAGGGTCGGCAGCGCCAGCACGCGGGAGGTCAGCTCCTCGCGGACCGCCGCGTCGATCCGCTGTCCCACCCGGTCGGCAAGCGGCCGGCTCATCGAGCGGAGCACGTTGCCGGTGACCAGCAGCGCGCCGAGCAGCGCCAGCGGCGCCACGATGCCGACCTGCCCGGCCGCGCCGGTGGCGACGCCCTGTGCCAGGCGGCCCACCAGCTCGCCGGTCACCAGGGCCACTGCGGTCGGCTCCACCAGGAGGAACAGTTCGAGGAGGGAAAGGGCCGCCAGCCACGGCCGGCCGGCCAGCAGGAGGAAGCCCAGGAACCGGCGTTTGGGGGATAAGGCCACAAACAGCACCCTATCGACGTCCCGGCCTCAAGATCGATCAGCGCCGGCCGCACTGCGCGGCCGGCGCCGGGGACCGCTCAGGGGCTGGAGCAGCCGATGCCGGTGGGCGTGTTCGCGCCGTTGCCGCCGGCGACGTAGCCGAACGTCGTGGTGCCGCCGCCCGCGAGGGTGCCGTTGTAGGAGGCGTTGCGGACGCTGATCGCGCCGCTGGTGCCGGTGTTCACGCCGCCCCACAGGTTGGTGACGGCCTGCCCGGCGGCCAGGGTCATGCCCACGGTCCACCCGTTCAGCGGCGCCGACCCGTTGTTGCGTACGGTCACCTCCGCCTGGAAGCCGCCGCTCCAGGTGTTGACCGTCCGGTAGGTCGCGGTGCAGGCGCCGCCCTGCCCGGGAGGCGTGGGCGTCGGGGTCGGCGTGGGGGTCGGGGTTCCCTCCAGGCTGCCGGGGACCGAGCGCAGGGCGTTGTACCAGACGGTCGCCATCTTGCTGTAGCCGCCGGCGTTGGGGTGGACGCCGTCGGCCAGGTCCGCGGTGGTCAGGGCGCTGTACATGTCCACCAGGTGGACATGTTTGCCGGCCGCGGCCCTGGACTGCACGATGCCGGGGATCGCCGAGTTGAAGCCCCTGACGGTCGGGTCGGCGCCGTTGAGGGGGATGATCGTCGCCACGAACACCTCGGCGTCGGGCGCGGTGCCGGTGATGCGGTCGATGAGCGTGGCCAGCCTGGAGGACGCGCCGGTCGGGTTCTGGTACATGTCGTTGGTGCCGATGTGCAGCAGGATCGTACGCGGCTGGTAGGTGCGCAGCCAGGTCACGATGTTGGCGTCGATCTGGTCGATCCGCCATCCGGAGTGGCCTTCGTGGTCGTGGTCGCCCAGGTTCGACGGCCCGTTGAACTGGGATCCGACGAAGTCGACCCGGTAACCGGCCGCCACCAGCTTCTGCCACAGGTCGACGCGGTAACCCCCTGGCACGTTGAACCCGTCGGTGATCGAGTCGCCGAGCGGCATCACCCGCACGCCGCCGTTCGACTCCGCGCCGGCCGCCGTGGCGTAGACCGTGGCCGCGAGCAGCGCCAGCACGGCGACCAGGCCGCTCAGCAGGCGCGTCATCCTCACCATGGATGTCTCCGTTTCTGTGAGCGCTAACAGAGACCGCGGTCCCTGAACGGTCGGCCCCTTCCACGTGGAGCGAACCCCGCCGGGCGTGGACCCGTCAATGCGCCGCCCCGCCGATCCCGTCCTGCCGCCCGCCGTCTTCCCTGGTCGCGCAACGCGGCCCGCCCCGGACGGAGAATGAAAATTTCACGCCACCGGCCCCGTGAAACGTTTCGGGTATCCGGCCTGAAGGAAGCTCTGGACGCGATCCGTACAGAGCTCGGATGGCCTGGTTAAGTGGCCGAAATATTTCGGATCGCTATTGACACCTTTCGGAAGGCTTTTCACACTGGCCGTCGTCAGAGCGGCGTCCCCGGAAGGCATGAGGAGTTCACCTTGGGCACATCCCTCCGAACGGCCCGCAGACAGACGTTCGCCGCGCTCGCGGCGGCCGTGCTCGTCGCCGCGGCCGTCCTCGTCCACCTCGTCTCGCCGAACGCGGGCGCGGCCGCCTGCGGCCCGCTGCCGCCGTCCCTGCCCGCCCCCGGGTCGCTCCCGGCGGTCTCGGAGCTGCCCGATCCGTTCAAGTCGTGGGACGGAACCAGGCTGACGAGCTCCTCGGAGTGGGCCTGCCGGCGGGCGCAGCTCAGCGAGCTGATCCAGTACTACGAGTACGGGCACCTGCCGCCCGCGCCCACCAGCGTCACCGGCACCCGCAACGGCACCACGCTGACCGTGACCGTGCAGGCCAACGGCCGCTCGGCCGCGTTCAACGCGACCGTCCGGCTGCCCGGCGGCACCGGCCCGTTCCCCGCGCTCATCCTGCTCAACCCGCTGGCCGCCAGTGCGACCAGCCGCGGGTACGCCGAGGTCAGCATCGACCCCAACAGCATCGCCGCCGACAGCACCGCCAAGACCGGCGCGTTCTGGACGTTGTACAACGGCACCGACGTGGACACCGGCGTGCTCATGGCCTGGGCATGGGGCGTCCACCGGACGCTGGACGCGATCAAGGCGGCGGTGCCCCAGATCGACGCCACCAAGGTCGGCGTGTCGGGCTACTCCCGCTACGGGAAGGCGGCCGTGGTCGCGGGGGCGTTCGACGAGCGGATCGCGCTGACCGTACCGGGGTCGTCGGGCACGGCCGGGATGGGCAACTACCGGTTCTTCTTCACCGGCAACACCAACGACGAGAAGCTCGAGGACATTCTCGGCGCCGCTTACTGGTTCACACCGCGGTTCGCCACGTTCCGCAACCAGGCCAACCGGCTGCCGTTCGACCAGCACTCGGTGGCGGCGCTGGTGGCGCCCCGCCCGCTGCTGGCCACCAGCGGCACCGAGGGCTCGGACGTGCGGACCAACCCCCAGGGCAGCGGCCTGACCTACCGGGGGGCCAAGATGGTCTACCAGTATCTCGGGGCCGCCGACCGGATCGGCATCGCCTACCGCCCGGGCGGCCACCAGATCGACATGAACGACTACAACGCGATCATGGACTTCGCCGACAAGCACCTCATGGGCAAGCCCGTCTCGCGTACGTTCGACAACGTGCCCTATCCGGCGCCCACGCCGGCCCAGATCCCCTGGACCGTCCCCACCGACGGCACGCCCGGCCCCACCCCCACGCCGACTCCGACGCCCACCCCCACGCCGGTTCCGACCGGATGCGCGGCGACGATCGAGACGGTCAACGCCTGGCCCGGAGGCTTCCAGTCCACGGTCACCGTCCGCGCCGGCACCTCGGCGATCAACGGCTGGACGGTCACCTGGAACTGGCCCGGATCGCAGAGCATCACGCAGCTGTGGGGCGGGGTCCGCTCGGGCACCGCGCCGTCCGTCAGCGTCCGCAACGAGTCCTGGAACGGCAGGCTCGCCGCCGACGCCACCACCACCTTCGGCTTCACCGCCGCCGGCACCGCCGCCACCCCGGCACTCACCTGCACCGCCACCTGACCGGCCGCTTCGCCGGCCGGGCGTCATGAGCCGGTGTACTGCCCGGCGTACTCAGCCGAGGGAGCGATCGGGGTGATGACGTCGATGAGGACCCCGTTGGGATCGGCCACGATGAAGTGCCGCTGCCCGAAGTCCTCGCTGCGCAGCGCCAGCTCGGCGGTCAGCCCCGCGCCGACGACGAGCCGTTCCCATTCGGCGTCCACGTCCGCCACCTCGAAGTTGAGCAGCAGTCCGCGGACCGGGGCGCGATACGCCTCGGGCAGCGTCGGGTGGGTGTGGTCGAGCAGCGCGAGCTCATAGGACGGCGTCCCGGGCCGCCGCAGGCTGACGTACCAGTCGGCCTCGAACGTCGTCTCGAACCCCAGGAGCCCGGTGTAGAAGTCGCGGGACTCCTGAAGCCGGGCGGTGCAGATCACGGGATAGAAGCTGGTCAGTTTCATACGAACCTCTTTCACATACCATCGGTACGTGAATGTGTATTTGACGTACCATCGGCATGTCAAGGGAGGAAGCATGAAGACGCACGGCGTCCGGGCGCAGCAACGGGAGCAGACCAGGCAGGCCCTGCTGCGGGAGAGCAGGCGCCTGTTCGCGGACCGGGGTTACGGCGCGGTGAGCCTGTCGGAGATCGTCGCCGAGGCGGGGGTGACCAAGGGCGCGCTCTACCACCTCTTCGAGAGCAAGGCCGAGTTGTTCAGGGCCGTCCTGGAGCAGGTGCAGCAGGAGGTGGCCGAGACGGTGGCGCGGACCGCCGACGTCCACGACGACCTCTGGACCCGCCTGACCGTCGGCTGCCAGGCGTTCCTGACGGCCAGCACGGCCCCGGGCGTTCAGCGGATCATGCTCGTCGACGGCCCCGCCGTGCTCGGCTGGACCGAATGGCGCGCGATGGACGAGGCCGCCTCGGCCCGCCACCTGGCCGAAGCGCTCACCGACCTGATCAAGGAGGGCACGATCGCGCCCCAGCCGGTCGCGCCGCTGACCCACCTGCTGTCCGGCGCGATGAACGAGGCGGCGCTGTGGCTGGCCGGCTCGGACGACCCCGCGGACCTGCCGGCCACCCAGTCCGCCCTCGCGCGGCTGCTGGAGGCGCTACGGCACGCTCAGCCCGACATCCCCGAGGAGGTGTAACCCTCGACGAAGCGGCGTTGCAGAGACAGGAACAGCACCAGGGGCGGCAGGGCCATGATCAGGCCGGCCGCGCTGACGAGCGCCCAGTCGGGGGAGAAGCCCTGCTGGAAGGAGTAGAGCGACAGGGAGACCGGCAGTTTCTCGCTGTCCTGGATGAACGTCACGGCCAGCAGGAACTCGTTGTACGCCTGCAGCCCCGCGATCAGGCCCGCGGTGAGGACGCCCGGCCAGATCAGCGGGAAGACGATCCGGGTGAACAGCCGCACCTCTCCCGCGCCGTCGAGACGCGCCGCCGCTTCGTACTCCCTGGGGACGGCGAGCAGGAACGAACGGATCAGCAACGTGGCGAACGGACTGTAGATGGCCCAGTAGATGACGATCAGCCCGAACCTGCTGTCGTACAGCCCGATCTTCGTCCACAGGGACAGCAGCGGCACCAGGAACAGCTGGATGGGCAGCGAGCTGGCGACCAGCAGATAGAGGATGAACAGTCCAGGTTTGGGCAGGTCCAGCCGGCCGAGCGCGTAGGCGGCGCAGCCGGAGATGACGCAGACCCCCGCCGCGGTCGACACGGCGATGATGGCGCTGTTGACCAGGCCCGCGCCCATGTTCGCGTCGGTCCAGGCCGTCGCGAAGTTCTCCCAGCGGAACTCGCCGGGAAGGCCCAGGGGGTTGGCGCTGATCTCGCTCGGAGTCTTCAGCGAGGCCAGGACGAAGACCAGCATCGGGCCGAGGGCGTAGACGGCCAGGACGGTCAGGATCAGGTAGGCGAACGGGCGCCGGGTCATATCTCCCACCTCAGGCGGCGGCGCAGGTAGAGGTAGCCGCCGACGGTGACCGCGCTGATCAGGGCCAGGATGACGCCGATCGCCGAGGCGTAGCCGGCCTGCTGCTCGCTGAACGCGGCGCGGTACATCACGGTGCTGAGCACGTCGGTCGAACCGGCGGGACCTCCCTGGGTCAGGATGTAGATGTAGTCGAAGACGAGGAACGACCAGATGACGGTCATCAGCGACAGGAACATGAAGGTCGGGCGGATCGACGGCAGCGTGATGTGCCAGAACTCGCGCCAGCTGCCGGCGCCGTCCATCCTCGCCGCCTCGTAGAGCGACGGCTCGATCGACTGCATGGCCGCCAGGAAGATCACGACCAGGAAGCCCCACCACTGCCAGTTGTTGATGAAGGCGACCGCGCCGAGCGCGATCCGCCCGTCACCCAGGAAGTTCACGTCGTTGAGCCAGGGGAGGCCCAGGCTGCCGAGGGCGGGTGCCAGGCCGCTGGTCGGGCTGAGGATCTGCCGCCAGATGGCGGCCGAGACGACGGTCGCGATCACGTACGGGATGAAGTAGAGCAGCCGGAACAGCAGCTGGCCGCGCTTGATCCGGGACAGCAGGAAGGCGCCGAGCAGCCCCATCGACATCGGCACGACCAGGAAGAAGGCCGTCCAGAGCAGGTTGTGCAGCAGGGCCCCGCGGAAGTCGGGGCTGCCGAACAGCGTCGCGTAGTTGGCGAGCCCGACGAAGTGCGCCTCGTCGAGGCCGTCCCAGTCCGTGAAGGAGTAGTACACCGACATCAGGCCGGGCCCGGCGACGACGAGCAGGTTCACGAGCAGCAGAGGAGCGATGAACAGCCAGGCCGTCAGCCGGGCGCGGGCACGGGGCGCGCTCACGACTCGGGGGCGAACGGCTTGGCCACCGCGCCCGCCGCGAGCTCTGCGGCGAAGGTCTTCTGCAGCCCGGCGCAGAAGTCGGCGGGCGACATCGCACCCGTGATGACCTTGTCGAACTCCGTGTAGAGATAGGTGTCCGTCTTCGGCGGGACGAAGCTCCAGCTCGCGTAGCCCAGGTTCGTGGTTTCGGGGATGGCCTTGTACAGCCGCGCGACCCGCTCGTCCATGCCGGCCGGATAGGCGTCGGCGGCGACCTTGAGCGGCGGGGGGTTGGTGCCGGTCGTGGCGAGGAAATCGAGCATGCGCTTGGGATCGGCGATGAGGTAGTCGATGAACTCGGCCGCCCCCGCCGGGTTCTCCGAACGCGCGTTGATCGACAGCGTGGTGCCGATCGCCAGCGGATAGACCCCGGCGGGCACGCCGTCGCCGAGCGAGGGCAGCGGCGCCCAGTCCCACTTCTTGCCGCCGGTGAAGAACGTGCCGGCCGAGTCGAAGCTCCACGTTCCCGTCATGTACATCGCGACCTTGCCGGCGGCGAGGCCGGTGAACATGTCGGTGTCGGTGTTGGTGAACCAGCGGTCGGCCCCGCCGCCCCACCAGCCCTTGTCGATCTGCGCCTTGAACAGGGTGATGGCGTCGACGAAGACCTTGTCGTCCCATTTGCGGGCGCCGGTGAGCGCCTCGTGGATCGCCTTCGGGCCGGCGGCGGCGTTGAGCACGCAGGTCAGGTACCACTCGCTCTGCGCCTTGTAGCCGCTGTTGCCCGCCCCGACGGGGATCAGGCCCGCGCTCTTGGCGGCGGCGCACACGGTCTCGAACTCGGCCAGCGTGGTCGGCACCTTCCAGCCGTGCTGGGCGAAGGTGTCGGGGTTGTAGTAGAGCACCAGCGAGCCGTAGCCGACGGGCACGGAGTGGAGCTTGCCGTCGATCTTGCTGACTTCGTACGCCCAGGGCAGCAGCTTGTCCTGCCAGCCGTACTTCGTGGCGTACTCGTCGAGCGTCACGGTCTTGGCGCTCTTGGCGAAGGACAGGGCGGCCGAGGGGCCGTCGGCGTAGACGACGTCGGGGCCCTTGCCCGCCGCCACCGCGGTGTTGGTCAGGTTGCCCAGCGTCATGAGCTGCTTGACGTCCATCTTGACGCGGACGTCCTTGGCGCTCTTGTTGAAGGCGTCGACGAGGTTCTGGCGGAAGTACTTCTCGCTGTCGGGGGTGGCGAAGGCGGCCCAGTAGGTGACGCTGTTGCTGCCGGAGCCGGAGGACGAGCTGCCGCACGCGGCGAGCGCCAGACCGGCGGCCACGGTGGTGCCGCTCAGCTTGAGGAAGTCACGGCGGGCGAGGTTGACGGACAAGGTGGTTCTCCTTACGGACGGCTAGGACGAGTCGCGGACGATGAGCCGGTGGGCGAGGACGATCTCGCGGGCCGTGTCGTCGTACTCGCCGGCCAGCCGGTCGAGCAGAAGACGTGCGCAGGTCCTGCCGATCTCGCGGGCCGGGTTGAGCACTGTGGTCAGGGCGGGGGTGATGAGGGAGGCGGCCTCGATGTCGTCGTAGCCGGTGACGGCCACGTCGCCGGGGACGGACAGACCGAGCTGCCTGGTCACGTCGAGCGCTCCGACGGCGATGAGGTCGTTGGCGCAGACCAGGGCGTCGGGGCGGGGCGAGCGGGAGAGCAGGACTTTGGTCCCCTCCACGCCGCCCGCCCGGGTGAACGTGCCCGAGTGGATCAGCTCGGGCAGGATCGGCCGGCCGGCCTCGCGCAGCGCCCGCTCGTAGCCTTCGAGCCTGATCTGGCTCGGGTGCGCGTGCGGCTCGCCGTTGAGGAACGCGATGCGCTGGTATCCCCGGTCGATCAGGTGGCTGACGATGTCGTGCACGCCGCTGGTGTCGTCGGCCCTGACGATGTCGCCGAATTCGGCGCGGAACCGGCCGCCCAGCCGTACGAGCTTGGTGCCGGATTTCGCGATCTTGTCGATGTCCTGATCGGTGGCGCCGTAGGTGGCCAGCACGATGCCGTCGACCCTGCGGGCCAGCACGTGCCGTACGACCTCGGGCAGGGCCCGGCTGGGCAGCGCCGCGTCGGTGACGGACAGCAGGTAGCCGCTCGACATCAGCACGTCCTGCAGCCCCGCCGCGACCAGCGGGTAGAACGGGTTGGTCAGATCGGGGACGATCAGCGCGATCGACTCGCTGCGGTCCGTCCGCAGGCTGCGGGCCGACGGGTTCGGCCGGTAGCCGAGCTCTTCGATGACCGCCTCCACCTTGGCCCGGGTACGGGCGCTGACCGGTCTGCGGCCGCTCAGCACGTGCGACACGGTCGTCACGCTGACTCCGGCGGCCGCGGCGACGGCGGCGATGTCCGGGCGCCGGCCTGCTTCCTTCATCTCGCTCCCACAAATGCAAATCGATTTGGGTCGTAGCATGGGGTGCGGCCCCGGCTCCGGTCAAGGGGTCAGCGTAACGATCCTGTTTCCAGAAGTCATCCCAGGCAGCTCGCTGTTCGTGGGGGAGCGTGCGCTGCTAGCGTGTGCGGCATCATGCAAAACGATGCGACTCTGGAGAGCGAGTGACCACTCTGGACCGGTGCCGAGGCGCGCTGCTCGGCCTCGCGGTCGGCGATGCCCTCGGCGCACCCACCGAAGGCATGACACCTGCTGAGATCCACGCACGCTACGGCAGGGTCACCGACTTCCTCACCGAGGACGCGGCCGGCACCGACGACACCGAGTACGCGGTCCTCTGCGCCCGGGGCCTGCTCGCCCACGGCAGGAGCATCACCGCCGACGACGTGGCCGACGTCTGGCTGGACGCGGTCGCGGCGCAGCGGGGCGGCTTCCACGGCGCCGGCTTCAGCGAGATGGTCGCCCTCGCCAACCTGCGTTCGGGGCTGCGACCGCCGCAGAGCGGCAGCGACAGCTACGAGATGTGGAGCGACGGCGCCGCGATGCGGATCGCTCCCGTCGGCATCCTCTGCATGGGCGACCCCGACGAGGCCGCCAGGATCGCGGCCGTCGACGCCTCGGTCAGCCACGCCCGCGACGGCGTCTTCGGCGCCCAGGCGGTCGCCGCGGCCGTCGCCGTCGCGATGACCGCGCACGACCACCGCGACGTGATCGACGCGGGCGTGCGCGCGCTGCCACGGGACTCCTGGTCGGCGCGGCTGGTGGGCCGGGCGCTCGACGTGGCCGCGGCGGCGGGCTCACCCGCCGCCGCGGAGGAAGCGCTGTACGCGGAGATCCCGCTCTTCCACTACCCCTGGGCCGATGCCGCCCCGGAGGCGATCGCGCTGGCCTTCGGCCTGTTCGCCGCCCACCGGGGGGACTTCACCCCGGTGGTGCTGGCGGGGGTCAACATCGGCCGCGACTCCGACACCATCGCCGCCATCGCGGGCGCCATGGCGGGCGCCCTGCACGGCGCCCAGGCCATCCCCGAACGGTGGCGGGCCCAGGTGGCACGCGTGAGCGGACGATGCATCACCGCCACCGCCGGCACGGACCTCGTCGACCTGGCCGACCGGCTGCACGACGCCGGCCGGCAGAGCTCGGCGCTCAGGGAGGTGGCCGTCGATGGGCGTTGACGCCACCGCCGCGCGGGACAATCGTGCGGCCGGCGCCCTGCTGGGGCTGGCCGCCGGCGACGCCGCGGGCCTTCCCGCCCAGTTCCACCGCAGGGCCAGCTCGGCCTGGGCGCGGGCCGCCGGTTGGCGGCTCTCGGCCGCGCTGGACGAACAGCGGGTCTCGCGCCCGTTGCTGCCGTTCACCCTCGGGATCGGGGACGACATCCCGCTGTCTCCCACGGACGACGCCGAGACCGCGGCCATGGCCGCGCTGGTGCTCCTCGAGGCGCCGGGCCACGATTCGGCCGCGCTCTTCGCCGAATGGCGCAAGCGGATGTCGTCCGATGTCTGGACCGGCGTCGCCGAGCGCTCCGCGATCATCAACAGCGCCAGGGGCCTGACGCCGCCCGCCACCGGCAACGACAACCCGATGCACTACTCCGACAGCGCCGTGCCCGCCGGAGTGTCGATCGGCCTCTACTACGCCGGCGACCCGGCCGGGGCCGCCGAGGTCGCGCGACGCTATGCCGAGATCACCCACGCCGAGGACGGGGTCTGGGCCGCTCAGGCGATGGCCGTCGCCATCGCGTCGCTCGTCGGCGGCGCCTCCCTCCGCGACGCGCTGCGGGAGGCGGCCAGCGCCTTCCCCGAGAACAGCTGGACCGCCCGCAACCTCGCCAGGGCGGCAGGCGTCCGAGAGTCGGCGCGTACGGCCTTCGACGCCGTCCCCGGCCTGGTCGAGCGGCTCAGCCCGGCCGTGTACAGCCATGGGGGAGTGGCCGCCGAGACCCTGCCCACGGCCTTCGTCCTGGCCGAGCTGGCCGACGGCGACCTCGCCACGGCCCTCGGCTCGGCCGCGCTGGTCGCCCGGCAGTCCGACAGCATGCCGGCCATGGTGGGCGCGCTGTGCGGCGCGGCATCGGGGGCCGCCGCCGTCCCCGACGCCTGGCGCCGGCATGTCGACGAGATCGCGGGGGTCCTGATCCCCGACCTGAAGGGGCTCAGCCTCACGGCTCTTGCGGGTCGCCTGCTGGCCGCGTCCGAGTCGGACGTCAACGGGCCCGGCTGAGCCGAACGTCCGGTCGTCGTCCGGGGCGATGAGGCATGGTCCATGACGCCCGGCATGAGCGCCGTCGTCGGCATGGCGCGCAGTCCGGCCGCGGACCGCAGGTGGACGACGAGGGGCGGGAACATCCCCCTCGTCGTCCTGACGGCGGCAGACCGGCCGCGCCCCGGCTTCGGCGCCGGGATCGACGGGCGCACGGCGTTCGCCGCAGGTCATGGGGCGACACGGGACCCGGGTTAAAAGCGGGTGACATTTCGCATCACGTGCCGGAATGTTGGACGGGGGCGATGAGTTTTGTCGGTGGTGTAGGTCAGTCTGTGTATGACCACGACTACTCGTGAGACCCAAGGCTGGAATGCCGGCCGTGACGACACCATTTCCGACAACTCTGATAGAGGTACCGTGCCCAGCCCACAGCTCGACTCACCCGCCAAGTCCGCGGCCGCCGGTTCGGGCCGCACCCCGGCCGTGATCCGGCTGCTTGTGCTCGCCACGTTCGTGGTCATCCTCAATGAGACGATCATGATCAACGCGATCCCGCGGTTGATGGACGCGTTGCACATCACCGAGCAGACCGCGCAGTGGCTCTCGACCGCCTTCATGCTGACCATGGCCGCGGTCATCCCGGTCACCGGCTGGTTCCTGCAGCGGGTGTCCACCCGCAGCGCCTACACGGTGGCGATGGCGTTGTTCCTGATCGGCACGGCGTTGGCCGCCGTCGCGCCGACGTTCGAGGTGCTGCTGGGCGCGCGCATCATCCAGGCGTCCGGGACGGCCGTGATGATGCCGCTGCTGATGACCACGCTGATGCAGGTGGTGCCCGAGGAAGACCGGGGCAAGGTCATGGGCAACGTCACCCTGGCCATCTCGGTCGCGCCCGCGATGGGCCCCGCGATCTCGGGGGTGATCCTGCAGTTCGGGTCCTGGCGCCTGCTGTTCGCCGTGGTGTTCCCCATCGCCGCCCTGATCGCCTGGAGCGGCCTGAAGCGGCTCAAGAACATCGGCGAGCCCCAGTTCAGCACCATCGACTGGTTCAGCGTGGTCACCGCCGCGGCGGGCTTCGGCGGCCTGGTCTACGGGCTCAGCCGGTTCGAGGGCGGTGACGTCCGGCTGGCCGCCGGGATCGTGGCGGCCGGGCTGGTCACCATCACCGTCTTCGTCTTCCGCCAGCTGTCGTTGCAGAAGCGCGATGTACCGCTGATGGACCTGCGCACCCTGCGCAACCGCACCTACACCGTCGCGCTGATCCTGATGTCGGTGTCCTTCATGGCGATGCTCGGCTCGATGATCCTGCTGCCGCTCTACCTGCAGAGCGTCCGCGGGCTCAGCGCCCTGGAGACCGGGCTCCTCGTGATGCCGGGCGGCCTGGCGATGGGCCTGCTCGGTCCGACCGTCGGCCGCCTGTTCGACCAGTTCGGCGGCCGGGTGCTGGTCATCCCCGGCGCGATCGGCATCATGCTCTCGCTCGCCGGCTTCACCCAGGTCACGATGACCATGCCGTACTGGCAGATCCTCGGCCTGCACGCGCTGCTGATGGTGAGCCTGGCCGCGACCTTCACCCCGGTGTTCACCCTCGGGCTCGGCGCGGTTCCCCCGCACCTCTACTCCCACGGCAGCTCGATCCTGAGCACCCTCCAGCAGGTCTCGGCGGCCCTCGGCACCGCGCTCGTGATCACCGTGATGAGCGCGCGCGCCGACGCCCTGAAAGCCGAGGGGGTCGCCGAGGCGCTCGCCAACCTCGACGGCATGCGACTGGCGTTCATCCTCGGCGCGGTGCTGTCCGTGGCCGTGGTCATCACCGCCCTGCTCCTTCCCGCCCGGGCGGAACACGCCGTCGAGCTGGAGGAAGCCGGTCGGTGAAGCCGCAACCGGCCCGGCATGACCTGGTCAGGAGGCCGTTAACCGCGACCGACGCCCGATGAGCACATAACCCGACCCGCCGCAGGGTCGGGTTACGTGCTCCGGGGTACGGGTGGTGTGTCCTCGACCCCGGCGCCGCCCTTTGAGATGTGAGTCGGCGTGCCTGGCCGATCGTCACCGGCTGCTCCGTGCCGAAAGAGTGGTGCCGTCCACGGATTATGAGCGGTGGCCGAGGCGGTGGGAGAGTGTGGCGGCGCCGGTGCGGACGAGGTCGGTCCACTGCTCTCGGCGCTCGACGGTCCAGCGGACGGTGGGCACCGAGACGCTCATCGCGGCCACCATGCGGTCAGTGTGATCGAGCACGCCGACGGCGACGCAGGCGACCGCTTCGTTGGACTCGCAGTTGTCGTAGGCCACGCCTGCCTGCCGGATCTCCGCCAGTTGTGTGCGGAGCGCGGCGGGTGTGGTGATGCTGTTCGGGGTCATCGGCTGGAGGGGCCGGTCGGGCGGGTAGCGCGTATCGAGTGCGTCCGGGGCCAGGGCGGACAGCAGCATCTTTCCGACCGCGGTGCAGTGCGCCGGGAGCCGGCGGCCGACCGCGGAGACCATGCGTACCGAATGGGTGCTGTCCACCTTGGCGATGTACACCACCTCGGCTCCGTCCAGTATCGCCACGTGCACGCTCTCGTCGCAGGCGGCGGCCACCTCGGTGGCCGCCGCCTGAGCCTGTCTGGCCAGGTCGAGGCGGTCGGCGAAGAGCCCGCCGAGCTCGAAGAGCTTCATGCCCAGCTGGTACCGGATCGGGGCGCTCGGCCCGGCGACCAGGTAGCCGCGGTCGACCAGGGTGTTGACCAGTTCGTGGACGGTGGTCCGGGGCAGGTCGAGCCGGGCGGTGATGTCGGAGGCGGCCAGCGCGTCCTCGGCGAGGAACAGCTCGAGGATGTCGAGCGCTCGGTTGACCGCCGGAACCGTCCGGGCCATCGCTGTCTCCTGCTGGTCGGGGGGCGCGGCATGTCCATCGGCCGGCATTGACGACCGCGAGCCGGAATCGTTAGCCTCCGCATGTCGATATACCGAACCTTGTTCGAGATTTCGAACAATACGGGACTGGGAGCGCGATGTCCACCACCAATGAGCTGCTCGTCCGTCTTGGGCTGCCCGCTGACGACGGGTCCACGCCTCCGCCGTCTCCCGGCCGGTTCCCCGACGGGGCCCAATACCGCGTCGAGATCCCCAGCGTGGAGGGGCCGGCCAGCCTCGCCGCCGTCCTGCGCGAGGCACAACGGCTGGACGTCCCGGTCACCCGGGTCTCGCAGGGCAGCGGGGTGGGCCTGCTCACGGACGGCGAGATCACCGACATGGTCGGCATGGCCGCCGACGCCGGGGTGGAGCTGTCGTTGTTCGCCCGGCCGTGTGCCGGCTGGGACACCTCCGCGATGAGCCGCGCGCCCGCCGGGGGTGGGCTGGCGCCGGCGGTGCGCGGGCAGGACCAGCTGGTCGCGGTGGTGGACGAGATCCGCCGGGCCGCTGAGCTGGGCGTGCGCAGCGTTCTGATCGCCGACGTGGGTGTGCTCTCGGTGTTCGGCCGGCTGCGTGACAGCGGGGAGCTGCCCGCGGAGATGCAGGCCAAGATTTCGGTGATGCTCCCGATCGCGAACCCGGCCACCGCCAAGGTGATCGCCGGGCTCGGGGCGGACACGCTCAATCTGCCGACCGACCTGACACTCGCGCAGATCCGCGCCATCCGCGGTGCGGTCACCCAGCCGCTGGACATCTATGTCGAGTCGCCGGACAACCTGGGCGGTTTCGTCCGACACTACGAGCTGCCCCGGCTGGTGGAGCTGGCGGCGCCGGTGTATGCGAAGTTCGGCCTGCGCAATGCCCCGGACATCTACCCGTCGGGCAGCCACCTGGAGTCCACGTCGGTGGCGCTGTCGATCGAGCGGGTCCGTCGCGCCAGGCTGGGGCTGGACCTGCTGGCGCGGGCCGGTTCCGAGGCTGTCTGCTCCGCTGCCGGTGCTGCCGGACTGGCCCTGCCGGTCACTGGCTGACACCGGGCGGGCCATGCCGGGACGGTCCTGCTAGTCAGCGGCTGATGCTGGGTGGGGCGGGCCTGGGAGGTCGTGCCCCACCCGGATCGGTCAGCGTCCGCCGTCGACGTTGTAGCGGTACGCGTCGAGCGCGGGCAGCGCCCTGCCGGTGAAGTCGAACAGGGTCGTGTTGCTGACGAAGTTCGGCTCGCCGACCTCCCAGCCGACCCCGGGCGCCGGGATCATGACCGGGTCCCAGTAGAGATCGCCGATCACGGCGCCGTCGGGCACGCTCTTGAGCGCGGCGAACAGCTCATAAAGGAAGTCGCGCTGCCCGGCGGGAGTCTCCCCGTAGGGCACGGGACCGTTGTCGTGGAGCTGGCCTTCGAGGCCTTCGTGGGTGACCGGGTTCCAGTTGATGCCGGTCTCCATCACCATGATCTTCTTGTTGAACTCCCGGCTGATGGTGTCGAAGAACCGGACGACGGTGGGGATGTCACGACGGGTCCAGAAGGGGTAGTAGGACGAGCCGATGAGGTCGTACGGGACGCCGAGCCCGTTGAGCAGGCCGAAGAACCAGCGGTACTCGTCGTAGTCGCCGGCATCGGTGATGTGGATGATGACCTGCGTGTCCGGCGATACCTCCTTGGTGGCGCGGTAGCCCGCCTTGAGGAACCGGGCCAGCGCCGGCGCCCCGTCGGCGGTGTAGGAGTAGCCGTAGGGGAAGAGCAGCCCGCCCTGCATCTCGTTGCCGAGCGAGACGAAGGCCGGTGGCGTGCCCTGGGCGGCCATGCGCTGGAGGAAGTACCTGGTGTAGTCGTAGACGTGGCTCTCCAGCTTGTCGACGGCCTGGTCGCGGGGCAGGCCCGTGACGTCGCGCCAGTCCTTGGGGATGTCCTGGATCTCGCCGTTCGTCCAGTAGTCGCTGTAGTGGAATGTCAGCTGGATCCGCATCCCGTACCGGGTGGCGCGCCGGGCGAGGTCGAGGATGTCCTCCTCGTCCTGGTAGCCCTCGGGTAGATAGTGGCCGGGATACCCGACCCGCGGGTGATCGGGGCCGGTGTCGTTGTAGAGGCGCAGGCGGACGATGTCCGTCCCGTTCTCCGCCATGATCTTCAGCGGGTCCTCGCGGCGGCCGCGCTCGTCGTAGTACCGGCCGCCGCTGTCCTCCACCCAGTTGAGCATCGTGATGTCGCCGCCGGCGAGGAAGTCGTACGGCGCTCCGGCGGTCAGTCGCACGTCGTCGAGCCGGGTCCAGCCGCCCTGGGGAGCCTCGGTGCGCAGGCCGATGGTGAGCCTGCCGTGCCGGACCTCGACGCCGCGGACGGTGACGACCGTCCAGGCGGACGACACCGGCACCGCGGTGCGGGCCTGGCTTCCACCGGCCGGCTCGGCGAACAGGTAATTGGCGCGCTGCCCGCCGCCGCTCTGGGCGTAGGCGGTGAGGGTGTAGTGCCCGTCGGGCGCGCGCACGGTCTGGGTGGTGGTGACCGTGTACGCCCGCGTGCCGTTGTGCTGCAACGCGAACGCGCCGGTCCGGGCGGGCCCGGCGATCGTCGCCGCGCCGCGGGTGCCCGCCGCGCGCCAGCCCGGTAACTCGGCCGGCCCGGTGGGAGGGGTCTCGAAGCCGGAGTTGCGGATCTCGGGGGAGGGCGCCGCCGCCTGGGCGGTGGCCAGCGCCACGGGCCCGAGCAGGCTGAGGACCAGTCCGGCCGCCAGGCCTGCGCGAACACTCCAACTGGCCATGGGCATCAGGGCTCCTTCGGAACGGGGGGTGAGGGCCCAGTGTGGCTCCCGTGTTTCAGGAGTGTCAACGGATTAATAATATTTTTCAATACAAAAGTATGCTTGTTGAAGGTATGGTCGCCCGCTGAGCCGGGTGGTCGACGAGGCGCACCAGCGCGGCCTCAAGGTGATCGTCGGCACCCCGACGTACGCCATCCCCCCAATGGCCGGCACGTCAGCATCCGGAGGTGATGGCGCAGCCCTTCCAGGAGCACGTGACGGAGGCGCTCGGCGCCGGCATGCGTGAGCAGCGTCACCCGGCCCGACGGCGGCCGGCTGTGGTTCGTCGCCAACCACAGCTGGGAGCCGGCGGAGGTCCCGGACGGCGGCACGCTGCGGCTGGGCCCGTGGGAGAGCCGGGTCATCGTGGGGTAGACCGCACGACGCGGGGTGGCGCGGGGTCAGCGCGCGCGGTTCCGGTACGCGGTGGGCGCGAGCCCGTGGACGCTCGCGAACTTCCGGGAGAAGTACAGGGCGTCGTCGTACCCGGCCTCGCGGGCGACGGCCTTGACCGCGAGGCCGGAGTGGTCCAGCAGTTCCCGTGCGCGCGCCATGCGGAGCTGCGTCTGGTACTTCAGCGGAGAGACCCCGAGCTGCTCCCGGAAGAGCGCGCCGAGCTGGGACGTGCTCAAGCCGACCATCGCCGCCAGCGAGTCCACGGAGGTGCGCTGGGGCGTGGTCGCGCGCAGGTGCTCGACGGCGCGTTCGACCGGGCTGAGCGAGGTTCCGAGGGGACGGCGGCCGGTGGCGACGACCTGGGCGAGCGCGTTCCACGCCGCGCCGGCGGCCCGTACGAGGCCGCCCGTGGTCCCGGCGTCCAGGCCGTCGATCACCTGGGAGACGAGACTGGCGACGGGTGCGGGATCCCGGAGATGCGTGACGATCCCACCGGCCGCCGCCAGTCCGGCGCTGACGAGGTCGGCGGCGTCGGCGCCCACGGCGTGGAACCACCACAGGGTCCAGGGGTCGGTGTCCGAGGCCCCGTACTCGTGGGCCATTCCGGCGGGCAGGAGGACCGCGTCCCCCCGCTGAACGGCGAAACGTCCATCGCCCGTCTCGACCCATCCCGAACCGTCGGTGCAGACCAGCAGGATGTGCTGTCCGGCGCCGCCGGGCCGGGCCGCTCCATGCCGTGCGGCGCGGAGAAAGATCCCGGTATCGGTGACAAGGAGCCGGTTCGTCACGGGCCGGCCGAGCGCCCTGCGCACCATGGGCCGGGGGACGACCAGCATCCGTCCGCCGGCGAACCCCTCAGGCAGCGTCGTTTCGTCCATATGAGGCAGTGAAACGCCCATCGGCTCGCCGGGTCAACCGGCCGTACGATCGCCCACGCCCCTCTCGAAGGAGAACAATGAACGACAAGGCCCGCACCGTGCGCGTCTCCCCGCAGTCCCCGCCCCGCCGGGGACACCTCCCGCTGGGGGACGACACGAGGACGTCGGACCGGATCGAGGTCACGAGCCGGTGGCTCGAACGCGGCGGCAAGCCCTGGTTCCCGGTGACCGGGGAGATCCACTACTCCCGCATCCCGCGCGAGCGGTGGAACGAGGTCCTCGGGCACGCGCGCGCCGGCGGACTGGACACGGTGGCGACGTACGTGCTCTGGCAGGCGCACGAGCCCGAGCCCGGCCGGTTCCGGTGGGACGGCAACCTCGATCTGCGGGCGTTCATCGAGCTCGCCGCACGCCACGGCCTGGACGTCGTCGTCCGCATGGGCCCGTGGGCACACGGCGAGGCGCGCCGCGGCGGATTCCCGGACTGGATCGTCGAACGCGGGCTCAAGACCCGCACCAACGACCCCGCCTACCTGGAGCTGGTCCGCGCGCTCTACGCCCAGACGATCAGCCGGCTGGCCGGCCTCACCCACGCCGAGGGCGGGCCCGTGGTGGGCGCCCAGATGGACAACGAGCTGTACGACCAGCCGCAGCATCTCGCCATGCTCAGACGCATCGCCGAGGACCTGGGACTGCGGGTGCCCCTGTGGACCGCGACGGGCTGGGGCGGCGCCCTGGTGCCCGAGACGCTGCTCCCGCTCTACAGCGCCTACTCCGACGGATTCTGGGAGGACTCCCAGACGGAGTGGCCCCGGTTCGCGGCCCACCATTTCCGCTACAGCGAGGTCCGCGACGATCTGACGGTGGGCGCGGACCTGCGCGAGGCGCTCGACGGCATCGTGCTCGACCCCAACGCGGTCCCGCTCAAGGACGACGCCGCGACCCCCTTCGCCACCTGCGAGATCGGGGGCGGCATGCACGTCGCCTACCACCGGCGCCCCCTGGTCACGGCTCAGGACGTCGCCGCGCTCGCCCTGGCCAAGATCGGGAGCGGGTCGATCTGGCAGGGCTACTACATGTACGCCGGCGGCACCCAGCGGGTCGGACCGCACGGCACCGAGCAGGAGTCCCACGCCACGGGCTACCCCAACGACGTGCCGACCCTGAGCTACGACTTCTACGCCCCGGTCGGGGAGCACGGCCAGATCCGCCCGCACCACCACCTGCTGCGCCGCCTGCACCTCTGGCTGGCCGGAGAAGGCGCCCGGCTCGCGCCGATGAGCGTCGCCGTCGGCGGCGGCAGCGACGACCCGGGCGAGCTGCGATGGGCCGTCCGTTCGGACGGGCACAGCGGCTACCTCTTCCTGACCACGTACCAGCCGCCCAAGCGGCCGCTCGACGCGCAGAAGGACGTCCAGGTCACGGTGTCGTTCGAGGACGCCGACGTCACCGTTCCGACCAGGCCGCTCGACCTTCCCGCCGGGGTGTCCCTGGTGTGGCCGCTGCGCTACCCGCTCGCCCCCGGGCTCGTCCTGCGCAGCGCCACCGCGCAACTCGTCACCCGGATCACCGACGAGGACGGCGACCTGGTCGTCCTGTGCGCCACCGACGGCGTGCCGGTGGAGCTCGTCCTCGACGGCGACGTGCGGGTCGAGGGGGCGCGGTCCGTCGGCGACACGACGGTGGTGGACGTCGCCGAGCCCGGGACGGAGTGCGTCGTCGACCTGCCCGGCGCGCGTGTCCTCGTCCTCGACGAGGCGAGCGCGAACCGCCTGTACCGGCTGGAGGTCGCGGGCCGCGAGCGGCTGGTGCTGTCCGACGCGCCGGTGTACGCCCTCGACGGCGCCCTGGTGATCCAGTCGGAGGCCGAGCGGTGCACCGTGGCCCTGCTGCCCGCGCCCGCCCGGCTGACGGCCGACGGCGGCGAGCTCGACGGCCCACGTGGAGAGGGGCTGTGGCGCACCTGGTCGGTGAACGTGTCCGGCGCAGGGGCCCGAACGGTCGCCGCGGACCTGCACCCGAACGCCCCCGCGCCCCCCGACCCGGTGCGCGGCGGGCCGATGGACCGGCTCAGCGCGCCGGCCGACTACTCCGGCGCGGCGCACGTGCGCCTGGACGTGCCGCGTGACGTGCTCGACGGCGCCGACCGCGTGCTGTTGCGGGTGACCTGGACCGGCGACGCCGGCCGCGCGTACGTGGGCGACCGGCTCGTCAGCGACCACTTCTGGCACGGGCGCACCTGGGACATCGACCTCACGCCGTGGCGTGACGACGTCGCCGGACAGGGGGTGCGGCTCGAACTGCTGCCGTGGCGTCGCGACACCGGCGTGTGGGTCGACCCGGCCGTACGGAACGTTCCCGACGGCATCGCCGTCGCCTCCGCGGAGGTCGTGCGGGTGGGCCGCGTCACCTTGCACCTCTAAAAATCATATCAATGCAGAAAATAGTAGTACTGATTCATTGACACCGGCACCGGCCGCCGAGCATGCTGCTCGACACGCCCCCTGAGGCGAATCCCCCATCCTCGAAGGAGTTCCAGATGACCGACGTATCGCGTCGCGTGTTCCTACGTCGGAGCGGAGCGGTCGGTGGCGGCCTGCTGGCGGCGGGCGTGCTGGCCGCCTGCGGCGGTGAGAGCGGCGGCGGCTCGGCGTCCGTGTCGTCGGGCAAGGTCGAGCTCAACCTGTGGACGCACGACCCGGGCTACGTGAAGACCTTCACCGAGCAGGCCAAGCGCCTCACGGAGGCCCCGGGCGGCCGGTACGACTACACGATGAAGTTCACCAACGCCGACAGCGAGGCGCTGGTGACCCGCATGATCTCGACCGGTGCGGCGGGCCGGGGGACGCCCGACATGATCGGCATCGTGATCAGCGTCTTCCCGCGCGTCATGTCCGGCGGCATCGGCAAGCAGCTCTTCGCCCCGCTGGACGACCTGGCCGCGCCGGTCAAGGACGACCTGCTGCGCACCGCCCCCTACTCGATCGACGGCACCCTGTACGCGCTGGAGTCCGACACCTGCCTCAGCGTCCTGTACTACCGCGAGGACGAGTGGAAGAAGAACAAGATCCCCGCGGACATCGCCACCTGGGAGGAGCTCGCCGAGGTCGGCGCGAAGCTGCACGAGAAGACCGGCCAGTCGCTCGGCATGGTCTCCACCGGCGACAACACCTCCATCACCAACCAGTTCCTCCAGCTCCTGCTCCAGCGGGGCGGTGGCTACTACGACGAGGGCGGCAACCTCGTCCTCGAATCGCCCGAGGCCGTCGAGGTGCTGGAGTTCATGGCCAAGGGCGTGCAGAGCGGCTTCCTGATCGCGTTGCCCGACCCGTACGGTGCCCCGAACACCGCGGCGCTGAAGAACGGCAAGCTCATCGCGACCGTCATGCCCAACTGGTACAACGTCTACGGCCTCCAGGCGAACGTGCCCGAGCAGAAGGGCAAGTGGAAGATCCGCAACCTGCCGAAGTTCGCGGGCGGCGGCCACATCGCCTCGGCCATGGGCGGCACCGGCTTCGCCGTCCTCAAGGACAAGCCGGGCACCGCCGCCGCGCTGGAGCTGCTGAAGCAGACCTACCTCACCCCCGAGGGCCAGCTCCTCCGCTTCCAGATGGGCGGCTTCCTGCCCACCCTCAAGTCGCTCTACAAGGACCGGAAACTGCTGAGCACCGAGGACGCCTACCTCGGCCAGCGCGTGTTCGACGTCTACACCCCCGCCGCCGCCGACAGCCCGACCTTCTACCAGAACGAGAAGCTCAACACGCTGATCGAGGCGCTGGGCGGGCCGATGCTGGAGACCCTCCAGGGCAAGAAACCCGCCGCCCAGACGATCAAGGAGGCGGCGGCCGCGTACAAGAAGAACGGCGGATGAGCGTGACCGAGGTCCGTGTCTCCCGTGTCTCCCGGAGGCGGATGACGACGCCGCCGCTCACCGCCCGCCTCCGGGGGCCCGGCGCCGCACCCTACGTCTTCGTCCTGCCGTTCTACGTCCTGTACGGCCTGTTCCTGGTCGTGCCGATCGGGATCGGCGGCTACCTCAGCCTCACCGAGTGGGCGGGCCTCGGCACGCCCCAGTGGGTCGGGCCGGCCAACTACGAGCGGCTGCTGTCGGATGGCAGCTTCCGCACCGCCGTGGGCAACACCGTGATCTACGTGGCCTTCTCGGTCGGCGTGGTCGTCCCGGTCGCGCTGCTGGTCGCCCAGGCGCTCAACACCCGGGGGCTGAAGGGCCGGGACTTCTTCCGGCTGACGTTCTTCATGCCAGTGGTGCTGTCGCCGATCATCATCGCGCTGGTCTTCACCCTGCTCTACGACCGCGAGTACGGCCTGCTCAACGCCGCCCTGCGCGGGTTCTTCGGCTGGGGCGGCATCGACTGGCTGGGCGAGCCGAGCTGGGCCAAGGTCAGCGTGATGCTGCTGGTCCTGTGGCGCTGGACCGGCTACCTGACGATCTTCTTCCTGGCCGGGCTGAAGAACATCCCGCGCGACTTCTACGAGGCCGCCGAGATCGACGGCGCCGGACGGGTGCGCACCTTCTTCAGCGTCACCGTGCCGATGCTCAAGCCGGTCACCGCGTTCGTCGCGGTGACGGTGCTGGTCGGCACGGCGCAGATCCTGGAGGAACCCATGCTGCTCACCAAGGGCGGCCCCGGCGAGGCGACGCTGTCGGTGGCGATGTTCATCTACCGCGAGGCGTTCACCCGCCAGCAGCTCGGCTACGCCGCGGCGGCCGGGGTGGTCATGTTCCTGCTCGTCTTCGTGCTCGGGCGGGCCGCCAACGCGGTGTACGGCGTGGGGAGGGAGCGATGAAGGCCGCCCCGCGGTCCCGCCGCGGCCTGGTCCACGTCTTCCTGGCCATGCTGGTGGTGCTGTTCGCGGTGCCGCTGCTGTGGGCGCTGAGCTCGTCGTTCAAGCCGCGCGGCGACATCTTCGCCTATCCGCCGCAGCCGCTGCCGATCCCGTTCACCTGGGAGAACTACGCCCGGCTGCTGGAGACCCAGCCGTTCTGGGGCTGGTTCCTGACCAGCACGGTCGTCGCGGTGGTCTCCACGGCGGTGTCGGTGTTCGTCTGCGCGCTGGCCGGGTTCGCCTTCGCGAAGTACCGCTTCCCGGGCAAGAAGTTCCTGTTCAACGTGATGTTCAGCTCACTGGCGGTGCCGTTCGCGGTGATCGTGGTGCCGCTGTTCATCATGCTGATCAAGGCCGGGGTCACCAACGTCTACTTCACCCTGATCGTGCCCTGGCTGGCCCCGGCGTTCGGCATCTTCATGATGCGGCAGTACGTCGAGCAGTCGGTGCCCGACTCGATCCTGGAGTCCGCCCGGCTCGACGGTGCCTCCGAGTTCGGCCTGTTCCTGCGGATCGTGCTCCCGCTGCTGCGCCCGGCGCTCGGCGCGCTGGCCGTGTGGAGCTTCCTGAACAGCTACAACAGCTTCTTCTGGCCGCTCATCGTGGTCTCCGACCCGGCCCAGTACACCCTGCCCCTCGGCATCCAGGCGCTCTACGGCGCCGAGAGCCGCCAGGTCGACATGGTGCTCGCCGGCTCGGTCCTGGCGGCCATCCCGAGCCTGATCATGTTCCTGCTGCTGCGCAAGCAGCTGCTCGACGGACTGACGGCGGGGGCCGTCAAGTCCTAGGAGATCCCTGTGACCCCTTCCCGCCTGACCATCACCCTCTGGGACTTCACCTGGTACACGCGCACCGGGCCCGGCGAGCCGTTCGCCGACCTGGACGCGGCCTTCGCCGAGGCCGTGGCGCGCGGGTACAACACGGTGCGGATCTGCGCGATGCCGTACCTGCTGTTCGGCTCCGGCCTGGACACCACGGCGCTGACCTTCAGCCCCTTCGGCGGCTACGGCGGGCGCACCCGCTGGTACGACGTCCGCGAGCGCGCCACGCTCGACGGGCGCCGCCACCTGCTGGCCCTGTTCGAGGCGGCCCGGCGGCACGACTGCCACGTGATCGTCTCCAGCTGGGAGTTCCAGCAGAGCTCGGTCTTCCTGGACGATCCCTCCTGGTACGAGGCGCTGCGTGCCGTACCGCCCGCCGACCGGGCGTCGGCGCTGGCCACGGCGCTGGCCGACCTGGTGGACTTCCTCGACGTGCACGGCCTGGCCGACCGGATCGCGTTCGTCGAGCTGCACAACGAGATCCAGTCGACCTGGCTCAACGAGGTGGTCGAGCCGGATCAGCCTAAGGTGCTCGGGCTGCGGCCCTACCTGGAGGCGGCGATCGACGCCTTCAAGGCCCGCCGCCCCGAGCCGGTCACCGCCAACTACGCCCGGGTGCCGGTCGGCGAGATGCGCGGCCTGCCGCGCAACGCCGACGTCGGGGTGTTCCACCCCTATGTCTACGGCGTGCTCGACGAGCTGATCGACACCTTCGCCCTGCGGGACGCCGCGCGGCCGTTCCCGCAGGAGCGGGTATACCGGGAGCTGCTGCGGCCGGACGCCCCGCCGCTGGAGGAGTGGGGCCCCGACCAGGAGTGGCGGCGCGCGGCGACGGTGGTGCCCGCCCGGGAGGTCTACGTCCACGACTGGTGCGACCCGGTCCGGTTCGACCAGTGGTTGTACGACCGCTACTCGACCTACCGCTACGGCATGTCCGAACGGCTGCGCATCTGGATCGACGCCGCCGCCGACTGGGCCGCCCAGGCGGAGGTGCCGCTCGTGCTCGGCGAGGGCTGGATCGGGTACACCCCTCTCCACGGGACCTTCGAGGAAGGTCCGGTCGGCCGCGCGATCTGCCTGGAGGCCGTCGCCCACGCGGCCAGGGTCGGCGCGTGGGGCACGGTGGTGTGCTCCAACGCCGCGCCCCATCACCCGATGTGGCAGGACCGCGCCCTCCAGGAAGAGGTCAACGCACTGTTCACGGGAGCCGCACGATGATCCGTTTCGCAGGGAAGGTCGCCCTGGTCACCGCCGCCGCGTCGGGGATCGGCGCGGCGACCGCCCGGCTGCTGGCCCAGCGGGGCGCCTCCGTCGTCGTCATGGACGTGGCCGACGACGCGGGGGCCGAGCTCGCCGCCGAGATCGGCGGCCACTACCTGCACGGCGACGTCGCCTCCGCGGCCGCCTGGGCCGCCGCCCGCGACCTCGTCGCCGAACGGTACGGCCGCCTGGACGTCCTGCACGTCAACGGCCCCGGCCGGGTCGTGCCGTCGGTCCCCGTCCACGAGCTGCCCGAGGTCGACTGGGACCGGCAGATCGCGGTCTCGCTCAAGGCCGCCTACCTGGCCGCCCACGTCTTCTGCCCCCTCCTGGCCGAGAACCGGGGCGCGATCGTCATCACCTCCTCCGTACACGCTCAGACCGGCATCCCCGGCTGCGGCCCCTACGCCGCGGCCAAGGGTGGCCTGCAGTCACTGGCCGGCCAGCTCGCCGTCGAGTACGCCCCCGACGTGCGGGTCAACGTCGTCGTCCCCGGGCCGATCATGACCGCGGCCTGGGACGGCATCGGCGAGCAGGGCCGGGCCGCGACGATCGCCGAGACCCCCGCAGGCCGGTTCGGCCGCCCCGACGAGGTGGCCGCCGCGGTCGCCTTCCTCGCCTCGGCCGAGGCCTCCTTCATCACCGGCGCCTGCCTCAAGGTCGACGGCGGCTGGAGCATCTCCACCACCTCCTCCTAGAACGGACCCCCATGAAGATCGTGTCCATGGACACCTTCCTCGTCCCGCCCCGCTGGTTGTTCCTGCGCGTCCGTACCGACGAAGGCATCACGGGCTGGGGCGAGCCGGTCGTCGAGGGCCGCGCCGAGACCGTCCGGGCCGCCGTCGCGGAGCTGAGCGAATATCTCGTCGGTGAGGACCCCCTGCGCATCGAGGACCACTGGCAGGTCCTGACCAAGGGCGGCTTCTACCGGGGCGGCCCGGTGCTGTCCAGCGCGGTCGCCGGCATCGACCAGGCCCTCTGGGACATCGCCGGCAAGGCCGCCGGGCTGCCCGTGCACGCCCTGCTCGGCGGCCCGGTCCGCGACCGGGTCCGCATGTACGCGTGGATCGGCGGCGACCGCCCCGCCGACGTCGCCGCCGAGGCCCGAGCCCAGATCGAGGCGGGCTTCACCGCCGTCAAGATGAACGGCTCGGCCGCGCTGACCCCCATCGACACCCCGGCCCGCATCCGCGAGGTCGTCGAACGGGTGACGGTGGTCCGCGAGGCCGTCGGCGAGGAGAACGACGTCGTCATCGACTTCCACGGGCGCATGTCGACGGCGATGGCCCGGCGGGTGCTGCCGCTCATCGAGTCGCTCCTCCCGCTGTTCGTCGAGGAGGCGGTGCTGCCCGAGCACACCTCCAACCTGGCCGCCCTGGCCCGGTCGACCTCGGTCCCGCTGGCCACCGGCGAGCGCCTCTACTCCCGCTGGGACTTCCGCGAGGTGCTGCGCGACGGCATCGCGGTGGCCCAGCCGGACGTCAGCCACGCCGGCGGCATCTCGGAGGTGCGCCGCATCGCCGCCATGGCCGAGGCGTACGACGTCACGATGGCCCCGCACTGCCCGCTCGGCCCGATCGCGCTGGCGGCGAGCCTGCAACTGGCGTTCGCGATCCCGAACTTCCTGATCCAGGAGCAGAGCGTGGGCATCCACTACAACCAGGGCAATGACGTGCTCGACTACCTGGTCGACCGCACCCCGTTCCGGTTCGTCGGCGGTTTCGCCGAACGCACCGCCGTACCGGGCCTGGGCATCGAGGTCGACGCGGCGGCCGTGGAGCGCGCGGCCGAGCGCGGGCACCGCTGGCGCAACCCGGTCTGGCGGCACCCGGACGGTTCCTTCGCCGAATGGTGATCAGGCGGGCAGGGTCGCCGCGACCGCGTTGAGGGCCGTGCGGGCGTCGGGGAGCGGTTCGCCATGACCGACGCAGGCCGGCCGCGCGTCGATCTCCGCGAGCCTGCGGAAGGAACGGAGCAGCTCAAAGCGGTTCAGATTGAACACCCCGGGCATGACCTGTCCGTTGACATGCGCGACCGTGTCCCCGGTGAAGAGCACCCCAGAGCGCGGCAGGTGAACCGCGATGCTGCCGTCGGTGTGGCCGGGAGTGTGGATCACCCGCGCGCCACCGCCGAAATCGATCGTGTCGCCGTCCTCCAGCTCGCGATCCACGCGGCACGCGGGCGCGGCGGGCAGCAGATGGGCCCCGAGGTCGCGGTGCAGGACGCGCTCCTCGTCGGTGAAGCGGGGCGGAGGAGCGGGCTTGTCACCGCGGATCACCGGCGCCTCCAGCCGGTGGGCCAGCACGGTGACGTCTCCCCACCCGCTGATCTCGGCGGCCCCGCCGCAGTGGTCCTCGTGGAAATGGGTGAGCACGACCTGCTCGACGTCGCTCCTGCGGTGGCCCAGTTGCTCGATCGCGGCCGCGATGTCCGTGCCGGAGGTGGCGACACCGGTGTCGACCAGCGTGAGCGCGCCCGCGTCGGTCCAAAGGTACGCCTGGCCGAACTCCAGCAGGATCAGGTGCAACTCCGGACGGATTTCCACGATCTTCATCTCGTGCCCCCTTCGGTGGAGAGACCAGCAAACTCGCAGGCGGCCGGTGGTGTCCAACAGCTCTCTGCGGCCGATTGACAACCAACGGTTTTCAATCCACCCTCGAGGCGTGGAGGCGGACATCGAGGGCCTGCGCGCGTTCGTGGTCACCGCGGAGGAGCTGCACTTCGGCCGGGCCGGCGCGCTGCTGTTCATCAGCCAGCAGGCGCTGTCGAAGCGCATTCGCCGATTGGAAGAGGCGCTGACGGTGCCGCTGTTCGAGCGGACGACTCGTGCTGTGGAGCTGACCGAGGCGGGGGAGCGGCTGCTGCCCCGCGCACGTGAGGCAGTCTCCGCGTTCGACCGGGCGATCCAGGCGGTCCGCCCGGGCAACGAGCCTTTGCGGGTGGACGTGTACGACGAGCGGTTCACGCCGCTGCGGATGGTACGTCAGGCGAGTGAGCGCGACTCTCGCGTACGGATCGAGCTGAGCATGCGGCAGGGGTTGTCCGTGGCGTTGCCGGCCCTGCGGCGGCTGGAGCTCGACGCCGCGTTCGGGCGCGTGCACGACACGCCGGCACCCTGGCCCGCCGAGCTGGCGTACCGGCTCGTGCGTCTGGAGCCGCTGCACGCGTTCGTGCCCGAGGACCACCGCCTGGCCGCCAGGGACGTGCTGCGGCCGGCTGACCTGCGCGAGGCGGGCATCGCGATGCCCGACCCGGCGGGCGCGGCGGAATGGCGCGGTTATCTCGTACGGCTGGCCGACCGGTTCGGCGTGCCGTTGCGCTTCACCGCTCCGGCCATCGGGCAGCGGCATCTCGTGGAGCAGTTCCTGATGGAGAAGAGCGCGGTGGGCCTGGGCGAGATGAGCATCGACCCGGCAGGGAGCGGCCTGCGCCGCATCCCGATCGTCGAGCCGACGCCGCTGATGCCCTGGTCGGTCGTCTGGCACCGGCGTAATCCCCGGCCGCTGCTGCGGGTGCTCCTGCGGCAGTTGCGACCACTTCCCGCCCCGTCCGACCCTGAGGTGTGGGTGCCCGAGATAGACCTGACCCCTTTGGGTCTCTCCGGCTGAGGCGATTCGAGCGCCCGGCTCGTCGTCAGCTGTAGGTGTTCACGTGGTTGCGGATGGCGGTCCTGGCGCGCTCGTAGGCGTTCGGGTCGTCGTGCAGCAAGGAGACGGCGTTGGCGTTCTCCATGAAAGCGATCAGCTCGAACGCGAGCTGGTCGGCGTCCGTGTCGTCGGCGAGCTCGCCGAGCTGGCGGGCATCGTCGACGGTACGCGTCACGAAGCGGATCCAGTCGAGGCCGGCTGCGGCGACGGCATCCCGCACCCGGCCCGGGCGGGCGTCGAACTCCGCGGTGACGGCGAAGAAGAAGCAGCCGCCGGGGAAGACCCGCCGCTGCGAGTAGCTCAACCAGCTCTCGCACAGCCGCCGCACCCTCCCCAGGCCCGGCGGCACGGTCAGCGCGGGCTGGACGACCTCGTCGACGTACACGCTCATCGCGGTGCGGATCGTGGCGAGCTGTAGCTCCTCCTTGGAGCCGAAGTAACCGAACAGGCCGCTCTTGCTCACGCCGAGCTCCGTGGCCAGCCGGCCGATCGACAGCCCCTCCAGCCCGTCCTGCGAGGCGATGTCCGCCGCCCGGCGCAGGATCACGTTGCGGGCCCGCTCGTCCCGCGGCCGTCCCGCCATCTTCACCCTTTCTGCGTACGAACGTTCGGCCCAGGATAGCGGCTTGACGTCATCCTCGGTATGTTCCTATTCTCGGCACGAACGTTCGTACAAAGAAAGGACTGGAGCAGCGGCATGCTGAGATCCCGATGGACTCCCGGACCGGCGGCCGGCGCCACCGGCTCGGTGCTGGTCAGCGTCACCGACTTCTCGATCAGCCGGCTGATCGACCTGCCCGGCGTCTACCACGCCGGGCTCACCCTGCGCCGCGCGTGGCCCGACCTGCCCGGCGCGGTCGGCATGTGGCTGTGGACGGAGCCGCTGGAGGGCAGGTGCGGCTCGGTGTCGATCTGGCAGGATGAGCAGGCCCTGCGCAAGTTCGTCGCCTGGCCGGACCACGTCGCCATCGTGCGGCGCTACCGCGGCCGGGGAAAGCTCAGGTCCACCGCATGGACGACCACGTGGACGACCACCCAACCCGACCCCGGCGTCTGGGCCCGGGCCCGCTCGTACCTGTCCGGCGACCGTGACTAGCCACACAACACAAAGAAGGACATATGCCACCCGAGACCGGCGAACACGAAGTGCTGCGCGTCATAGCCGACCGGGTCCGTAGCGGCAGCCGTCCCGGCGCCCGCCAGGACGGCCACCGGGTGGCCCTGGCCATCGAGGGCGGCGGCATGCGCGGCACGGTCTCCGCCGGCATGGCCCTGGCCCTGCACGAGGCCGGAGCGGCGCACGCCTTCGACGCGGTCTATGGGGCATCGGCCGGGGCCATCACCGGGGCCTGGCTGCTGAGCGGAACCCCCGAGAACCTGACCGGTTGGGCCGAGCCCGTCTACGCGCGAGCGATGATCCGCCCGTCCAACCTCCTGCGCGGCCGTCCGATGGTCGACGTGCGGAACCTGGTCGAATACCTGTACTGCGAAGTCACCCGGATGGACTTCGACGCGGTCCTGACCAACCCCATCGAGTACCACCCGCTGGCCACCGACGTACAGACCGGGCAATCCACCGATCTGCGCCCGCACCTGACCGGTCCCGTCGAGCTGCGGCTGGCCCTGCGGGCCAGTGCGGCACTCCCGTTCCTCGCCGGTCCGCCGGTCGAGCTGGCCGGGCGGCTCTTCTACGACGCGGGACTCGCCGAGTCCATCCCGTACCGCACCGCCCTGGCGCAGGGCGCCAGCCACGTCCTCGTGCTGCGGTCCCGTCCCGCGCCTTCGGCCGCGGCCGAAGCACCGGCCGCGCGACCGTCCTACGGGACGCGCCTGATCGCCGCGACCGTTCTGCGGAGCTATCCGGAGGCACTGCACCGGAGTTTCTTCGCGCGCGACCACCGCTTGCTGCACGACGACACGCTGCTCGCCCGGTACGACCGGCCCGAGCCCCCGACGACCCCTCCACCCGCCGACGGCCAGGCCGCGCCCGATCCTGCGGTGCTGTCCGTGCGGCCCGCGCCTGACTCCCCGCGCATCGGGCGGCTCACCCGCGACGGCCAGCCCCTCAAAGCCGCGCTCGAAGCCGGCCGCGCAGCCGTCAACCTGCTGCTGCAACCGCTCGGCCGGCCGACCGCCGCACCATAGACGCGACCCCGCCGGCGACGGCGTTCCTGATCCTGGCGTTGCGGAGGTGCTGCGGACGATGGGGATCTCGTGCCCGTGATCCGTCCCGCGCATGTACAACAGTGCCTATGAAGGATGACGATGACCTCCAGGCGCAGGGAGAGGATCTTTCGGCTGTCGTCACGGCGGTGCTGACCGGGTCGCGGCTGTTGGTGGCGGTCGCGGTGAGGTCATTGGGGGCGGTCGGGGACAGGGTCACGTTGCCGCAGTTCAGGATGCTGGTGGTGCTGGCCGGCCATGGTGAGACCAAGCTGGTCACGATGGCGGAGCTGCTGGGCGTCAACTCCTCCACGGCGATGCGGATGGCCGATCGGCTGGTGGCCGCCGGGTTGATCGTACGGGAGGTCAATCCGCACAACCGGCGCGAGAGCCTGATGCGGCTGACGGACGAGGGACGCCGCATCGTGGACGAGGTGACCGCGCGCCGCAGGGAGGAGATCGGCGCGATCGTGGCGCGGATGTCGGCCAGGCAGCGCCGGGCGCTCATCTCGGCCATGAACGCCTTCAACGAGGCGGGCGGCGAGCCACCCCTGAACGTGCCGAACCCGCTGGGCTGGTCCGCTGTCTGAATTGCTCGCGCGGCGTTGAGCCGCCGACCGATGCCCGCTGAGCACTTCGCGGCGGCCGGAAGCCGTGCGGGCTCCCCCCCGGTCGTCAGATGGACGGGGTGGGGAAGCTCTCGGGCGTGGTCAGGCCGGTGCTCTCCAGGAGGCGCTGGTGGTTGAGCACCGCGGCGTTGGCCTGTTCGGAGAAGCGCCGCACCAGGGTGTTCTGCGTGGTGCCGCGTACCGTGCCGATCAGGGTGAAGATCTGTCCGTGCGCCAGGCGCAGCCATTTGACGTACGTCTTGTCATAGGCGGATCCGGACCTGCCGGAAATATCTGTCATCCAGTCCTGCTGCTGAGGCGTGGGCTTCACCGGCAGTTTGACCTTCAGCTTGGCGGCCACGTCGCGAACCTGCCCGTCGAGCATGTCGTGCTGAGCCGCGATCTCCTTGCTGACCTGGCGGACGCGGGCGCTGTTGGCGCGCTGTATCGCGTCCTGGGCCATGGGCATCTCCCACAGGCTGGCGAGCCGGACCTTCTTGATGAGCTCCTGGTCGGCCTCCGACAGCGGTCCCCACTTGGTCTGCCGGGTGCGGACCTCCGGCTGTTCCTCCACGGGTTGGACCGTGGGTGCGTCGGTCGGTCCGGTCTCGACGGCGGTCGGCTCGGTGCTGAGGCCGACGGTGTCAGAGACGGGCGTCGGCGTGTAGCCGGCGCAGGCGGTCAGAGTGCAGAGGGCGGCAATGCCGCAACTGATGAGAGCGCGACGGCTGTCGAGGAGTCGCATACGCCGTCATCCCCTTCCGGTCCCTTGGACGCGGCCTTCGTGAGTGGCGCCGGTCACTGAGGGATACGCGGGAGGGTGCGGGAGTGTTCATGGCATTGTGCAAGATTTGCATGGGGCAAGACTGCCGGGGTCCGCTGAGCCGTTGTCCGAGGCGGCCTTCACCGGTGCCATCCGTGACCGGCGTCCACCGCGTGCTCCTCCGGGCCGAGAGGAGCACGCGGGGCGGCGTTCACCTGGGAGCAACCCGATCGCGGTGCGGACCCGCCGTGTGGGTTCAGGCCGTGGGGCGGCCCAGGCCGCGCAACTGGTCGGCGGTCAGCGCGGAGACGTTCTGGTCGACAGGGGACTCGGAGTACTGGTGGATGGCCCAGGACTTCCAGTCGGCGGGCGGGGAGATGGCCCCCTTGGCCTTGCTGTAGTGGGCGACCCACAGCGGGTACTCGGACAGGCCCTTGCCGTACTTGTTGGCGAAGTTCCAGCCGCTGTAGAACATCGGGGTGATCCCCGTCTTGTCCTTCACGTACGACAGCCACGTCTTGGCCCAGGCGTTGACCTCGGCGACGGATCTGCCGTTCGCGGTCTCCAGGTCAAGGACCAGCAGGTCGCCGGCCTTGGCGGGCTGCGAGTTCACCACGGACAGGAAGTGCTCGGCCTCCGCGATGGGATTGTTGCGGGGATGGCCATAGTGGTAAGCCCCGCGCACGATGCCCTTCTTGCCCAGCTCGCGCCAGTGCCTGGCGAATGAGGCGTCGCGGAAGGACGTGCCTTCTGTGGCTTTGATGATGCCGAACTTGGCCGGGCTGGCATTCCAGTCGTACAGGGGCTCGTAATTGGAGATGTCCAGGCCGTAGATGAGGGGTCCGGCTGCTTGACGAGTCGCCGGCACCGGGTTCTGCGCGGTGGGCGATGCGAATGCGAAGGTGGCGATGGCGGCGGTTGCGGCGAGGATCGCGACGGCGACGGCGAAGCTGAGGTATTTGGTGAGGAGATCGCGGTGATTCTTGAGGATGTAGGCGATTGTGGCAAGCCGAGGCTTGGACATGAGGCATTGACTCCTTGCTTCCATACCGCCTACCGGGTTAGCTGACGGGTTCGGGCCTGGAAGTGCCCTACATGGCGCAGCCTGGGCTGGCGTCCGATTCACCCCAAGAACGTGGGTCCCCGGTTCCGCGAGGCGCGGATTCGGCGGCCGGACGCTGTCCCCGAAGGGCTTCTTCGGGCAGCGCGCGGTCCGGTCAACGAAGCGGCAACGATGCGGCGAAAGGGCGCCACATCCGTGCCGCAACTAGGCAAAAGATAGACATATATCCATAGATGGTGCAAGTAGTGCAAATCTGATTCGCGGGTGTCGGCGACTGGGCGGCGCTGAAATGCCGTGCCTGTAGGGATTCTGGTGCTTGGCAAAAAATCGGGGGAGTCGCTTCCGGGCCTTTATGATCTCGGCACGGGTGGGACAGGCTATTCATGCGTTGCCCTTGTGACAAAACTCCGTTCTACGGGTAATCGTGACTCCAGCCCCGTCGTTTGACGTCCGCGGCGCCGTCGGGCACGCGGGAGCCGGGCAGGCGGGCGGACTCCAACGCTCCGGGGGTCCGCACGTCGATCGGCCCCGGCGGGTCACCGGATCCCGGCAGGCGTACCGGTGTCGCCGGGGCCGAGGGTGGTCAAGAGGGGGCCTCATCGGGGGCGGTGATGGGCAGGCCGGCGTCGGCGGCCCGGGAGTAGGCGTCGTCGATGTGGACCACCTGTCGGCCGCTGCGGGCCAGCAGGCTCGCGGCCGCCGCGGCCCGGTAGCCGGTGCCGCAGTGTACCCACACCGTTCCCTCCGGCACCTCGGCCAGGCGCCCCGGCAGCTCTGGCAGCGGGATGTGCACGGCGCCGGCCACGTGACCGGCCCGCCATTCGTTGCCCATCCGCACGTCCAGGACGGTCGGGCCGCCGACCGGCTCCCCCGCACGGGCGGCGGCAAGGTCGGCGAAGGTCGCGGTGGTCAGGTCGGCGATCAGGTCCGGGTTGTGCCCGGCCCACTGTTCGACGGAGCCGGTCGAGGCGGCGGCCGGGCGGTCTATGCCGATGCGGGCCAGTTCGCGCTGGGCGGCGGCGACCTGTTCGGCCGACTCGCCGAGCAGCGTGAGGGGCGTGCCCCACGGGGCCAGCCAGCCCAGCCAGGTCGCCATCGGCCCGTCCAGGCCGAAGCTGAGCGTGCCGGCCAGATGCCGGTCCGCGAACGCCTTGCGTGAGCGCAGGTCCACCACCCATTCGCCCGCCCGCAGGCGAGCCAGCAGCTCAGCGCTGTCGGCCGGCCGCGCCGGGGTCAGGTCGATCGGCTCCGCTCCGGCGGCGTTGCGCGCGCCCATGTGGGCGTAATAGGCGGGGTAGGCGTCCAGGCCTTCCAGGATGTGGGTGACGAAGTCGTCGGCCTCCATCCGCAGCACCGGGTTGACGTCCTTCTCCCGGCCGATGGTCGAGGCGGACGCGCCGGACTGCGTGACCGCGCAGAAGCTGCCGAACCCGTGCGTCGGCCAGAGCCGCGCGCCGTCGGGCAGCAGGCCGGACAGCCGCCGCGCGGAGGCGTGCTGGTGGCGGGCCAGGGTGCGGGCATGCTCGGCGCCCAGCAGGTCGGTACGCCCGGTGCCGCCGAACAACAGCGATCCTCCGGTGAACACCCCCTCCGGCCCGCCCGGCCCGGCCAGCACGTAGGAAAGGTGGCGAAAGGTGTGTCCCGGCGTGCTCACCACGTCCAGCCACATCCGCTCGGAGACGGCGATCCGATCTCCGCCGGCGACCGGCACGCGGTCGAAGCCGACCTCCTCGGCCCCGCCCACCAGGTACGCCGCCCCGCTCACCCGGGCCAGCGCCAGGCCGCCGGAGACGTAGTCGTTGTGCAGATGGGTCTCCACCACGTGGGTGATCCGCACCCCCAGGCGGCCGGCCAGGGCCAGGACGCGGTCGATGTCGCGCTGCGGATCGACCACCACCGCGACCTGCCCGTCATGGGCGAGATAACTGCGGTCCCCCAGGGAGGAGGTCTCGATCACCTCGACCTGGATCGTCATCTCCTTGTCTCCTTTCGATCATCAAATACCCCCGGGGGTATCAAGAGAACATATGGGTGCCCCGGCTCACCCGATCACACGGTCAAGAAAGAGCGAGGAACAGCTTCTCCAGCCGCTCCACGCTGATCGGTGGCTCCTCGCCCTGCTCGCGCGCCACCTGGCACTGCTGCAACCCGGTCGAGATAATCTTGAATCCGGCCCGGTCCAACGCCTTCGACACCGCGGCCAGCTGCGTCAGCACCTTCTCGCAGTCCTCGGCGTTCTCGATCATCGCGATCACTCCGCCGAGCTGGCCGTGGGCCCGCTTCAGCCGCGTCAGCGCATCCCTCAGGACGGTCGCGTCCATCTCCATCCGCACCACCTCCGCGCCCAATATACCCCCGGGGGTAAATCTCCATCGGTAAAGGGCACCGGCGCTGAGAGCGCTGGTCCACCTTGATCAGGGTTCCGGCCGGGTGCGGTGACGTACCGGATGACATGCTGGAGCCGCGCGCATCTCCGACGGGAGCGATGGAGCGAGAACGTGGGCCGATCCGTGATCTCGGGACCTGACGTGCTCCTTCGGGCGGCGAGGAGGTCTGGCGAACGATACGTCATGACGCGCGGGGTGTCGTGGGCGGCGACAGGTTGAGGAACTCAGATCTCGGATCGGCGAAAGAGGCCGGTCCGTTTCAGTGAGCTCAGGATCGGGGTCACCTCCAGCCCGCGGACATCGTCTAGCGATCCGACAGTCTCGGTGAGAAAGGAGTACAGCCCGCCCAGATCGTCGGCCGCGACGGCCACCAGGAGGTTCGCCGCCCCGGTCGTGGCCGCGGTGAACCGCACCTGCGGATGCCGGCTCAGCTCTTGCCCGGTCGCGTCCAGGCTGCCCGGACCGGTGGCGATCCACAGCAGCGCCTCACTGCCGATGCCCAGCAGCCTCAAGTCCACCTCGCACGCCATACGCACCATGTGGGCAGAGATGAGCAGGTCCAGCCGACGGCGCACCGTCGACGCCGACGTTCCCAGCCGGGTGGCCAGGTCGCTGTAGCCGGCGCGCGCGTTCGCGGTCAACTGGTCGATGAGCGCGTCATCGAGCGGTTGAATCTGCGGCGCGTCAACGGGCTCTCGCGGCAAGGTGGCGAGGGTCTCGAACTGATCCATGGGCAGCAGTCCCGCGCTCCAGGCGAACCCCGCGGGAAACACTTTCAACAGGTCGTAGGCGTCCCACGAATGGACGGCGGCTGTGGCGGGCAGGTCCCGCAGCAGCAGCGAGGTCCGGGCCTTGGGCCCGTCGAGAAAGAGCACGCTGCTGATCTCGTCACCGCCGCCGAGAATGTCGACCCACACCGTGTCGGCACGCCGCGCCAGTCCCGCGGCGATCGCCTGGATGCGGCTGGGCCGGCACCGGATCCGCAACACCATGGGGATGAGCCGAGGAAAGAGAGCGGGATTGCGGATCGCTGTGGGCCGCAGCGTGCCGTCGTGCAGGAGCGGTGTCGCACGGCGCACGACCGTGCGCTCGGAGATCCCAAGGACACGGGCGATCGTTCGCCATGACGCCCGCGGCGACGCCATCAGCACCGCGGCGATCCGCCGCTCCGTCGCATCCATCTCATGTCTCATATGTCTTACTTTCGCCAGAATCCCGTGATCCATGACGCATATCAGGAAGCTACGGGGCGGCTGCTCGCTCTTTTCCGCCGAACGACCGTAGAACGGAGGCGTACCACTCCGGCAAGGAAGGTGACATCAATGATCGTGAGGGAACGCCCCGTCGTGGACACCGAGTCGGGGAGCGTGCAGGGCACCGTCGAGGACGGCGTCGCCGCGTTCCGCGGCATCCCCAACGCGGCTTCCCCGCTGGGGGACCGGCGCTTCGCCACCCCCGCGCAGCACCCCGACTGGTCGGGCCAGTGGGATGCCGCCTGCTCCGGCCCGTCCGTCCCCCGGGCCCCCTCCCGTCTCGAAGCGGTCATGGGACACCGCACCCCCGACTGGAACGAGGACGGCTCTCTCACCCTCAATGTGTGGACCCCCCGCCTGCCGGTCGGCGGATCCACCCCGCACGCCCTCCCGGTCCTGGTGTGGTTCCACGGCGGCGGATTCACCAGCGGATCCGGTGGCTGGGACTGGTACGACGGCCGAAACCTGGCCGCCGCCGGCGACATCATCGTCGTCACCGCCAACTACCGCGTCGGTCCCCTTGGCTACCTCTACCTCCCGGAACTCGGCATTGAGAACCTCGGCGTGCAGGACCAGGCCGCCGTCCTCACCTGGGTGAAGCGCAACATCACCGCCTTCGGGGGAGATCCCGGCAACCTCACTGTCGGCGGCCAGTCCGCCGGAGCCTTCTCCGCCCTCTACCTCGCCCTCTCGCCGGTCACCGGCCCGGAGATCAAGCGGGTCATCACCCAGAGCGGTCCCTGGGGGCTCCCCCCGCAAGACCCCGGGGAGGCGGCCGACCATGCCCGACGCTTCCTCAAGATCCTCGGCCTGGAGCGGGGCCCGGATCCCATCACCACCCTGCGCGCTGTCCCAGCCGAGCAGCTCCTCGCCGCCTACCAGCAGCTCGCCCAGGACGTCTTCCGCCCGGGCAGCGTCGCTCCGCCGATGTACCCCGTCCTCGGCGCCTTCGGAATGCCCGAGGCGTGGGAACAGGCGCTGGCCCACGGACGCCTCGACGGCAAGCAGTTGCTGACGGGGACCACCAGGAACGAGATGGCGGCGTTCTTCGCGTTCGACCCGCGCATCCAGGCCATCACCGCCGGCCAGGCGAGCTCGATCGTGGCAGGCCAGGTCGACGGCGGCGCCGAGCGGTTCGACCGCGCCGCCGCCCAGCGTCCGCACGCGACACCGAGCGACGTCTTCACCGAGGTCGAGACCGAGATCATTTTCCGCGACGGGGCCCTCGCCATCGCCGATCACCACGCTGCGGCCGGCAACCCCACCTACGTCTACCAGTTCGACTACGCCCCGGCTCAGGACCGCGCACACCTGGGCGCCGCGCACTGCGTGGAACTCCCCTTCTTCTTCGACACCATCGACGCCTACCCCGACAGTCCCATGCTCGGCGAGGCCACCGTCGCGGCCCGCTCGCTCGGCCACACGTTCTCTCACGCGGTAGCGGCCTTCATAGCCTCTGGCCGGCCCGCCGCAGATCAGTGGCACCCGTACGAGGCCGCCAACCCTGCGACCATCCGGCACTTCGCCTGACATTCCGCCGCCTCCTGGTCCGCGCGCCTCGCAGCACAGCCGCTCCAACGGCCAATCTTTGTGAAAATGCGGGCCAGCTCCCGCGTGGGCGAGTCGACGCCGGGCATCCACGTAGCCGACCGCGTCGTTGCGAGGAGCGCCATGCCTATGTCCAGAGCCGTCCTCTTGCTATGGCCGGCCCTGCTGATGGCGACCGGCTGCGGCACCACCGCCACAATGGAGGCCGCCCCAGGCGGCCCTGCCGGCCCGGCGAGTCCGGCCACCCCGACCGCGCAGGCGCAGCCGGCCTTCCGCCAGCCGCGCGAATTGTCGAGCCACAACGGCCGCCTGCACGTGCGGCTGGTCGTGGAGCAACGCGTGGTACGGCTCGCGGGCCAAGACGTCCGCGCGTTGACCTACAACGGCGACTTCATGCCGCCGACCCTGCGCCTGTTTCCCGGCGACCGGATCGACCTGGAGTTGGTGAACCGGCTGGGCGAGCACACCAACCTGCACACGCACGGCTGGCACGTCTCACCGAAGGACAGCTCCGACAACATCTACCTGCACATCAGGCCGGGCCAGACCTTCCACTACACCTACCGCCTGCCCGAGGACCTGGCACCGGGCACGTACTGGTACCACTCCCACGCGCACCCGCTCTCGGAGGGGCAGGTGTTCGCCGGACTGTCGGGCGCGATCGTGATCGAGGGGCTGAACCGGTACCTGCCGTCCGACCTCCATGACACGGCCGAACTGCTCATCGCGCTCAAGGACTTTCAGGTGCGCGCGGGCGCCATACCAACGGCGAACATCGACAGCAACGCCCCGACCACCCGGACCGTGAACGGGCTCGTCAACCCGATCATCCACATCCGGCCCGGCGAGACGCAGATGTGGCGGCTGGCCAACATCGGCGCCGACATCGCCTACAACGTCCAGCTCCAGGGCGTGCGCTTCCACGTCATCGCCCAGGACGCCAACCCCGTCGCCAGGGTCTGGAGCGCCGACACGCTGCTCATGCCTCCCGGCAGCCGGTGGGACGTGCTCGTGCAAGGGCCGCCGGCCGGCCGTACCCGCCTGGTGACCCGGCCCTACAGCACTGGCAAGGACGGCGACTCCTACCCTGAGGCGACCCTGGCCACCCTGGTGTCCGCGGGGCGCGCCGTGACGCCCGCACGCCTGCCCACGACGTTCGCCGCCCGGTACTTCGACGACCTGAGGAAGGATCCCATCGCCCGGAGGCGGGTCGTCACGTTCTCGGAGAACACCCGCGCTGACCAGTTCTTCATCAACGGCAAGTCGTTCGATCCGAACCGGATCGACGTGCGGGCGAGGCTGAACACCACCGAGGAGTGGCGGGTGCGCAACCTCGCCAACGAGGAGCACACCTTCCACGTGCATGTCAACGACTTCCAGGTGATCAGCGTGAATGGCAGGCCGTACGACGCCCGTAACTGGCAGGACACGGTGCAGCTCCCCGCGCGCGGCGAAGTGGTGATGAGGACGAGGTTCAGGGATTTCGTCGGGAAGTACCCGCTGCACTGCCACATCCTCAACCACGAGGACCGCGGCATGATGGCCAACATCGAGGTCGTCCGCTGACAGCGGTTGGTGGATCTGCGGCATGCGTCGACCAGGAGGCCCGCCCGACGGGGCGTTTACGCGTTGTCAACGAATCGTGTACGGCCGTACAGCAGAGTCGCCCCGGACAAGATGATCGGGATGGAGGGGTACATGAAGACCGAGATCCGTCACCCTGGTTCGTTCGCGGTCGCGCGCTGCCACCTGGACGGCGGGGAGACCCTGCGCGTCGAGGCGGGCGCGATGTACGCGACGAGCGCGGGGGTCCAGCTCCGGGCCAAGGTGGAGGGTGGTCTGCTGCGTGGGCTGGCGCGTTCGGCGCTGGGCGGCGAGTCGCTGTTCACCACGCGCTACACCGCTCCGGAAGGCGGCGGCTGGGTGGACGTGGCGCATCACCTGCCCGGCGATGTCCAGGCCGCCGAGGTACGAAGCGACAACGCGCTCCTGCTGACCAGGGGATCGTGGATCGCGTCCAGCGACGGCGTGGAGATCGCCACCAAGTGGGGCGGCATGTCCAACCTCATCGGCAGCGAGGGCGGCTTCCTCATCAAGGCGCAGGGCGACGGCGTCGTCGTGCTCGGCTGCTACGGCGCGATGGACGTGATCGACCTGGCGGCCGGGCAGCAGGTCGTGGTCGACTCGGGGCATCTGGTCGCCTACGACGAGACGGTCAAGAGCAATCTGCGCCGGGCGGTCGAAGGGAAGACGGTCCAATCGCTCAAGTCGGGCGAGGGCCTGGTCTTCGAGTTCACCGGGCCGGGCAGGATCATGACGCAGACCAGGAACCCTGGGGCCTTGATCCTCCACCTGACGGAAGTGCTCCCCTTCGAGCGCGCCTGACCCCGCGCCGGCGGCCCGGCATGCCTCTTGGGCGATGGGGATCGACGCGGCGAGGTCTCAGCGGTTGGTGCCGAGCAGGAGGAAGGCGTTGATGCGGCCCGCCGGTGGCGAGCGGTGGCGCGTCGTGACGGGTTCCTGATCCGCCGGATGGTGTGCCGGGCGGGAACGGCGACGGTGCCCGCGCGGCCCCGGGGTCGGCGGCCACCACCGCCTGGTCCACCGCCTGGTCCGCCGCGCACGCCCGCGCGCCGCCGCGCAGCCCCATCGGCCCGGCCCCTGCGTCTCGCCGCTGCGGCGATGGGCTGCTGGCTGCGGTGGGCCGAGCTGGCGCTGCCCCGCCCAGCGGTCACGCCGGGTGGGGTGCGGATGTGGGAACCGTGGGCTTCTCGGCCGTGACGACGGGATCGACGGCCGGGGTGATGGGACATGACCATGTCCGCCGCCGCCAGGAAACGCCCGTTGCCGCCGGAGTGGAGGCCGGCCGTTACGAGCGTTTCCGGGACTCGGCGGCGGCCCAGGCGAAAATGCCCTTCGCCATGAGGGACAGTTCGCCGGCCGCCCTGGTGGAAAAGACCTCCGCGCGTACGCGATGCACTCCCGCGTCGTCCGGAGCCGCCAGGGCGGCCATTTCCGCCAGATGCCCGGCCAGCCGCTCATCGCCTTCGGAAAGGGCCTTGAGCGCCGCGTCCGCGAGGGCCTGCGCCCCGCCCGCCAGTTCCGCGACCGATTTCGCCAGCACCGCCTCGGGAGCGGGCTTCAGGTGGGCCGGATTGCCGTCGTACCAGCCGCCGTAAAGGCGCCACAGATTGCGTACGACGAATTCCGGCTCGTCGTAACGCGCCCGCAGATAGGGCCGGTCGGCCAGATGCTCCGGCGCCTTCACGGAGTGGACGATCTCGTCGAGCCGGGCGCCCGCGTTGAGCAGTTGCAGGGTCTGCGTGATGAGCGACTCCAGCCATTCGGCCGTTTCCAGCAACGCCTGCCGGATGCGGTCGCGGCCGAAGATGGGGGCGCCGTGGCCGGGGAGCATGATCTCGGCGTCCAGGGCGGCCATCCGGTGCAACGCGTGCACCCATTCCCGGGGATAGCGCTGCGCCTTCTGCGGGTTGCCGCAATTGGGCGTCACCCAGAGGAACAGGTCACCGGGCAACAGCAGTTTGTGCTCACGCACGTAGCCGATGGTCCCGTCGTCGGTCTCGCCCTTGGCGTGCACGAGGTCGAACGTGAGCCCGCCGCGCCGCACGGTCAGGGCGTCGGTGTAGGTCACGTCCGGGTGGCGGTAGTCGGTGGGCCAGTGGAGCCCGGCGGCCTGGAACTGCCGCTGGTTGATCATCGAGTTATAGCCATTTGTCAACACATAACGCTCGAACCGGTCAACAACCGCTTTATGGGCATAAATCGCGGCCCGAGGCCCCGATTCCTCGAACGGCCCCGTCCCGAAGACATGGTCGACGTGCCCGTGCGAGTAGAACGCCGTGGTCAATGGCGCCCGTGTCCAGGCCCGTACGTCCTCGTGCAATTTCGCCGCCGAGAACGCGCTGCTCGTGTCGAACAGCACCAGCTCGCCCTCGGTCTCGAACGCGGTCACATTGCCGAACCCCGGCCACCAGCCGACACCGTCGGCGATCGGCTGAACACCCTTGCCCTGCAGGCCCGCGTCCACGACGCTGTCGTCCGATTCGCCGCGCCACACGCGCTCGGCGTACTCGATAATCATGGGCCCAACCCTGCTTCCAGAACCTCATTCTGGGCAAGGGGGTTCGCGGCAGGATCTCGCCTTTGACGCGCGGTCAAAGGGCGGAGGCGCTCGGCTTCCTTGCAGGCGCAGGTCAGAGATGATGACTCGCTGTGGGAGCGCTCCCAGATATATGACGAAGATGTTTCCGAGCTGTCAAGGACCCGAAAGACAGAGCTAACGGAAACATGGGTGCGACGTGCGCACATCGCGAATTGTTCTTGTTAGACCACGGTGGGCATCCGGAAATGCGGATCTAGCCCTTGACCTCGAAGGAGCCGAAACCTAGCCTCCCTCGTGGGAGCGTTCCCACGGCCTCATCAGGCTTCGCCGTTCCGGCTGCAGCACATCCGCGTCATCGCCGCGGACCTCCGTACGTGTACGTGTACCACCGCGTGTTCCGAGGAGAAAGACGCGTGACCAGGAGCTCCCTTTCACCGGCCAAGCAGGCCCTGCTGGAGCGTCGCCTTCGGGCGCGCGGCACCAAGGTCAGTGTTCCCCGCCGTGACCCCGGCACCGCGCCGCCGCCGTCGGCCATGCAGGAGCGATTGTGGTTCCTTGAGCAGTACGCCCCAGGCACGGCCGCCTACACCGTGCCGTTCGCGGTCCGGCTCACCGGCGACCTCGACGAGAACGCCCTGGCCAGGGCCCTGACAGAGCTCACCCGGCGGCACGAGAGCCTGCGTACCAGCCTGGTCACCACCCCGGACGGCCGCCCGGAGGCGGTGGTCGCCGAGGAGCCGGTCGTGGAGTTCCGCGTCACCGACGACCCCGGCGAGATCGACCGGGAGCTGGTCCGGCCGTTCGACCTGGCCCGCCCGCCGCTGCTGCGCGCCCTGCTGGTGCGCTCGGCCCCCGGCGAGCACGTGCTGCTGCTCACCATGCACCACGCGATCACCGACGGCTGGTCGTGCGACATCCTGTTCCAGGAGCTGCTGGCGCTGCACGCGGGCCGGGAACCGGCGCCGGTGCCGCTGCAGTTCGGCGACTACGCGCACTGGCAGCGCGGCCGGACCTTCGACGACGACGTGCGCTACTGGGTGTCCAAGCTGGACGGGGTGCCCGCCCTGGAGCTGCCGACCGACCTGCCCCGGCCCGCCGAGCAGCGCTGGGACGGCGCCGCCGTGGACGTCGTCGTGGACCCCGCCCTCACCGCGTCGATCGCGGAGCTGGGCAAGGCGCACCGGGCCACGCCGTACATGACGCTGCTCGCCGCCTTCCAGGTGCTGCTCGGCCGGTTCGCCGGGCAGGACGACTTCGCGGTGGGGTCGCCGGTGTCCGGGCGGGAGCTGCCCGAGCTGGAGACGGTCGTCGGGCCGTTCATCAACACCCTGGCCCTCCGGGCCGACCTGCGCGGCGACCCGACCTTCGGCGAACTGCTCGGCCGGGTCCGCGACTCCACCCTGGACGCCTTCGCGCATCAGGCGCTGCCGTTCGACCGGCTCGTCACCGAGCTGGCCGTGGAGCGGGACGTCAGCCGCACGCCGGTCTACCAGACCATGTTCGCGCTGCAGAACTACCGCGGCCGGACCCTGGACACCTCCGGGCTGGGCGCGGAGCCGTACCCGATCCCCACCGTGGCCAGCCGGTTCGACCTGGCGCTCTACCTCTTCGAGGGCGGCGGCGGGCTGCACGGGCAGCTCACGTACAGCACCGCGCTGTTCCGGGAGGACACGGCGCGGCGGCTGGCGGGATGCCTGGAGACGCTCCTGCGGGCGGCGGTCGCCGACCCCGGCCTGCCGATCTCCCGGTTGCCGCTGCTCGGCCCGGACGAGCGGCGGCGCGTGCTGGCCCTCGGGGCCGCCGAGCCGGCGCCGCCCGCCGGGATCGGGCTGCTGCACGAGGTCGTCGCCGGGCAGGATCCCGCGGCGGTCGCGGTGGTCGCGGGGGAGGCCTCGCTCACGTACGGCGAGCTCGGCACCCGCGCCGACCGGCTGGCCCGGCGGCTGCGGGCCCTCGGCGCCGGGCCCGGGGAACGGGTGGCGCTGTGCCTGGAGCAGTCGGCCGGACTGGCCGTGGCGGTGCTCGGCGTGCTCAAGGCGGGGGCCGCGTACCTGCCGCTGGATCCGGAGCATCCGCCCGAGCGGCTGGCGTACGTGGTCCAGGACGCCGGGGTACGGATCGCGGTGACCGATTCGTCCTCCAGGGAGCGGTTGCCCGACGGGCTGGTCACGGTGGGCCTCGACGAGCCCGACGGTGACGAGGCGCCGGTCCCTCAGGACGTGACCCCCGACGACCTGGCCTATGTCATCTACACCTCCGGCACGACCGGGAGGCCCAAGGGCGTCGCGATCCAGCACCGGCAGGCGCTGGTCTATCTCGCGGGCCTGCGGGAGCGGCTGGGGATCGAACCCGGCGGTTCGTACGGGCTGCTGCAGTCGCTGGCCTTCGACTTCGGGGTGACGGTCTTCTACGCGTGCCTGATGACCGGCGGCACGCTGCACATCATCCCGCCGCGCACGGCGGGGCACGAGCTGGCCGAGTACGTCCGGGACGCCGGCATCGACTATCTCAAGATCACCCCGTCCCATCTGGCCGCGTTGCAGGCCGACGTGCTGCCGCGCAAGCTGCTGATCCTCGGCGGCGAGGCGGCGCCCCGCGACTGGGCGGAGGAGCTGGCCGCGTCCGGACGCTGCCGGGTCGTCAACCACTACGGCCCGACCGAGGCGACGGTCGGCGTCACCACCTATCCGGTCGAGGGCCCGGTCGGAGGCGACGCCGGCACGACCACCACGCTGCCCATCGGCAGGCCGCTGCCGGGGGCTCGGGCGTACGTGCTGGACGAGCATCTGGAGCCGGTGCCGATCGGCGTCGCGGGGGAGCTGTACCTCGGCGGGGATCGGCTGGCCAGAGGCTATCTCGACCGCCCCGCCCTGACCGCGGAACGGTTCCTGCCCGACCCGTACGGCCCGCCCGGCGCTCGCATGTACCGCACCGGCGACCTGGCCCGCCACCTTCCCGACGGGAACCTGGAGTTCCTCGGCCGCCGCGACCTGCAGGTGAAGATCCGCGGCTACCGGGTGGAGCTGGCCGAGGTCGAGTCGGTGCTCGGCCGGCATCCCGGCGTGACGTCGGCGATCGCCGACATGCGCGGCGGTCTCCTCGTGGCCTACCTCCTCGCCGAGTGCGGTGAGGCCCGGCCGGAGGCCGCCGAGATGCGGACGTGGCTGGCCGAGCGGCTGCCCGACTACATGATCCCCGCCCGGTACGTGTGGCTGGACGAGCCGCCGCCGCTGAAGTCGCACGGCAAGGTGGACCGGGCCGCGCTGCCCGACCCGGCCCCGGAGACGACCGGCCGGTTCGAGCCACCGCGATCGGCCGCGGAACGGACGGTCGCCGCCGTGTGGGCCGAACTCCTCGGTGCCGCCGAGGTCGGCGCCACGGACGACTTCTTCGAGCTCGGCGGCCACTCCCTGCTGGCCATGCGGGTGGTGGCCCGGCTCAGGCAGGAGCTGCCGGAGCGTGCCGTCACCGTGCTCGACCTGTTCAAGCACCGCACCGTACGCGAGCTGGCCGCGCTGCTGGAGTCGGACGGCGACGGCCCGCGCCACCTGCTGCACCGGCTCACCCCCGCCAGGACGGCCACCTCGACGTTGGTCTGCGCGCCGTACGGGGGCGGCAGCGCAGTCATCTACCAGCCGCTGGCCGACGCGCTGCCGGCCGACTGGGCGCTCTACTCGATCGCCGTGCCCGGGCACGAGCTGGGTGAGGAGTCCCGGCCGCTGGACGAGGTCGCCGACGGGTGCGTACAGGAGATCCTCGACGGCATCGAGGGCCCCGTCACCCTGTACGGCCACTGCGGCCTCGGCGTGATGCTGGCCGCGGAGATCGCCCGCAGGCTGGAGGACGCCGGCCGCGAGGTCGAGGCGGTCTACCTCGGCGGTGTCTTCCCCTTCGCCCGCCCCCGCGGCCGCCTCTCGGGCCTGACCGAGCTCATGGAGCGCATCCGCGGCGACCAGGCCTGGATCAACGACCTGCGCTCCGCCGGCCTGGACGTGGAGGAGGTCGGACGCGACCAGCTCGACCTCATGGTCCGCAACCGGCGGCGCGGCACCCGGCAGGCGGAGCGGTACTTCACCCGCATGTTCGAAGAGGCTGCGGCCCCGCTGCGCGCGCCGGTGATCGCGCTGGCCGGCGAGCGTGACCCGGCGATGGAGTTCTACCAGGAGCGCTATCGCGAATGGCACGTGCTGTCGGAGCTGACGGCCCTGGTCGTGCTGGACGAGGCCGGGCACTTCTTCCTGAAATATCGGGCGGAGGAGCTGGCGGCCATCGTGACCGGCACGCACCGCGCCATTGCCGAGGGGCGGACCGAGCCGCTGGTACGCACACCGGGATCGACGTGGTGGCTGGAGGGCGTGTCATCCGGAGACTCGCCGGCCCCTTCGGAGGAACGCCGGGCGCGGCCGGGCATGGGGAGGTTCGCGCTGGTCGCGGCCGGGCAGCTGGTGTCGATCCTGGGGTCGGCGCTGACCGAGTTCGCCGTGCCGCTGTGGATCTACACCACCACCGGCTCGCTGGCGAACTTCGCGCTGTTCGCGGTGCTCGGGCTGCTGCCCGGCATGCTGGTCGCGCCGCTGGCCGGGGCCATCGTGGACCGGCACGACCGGCGCGCCGTGATGCTCGCCGGCGACGTCACCGCGGGCGGCGTGCAGCTGGTCCTCGGGGTGCTGCTGTGGACCGGCAACTTGGAGATCTGGCACGTCTACCCGCTGCTCGCGCTGCTGTCGGTCGCGCTGACCTTCCAGCGGTTCGCGTACGCCTCGGCGATCCCGCAACTCGTCCCCAAACGCTTCCTGGGCCACGCCAACGGGGTGGTGCAGCTCGTCACCGGCACGGCCCAGGTGGCGGTGCCGCTGGTGGCGGTCGGGCTGATGGCGGTCATCGGGCTGGAGGGCATCCTCGTCGTCGACGTGCTGTCGTACGTGTTCGCGGCCGCGGTCGTGCTGGCGGTCCGGTTCCCCCGGAGCATGGCCTGGCGGCGGCGCGAGACGGTCATGGCGGAGATCGCCGGCGGCTGGCGGCTGACCTGGGGGAACCGGGGCTTCCGCGGGATGCTGGTGTTCTTCGCCGTCCTGAACGTGTTCCTGTCGCCGCTGTTCCTGATGATCTCGCCGCTGGTGTTGTCGTTCGCGACGCTGCAGGACGTCGGGCGGGTGTCGCTGGCGGGCGGGATCGGCGTGCTGGCCGGCGGGCTGCTGATGGCCGTGTGGGGCGGGCCGCGCCGGGGGCGCCTGCGCGGGGTGCTGCTGTTCACGCTCGCGCTGGCGGGGTTCTGCGTGGTCGTCGGCGTACGGGCGGATCTCGTGGCGATCGCCGCGGGGGCGTTCGGGATGTCGCTGTGCCTGACGCTGCTCAACGGCGTGTACGCGACGATCATCCAGGTCAAGGTGCCGCAGCGGTTCCACGGGCGGGTCATCGCGCTCAACACGCTCGTCGCCTGGTCCACGCTGCCGATCGGGTTCGGCCTGGTGGCGCCGTACGGGGCGACGGTGCTGGAGCCGCTGATGGCGCCGGACGGGCCGCTGGCCGCGACGGCGGGGGCGTTGCTCGGGACGGGGGAGGGGCGCGGGATCGGGCTGATGTACGTGGTCTTCGGGCTGGCCATCGCGCTGATCGCGGTGTGCGCGATGCGCGTGCGGGTGCTGGCGCGCTTCGATCGCGAGGTCCCCGATGCGCTGCCGGATGATCTCGTCGGCATCGAGGAGCTGCGGCGACGTGCGGGAGGCGAGTCGTGATCGGGCCGGAGCTGTGGCGGTGTGCGGGAGGGGAGTCATGATCGTTCCGGAGCTGCTCGCCAGGCGGGCCGCGGAGGAGCCCGAGCGGGTCGCGCTGGAGGTCGCCGGGGGCGGCACGCTGACCTTCGCGGACTGGCACGCGCAAGTGGACTCGTTGGCGCGCGGGCTGGTCCGGCGCGGGGTGCGGCGGGGCGACCGCGTGGGGCTGCTGTTCGGGGCCGAGAACTGGACCGGCTTCGCCGTGGCCTACTGCGCCACGCAGTTGGCCGGCGGGGTGGCCGTGCCGATCTCCGACCGGTTCGCGCCGGCCGAGGTGGCGTACATGCTGGAGCACTGCTCGGCGACCGGCGTGCTGCACGCCGGCAAGGGGCCGGCCGCGCCGCCGGACGGCGGGTACTGGAGCGCCGTGCCGGCCGAGCTGGAGCCCGGCTCGCGCGAACCCGAGCCGCCGGGGCCGGCGGATCTGGCGCAGATCCTCTACACCTCCGGCACCACGGGCAGGCCCAAGGCGGTGGCGGCCACCCACGCCAACCTCACCTACGGCAGCGCCACCCGGGCCAATCGCCGCAGGTTCGGGCATTCGCGGTTGCTGCTGCACGCCTTTCCGATCGGCACCAACGCCGGCCAGGCCATGCTGATCAACGCGCTGGACGCGCGGCCGTCGGTGCTGACGCCGGCGCGGTTCACCCCGGGTAGGTTCGCCAGGCTGATCGAGTCGCGGCGGGTGGGGACGGTGTTCCTGGTGCCGGCGATGGCCCTGGAGCTGCTCAACGCCGGGCTGCACGAGCGGCACGACTTCTCCGGCGTGGTCCTGCTCGGGTCGGCGGCCTCGGCGCTGCCGGCGGCGCTGTGCGCGCGGCTGGCGGCGGCGTTCCCCAAGGCGACCGTGACGAACTACTACACCTCGACCGAGGCGGCGCCCGCCCAGACCGTCATGATCTACGACCCGTCGCGGCCCGCCGCCCTGGGCCGGCCGGCGCTCGGCAGCGGGTTGAGGATCACCGGCCCCGACGGCACGCCGCCGGCGGCCGGGGAGACGGGGGAGATCTGGCTGCGCTCTCCCGCCGCCGCGCGCTCGTACTACCGGGACCGGCAGGCCAGCGCGCACACCTTCCGCGACGGGTGGGTGCGGATGGGCGATCTGGGCTACCTCGACGCGGACGGCTACCTGTATCTCGTCGACCGGGAGAGCGACGTCGTCAAGTCCGGGGCGTACAAGGTGTCGACCGTGCAGGTGGAGGCGGCGCTGCACGAACACCCGGACGTGGCCGAGGCGGCGGTCACCGGCGTGCCGCACCCCGTGCTGGGCACCGTGCTGGCCGCGGCCGTCGTGCCCCGTTCGCGGGCGCCGCGCGTGACGGAGCTGCGGGCCTTTCTCATGACCCGGCTGGCCGCGCACGAACTGCCGACACGAGTGATCTTCGTGGACCACCTGCCCAGGAACCACTCGGGCAAGGTCGTCAAGTCCGGCCTGCGCGATCTGCTGAAGCAGGCGGACTCCGTGATGGAAACAGGCTCTATGGAAACAGGCGCTGTGGAGAAAGAAGGCGGGAGATGACCGGATCGTGGCCGGCCTCCCCTGCGCAGCAGGGGATGTGGCTCACCGAGCGGGCCGGGGTCGCCGGGCGGGCCTTTCACATGCCGCTGGCCGTGTGGCTGGACGGGCCGCTCGACGTGCTGGCCCTGGGGGAGGCGTGTGAGGAGGTGGCGCGCAGGCATCCCGTGCTGGGCGGCGTGCTCGCCGAGGACGGCGGTGAGCTGCGGGTGGTCCCCCACGGGGTGCCGCCGATGCGCGAAGGCGGCGACCTTGAGGAGGAGCTGGCCGGGCCGGTCGATCCGGGGGAAGGCCCCGCGGCGCGGTTCACGCTGATCCGGGAGGACGCCAAGCGGCACGTGCTGCTGTTCCAGGCCCATCACGCGGTGTTCGACGGGGAGTCCAAGGACATCCTGCTGCGGGACCTGGCCTCCTGGTACGGGGGCGCGGCGCCGGCACCGCTGGTGCTGACGCACCCGGAGGTCACGGTCCAGCAGCAGGTCAGGCTGGCGGACGCGCTGCCGGACGCGCGGCGCTACTGGCAGGACCGGTGGCAGGACCAGCGGGAGCTGCACCTGCCCGGCCTGACCGGCGTCTCCGTGGCCGCGGCGCCCGGCTGCGCCCTCGACTTCGTCGTCGAGGACCTCGGCGGGCTCGCCGGGCGACTCGAGGTCACCCGTTTCGAGGCGGTGCTGGCCGCGTTCGTGGCGCTGCTGCGCGCGTACGGCAACGCGCGGCCCGCGGTCGGCGTGGATCTGTCCACGCGGACCGAGCGGAGCCGGGACCACGTGGGCGCCTTCGTCAACGAGCTGCCCGTGATCGGGGCGCCGGAGGCGGGCACGTTCGGCGAGTTCGCGCGGAGCCTGCGGGTCGAGCTGCGGCGGTTGTACCGGCACCGCGAGGTTCCGCTGGCCAGGGCCGTGGACGGGATCGGCCCGCGCGCCGCGCTCACCCCCGTGTCGCTCAGCTACCGCCGGCGGCCGGAGACGGGCCCGCTGTTCGCCGGGCTGGGCGCGTCGGTGGAGTGGATGATGTTCAACGGCTGGGTGCGCAACACCCTCCACCTGCAGATCGTCGACGACCCGGCGGGCACGGCGGCGCGGCTGCAGTACAACCCGGCGCTCCTCGACCCGGCCGGGGCCGAGCGGATCCGGGAGGATTTCGCCGCGCTGCTGGCGGCGGTCGCCGCGGACCCGGACGCGCCGCTGGACCGGCTGCCGCTGCCCGCCCCCGTGCCGGCGGCGTCCGTGATCACTGCCGACACGGGAGCGGGCGGGCCGGTGGCCGCCGAGCTCGTACGGGAGATCCAGGCCATCTTCGCCAAGGAGCTCGAACTGGACGACGTGGAACCCGACGACGACCTGTTCGATCTCGGCGGCCATTCCCTCACGATCACCCAGATCATGGCCAGGGCCCGGGAGCGGTACGGCGTGGAGCTCTCCTTCGAGGTGTTCATCGACGACGCCACCGCGACGAGCATCGCGGCGGAGGTCGCCCGCCTTCGGGAGCAGGCATGTTGAGGGAGCGCGTGGCCGCGCTGGTGGCCCAGGCCAGCGACGGCGAGCTCACCGCGGCGGAGGTGCTGGCGGCCGACTGTTCGCTGACGGCGCTCGGCCTCACCTCGCTGGGCTACATCCGGCTGATCGACGCGATCGAGGAGGCGTTCGGCTTCGACATCGAGTTCGACGGCAGCCTCGACACGCTCGACGGGCTGGTCGACCACCTGTCCCGGTTCGCGGGCCGCCCGTCATGATCGGCCCAGTGATCGGCCCAGTGATCGGCCCAGTGATCGGACCCGTGACGGTCGAGTTCACCGGCGCCAGGTCCGGCCAGGGGCCGCTCACCTGGGGCCAGCGGGCGATCTGGCGGCTCACGGAGTGGCTGCCGCCTGGCGACCCGTACTTCAACATGCCGTGGGCCCTGCCGGTGCACGGCAAGCCCGACCTGCCGGCCGTACTCGCCGCCCTCGCGCGGCTGCTCGGACGGCATGAGAGCCTGCGGACGAACTGGCTCCCCGACGCGGCGCAGACCGGCATGGTGCAGCGGGTCGCCGGGCAGGGCCGGCTGACGGTCGAGCTGGTCGACGCCGCCGGTTCCCGGCCCAGGGTGCTGGCCGGGGAGATCGCCGCCGAGCTCGCGGCCAAGGGCTTCGACTACGCCGACGAGCTCCCCGTGCGCTGCGCCGTCGTCATGGACGGCGGCAGGCCGCGCGCGGTGGCGTTCGCGTTCACGCATATGGCGGTGGACGGGCTGGCGCTCGACGTCATCGCCGGCGAGTGGCCGCGGCTGCTGTCCGGGGAGCCGCTGCCCCAGGACGTCCCGCAGCCGCTCGACCTGGCCGCCGAGGAACGCTCGCCCGAAGGCGCGGCCCGCGGCGAGCGGGCGCTCAGGTACTGGCGGGCGGCGCTGGAACGGATGCCGCGCCCGCTGTTCGCCGCGCCGCCGGGCAGGCCCGAGGAGCCCAGGTTCGTCAAGCTCGGCATGGAGTCGGCGGCGCTCGGCGCGGCGGCCACCGGGCTGGCCGCGCGCTGGGGGGTGAGCACCAGCAGCGTGCTGCTCGGGGCGTACGCGACGCTGCTGTCCCGGCTGACCGGCCGCGGCACGGTCGCGCTGCAGCTCATCGTGGGCAACCGGCACGATCCCCGGCTGGCGCCCATGGTGGCCACCCTCGTCCAGGACGGGATCTTCGTCCTGGACGTGGCCCCGGGTCAGCCGCTCGCCGAGGTGGTGCAGGCCGCCCACCGGGGGGTGCTGGCGGCGTACCGGCACGCCCGCTACGACCCGGCCGCCCAGCGGGCGCTGATCGAGGAGACCGGGCCGCCGCCCACCGCCTACTTCAACGACGTACGGGTCACCGGGGGCTGGCCCAACCTGCCGCCGAACCCGCCCGCGACCCCCGGCCGGATCTTCCCGGTGGGGGCCTGGCCGGAGGTGGACGCCGAGGTGTTCTGCACCGCCGGCCCCGCCACCCACACCTGCCGGCTGGACCTGCTCGCCGACACCGCCCTCCTGCCCCGGGAGGCGATCGAGGCGACGCTGCGCGAGGTCGAGACGCTACTGGTCAGCGAGGAGAACACGTGAGTGCCGAGATGCGCGTGGTCGTCAACCACGAGGAGCAGTACTCCGTCTGGGCCGCGGATCGCGAACTGCCGCCCGGCTGGTCCGACGCGGGGTTCGCGGGCACCCAGGAGGAGTGCCTGGGCCACATCGAGACCGTCTGGACGGACATGCGCCCGCTCAGCCTGCGAGACTGAAAGGCGATACCGACGTTGAGTGACGACACGACGCCGCCCCCGCGCAGTGCCGCGAACGGGACGGTGGGCACGATATGGCGGTGGCTGGACAAGGCGCCCGACGCGGTGGCCGTGACCGGCTCCGACGGCCAGGTGACCTACCGGGAGCTGCACCGGCGCGTCGAGGACCTGGCCGCCGTGCTGCGCGGGCACGGCGTCGGCCCCGAGACGCCCGTGGGTCTGTGCATGGAGCGGACCACCGGGATGCTCGTGGCGATGCTCGCCGTGTGGACGGCGGGCGGTGCGTACGTGCCGCTGGATCCGGCCTTCCCCGCCGGACGGCTGCGCATGATGCGCCAGGACGCCGGCATCGGCCTGGTGCTGACCCAGGCGGGCGTCGATCCCGCACTGCTGGACGGCGTTCCGGCCGTCGTCACGCTCTCGCCCGGGGGGAGGCCGCTGACCGGCGCTCCCGCCCCGTCCGGCGGGGTCGCGGCCGATGGGGACCGGCTGGCGTACCTGATGTTCACCTCCGGCTCCACCGGCCGCCCGAAGGGGGTGGCGGTGCCGCACCGGGCCGTGGCGAACCTGCTGGAGTCGTTCGCCGAGCTGCTGCCGATCGGGCCGGAGGACCGGTGGCTGGCCGTCACGACGCTGTCGTTCGACATCTCGGTCCTGGAGCTGCTGCTGCCCCTGTTCACGGGCGGCCGGGTGGTGATCGCGGCCACCGGGGAGGTCTCCGACGGGTGGGCGCTGCGCGAACGGGCCGTCGCCGAGGGGGTCACGATCATGCAGGCGACGCCGGCGGGCTGGCGGATCCTGCTGGAGTCCGGCGGGGTCCCCGCGACGATCAGGACCCGGTTGTGCGGCGGCGAGGCGCTGCCCCGCGATCTCGCGGACGCGCTGCCGGCCGACGGCGCCGAGCTGTGGAACGTGTACGGCCCCACCGAGACCACCGTGTGGTCCACGGCCGGCCGGGTGCGGCCGGGACCCGAGGCCGTGGATCTCGGCTCGCCCATCGGGCGGACCTCGCTCCACCTGCTGGACGGGAACGGGACGCCGGTCGCCGACGGGGAGGCCGGCGAGCTGCACATCGGCGGCGCGGGGGTCGCCCGGGGATACCACGGGCTGCCCGGCCAGACGGCCGCGCGTTTCCTGCCCGACCCGTACGCCGGCGTCCCCGGCGCCCGCATGTACGCCACCGGCGACCTGGCCAGGATCACGCCCGACGGCCGGCTGGAGTACCTCGGCCGCGCCGACCAGCAGGTCAAGGTGCACGGATTCCGCATCGAACTGGGCGAGATCGAGGCCGCCCTGCGATCGGCCGCCGAGGTTAAGGACGCCGCGGCCGCCGTCCGCGACGGGCGGCTGGTGGCCTACCTGGTCCCGCGGGCGCAGGCCGTGGACTGGGCCGCGCTGCGCGAACGACTGCGCGCCTCGCTCCCCGACTACATGATCCCGGTCCGGCACACGACCCTGACGTCCCTGCCGCTCACCCCCAACGGCAAGCTCGACCGCGCCGCCCTGCCCACCCCGTCCTGGACGCGCCCCGGCACCGCCGCCTTCCGCGCCCCGGCCGCCGGGGTCGAGTCCGACCTCGCCGAGATCTGGGCGGGGGTGCTCGGCGCCACCGAGCCCATCGGCGCCGACGACGATTTCTTCGAGCTCGGCGGCCACTCCCTGGCCGCCACGCAGATCATCGCCAGGGTCCAGGCCAGGTACGGCCTCGAGGTGCCGATCGTCGTGCTGTTCGAGCGTCCGACGATCGCCGGGTTCGCCGCCCGGCTCGACGACCTGGACGACGCCGAGCTCAGCCTGGCCGACGTCGCCGCGCTGCGCGACCAGCTCGACGGCCTGAGCGCCGAGGAGCTCCAGGGGCTGTTCGACGACCTGGCGGCCGGGTCATGAGGGCGCCGCTGTCGCCCGCGCAGGAACGGCTCTGGATGCTCCAGCGGCTGGAGCCCGGCGACGCCTCGTACACGATGTACCTGGTACGACGCCTGCGCGGCCCCCTCGACCGCGACGCGTTCACCGCCGCCGTCGGCGCGCTCGTGGCCAGGCACGAGAGCCTGCGCACCGCCTTCGCCGAGGAGGACGGCACGCCCTGGGCGGTGGCCGGGCCGGCCGGCTGGGCGCTGCCGATCGAGTGGCTGACGGCGGCGGAGGAGCAGGTGGGCGCGCTGGTCGCCGAGCGCACCAACGCCGCCTTCGACCTGGCCGCGGGCGTCCCGCTGCGGGTCGCCGTCATCGAGGTGGCCCCGGACGATCACGTGCTGTGCCTGACGCTGCACCACATCCTGGCCGACGGGCACTCCCTGGAGATCATGCTCGACGACCTGGGCGAGCACTACGCCGCCGCCGTCGAGGGCCGCCCCGCCCGTCTGCCCGACGTGCGCATCCAGTCCAGTGACTACGCCCGCTGGCAGCGGCGCAGGGCGGACAAGGCCATGCCGTACTGGACCGAGGCGCTGGCCGCGCCGCCGGTCACCGAGCTGCCCTTCGCCCGCCCGGGAGCGCGCGCGGCCGTCCGGGAGGGCGGCCATCACTGGGTACGGCTGGGCGCGCGGCACCTCGCGGAGGTGGAGCGGCTGGCCGTGGCCCACCGGGCGACCCCGTTCATGGTGCTCATGGCGGCCTACCAGGCGTTGCTGTTCCGGCACAGCGGGCAGCACGACCTGGTGGTCGGCACCGTGGTCGCCGGGCGGGACCGGGTCGAGCTGGAGCGGATGGTCGGCTACCTCACCCAGACCCTGCCGCTGCGCGGCGATCTGGAGGGCGATCCGACGTTCGCCGAGCTGCTCGGGCGGGTCAAAGGGGTGGTGCTGGACGCGATGGGCCGGCCCGCGCCGCTGCTGGAGCGGCTGGCGCGCGGCGTCGAGACGCTGCTGCCGACCGTGTTCATCATGCAGGACTACGCCGCCGGGCAGGACCGGGCGTACGGCGGGGTCCGGGTGTCTGACTTCGAGGGACGCCACGAGCAGATCGTGGTGGATCTGCTGGTGGAGGTCTGGCCGGCGGGGGAGGAGCTGGCGATCTGCTTCGGCTACGACGGCGCGGTGTTCGAGGCCGGCGAGGTGGCGACGATCGCCGAGCGCTACCTGACGCTGCTGGCCGGGGCCGTGGCCAGGCCGGACACGCCGATCTCGCGGCTGCCCGCGTGGACCGAGCGGGACGAGAAGGCGATGGCCGAGCTGGCCGACGGTCCCGCCGAGCCGGTCGCGGACGGGGTGCTGGAGCTGGTGGCGGACGTGGTGCGCCGGACGCCGGAGGCCGTGGCCGTGCGCTGCGGCGATCAGGTGGTCTCGTACGCGGCCCTCTGGGACCAGGCCGGCGCGCTCGCCGGCACCCTGCGGGAGAGCGGCGTCCGGGAAGGTGACGTGGTGGCCGTGCGGCTGGCCCCGTCCGCCGAGGTGATCGCCGCGCTGCTGGGCGTGTGGCGGGCGGGCGCCGCGTACCTGCCGCTGGACCCGGCCGACCCGCCCGCCCGGCACGCCGACGCCATGGCCGCCGCGGGCGCCGCCTGGCTGATCGGCGAGGACCGGGTGCGCCCCGTGGCCGAGGGAAGCGTGGCCGAGGGAATCGCCTACGTGATGACCACCTCGGGGTCCGCCGGGCTGCCCAAGGCGGTGCTCGTCGAGCATCGTTCGGTGGCGGCCAGGGTCGGGTGGATGCGGCGGGAGTACGGCCTGGGGCCCGGGGACCACGTGGTGCAGTTCGCGTCGCTGAGCTTCGACACCCACGTCGAGGAGATCTTCCCGGCGCTCGCGTCCGGGGCGACGGTGATGCCGCTGCCGGACGGCCCCGCGAGCCTGCCCGACCTGCTGGCCGGGCCGGACGGGCACCGGATCACCGTGCTGGACCTGCCGACCGCGTACTGGCACCGGCTCGTCGAGTCACCCTCGGAGGTGGCCTGGCCGCCCGCTCTACGGCTGGTGATCCTCGGCGGCGAGCAGGCCGACGGGGCGGCCATCGCCCGATGGCATCGTGAGGGGCCCGGGGCTCGGTTGGTCAACACGTACGGGCCCACCGAGGCGACGGTCATCGCCACCTGGGCCGAGCTGGACGGGACCGACTCCGGCGGGCGCCCGCCGATCGGCCGGCCGCTGTCGGCCACGTCGGTGCGGGTGCTGGACGCCCGGGGGGAGCCGGTGCCGCCGGGCGCGGCGGGCGAGCTGGCGATCGGCGGCGCCGGGGTGGCCCGCGGATATGCCGGGCTGCCCCGCCGCACCGCCGCCGCCTTCGAGCCCGACCCGTACGGCGAGCCCGGGGCCCGGCGCCTGCGCACCGGTGACCGGGCGCGGTGGCGCTCGGACGGGCAGCTGGAGTTTCTGGGCCGCCTGGACGACCAGGTCAAGGTGCGCGGCGTGCGCATCGAGCCCGGCGACGTGGAGGCCGCCCTGCGCGAGCACCCCGGCGCCGGGCAGGTGGCCGTGGCCGCGCGCGGCGAGGACCTGGTAGCGTACTTCACCGGCCCGGCCGCCCCGGCCGAGCTGCGCGCGCACGCCGCGGGCCGGCTGCCGAGGGGCTTCGTGCCGACCCGGTGGTCACGGCTGGCGGAGCTGCCGCTCACCTCCCGGGGCAAGCTCGACCGGGCCGCGCTGCCCGAGCCGGACCGGGTCACCGGGACGGACTACACGGCGCCGCGCACCGACAGCGAGGCGCTGGTCGCCGAGATCTGGGCCGAGGTGCTCGGCCTTGAACGGGTCGGCGTGCTGGACGACCTGCTGGAGTTGGGCGGGCACTCGCTGATGACCACCCGGGTCGCGGCGCGGCTGCGGGCGATGCTGGAGGTGGAGGTGCCGATCCGGGTGGTGTTCGGCTGCGGCACCGTGGCCGAGCTCGCCGAGGCCGTCGAGGACCTGCTGATCGAGGAGATCGACGCGATGAGCGAGGAGGACGCGCGGCGCGCCCTGACCGGGCCGTCCGGGCTCAGGGAGTGATCGTCTTCCGGATGGCGTTCAGGAACATCGCCGCCTCGCGTCCGTTGACGAGGCGGTGATCGAACGCGAGCCCGAGGGTGACCGTGGTGCGTTTCACGACGTTCCCGGCGGAGTCGAGGGCGAACTCGTGCTGCGGCGCGCACAGCGACAGCGCGCACGTCTGCCCGGGGAACACGATCGGCACGGCGAGGAGCACGGCCGTGTCGGTGTGCAGGGTGACGACGATGTTCCCGCCCGCCAGGTCGTCCTCGCGGAACGCCGCCTGTGCCGCCTTCGTCCGGTACGCCGTGAGCCGCTCCGCGATCTCCTTGACGGACAGGCGGTCGGCGTCGCGCAGCACCGGGACGTACAGGCCGTTGCCGACGTCCACGGTGACGCCGACGTTCGGCGCCGTCGAGGGGCGTACGGCCAAGGGGTCGGCTGCCACCGGCTCGGCGAAGCACATCGGGAACCGCCCGTGCAGCGACGCGACCGCCGAGACCAGCAGCTCCGGCAGCCCGATCAGCGCCCTGGCCTCCTTGCTGAGGGCGCGGGCCCGGGCGATCGCGGGGCCGGCGTCCAGCTTCACGGCGGTGAAGGCGGCCGGGATCGTCTGGTGGGAACGGGTGACCGCGGCGGCCACGGCCCGCTGAACGGCCGGCAGCGGCTGCGCGTCGCCTGTGCCGGTTTCCAGTGTGCCGGTTTCCAGCAGGGCCAGGACGTCGGCACGCTTGATCAGCTTCTTGCCCAGTGTGCGGATCCGGGCCGGGTCCACGCCGTGCTCGTCGATCAGCGCCTGGGCGGGCGCGGTGACGATCGGCCCCTCGGCCGCCGCACCGGGGTCGGGGGCCGCCGGCGGAGGCGCCGAGCCGTCCGTCGCCGCACCGGGATCGGCGGCCGCAGGCGGGGGTGCCGAGGCGTCGGAGATGTGCGCGATCACGTCCCCGGGCCGGCAGGTCGCGCCGGTCTCCGCCGTCCGCCGCAGTACGCCGTCGGCCTCGGCCATCAGCTCCTCGGCCGCCTTGGAGGTCTCCAGGACCACCACCGGATCGCCCTTCACCACCCCGGCGCCGTCCTCGGCCAGCCACTCGACCAGCAGGTACTCGGTGTCGTTGTTGTTGAGCTTGGGCACGCGCAGCTCGGTCAAGGCAGGAGCTCCTGTACGGCGCGGACGATGGCGGTGTCCTGCACCAGCACGTCTCGCTCGAGATGGGCGGCCGCCGGGATCACGCTTGCCGCCGAATGGACGAGGGACACGGGACGCCGCAGGCGCCCCCAGAGCCGACTGTGCACCTGGTGCGCCACCTCGGCCCCCCAGGTGCCGCCCGCGGTGCTCTCCTCGGCGACGACCACGGCGCCGGCCCGCTCCAGCAGCGGCGACAGCGGGGCCACGTCGAAGGGGTACAGGCGCCGCGGCACGAGCAGCAGGCAGGAGATCTCCCGCTCCAGCAGCAGCGTGCGCATCGCGGCCAGGGCCCGGTGCGCCAGCCCGCCCGGCGCGACGATCACGCAGTCGGCCTGTTCGGGATCGTCCACGTACACCCTGGTCACCCCGCCGGCCCCGGGCAGCACGTCGTACTGGAACAGATCGTCCGCGACCCCGCCGCCGAAGAGCTGCCGGGTGTAGAGGATCTTGTCCTCGAACAGCAGGCACGGCTCGCCGCGCGCGAGCATCTCGCCGAACAGCTCGCGATGGTCGTCGAAGGGGGACACCTCGTACACCGCGAGACCAGGGACGCCGATGAAGTGCTTCTGCAGGCTCTGGCTGTGCGTGGGGCCGTAGCCGCGACCGCCTCCGGACGGGCAGCGCACGATCAGCGGCAGCCGCAGCGGCCTGCCGTACATGGAGACCGACTTGCTGGCGAAATTCACGATCTGGTCGAAGGCCAGGGCCACGAAGTCGGAGAACATGATCTCGACGATGGCCTTGCCGCCCGCGAGGGCCAGGCCGCCGGCCACGCCGACGATGCCGTTCTCGCTGATCGGGGTGGCCAGCACCCGGCCGGGGAAACGGCTGGACAGCCCTTTCGTGATCTTGAACGCCCCGCCGTACGGGTCGAGCACGTCCTCGCCCAGCACCCGCACGGACGGATCCTCGGCCAGCACCTCGTGCAGCGCCCGGTTGAGGCTCTCCGCGACCCGCATCGCCTCAGCCCTCCCGCGCCGACAGCGGCCGCCCGAGCACCTCGCCGGCGACCACCTCGACGAACGCGCGCGCCTCCGCGTCCATGCGGGCGAAGCGGGGGGAGCCGCCCTGGCGCGGGTACCAGTCGTGGTCGCGGGCGTGCCGGATCTCCTCGGCGGAGCGGGTGTCGTCGCCCTTGCTGTGCGGCCCGATCCGGTGCGTGGCGAACTCCACCACCAGCGGTCCCGCGCCCTGCCTGGTCCGCTCGAACAGCGGCCGCAGCGCGTCCCGGATCTCGTGCGGATGCCGCGAGTCCACGTGCAGGAACCGGCACCCGAACGCCCGCGCCCGATCTCCGATCGTGCCCGCCAGCTGCGCCGACGTCGGCGTGGTCTGCGCGATCCCGTTGTTCTCGGTCACCACGACCAGCGGCAGCCGCCAGAGCGCGGCCATGTTGAGCGCCTCGTACACGGCGCCCTCGCCCCACGTCCCGTCGCCGATGTACGCCAGCGCCAGCGCGCCCGGCTCGGCGTCCCGCAGGTGCAGCGCCACGCCCGCGGCGACCGGCAGGCTCTCGCCCTGGATCCCGGTGGACAGGTAGCGGCCGGACAGGATGTGCTGGCTGCCGCCCACGCCCCCGCAGACCGCGCCCTCCCGCCCGGTGATCTCCGCGAGCAGTCCGTACGGATCCCGGAATCGTGCCAGGTAGTGGCCGTGTCCGCGATGATTGCTGAAGACATAGTCCCGCTCGCCCAGCAGCGGCGTCAGCGCGACCGGCACGTACTCCTGCCCCAGACAGGTGTGGGTGGTGCCCTGCACGAGCCCTTGGCCGAACAGGTCGAGCAGCTTGCGTTCGAAGTGCCTGATCAGCAGGAGCAGCCCGAGGTCGTCGTCGGACAGGTCCTCCGTGATCTCTTCCAGCAGGCGTTCCGGCACGATCGGCACTCCTTGAGGGGGAATGGTGGTTTTGGGAGCGCTCCCATAAATTCTATCGATCACCATGAGGAGCGGCAATGGTCGAACGGGGAGCTTTCCAGACTGTCAAATGCCGAGAATGAAGGGCCGGTGTCACGTGTGCTGATCGCCCACCGTCCGATTCCGGTCACATGGCGTCGCGGTGGGGGATCTTGACCGGCCTCCAGCGTGAAACCTAGGCTTCGGTGGGAGCGTTCCCAACTTTCGAGGTGACCCCCACGTGAGCCCCGACCTCGAGCGCGAGAAGCTGCGGCGCCGCCTGGCCACGCTGCCCCCCGAACGCCGTGCGGCCCTGCGCAGGGCGCTGCTCGGCGGCCGGGACCAGCGCACCTGGCCGCTGTCCACCGGGCAGGAGCGGCTGTGGTTCCTGCAGCGCTTCGATCCTGACGACTGCGCTTATCACATCACCTGGCCGGTACGGCTGCGCGGCCCTATCGACGAGACCGCACTCGCCGCGGCGTTCACCGCGATCGCCGCCCGGCACGAGGTGCTGCGCACCCGCTTCGTCCTGGACGGCGACCTGCCCGCGCAGCTCGTGGACGAGCCCGGCGAGGTACGGCTGGACCGCCTGGATCCCGCCTCCGCCGACCTCGTACAGGCGGTCGCCGGCTACGCGGGGCGGCCGTTCGACCTCGCGGCGGCCCCCGCGTGGCGGGCGGGCCTGCTGCGCCTGGCCGCCGACGACGCCGTCCTGTGCATCGTGCTGCACCACATCGTGGTCGACCACTGGTCGCTCGACGTGCTCATGCGCGAGCTCGGCGAGTGCTACCGCGCCCACCGGGAGGGCCGTGCGCCCCTGCTGGACGAGCTGCCCGCGCAGTACCGCGACTTCGCCGCGGCCGAACGGCGGCGGGCCGAGGAGGGCCGGGACCACCTGGACTACTGGACCGAACGGCTCGCCGGGGCACCCCCGCTCGACCTGCCCCTCGACCACCCCCGCCCGGCCCGCTGGACCGGCCGCGGCGCGAAGGCGGCCGTGGCCGTGCCGGACGCGGACGTCACCCGCCTGGAGCTCCTCGCGCGCGCCCACCGGGCCACCCCGTTCATGGCCCTGCTCGCCGCGTGGCAGGTCACGCTGGGCGCGGCCGCCGGGCAGGACGACTTCTGCGTGGGCGTGCCCGTGGCCGGCCGGGATCGGCCCGAGCTGGCCCCGCTGATCGGCTACTTCTCCACCACGCTCGTCGCGCGGGCCGACCTGTCGGGGGACCCGACCTTCGGCGAGCTGCTGCGGCGTACCCGGATCGGCACCATGAAGGCCCTCGCCCACGCCGGAACCTCCTTGGACCGCATCCTCGGCGCGCTGCGGGTGCCGCGCGACCTGAGCCGTCCGCCGCTGTGCCAGGCGATGTTCAACCTCACCCACAACCTGCCCACCGGCGACCTGCTCCGCACCGAGCTGGGGGACCTGGCCGTGGAGGTGTGTCCGCAGCCCGACCTGGGCCGGGCCCGGGTGGAGGTGTCCCTCGACGTGTACCGGGGGCCCGAGGGGATCGGCGGCTGGCTGGAGTACTCGACCGACCTGTTCGACGCCGCCACCGCGCACCGTCTGGTGGAGGCGTTCGCCCGCGTGGTGACGCGCGCGGGCGGCGACCCGAGCCTGCGGCTGTCCGAGCTGGGAGCAGCGGTCCGGAACTAAGGAGAGCGCCATGCGGCTTTCGGTGGACTTCGCCTCCGGCCGTTCCGGCACGGCGGAGCTCGCATGGGGACAGCGGGACGTCTGGACGGCTATCCAGGGGGTGGGGCCGGACGCACGCTACTTCAACGTGCCCCGGCTGCTGACCGTCCCGGGCGCGGGAGGCCCGCGCCGTCCCGGGGCCGTGGCGGCCGCTCTGGCCGAGGTGATGGGTCGGCACGACGCCCTGAGATCCGTGGTACGGCTCGGCGCGACCGGGCCGTACCAGGAGGTGGCGGCGGCCGGGACCCTGGCGATCGAGCCGGTCGAGGCCGCACGCGGCGACGTGGACGATGCCGCGGCCGGACTTGTCGCCCGTCTGGCCGGGCGACCCTTCGGCGACGGCGAGCAGCCGCTGCGCGCCGGGATCGTGGTCCGCGACGGCGTCGCCACCCACGTGGCGCTTGTGATGAATCATGTCGTCGCGGACTGGCGCGCGGCCGACGTCGTGGTACGCGATCTGCGGATGCTGCTGCTCCGCGGAGTGATCACGCGACCGCCGTCGTCGCAGTTGCTCGACCTGGTACGGGAGGAGGAGGCGGCCTCGGCCCGTTCGGCCCGGTCGATCGCCCAGTGGGAGGCGCTGCTGCGGACCGTACCGTCCGCCATGTTCCCCACCGTGGTCGGCAGCGGCGCGACGCCGAGGTTCGCGCGGGCCGTGCTGTCGTCGCCCCGGCTCGACCACGCCGCACAGGTGCTCGCCCGCCGCACCGGCGTCAGCACCGCCACAGTCCTGCTGGTGGCGGTCGCCATGCTGCTGCGCGAGCTGACCGGGCACGAGGTGTCCGCGATCACCCCGATCGTGCACAACCGCTTCGACAGCCGGACCCGGGGCCTGGTCACCAGCCTGAATCAGCTGGGACTGTTCACCCTGGGCCCGTGCGGAAGCCTTGCCGAGACCCTCGTGAGCGCGTATTCGGCGGTTCTCGCGTCTTACCGGCGCGCCCGCTTCGACTCGCTGGCCCTGCACGCGATGGTCGACCGGATGAGCGCCGACCGAGGCGTCCCCATGTTCCCGTTGTGCTGCTTCAACGACCTGCGCCCCGGCGAGGATTCGGGTGGCGCCGACCGCGCGGACGGGGAGTCCGAGCTGGAATGGCTGCCCGGCATGGACCGGCGCAGCTGCGACTTCTGCGTGGCCCTGATGCGCTGGAAGGGCACGCTCGGTGTGGAACTGAGCGCCGACACGACCCGCCTGCCCAAGGGCGAGATGGCCGCCCTCCTGCACCGGCTGGAGTGCTTCGTGGCCGGCGCGGCTCACCCCTGACGGGGCCGAGTCCCGCTCAGTAGTCCTTGAGGGTGATGGCGTTCGCGGCGGCGTTGAGCGGCTTCAGGATCGGGCGCAGGGCCAGGTCCTTCCAGGGCAGGTGGCTGACCATCCGCATCATGGTCGTCTGCATGCGGATCTGGCGGGTGCTGCCGGCCACCATCTGTTTGGCGTTGCTCTCGCCGAGGCTGAGGTTCACGTCGACGTACCCGCTCATCTCCTCCTGGTAGCGGGCGAACGCCACCCGGTGGTCGCCCCCGGCGGCCTTCAGCTCGCCGGCCAGCACGTACGCCCCCACGAGGGCGAGGCTGGTGCCCTGCCCCGACAGCGGCGACGGGCTGTGCGCGGCGTCGCCGACCAGCGCGATCCGCCCGGCCGACCAGCGGTCCAGCCGGACCTGGCTGGCGGAGTCGAAGTAGAAGTCGGGGGAGTGCGGCATGGCGGCCAGCAGCGTGGCGCTCTCCCAACCGGCGCCGGCGAAGGTCTCGGCGACCAGGCGCTGCTGTGCCGCGACGTCGCGGCGGTCGGGCAGCACGGCGGGGGTGGGGAAGATGAACTGGGCCTTGGCGGCGGACTGCCGGGTGCTGTAGAGGTTCACGACCTTGCCCGGCGTCGGGTAGATCAGCTCCCAGCGGTCGAGGCCGAGGTGGTTGGGCACGGTGAACACGCACGCGTGCATGCCGAGCGGGCGCACGAACTTCGCCTCTTCGCCGAAGACCTGGGCCCGCAGGTTCGAGTGCAGCCCGTCCGCGCCGATCACGAGGTCGAACATGCGCGGCGCGGAGCGCGCGAAGGTCACCATGACGCCGTCGTGGCCCTGGGTGAGGCCGGTGATGCTGTCGCCGAACAGGTACTCCACGCCCTGCTTGGTCGCGTCGTACATGATGCGGGCCAGGTCGCCGCGCAGCACCTCGTCGTCGCCGCGGGCCCGCAGGCCGATGAGGTCGGGGCCCAGGGTCGCGAGCGGCTTGCCGGCCGTGTTCACCCAGGCGCCCCCGCGCATCTGAGTGCTGTACCGCTTGACGGCCGGGGTGAGGCCCATCCGGTCGACGACGTCCATCGCCACGCCGCGCAGGTCGACCTTGTAGCCGCCTTCCCGCAGCGCCGGGGCCAGCTCCACGACGGTCGGGGTGAACCCGTACCGCTGCAACCAGTAGGCGAGGGCGGGACCGGCCACGCTGGCGCCGGAGATCAGGACCGTCTTGTTCACGAGGTGTTGTGTCATGGCGACAGCGTCGCCGGTCCCGCTCGCCGGGCGCTCACCAAGCGCTCACCGTCACTTACCGGCCAGGTCGAGCACCTCCTCGGCGCTCAGCGCGCGGCCCCGGCGACGTGCTTCGGCGTACCGGCCGGGGCCGAGCGCGCGTTCGGCCTCGGCGGCCGTCTCGTCCACGTCGCGGTCGGCGACCAGCTCCGCCCCACGCAGGGACGCCGCCGCGCCGATGAGCGTCCCGGCCCGCTCCGCGTCACCGGTCAGCAGCGCGGCCCCGGCGAGGCCGTCCACCGCGTCCGCGGCGGCGGGCAGGTTGCCGCTGCGCACGGCCGTCTCGAGCGCGGCGCGGTGGTGGGCGCGGGCCTGCGCGGCGTCCCCGTCCATGGTGGCGGCCCAGCCGAGTCCGGTGAGGATGCGGGCACGGATCCGGCTCCCGGTGATCGAGGCGTCCCCGCAGTCGGCCAGCGCCGCCTCGTACAACTGCCGGGCCTGGTCGGGCTCGCCGGATCGGCGGGCGAGGTCGGCGAGGCCACGGCGGGCGTCGGCGAGCAGGTCCGGTGCGCCGACGGCGCGGGCGACCTCGGCGGCGCGCCCGTAGCCGGTCCCGGCGGCGGCGAGGTCACCGTCCTGGGCCAGCAGGTCGGCGCGGCGGGTGAGGAGGTCCGCGGCGTCCTCTGTACGGCCGAGCTCCTCGATGAGCGTGATGGCCTCGTCCATCCAGGCGACCGCGCGGGCCCGCTCACCGCGCCAGGCCGCGATCCCGGCGAGCTTGTCCAGCGAGTTCGCGATCGCCCAGCGGTCGCCCGACGTGCGGAAACCGGCCAGCGCGGCGGTGAGCGCGTCCTCGGCCGCGGAGGTCCGCCCGCCGAGCAGCAGCCGCAGTCCGTCGCCCATGCGCAGGAACGCCTGCGACCACGGGTCGGTGTCGAACAGCCGGTGCTGAAGCGCGGGGTCGACGTCGAGCAGGCGTCCGGCCATCGAGAGCAGGAACACGACGTGGGGCCGGCGCAGTGGCCGGTCGTGCGCGGCGAGGCCGGCGGCGGCGCGGTCCAGGTGGTCGCGCAGGCCGGCGTCGGTGGAGTTGCCGGTCGCGGCGGCGGTCACGACGCAGCACGCGTACTCCTCGACTTTCTCCGCACCGGGAGCGTGTTCGCCCAGCAGCCGGGCGGCGAGCGGGGCGGCCTCGCCGCGCAGGCCGCGCAGCCACCAGAACCAGGAAAGGGCCGCGATCAGCCGCGCGGCCAGCGGCGGGTCGGCGGTGACGGCCCAGCCCAGTGCGGCCAGCAGGTTGCCGTGCTCGGCGTCCAGCCGCGCGAGCCGATCCAGCTGGCCGGGCCCCCGCAGGTGGTGGTCGGCGGCTTCGGCCAGCGCGGTGAAGCACTCCGCGTGCGCCCGCAGGCATTCCTCCCGCTCCCCGGTCTCGGCGAGCCGCTCCGCGCAGTACTCGCGCACCGTCTCCAGCATTCGGTAGCGGCCGTCGTGTGCCTCGACGAGCGACTTGTCCACCAGGCCGGCCAGCACGGCCGCCACGTCGTCGGACCCGGCCGGCCCGTCCAGGCCGCAGACCCGCTCCGCGTCCGCCAGGGTGACGCCGCCCGCGAACACGGTGAGCCGGCGCGCGAGCGCCTGCTCATCCGGGTCGAGCAACCCCCAGCTCCAGTCGACCACCGCGCGCAGCGTCTGATGCCGGGGCGCCGCGGTGCGCTCGCCGCGCGACAGCAGCCGGAACCGGTCGGCCAGCCGCGCGTCCACCTCGTCCAGGGTGAACGAGCGCAGCCGGGCCGCCGCCAGTTCGATGGCCAGCGGCAGCCCGTCAAGGGCGGCGCAGATCCGCCGCACCGCGCCGATCGTGGCGGCGTCCACGACGAACCCGTGCCGTACGGCGGCGGCCCGGTCGGCGAACAGCCGCACCGCCGGGCAGGCCAGCGCCTCGGCGAGCGCGGCATCGGGTGCGGGCACGGCCAGCTGCCCGACCGGGAAGAGGACCTCACCGGTGATGCCGAGCGCCTCCCGGCTGGTGGCCAGGATCCGCAGCGCGGGGCAGGCGGCCAGCAGCCGGTGCGCGAGCCCGGCCGCGCTCGCGACGACTTGCTCGCAGTTGTCCAGAATCACCAGCACCGGCCGGTCGGCCAGCGCCGCGACGAGCCGATCCTCCGGCGGTCCCGACTCGCGCAGGCCCAGCGCGGCGGCCACGGCCGGCGCCACCTGCGCCCCGTCGCTCAACGCGGACAGGTCGACGAAGCACACCTCCCCGGACACCCGGCCGCTCGCCTCCACCGCCAGCCGCGTCTTGCCGGTGCCACCCGGACCGGTCAGCGTGACCAGCCGTGATCCGGCCGGCAGCGCCGCGAGCTCGCGCAGCTCCTCCGCCCTTCCGACGAAGCTGGTGAGCTGGGCCGGCAGCCGCCGGAGCGCGGGGGCTGCCGCGGGTTGGGCGCGCAGGATGGCCAGGTGCGCCTCGGCCAGCTCGGCGGACGGATCGACCCCCAGCTCGTCGCCCAGGAACCGGCGGGCCTGCTCGTACGCGGCGAGCGCCTCCGCCTGCCGGCCACCGGCGTACAGGGCCCGCATCAGCAGCGCCCGCGCCCGCTCCCGCAACGGGTGCGCCTCCACCAGCTCCGTCAGCTCCGCGGCCACCGCGTGGTGCTCGCCCAGCGCGAGCGCGGCCTCGGCCCGGTCCTCCACCGCCGCCAGCCGCTCCTCCAGCAGCCGGGCGGCCGCCGCCTCGGCGAACGGCGCGTCCAGCACGTCGGCGAGCGCCGGCCCGCGCCACAGGTCCAGCGCCTGACCCAGCACCATCGCGGCGCCCGCCGGGTCCCCGCCGGCCAGCGCCTGCCTGCCCTGCCCGGCCAGCCGGGCGAACCGGTGCGCGTCCACCGCGTCGAGGTCGACCGCGAGCCGGTAGCCCGCCGGTCCGAACTCCACGGCCGCCCCGTCACGCAGTCCTCGCCGGAGCCGGGAGACCTGCGACTGCAGCGCGTGCGCCACGTCGGCGGGCGCGTCCTCGCCGTACAGGCCGGCGGCCAGCCGCCCGACGCTCACCGGGCGACCGGCCTCCAGCAACAGCATCGCCAGCAGCGACCGCACCTGCGGGCCGCCCACCGCCACCGGGCCCCCGTCGGGCAGGCGCGCCTCAACCGGACCCAACACGCCGAACCGCATCAAAAGCCCCCGGCTTCGCACATGCCGGCAATTATCCCAGCCGCGGGCCGCTCAGCGCTCCGAGGCGGTCTCCCGTACCCAGGGCAGCGCACAGCAGGACGGAGACCGTGGCCGAGCTCCTCTGACCGCGCGGGCCGGGTCACTTCGACGAATCCTGAAATGGGGCTAGGAGCCGACTTTCCCCCATTACGGTGCGAGAAATGAACGCTGACCAGTTGCATGAATACGCGAACCAATTGCGTGACAATTTCTTGCGACTGCAGGATCAATCCCTGGAACTGCACCAACGCGCCCGAGCCCTGCAGGTCACCCACAGCTCGCCCGACGGCCTCGTCACCGCCACCGTGGGCGCCCGCGGTGACCTGATCCGGCTCGAGCTCGACCCCCGGGTCTCCCGCCTGCGGGACAGCGGCAGGCTGGCCGGCCTCATCACCGCCACCGTGCAGCAGGCCGCGGCGATGGCCCAGGAGGAGATCGTGCGGATGTTCGCGCCCCTCGTCCCGCCGGAGCAGATGCGGGCCCACCTGGATGGCGACCTCGACAGCGTGCTGGGGCACCTGGACGACCGGCTGCGCGAGATCGGGTAGCGGATGGCCGAGCACGTACGCATGGAGCGGTCTCAGGTCGAGGCCGGGCTCAAGGGCTGGCAGGGCCACGCCGCCGGACTCGGTGACGCTCTGCGCGACGCCGGCGCCCGCATCGAACGGCTGAACGCCGCCGCCCCCTGGGGTGGCGACTCGGCCGGGCAGGAGTTCTACCGGGCGTACTCGGCCGAAGGAGGGCCCGACACTCTCATCGCCTGGGCCGGACAGCTCATGAGAGACCACGAGGCCACCGGCGAGGGTGTACGGCAGACCGTGGAGACCACGAGCGAGGCCGCCTCCGCGCCGAGGGGCGACCGGGTGTGAGCGTCCACGCGGGGGCGGAGCACAACCGCAGCACACCGGTCACCAGCCCGCCGGGCGGTGGCGACGACACGATCGGCAGCGGCGGCTACGCGACCGACGTCACGCCGGCCTGGGGAGAGGGCGCGCCCGAGTGGGTGGACGTCCTGATCTCGCTGGTGGCGGCCGGGCAGATGTGGCCGGAGGGCAGCGAGAAAGGCCTGGCGGAGCTGGCGGTGGCCTTCGACGACCTGTCGCGGGCGGCGCTGGCCGGGCAGGACGTGAGTTCGCGGGCCACGATGCTCGACGGGTGGTCGGGCGCGTCGGCCGACGCCTTCCGCGAGCACGCCGACGAGCTCGCGTCGGGGGAGACGGGGCTGGCGGGGATGGCGCAGGCCGCTCGGGCGTACGCGCTGCAGCAGGACTCCTTCGCGCGCGCCACGCAGTACGGCAAGCTGTCCATCAACGTCGGCTACTGGATCACGGTCAGCGCGGCCGCCGTCGGGGTCACGGCGAGCTTCCTCACCGCGGGCGCGACCACACCGCTGCTCGCCGCGTACGCGCAGCGGCTGCGTACCTTCCTCAACCAGGTGTTCGGCTCGCTGGAACGGGCGGCGGGGGCCGGGCGCGGGCTCACGACCCTCGCGCCGAAGCTCGCCGCCGTCCAGACGGCCCAGTTCGGCGGGCGAAAACTCGGCCAGGGGCTGCTGGCCAGGGCGGTCACCAGCCACATGCTGCGCGAACTGCCGGAGGAGGTGGGCGAGGGCCTGCTCATGGACGGGCTCGCCCAGCGCCGGCAGATGGACCTCGGGACGCGTACGAGCTGGGACACCCGCATGACGGCCGCGAACGTCCTCGGAGACGCGACCGGCGCCTTGCTGGCGTCCCGGGTCGCGCCCGCGGTCTCCAAGTACGTCTCCGGCCTCCCCGGCCTGCGCCACCTCGACACCGCGGCCGGGGACGCCGGTGGGCTGGCGAACGTCCTCATGCGGTACCCCACCAAGGCCGCGAGCGCGGCCGCCACCAACGCGGTCGTCTCGGCCCCCGCCGGGATGATCTCCAACGGCGTCGTGTACGGCACCTGGCAACTCCCCACGATGGAGGGGCTGGTGGGCAGTATGGCGGCCGGCGCCGGCCGAGTGGGCACCATCAGCCCTCTCAGCACCGACGTCCTCTCCGCCCTCGCCAACCCGTCAACGGCCCTCGCCCGCGCGGACTCCACCGTCCGCGCCCAAGACCCCACCCCCTCGCCCTCGGCACCCACCGCCGGCTCCGGCCACGTCGGGAGCACCCAGAACACCGCCACCCACGGGGCCGGCGGGGTCACCCCGATGACCACCACCCCGCCCACCCCGGCCGGCGACGCACACGGGACCGGTTCGACAGGCACCCCCCAGCGCAGCGGCCCCACCCCGACACCGGCCGGCGCCCCCACCGCGTCGGCCCCCACCGCGTCGGCCCCCACCGCGTCGGCCCCCAGCGCGTCGGCCCCCAGCGCGTCGGCCCCCAGCGCGTCGGCCCCCAGCGCGTCGGCCCAGGCCGGAAGCGCACCTACCGGAGCGCCACCGAGCACCACCTCCAGCGGCGCCACCCAGGCAGGCGCGACACCACAAGGATCAGCACAGAGCACCGCGTCCGGCGGGACCGCGCAGGCCGGCGCGGCGTCGCAGGGTGCGCCATCGGGCACCGCGCCGGGGGGGACGGCGCAGGCGGGTACGGCACCGCAAGGATCGGCACCGGGCACCTCGTCCGGTGGGACGGGGCAGGCCGGTGCGGCATCGCAAGGGGCGGGATCGAGCGGCCAGTCGGCGGCCGTTGGTGCGCCAGGTGGCTCATCGGCACAGACCAGCCCGATCGGCACGGCTGCCGGCACCCCGGTCGCCGGGACGGGTGGGCCCACCACCCCGGCCGCGGCGGGGGCCGGGCCGACCGCCCCGGCCGCTGCCGCCTCTGTGCCGACGGCCTCTGGCGCCCCGAACGTGACAGGGCCCGGGGTGGATGTCGAGGGCGGGGGGTTGGTGCCGTCCAAAGAGGCGTTGGCTCTGGCGCTCAGTGGGGCGGGCGCCCCGTCCGTACCGAGGCTCGAGGGGATCGGGCCGGAGGCGGCGAGTGACATTGATCAGGCGTTACGTGAGCTGGCCCGTGACTACCCGGACCTGACGCGCGCCCTCGGCGCCGTCAGCACCACGGACCCGCACGGGAACTTCGTCACTCAGCCGGACCTGGTGGCCTACGCGGTCATGGACGGCGGTGAGCGGGGCATCCACCTGAACCCTGTCGCCATGGCCGACCAGGTGGAGGCCGGGCGGGTGGAGGAGGCGACCGGGTGGACGGTGCCGGGCGGTGGGTCGGTGCGCGGTGTGCTCTACCACGAGGTGGGCGAGCACATCGCCGACCGCATCATCAGCGACCCCGATGCGCGCACCGCCCTGGACGCCACCGTCTCGGCCGCGCTGGGCCGCCCGTACGACGTCACAGGAGTGCACGACCAAGAGACCGTGACCGCCGTCGAGTCCCGCCTGTCCACGTACGGCGCCACCACCCCCCGCGACCTGATCGCGGAGGCGTTCACCGAGTACAGGACCTCGGCGACCCCGCGTCCCCTGGCCAGGGCGGTCGGTGAGCTGATCGATCGGCTGCACAGCACGCAGGCACACCGGACACAGGACACCGCGCTGACGACGCGCTCCCGCGAAGAGGTCTATGCCCGCAGGCGCGGTCCCTCCGACGACCCGGAAGCGGATCCGGACCTGTGGGCGCTGCGGGCCATGGACGGGCGGATGAGCGAATCCCGCTATCGGGACGAGGACGCCGAACGCCAGGCAGGCAAGATCCTCCAGCGCATGGCGAACACCTGGGGCCGCGACGGGACCCAGTGGCTGCTGGATACGTTCCAGGCGCGTTCCCCGTACGTACGCGACGGCATCGTCTGGGCCGCCCGCCAGAACGGCCTGGCCGGCCCGAGCGGCGAGCAGCAGTCAATGGCACAGACGTCTCGGCCCCTGGGCCAGAGCGGCCAGAGCGGCCAGTCGCAGGAGGCCGCCTACCAGGCCGAGAACCTGTACGACTCCCAGGCCGACCGGCGCCACTGGAAAGACGTCATGCGGGAGGCCGACCATCTCGCCCACCAGTACACGGCCGCCGACCGCAACCAGGACGCGGACGCGTTCCAGGACGCCATCGACAACGCCCAGGCGTTCGTCCGCCGTCACGGCCTGGCCGACGCCGGCCGGACGCCTTGGTACAAGTTCAAGGGCGCGGCGGAGATGGACGACTGGATGGCCTTCCGCGAGAGGGAGGACACCAGCACCGGCATCGGCTTCATCAGCGAGATCCTGCTCTATGACTTCGACCTGGAGCCGGACGACCTCAAGGGCACCGGTGCCGCCGGTCAGAGTGGGACGAAGGGGTACGAGCCGCCGATCTCCGACCACGACGACTTCGGCAAGGTCAATGTCGAGCGCCGGACCAAGGTGCCCCTTGCCGGACTGCGCCCGCAACGGGTGGAGGACTACGACAAAGCCTCCCAGCCGCTCAGCGAGGAGCACAAGGAGGCCATGCGGAAGGCGTACGGGGAGTTGCGGAAGTTCATCGACGACCTCGGCTCCAGGGAGATCAGGTTCGGTGACCTGCTCGCGATCATCAACAAGGTCAACCCGACCGGGCACAACAGGAACTGTCCGGAGACCAGCCTGGCCATCGACGACATCCTGCGCGGCAAGCCGGCCGTGGCCGGGCCACTGAATGCCGCGCCGGTCCCGGTCATCCGCACCACGATGGGCAGGCGGGCGATCGAGAAGCACCTGCGGCTCAGCAATCTCAAGAAGGTAGAGAAGATCTTGCAGAACGAGGGGCCGGGATCACGCGGCGTGGTGATCGGCTACAGCGGCTCCGGCATCGGGCACGTGTGCAACGTCCTCAACGTCAACGGCCACATCTACTACGCGGACGGCCAGCACCAGCGGGTGTACATGGACCGGCACCCCATGGAGGGCAAGTACCGCGAGTACGACTTCTTCCAGACCCGCTGAGAAAGGACGGATCACCATCATGATCGGCAAGGAGGAGGCCGAGCAGATCGTGCGCGCGTACATCGCGGAGGAACTGAGCGCGGTGGGGGAGGGGCTGGTCGTGCACGACGCGGTGACGGTGGAGCGGCCGTACGGGTGGTTCTTCACGATCACCACGGTGGAGTACGTCGAGACGGGCGACCCCGGCACCACGTACGCCGGGCTGGGACCGGTCCTGGTGCGGCGGGCCGACGGCGGGCTCGTCGAGTACGACTCCATGTACACCGGCGAGTCGGCGGCCGAGGACTACGAGGCGGCGCTGTGACGCGGCGGCGGCCCGCGATCTGCGACGCGTGCGCCAGGCTCCGGCAACGGGTTGATTCGCAGGCGGCCGGCCGGTACGTCCCCTACTGCGAGGCCTTCCCCGCAGGCGTCCCGGCGGAGATCTATGAGGGCGGCTTCGACCACCGGCACGAATACCCCGGCGACGGCGGTGTCCGGTTCGCGCTGCGGCCGACGGCCGAGGGGGCGGTGCGGGCGTTCGAGCTACGCCGCACCTGAGAGGCGAGGGGTCGCCCTGCTGCGCCTCCGCCGGCAACCTCTTCTGTGAGATCGGCGCGACCGTCGCCACAGCCGCGGTCGGCGCGCTGTTCGCCGAGCGGCTCACCGGTTCCCTTCTTCGCGGGCCTGTCCGTGGTCGCCCTCGCAGCCCTGGTACTCGCGTTCTTCCTGCCTGACCGCAGGCCGCGGGAGGACGAACCCGAATCGGAGACCGCAGACGCCCAGGCGCTTCAAACCGTCGTAGCCGGCCGGCGGAGCGGCGCATGATCGCCGGACTGGAAGCCCGGCTCGGCGAGCCGGGTTGAGCAGGGCGGTGGTGGCCCGTGCGCAGTTCGATCTCACCGTCGATGCTCGCAACTCCACCGTCACTGTCGCCAACTCAACGAAGCGCCGGGGATCTCGGGCACCTGTGCGTTGGGGATGTGGTCGGCCACGTGCCGCGCTGGCGTGGTAGAAGGGCATGGTGTCGGATCCGTGCAACACCAGCACTGGAGCGGAGATCGCGCCGAGCACTGCCGGCTCCTCAGCGTTGGGGCCTTCGTACCAGCCCGGCTACGCCGACCGCCATGCCGGTGAGCATACCGATCACGCTGGCCCTTTGATCCAGTACCTCCAGTACCTCGGCCGGAAGGTGTAGTGGGTCGGCGAAGAACCAGACCGGCCTCGCCGCGAGTGAGGCCGCCGGCACCACGATCGCGGTGATCGCCATGCCGCGCCACAGCCGCGAACCGGGCGCGCGCTTCACCCCCGCCGTCGTCTTCGACATACGTCCAGAGTGCTTCCAAAACGGTACGAGCGGGACCCATGGTGACGAATGCGTTACCTGTCATCACAGCGAAAAGTGAAACGGTCGTTTGCGGGACGGTCGACGGCGGCCAGCGGTGCGGCCCGGCCTCGTGCTGCCCCTCAACGGCGAGGAAGCCGGGCCGCACCGGGTGCTCGACGCGCGAACGAGGAGACCGCGCAGAGCGGACGCACCCCCGGAGGGTCCGACCGCCACAACCGGGCTCCCGGGGGCGCTCCTTCGATAGGTGGGGACGGGAATGGCCGCCAAGTGTCCGGTCAATGCCCTGGAACGCCCGAAAGGGCTGATCGACACTCAATCATGTCGGATCCGCTCCGATTCCCCGCGAGGCAGAGCACTAGGGCGAAGGAGTTATGTCGATGGGTCAGAGGCTCGCAGCAATTGCTATGTCGGTGCTGGCCGGCGGCATCCTGCTCACGGCGGTCCCATCTGCCGCGCAGGCGGTACCGCCGTGCAAGCAGCCAGTAGGGGCGAAATGGTCGGCGGGCAGGATCGTCTACCTGTGGTGGTGTGACGGGACGAGCGGAACCAGGAGGGGCTACCACGGGCAGATCCAAAACGTAGTGGATGGCGATCAGGTCTACCTCAGGAGCGGAACCGGTAGCATCACGGCGCTCGTGAACATCACATGGACCGGTGGGAACGAGGACACTCCAACCGTCGGCGACTGGGGTGCCCCCTGGGCCGCGTGCATCACGGTCAGGAACGTGGGCGAGACGTGCACCGCCCACGGGAAGGTCTAGCAGGTGGGGACGGGTTCGAGGAGCCGCCGCCTACGACAAGGCGATCTCCTGACCCGCGACTGACCCGCGACGCCGCCCAGCGGGACCATCTGGTCGGATGCCGAGAAACGCTCCGCTTATGACGAAACGGCCGGACCTGGATCGTCCGGCCGTTTTGGTTGGTAGCCGGAGCAAGGCGATCCGCTGTATGTCGTGTCCTTGCCCACGTGATGGCCGACGTGCAGAATGACGTGCACCAGGAGCTGATGTGGGATCTGCGGGCGCTTGCCGCCGTCGATCTGGTCACCCGGCGAGGAACATCATGGCGGCGCCGTGCTCCCGGAACGGCCGCCGGCGAGACACCCCGCATGGCGGTGGCGCATTCCCGCGGTGTCAGGAAGGTTCGCACCGCATTGCGCTTTCGCCGAACGGGCCCCAGTGTCGTCGGCCTGGTTGCCGACGTGGCAGTTGTTCGCGCGCTGGCTCGATCGGTGGCGGTCGGAGTAATTTCCCATCATGGTCAAATTACGTTCCGCCGGATGGGCAGGCGTCCTTCCGCGCAAGGCCGTCAGCTTATCCGTCGCCGGAGTCATCGCTGTCGGGTCGCCGATCGGACTCGGCTCGTCGTTCGCGAACGCGTCGACTTCGAACGCGCCTCCCAATGCCGTCATCACCTGGGACAGAAACGCCCAGACGGCGATATGGGACATCGCTGGCCAGCAACCACAGGTCCAGGCGCGCAGCTTCGCAATGGTGCACGGAGCCGTTTACGACGCCGTGAACGCGATCGCCGGCACTCCCTATCAGCCGTATCTGATCGCGCCGCCTGCCGACGGGACCGAGTCGACGGACGCGGCCGTCGCGGCCGCGGGCTTCCTTGTGCTGAACGCTCTGTTCCCAGAACAGCAAGCGAGGCTGAAGACGCAGTACGACGAGGCGCTGGCCGCGATCCCCGACGGTACCGCCAAGCAGCGCGGAATCACCGTGGGCACTCAGGCGGCCTCTGCGATGAACGCCGCACGGCAGAACGACGGAGCGTTCGGAAACCAGACCTGGACTGTGGGCACCCAGCCCGGTCAATGGCGGCCGGCGCCACCCACGTTCGCCTCCGACGGAGCCTGGGTCGGTGACCTCAAACCGTTCCTTATCCGCAGCGCCTCCATGTTCCGCACGTCCGGCCCGCCATCGCTAACCAGTCACCGGTACGCCCGGGACTTCAACGAGGTCAAGACCATCGGCTCGGCGACCAGCACGGTCAGGACGTCCGACCAGACACAAGCCGCGATCTGGTGGCACGACCGGCACCTGGCCGAATGGGAGATCAAGCGCCAGCTGGCGACGAAGCGGCAACTGAACACGTTGCAGACGGCGCGGATGTTCGCGATGGTCGACCTGGCCGAAGCCGACGCCACGATCGCTTGCTACAACGAGAAGGCAGCGTGGAACTTCTGGCGGCCCGTCACCGCGATCCGCCTGGCCGACACCGACGGAAATCCGGGAACGGCGGCCGATCCCGACTGGACGCCATTGCTCGTTACACCACCGCACCCCGACTACACATCCGGACATACCTGCTTCACAGCGGCCAGCATGTCGGCGTTGGCGTATTTCTTCGGCCGCAACGACATCCCCTTCAGCGGATACAGCGCCGCCTCGGGTACCACCAGGTATTTCCGCAGTTTCTCGCAGGCGCTCGCCGAGGTCATCGAAGCACGCATCTGGGGCGGAATCCATACCCGAACGGCCGACGTCGAAGGCGCGAAAATCGGCAAGAAGGTCACTGCCTACATGGTCGCGCACTACTTCAAACCGAAGGAGTAATGACCTGCTCTTCACCCTGAAGTCGGGCGGGTGGCCGTCGGCAGGCCGAGCCGGGTCGCCACCGCCGCCGCCAGCTCGTCCGGCGACAGCGCCACCTCCAGCACCATCCCGGACTCCTCAGGGCCGAGGTGCTCCAGGATCGCCCGCTGCGAGTCGAACAGGCCGGGCGACATGTAGTGGTCGGTACGGCGGGTCAACCGGTCCCGGATCAGCGTCGCCAGCCCGTCCAGGAGGACGAACTCCACCTCCGGCGGGCCCTGCCGCAGCACGTCCCGGTAGGAGCGCTTGAGCGCCGAGCACGCCAGCACGGTGGAGACGCCCTCCGCGTGCCGGGCGGCCATCCAGGCGGCCAGGTCACGCAGCCACGGCCAGCGGTCCGCGTCGTCCAGCGGGATGCCGGCGCGCATCCGCGCCACGTTCGCCTCCGGGTGGAACTCGTCCGCCTCGGCGAACCGCAGCCCGGTCAGCTCGCTGATCCTGCGGGCCACGGTCGTCTTGCCCGCGCCCGACACACCCATGACCACGATGTGCCGGGTGCGCCGCTGCTCACCAGTCATGGACGGTGCCGTCCTTGAGCCGGTTGAACGGCAGGTAAGCCGGCTGGTACGGGAACCGCGCCGCGGCCTCCTCGTCGAGATCCACGCCGAGCCCCGGCAGCTCCCCGGGGTGCAGGTAGCCGTCGCTGAAGCTGAACGACTGCCGGAACACCTCGTTGGTCGCCTGGCCGTGCTGCATGTACTCCTGGATGCCGAAGTTGTGGATCGCCAGGTCCAGGTGCAGGGCGGCGGCCATGCCGACCGGCGAGATGTCGGTCGGGCCGTGGATGCCGGACTTGATCTGGTACTGGGCGGCGTAGTCGAGCAGCTTGCGCATGGCCGTGATCCCGCCGGTGTGGGTGACGGCGGAGCGGACGTAGTCGATGAGCTGCTCGCGGATCAGGGTCTGGTAGTCCCACACGGTGTTGAAGATCTCCCCGATGGCCAGCGGGGTGGTCGTGTGCTGACGGACCAGGCGCAGCGCCTCCTGGTTCTCCGCCGGGGTGCAGTCCTCCAGCCAGAACAGGTCGTACGGCTCGAGGGCCTTGCCGAGCTTGGCGGCCTGGATGGGGGTCATCCGGTGGTGCCCGTCGTGCAGCAGCGGCAGCTCGGGGCCGAACTCGTTGCGCACCGCCTCGAAGACGCCGGGCAGGTGGCGCAGGTAGGCGCGGGTGTCCCAGTCCTCTTCGGCGGGCAGCGCGGTGCGCTGGGCCGGCTCGTAGTCGTACCGCTTGCCCTCGACGCTGGGCTGGGCGGCCACTCCGTACACGGCGTTGATGCCCGGTACGGACGTCTGCACCCGCAGCGACCGGTACCCCATCTCCAGGTGCCGCCGGATCGAGTCGAACAGCTCCGGCAGGTCCCGGCCCGACGCGTGCCCGTACGCCATGATCCCGGTTCGGGAGGCGCCGCCGAGCAGCTGGTAGAGCGGCATCCCGGCGGCCTTGGCCTTGATGTCCCACAGCGCCACGTCCACGGCCGCGATGGCGGCCATGGTGACGGGCCCGCGCCGCCAGTACGCCGAGCGGTAGAGGAACTGCCAGGTGTCCTCGATGCGATGCGGGTCCCGCCCGATCAGCAACGGGACGACGTGGTCGGCCAGGTACGACGCGACCGCCAGCTCACGCCCGTTGAGGGTGCCGTCGCCCAGCCCGGTGATCCCCTCGTCCGTCGTGATCTTGAGGGTGACGAAGTTGCGGTCGGGGCTGGTCACGATGACGTCCGCTGCGATGATCTTCACGCGGGTGCCTTTCTCACGTCGGCGGTGCGGTCGGGGGTCATGGTCACCATTCCGCGTACGAGCCGTCCCGGTGCCGCCAGACAGGGCTGCGCCAGGCGTGTCCCTTCTTGTCGGCGGCGCGGACCGCCTGATCGTCGATCTCGATGCCCAGGCCGGGTGCGGTGAGCCGCTCGACGTATCCGTTCACGAAGGTCAGCGGGGTCTTGTCGAGGCAGTAGTCGAGCACCTCGGCACCACGGTTGTAGTGGATGCCGATGCTCTGCTCCTGGATCAGGTAGTTCGGGGTGGCGAAGCCGACCTGAAGGCAGGCCGCGAGGGCGATCGGGCCGAGCGGGCAGTGCGGGGCGAGCTGCACGTCGTACACCTCGGCGAGGGTGGCGATCTTGCGGACCTCGGTGATGCCGCCGGCGTGCGAGAGGTCCGGCTGCGCGACCGCGATGCCGGCCTGGAAGACCGGCAGGAACTCCTGCCGGCTGTAGAGCCGCTCCCCGGTCGAGACCGGGGTGGTCGTCGAACGGACGAACTCGCCGATGAGGTGCGAGTTCTCCGGGACGACCGGCTCCTCCAGGAACAGCGGCCGGTACGGCTCCAGCAGCGGCGCCACCCGGCGGGCGTTGGCCAGGGTGAAGCGCCCGTGGAAGTCGACGGCCACGTCGCGGTGGTCGCCGAGCACCTCGCGGGCGGCGGCCACCCGGGCGACCACGCCGTCCAGCTCGGCGACCGAGGCGACCGGGCTCATCGCGCCGGAGGCGTTCATCTTCACCGCGGTGAGCCCGGCCTCGAGCTGGGCGGCGATGTGATCGCGGACCTCGCTGGGCTCGTCGCCGCCGACCCAGCCGTACACCCGGATCCGGTCCCGGACCGGACCGCCGAGCAGCTGGTGCACGGGGGCGCCGAAGTGCTTGCCGGCGATGTCCCAGAGGGCCTGGTCGAGGCCCGCCACGGCACTGGCCAGGATCGGGCCGCCCCGGTAGAACGAGCCCTTGGTCAACACCTGCCAGTGGTCCTCGATGCGTAGCGCGTCCCGGCCGACCAGCAGCTCCGCGAGCTGGTCGACGGCGGTGCGGACGGTCTCGGAGCGCCCCTCGCAGGTGGCCTCGCCCCAGCCGATGATCCCGGAGTCGGTCTCCACCCGGACGAAGAGCCAGCGGGGGGCGACGAGGAAGGTCTCCACGCGCGCGATGGTCGTCATGCCGGTCAGCCCTTCGTCGCGCCGGCGGTGAGGCCGGAGACCACGTACTTCTGCACGAACAGAGCGATCACCATGATCGGCACGGTGACCACGGTGGCCGCGGCCATCAGGCCGCCCCAGTCGATGCTGGCGTACCCGACGAAGTCGAAGATCGCCACGGGCAGGGTCTTGGTGTCGGCGTCGGAGAGCACGAGCGCGAACATGAAGTTGTTCCAGGAGAAGATGAAGGACAGGATCCCGGCGGTGGCGATGCCCGGCACCGCCAGCGGCAGGGTGATGCGCCGGAACGCGCCGACGTGGGTCAGCCCGTCCACCAGCGCCGCCTCCTCCAGCTCCTCGGGCAGGCTGTCGAAGTAGCCCATCATGATGTAGACCACCAGCGGCAGCGCGACGAACATGTGGCTGATGATCAGCACCCCGAAGCCGCCGACCATCTTCAGGTTGGAGAAGACGTAGTACCAGGGCACCAGCAGCGAGACGCCGGGGATGACCCGGGCCATCAGCACCACCAGCGCGGACTTCTTCATGTTGAACCGGCTCATCGAGTACGCGGCCGGCACGCCGAGGATCAGCGAGGCCACCGTGGCGGCGAAGGCCACCCAGAGGCTGTTGACGATGAACTCGACGTAGTTCGCCTGCTGGAGCACCTTGGCGTAGTTGTCGATGGTGGGCGAGAAGGCCAGCGCCTTGCCCGGGTCGTAGATGTCGACGTTGGTCTTGAACGACGCGGAGACCATCCAGAGCAGCGGCGCGACCAGGGAGAGCACCACGATGGTGAGCGCCACCACCCGGAACACCTGATACGCGGGCCGGGCCTTCATCGCTGCGCCTCCTTGCGCCGGGCGGTCAGGGCCCACATGGCCCCGATGATGATCAGGAAGAAGAGGATGAGGACGGTGGAGGAGACGCCGTACTCGTTGTAGTCGAAGCTGAGGCCGTAGGCGTACACGTTCAGCGTCTCGACCTCATGGAACGAACCGCCGCCGCGGCCCTTCGTGGCGTAGAGGACGTCGAAGGTCTTGAGCGCGTCGATGCCGCGCAGCAGGATCGCCACCGTCAGCGTGGGCATCAGCAGCGGCAGGGTGACGTGCCGGAACCGCTGCCAGGTGCTGGCGCCGTCGATGTGCGCCGCCTCCTGCGGCTCGTCCGACAGCGAGGTGAGCCCGGCGAGCAGGATCAGCACCACCATCGGCGTCCACTGCCACACGTCGATGAAGATCGTGGTGGCCAGGGCCGTGTGCTGACCGGCCAGCCACGGCTGCGGCCCGATGCCGAACCAGCCGAGGAGCTGGTTGGCCATGCCGATGTTCGGGTCGAAGATGAGCCGCCACATCATGCCGACCGCGACCGGAGTGGCCACGAGCGGCATGAGGATGGCGACCCGGACCCACCGCTGCCCCTTGAACGGCCGCCAGAGCAGCAGCGCGATCGCCATCCCGAGGACCACCTCGAACAGCAGCGCGACGGCGGTGAACGTGGCGGTCCGCCCGACCGCGGGCCAGAACCGCTCGGTGTCCGTCAGGACGTCGAGGTAGTTCCGCAGGCCCACGAACTCGCTCTCCGCGCGGACGGATCCCTCGGCGTCGGTCAGGCTGAGGTAGCCGGTCCAGGCCAGGGGGAACACGAGCAGCGCGGCGACGAAGACCATCGCGGGCGCGGCGAAGAGCCATTTGCGGTGGGCGTCCATCCAGCGCAGCCAGCCGGGCGTGCCGGGGGCGGCGGGGGCGCCGCGCGGCGCCTTGGTGGTCGGTGTGGTGATCGTTGCCATGGGGACTCCAGGGGTCGGCGGGTGCCGCTTACTTGGCCTCGTCGTCCAGGAACTTCTGGAACGCGGCGTTGGCCGTGTCGGCGGCCGCCGCGGCGTCCTTGCCGGTGATCGCGTCGACGATCGGCTGGCCCACGATCTCGCGGGACTCGGCGACCTTCACGACCAGCGGCCGGTCATGACCCACCCCGTCCTTGGTGCTGGCCGCGATGGCCTCCACCAGGTCCTTCGGGAAGGTCGAGGTGCCCTCCGGGTTGGCCCACACGGAGGTGCGGGCGCCGGGCACGCCGGACTTCTGCTGGGCGAGCGTCTGCGCCTTGCCGGTGGCCCACTCGATGAACTTCCAGGCGTTGGCGGTGTTCTCCGAGCTGGAGTTGACGCCCAGCGCCCACGACGGGATGTTGTACGGCTTCGAACCGCCAGGGCCGGCCGGGAACGGCGCGAAGCCGACGTTGTCCGAGACCTTGGACTTGGCCGGGTCGGTGGCGTTCTTGTAGAGCGAGTTGGCCTCGGTGTAGAAGGCGGCCTTGCCCTGGGTGAAGATGGCCATCGCCTCGGGCCAGCCCATGTCGGTGCTGACGTTCGCCGGGCCGGAGTCCTTGATCAGCCCGCCGTAGTAGGCGTACGCCTGCTTGGCCGCCTCGCTGCCGACCGCGGCCTTGCCGCTGCCGTCGACGAAGTCGCCGCCGAAGCTGTACAGGAAGCTGGAGAACTGGGTGACCGCCGGCGACTTGCCGGTACGGGCGACGAACCCGGCCATGTCCGGCTCGGATGCCTTGATCTTGGCGGCGGCGGCCTTGAGCTCGTCGAGGGTCTTCGGCGGGGCGCTCAGGCCGGCCTTGGACAGCAGGTCCTTGCGGTAGTAGAGGACCTCCTGCTCGGTGATGATGGGGACGCCGACCGGCTTGCCCTCGTACGTGGTGGCCTCCACGGGGCCGGCCTGGAAGTCGCTGAAGTCCCAGTCCTTGTTGGCCTTCACCTGGTCCGACAGGTCGGCCAGGTACTTGTTCTTGGCGAAGAGCCTGCCCTCCTGCAGGGGGCGGTACATCATCACGTCGATGTCGGACGAGCCCGCGTTCAGCTTGACGTTGTACTGGTCGGAGAGCTGGTCCTCACCGAGCTGGGTGATCTCGGCCTTGAGCCCGGTCTGCTTCTCGAACTCGGGCAGGGCCTTCTTGATGTTGTCGGTCCACACGTGGTTGGCCAGGGTGATCCGGACCGTCTTGGACCCGCCGCCGTCACCGCCACTGCCACAGGCGGACAGCCCCATGGCGGCCACCACGGCCAGAGATGTACCGAATATCGCTCGACGTCGCACGTCAATCCCGCCTTCCTGTCATGGTCGCCGCCCCCCGGAAGAGCGCCACATGCTCGTAACATCTGCTTAATGCCGGGATGCTAGGCCAAAAAAGCTGACTTATTCAAGAGTCAGCCTTCAACTGATATGTTCTATGCCGTGAATCAGTCCTCCCCGGGGGCCGCCCCCACTCGGCCCGCCCTTGCGGAGGCTGGGTTGCACGCACGGGTCCTCGACCACCTCGGCACCGCCATCTGCAGCGGCGACGTGGCCGCCGGCTCGGTCCTGAGCATCGAAGACCTGGTCGACCGTTACCAGGTCTCCCGCTCGGTGATCCGCGAGGTGCTGCGGGTGCTCGCGTCCATGGGGCTCATCGAGACCCGGCGCCGGGTCGGGATCATGATCCAGCCTCCCGGGGTGTGGAGCGTCTTCGATCCGCAGGTGATCCGCTGGCGGCTCGCCTCGGAGGGGCGGATGGCGCAACTGCGCTCGATCACCGAGCTGCGGACCGCGATCGAGCCGTACGCCGCCTGGCTGGCCGCCGGGCGGGTCGACCACGACGAGGCGAGCGAGCTGGTCGGGCTCGCGGCCAAGATGTGGGCCGCCGGGAAGGCGGGCGACGAGGCCCGCTTCCTCGACCTGGACATCGACTTCCACCGGCGGGTGCTGGCCGCCTCCGGCAACGAGATGTTCGCGAAGCTGCAGCTGATCGTCGCCGAGGTGTTGGCCGGCCGGCACCACTACCACCTGATGCCTCACTACCCGGACGAGGAGGCGCTGCAGCTGCACACCGACGTCGCCCAGGCGATCCAGCGGCGCGACGGCGAGCGTGCCCGGGAGGCCATGGTGGGGATCATGGAGCAGGGGTTCGCCGAGATGAAGTCGTTGTGGGAGCGGACCGCCGAGCCGGGCGGCGCCTGACCGGCGGCCTTCGCGTCAGCGCGCGGTGGCCAGCAGCAGACCGGCCCATCGCAGCAGTCGTCGTGACATGGGTGTTCCGCCCTCCGGTCGGGCGGGGGGCCGGTCAGGCGGGGTCGAGTGCGTCCGTGTCGCAGACGTGGAGGCGTACGACGCCGCTGACGTAGCGGCCGCCCTTGACGTCGCCGGGCACGACCAGGCGCGGGCCTTCCTCGTCCAGTTTCGCGCCGTCCTGGGTGACGGCGAGCAGCACCTTCTTGCCGGAGAAGGCCGGGTCGAGGTCGGCCCAGGCCAGGGCGGCGCGGTAGCCGTCGGAGCCGGTGGCGGTGACGACCAGGCGTAGCTGCGCGTTCTTGACGTCGGGGTCGATGCGCGGCTCGGTCAGCTGGAGGACGTCGGACAGCAGCGGGCCGGTGAAGGTGTGCTTCTCCGCGCCGTGGGAGGTCTGGTAGCGCACGCGGACGGTGTGCTGCGGCAGGCCGCGCAGCCGCGCCATGGTGAACGAGCGCGGACGGTTGACCTGGCCGCGCACCTTGACCGTCCCGGCGGCGGCCTGCCGGACGGAGGCGGGGCCGGCGGCGGTCGCGGCCGTGGCCGGGGCGGTGGGCGTGAGCGTGGCCAGCAGGACGGTGGCGAGCGCGGACGCGACGGCCCGGCAGCGGGGGGAACCGATACTCACGAGGGTGCTCTCCGATCTCGTGGATGCCATGGCAGAACCGTAGATCATGCCGCTGGTGCGGCGGAAGCTGGGTATTCAGGCTCGAATGTGCGGAAGGTATCGTGAGAGCTTGTGACGACGTTTCGGATCAGCGAGGCCGCGGCGCTGCTCGGGGTCAGCTCCGACACGGTCCGCCGGTGGGTGGACGCGGGTCGGCTGGGGGCCGAGCGGGACGAGCACGGTCATCGGCAGGTGAACGGAGCCGACCTGGCCGCCTTCGCCCGCTCGCAGATCGAGGAGAGCGGCGACGGCAGCCGCTCCTCGGCGCGTAACCGCTTTCGCGGGATCGTGACCGAGGTGATCCGCGATGCGGTGATGGCGCAGGTGGAGATCGCCGCCGGGCCGTTCCGGGTGGTGTCGCTGATGAGCCGCCAGGCCGCGGACGAGCTGGGCCTGGAGGTGGGGATGGTCGCGGTCGCCGTGATCAAGTCCACCAACGTCGTCGTGGAGATTCCCGGTCACGAGCGCGTGGCCAGTTACTTGTGAGGAGCCCCCTGTGGAGTTCAGGCGTCTTTCCCGATGGGCGATCGCCCTGCCCGTCGCATTCGCGCTGGCGGGCCTGGCCGGCTGCGGCTCCGGCGGACCGGCCACGTCCACGGCCGGGGCCTCGTCGGCCCCGGCCGCCGGTGGCGGGGCCAAGGAGGTGACGGTGTTCGCGGCGGCGTCGCTGACCGGGACGTTCACCGAGCTCGGCAAGACCTTCGAGGCCGCGCACCCGGGTACGACGGTGAAGTTCAACTTCGGCTCCAGCGCGACGCTGGCCCAGCAGATCACCCAAGGGGCTCCGGCGGACGTGTTCGCCGCGGCGAGCCCGGCCACGATGAAGACGGTGACCGACGCGTCGCTGGCGAGTTCGCCGACCACGTTCGTGCGCAACAAGCTGGAGATCGCCGTGCCGAAGGACAATCCGGCCAAGGTGGACGAGCTGAAGGATCTGGCCGACAGCAAGGTGAAGGTGGCCCTGTGCGCCGAGCAGGTGCCGTGCGGGGCGGCGGCGATCAAGGCGCTGGACGCGGCCGGGCTCAAGGTCAAGCCGGTGACGCTGGAGCAGGACGTCAAGGCCACGCTGACCAAGGTCGAGCTGGGCGAGGTGGACGCGGCGCTGGTCTACAAGACCGACGTGATCGCGTCGGCGGGCAAGGTGCAGGGCATCGAGTTCCCCGAGGCCGACAAGGCGATCAACGACTACCCGATCGCCACCCTGGCCAAGGCTCCCGCGGGTGACCTGGCCAAGCAGTTCGTGGACCTGGTGGTGTCGCAGCAGGGCAAGGACGTGCTGACCAAGGCCGGCTTCGAGGCCCCCTGATCCTGGATGAGCTCCTCGGCATCGGAGCAACTCGACCCGGTGAGCCCGCGCGGCGGGCTCACCGGGCGTTCGGCGGGTTCGGGCGGTGGGTTCGCTGGGCGTATCGCGGCTCCGCGTGCCGGTCTCCCCGGGCGTCCGGTCGCGGGTCGCGAGGTCTCCGGGCGGCTGCCGTGGATGCTGGTCGTGCCCGCGCCGGCGGGCCTGGCCTTCCTGGTGCTGCCGCCGGCCGGGCTGCTGCCGCACACCTCCGAACGGTTCTACGGGCCCGCGTTCGTCGCCTTCCCGCCCGCCGTCGCCGACCTCGACCTGACCCCTGGCCGGCAGATCTGGGCCTCGGTCAAGGCCGCCGAGACCCACGCCCACCCCGCATGAACGAGCTCCCGCCCGACGGCCGCCACGACTGCAACGCCATCTGCCTCGGCGGACCCTGCCACGGTCTCCTCACCCACGTCGACCAGGACATCGGCATCCTGACCGTCCCCGTGCCGCGCCTCTCACCGGACGAGCCCGAGACGTGCGCCCGCTACCGCATCACCCGCGAACGGGTGCGCTACTTCGGCCAGGCCGAGCCGTACATCGCCCTGCACTGGGCAGACCCGCCATGCTCGTGCGGCCTGGACCCATAGCCGGTCGTCGGCGCACACCGGGCTTGTGGCGCCGCGGCCCGGAAACGCAGTACTCATCTGCGAGGTGGAATCAGCCTCCTCATGGCGGATGAGATGGAAAGACGGCTAACGACGCCGCTTGTGAGTGCCCACGCCTCTTGCCTTCTTACGCCGTCAGTAGTCTCATGGGGACTACCAAGCGCCGGCTCGGTCGGCCAAGCCAGGCCCCGGGCGAGCGCACGTTCATCGACAGGAAGCCGACGCTGATGACGGTGACCTTGGACAAGAGCGTCGAAGACTTCGTGGCGACGCCTCGGCAGCTCTTCATTGACGGCCGGTGGGTGGACGCCGCCTCCGGCAGGACCTTCGCCACCCCGAACCCCGCCACCGGCCGGCCGCTCGCCCAGGTGGCCGAGGCCGACGCCGAGGACGTCGAACGCGCCGTGCGGGCCGCCCGCCGCGCCTTCGACGGCCCGTGGTCGCGGCTGACCCCCTCCGAGCGCGGCCGGCTGATCTGGAAGATCGGCGACCTGATCCTGGAGCACGCGGACGAGCTGGCCCAGCTCGAATCGCTCGACAACGGCAAACCGCTGGCCGTGGCACGGGCCGCGGACATCCCCCTGTCGGCGGACATGTTCCACTACATGGCCGGATGGGCGACCAAGATCGAAGGAAACACGATCACGCCCTCGGTGCCGTACATGCCGGGCGCCGCCTTCCACGCCTACACCCTGCGCGAGCCCATCGGCGTCATCGGCCAGATCATCCCGTGGAACTTCCCGCTGCTCATGGCCGCCTGGAAGCTCGCCCCCGCGCTGGCCACCGGCAACACCGTCATCCTCAAACCGGCCGAGCAGACCCCGCTCACCGCGCTGCGGCTGGCCGAGCTGATCGCCGAGGCCGGCGTCCCCGACGGCGTGGTCAACGTCCTGCCCGGGTACGGCGAGACGGCCGGAGCGGCGCTGGCCGCCCACGACGGCGTCGACAAGGTCGCCTTCACCGGCTCCACCGAGGTCGGCAAGCTCATCGTGCACGCGGCGGCGGGCAACCTGAAGAAGGTCTCCCTGGAGCTCGGCGGCAAGAGCCCCAACATCGTCTTCGACGACGCCGACCCCGAGCTCGCCGTCCAGGGCGCGGCCAACGCCATCTTCTTCAACCACGGCCAGTGCTGCGTGGCCGGATCCCGGCTGTTCGTCCAGCAGAGTCACTTCGAGCAGGTCGTCGAAGGCGTGGCCGACATCGCCCGCGGCATCAGGCTCGGCTCCGGGCTGGAGCCCGGCACGCAGATGGGGCCGCTGGTCTCCGACGAACAACTCCAGCGCGTGACCGGCTACCTGGACTCCGGGCGCAGCGAAGGGGCCCGTACGGTCGTCGGCGGGGCCCGCCACGGCGACCAGGGCTACTTCGTCCAGCCCACGGTGATCACCGACACCCACCCCGAGATGAAGATCGTCCGTGAGGAGATCTTCGGCCCGGTCGTGGTGGCCTCGCCGTTCTCGGACCTGGACGAGATCGCCGCCCAGGCCAACGACACCACGTACGGCCTCGGCGCGGGCATCTGGACCCGCGACATCTCCAAGGCGCACGCCCTGGCGAGCAAGCTCCGGGCGGGCACCGTCTGGATCAACTGCTACAACGTCTTCGACGCGGCCCTGCCGTTCGGCGGCTACAAGCAGTCCGGCTGGGGCCGGGAGATGGGGCACGAGGTGCTGGAGGCGTACACCGAGGTCAAGGCGGTGTGCACCCAGCTGTAGAGGACCTCCCGGGCTCGGGATTGGCGGACCCGGGAAACGAGGGGTGGGCGCGGGCGGCGCGCTGCCAGGCGGGAACCTGCACGCCGCCGGCCGCGCCCACACCTCCGGCGACCGCGCACCGGCTGCGCCCCGACGCCCGGCCTCCGCCCGGAACCCCTCCTCGAACGCGGCCGCGCGGTCGGTCGCGATGCCCACGTACTCCACACCCAGGGGCAGCGCCTGCCGCGCGAGCGTCAGGAGGACCAGGCTGCGGGGCTCGTGGAAGGCAGAAGTCATGATCGGCATGCTGGCGGCGGCGCGCCGCGACCTCAGAGCTGGCCGTGGGCGGGCTCGACCCAGCTGAGGACGACGAACGGGGCGGCACACGAAGGATGGTGGACACGACCCGCCGTGACCCGATAGGGGGCGCCGCGCGTCGAGCCGTCCGCCTCGAACGCGAAGACCTCCACGACGCCGACGTCCTGGTCGATGCGGGTCAGCATGCCGTCGTGCGGGCCGCCGACGCAGATGGCGTTCGGGACGGGTCTCATCCCGGGCGACGCCCTAAGGTGCCGGCCTCGTTCTCCCTCACAGAGCAGTCCTCCGCAGCCGTGGCTAGTCAATGCGAGACTACTTGGCGACCCTCCGACGCCCGCGACTGGCCCTACCCTTGAGCGTGTGAATCCTCGCGCGCTGTCGCTCACCGAGTGGATCGTGCTCGCGCTCGTGGCGGAGGGGCCCACGTACGGCTTCGCCGTCGCGAGGCTCACCGCTCCCACCGGTGCCGTCGGCGCGATCTGGCAGGTGCCGCGGCCTCGGGTCTACCGCGCGCTCGATCGGCTCGCCGACCTGTCTCTCATAGAGCCGTGCGGCAAGGAGCGGGGGCAGGGCGGTCCACAGCGTACGGTATTCACCGCCACGGCGTCCGGGACATCGGCCGTGAACGGCTGGCTGATATGCCCGGTCGAGCACATCCGCGACATCCGCACCGAGTTCCTGATCAAGTTCGCCCTGCTCCAGCGATCCGGCGCGGACCCGCGCCCGCTGCTGGACGCGCAGGCGGAGCGCATCGAGCCGATCATCCGCAGCCTGCGCAGGCAGCGGGACCAGGCGCATGGCTTCGACCACGTCGTGGCCGCCTGGCGGTATGAGACGGCCGAGGCGGCGCTACGCCTCATGCACACGGCCCGGCACTGACAGAGCGCGGTCACTTCAAGGGCGGGCTCGTCCGTACGCGGGCGAGCGCCGCCTGCCTGAGCCAGGCCATGCGTACGGCCAGGAGAGCGAACACGGGCAGTGGAAGGAGCATGGCCACGGCTCCGGCGAGCCGCTGGTCGGCGAGGAGGTCCGGGACGCCGGGCGGGGCCGCGAGGGAGAACCAGTCGTTCGCGACCGGCGGCCCGAGCAGCAGGAACGCGCCCAGAGCCAGGTGGGTCAGGATGACGGCGGCCAGCAGCCGGGCGCGGACGGCCCAGGGAATCGGGCGGGGGAGCGGGTCGACACCCGCCGGCACCCAGAAGGTCAGCAGGCCGAGGCCGACGAACAGGACCTGGGTGAGCAGGTGCTGGGCGTAGCCGGACAGGGACCACGGGAGCCACGGCGTGGCGTACAGCAGCAGGAAAGCGACCGGGTAGACGGAGAGGAGGAAGGCAGGGTGGGTCAGGCGGCGGGCGGGGAGTTCGAGGTCCTCGCGTAAGGACGCGGCCAGGGTGAGCGGCGCGCCCAGGCAGAGCAGGAGCGGGGCGACGGCGGTGAGCACGACGTGCTGCAGGACCTGCGCCGACAACATCGCCCGCGCGTACCCGCCCACGCCGCCGAGCAGCACCAGCGCCATGAGCGCCAGCCCCGCGCACCAGGCGACCGTACGTCCGACCGGCCACGACGCGGCCCGGCGCACGCCGACCAGGTAGGCGACGGCGGGCAGCGCCAGGAGCAGCAGGACGGTCGGGTCCAGGCGGACCTCGGTGATCAGTGCGCTTGGGGTGAAGGGGGCGAGCGGGTACTCCAGGACGAGGTGGTCGTGGCCGCCGCCGCTCCCTGGTGGTGGCGGGGTGCGGGACAGGCCGACGGCCAGCCCGATGACCGCCGCCATCACGGTCAGCTCGCCGGTCGCCAGTCGCACGAAGGTGTGGCGTACGGTCCGGTCGGCGACGCCCGCGACGGTACGGTGGCGATGCGTCCAGCCGAACAGGCCCAGCGTCACGAGCGCCACGGTCTTGGCCACCAGGAGCTGCCCGTAGGTGCTCTGCCAGAGGTCGGACGGGCTGCCGAGCCGTACCCAGGCGCCGGCAACGCCGGAGACGGCGACGGCGGCGAAGCAGCACAGGGCGAGCGTGCTGAAGCGGGGCAACACCGTCGGAAGATGCTCGGAGCGGCGGAAGTGGACGAGGACCGCGGCCAGGCCGCCGACCCAGACGGAGACCGAGACCAGGTGCGACATCAGCGCGGACACGGCGATGTCGTGGTCACCGGCGGAGGCGGCATGCCCCACGTACGCGGGCGGCAACAGCCCGACGGCGGCGATCAGCGGGCGTACCCAGGCGGGCAGCGTCCGCAGTCGCGAGGAGACGGCCGCGAGCGCCGCCACGGCCGGGACCCACAGCAGGGCCCGCGTCTGCGGCAGCGCCGTGCCGAACCGCAGCAGGTCAGGGGCCCCGAGCAGGTCCGCGACGGGCAGGGGGATGAGGTTGGACAGGGTCAGCACGTAGCTCAGCAGCGCGGCGAAGGTCCAGCCGAGAGCCCACCAGCCGGCCGCACGCAGGCACGCCTCGGACTCCTTCGTACCGGTCGGGGCGAGGGCGGCCGCCGTGAGCGTTCCGACACAGGCGAGCGCGCACAAGTCGTAGCAGAACCGGACCAGCGGCAGCCCCCACACGGTGACCGGCCCGGCGCTGGGCAGCCCCGGGAGCTCCGGCTGGATCGCGCCGCCGAACCGGAGCACGACGACCAGCACGACCACGCCGGCGGCCACCGCCGCACCGGCGTAGATCCGTTCCGGGGCCTTCATGGCGGCTCCGCCCGGTCAGTGTGCCCATTCGCATCGTGCCACACCGGCGGTGATCAGCCCATGGGCTCGCCCCGGAGGTTTCAGACGCGCACCACAGCGGTGTGGGCGTGCCCGCGGCTGCCGCCGACCTCCACCTTGACCGCTTTCTTGGACTTGCGCACGCTGCGGTCGCTCTCCTTGACCGATTTCACCGGCCAGGGCAGCGTGATCTTCACCTCGTCGGCGGTCCTGGACGGGTCGGAGACCGCCAGCCGTACCCGCTTCTGGTCGCGGCGGATCAGCAGCGTGCAGGGGCCGTCGGCGGCGAGCGGGCCGTCCGCGGTCTCGACGGTCCCCGCGCGCCAGAAGACGGCGGCGAGCACGCCGTCGCGGGAAATGGCCTGCACCGTACGGGAGTTCGCGAGGATCTCGACCCGCCCGCGGTACGCCGCGGTCTGGGCGACGGAGGCGTCGGGGAGCACGGCATAGGCGTAGCGCGCCCTGCGCGGATCGACGCCGTGGTCGACGAGGATCGTCGTGTAGTGCCTGGTGACGGGGGTGTCGTCGCCTCCGGTGGTGGCGCCCTTGTCGATGTCCCGCCAGTGGCCGGTGCGCTTCCCGCGGATCACCTTCGCCTTGACGCCGTCGAGCAGCGCGTAGCCGGCCACCCCGCAGAGGTGGACCCAGCCGTCGCCCTGGGTCAGCGGCGGGTGAGTGTCGTGGGTGTTGCGGTTCTCCACGACGGTCTCGATGCGGCGGCCGTCGGAGGCGGTGATGCCGGCGCCGAGGGCGATCACCGCGTCATCGAGGAGGAACCACGCCTTCCTGGCCCGCAGCGAGGAGCCGTCGGCGATCAGCCTCATGGCCGCCACGCCGTACTCGCCGTCGAGCGCCACGCCGCCCGCCCACGGGGTGGGCGGCAGGCGACGCTTGCCGTGCCGGAGATCGGCGCGTCTGCGGGTGTCGACCGTCGTGCCCGGCAGCCGGTACGGGTCGATCGTGGGCCACAGGTCGTCGTTCCAGTGGGTGAGGTCGCCGGTGTAGAGGTAGGTCATGCCGTCGCCGGTGCACCAGCCGTGCAGGTTCTCCAGGTTCATGGCCTCGGCCGCGCCGATGCGCTTCGAGCTCATCGCGATCGCGTAGGCCCAGGTGGGACGGTGGTGCACGACCCGGTCCATGTCCGCGAAGACGTACGTGCCCGTCGGACGCGGACCGACCGGCACCGACGGGTCCGCCAGCAGGGCCTTGGCTCCCGCGATGCTCGGGAGCGGCGCGAGCGTGTCATACGGGATGGCCTGGTTGCGGGTGAGCCAGCCCTTCACCAGCGGCCGCCAGCGCTGGGCATAGCGTTCGGGCGCCGCCTCCAGCAAGGTGAGGATGGCCTCGACCGCCTTCTGCCCCGAGTGGTAGTCGCGGTGGCCCTGCACCGAGATCTGCCGGCCGCGTACGCAGTCCATCATCAGCCCGTCGAAGATGAACGGCGTGAACGAGCGGTCCACGATGTCGTAGACGTTCCCGATTCCGCCGATCTCCCACGGTGACTTCGCGAGCATGGCGATCAGCTTGGCCACGCTGTCCAGGTAGTCCACGCCGTAGCTGCCGGTGTAGGGGAACACGTCGTGCTGGATGAACGACCCGTCACGGTAGAAGCCGTCGCCCGGGCCCTTGGTCCGCCGCAGCAGATCGGAGACGGCGTCCCTGGCCCGCTTGACCAGGCGTGCGTCGTGGGTGAGCAAGCCGCGCATCGCCACCGCCATGGCCTTGCCCGCCCGGTTGGCGCCGGTCTCGACGACGCCGGGGTGGCTGACGCGGCGTTCCGGGTCGGGGCACCAGCGGCGTAACGGGCGCAGCCAGCGCTCAATGCGGTCCTTGGGCAGGCCGTCGTACATCAGGGCGCAGGTGTCGGTCAGCGCGCGGGGGACGCCGATCTCCCACCAGTACCAGTTGCTGCCCTGCCGGTCGAGCCCTTCGCGGTAGGCGTGCTCGTACAGGAAGTCCAGCGCGCTGACCGCGGTCTCGGCGACCTGCGCGTTCCTGTGCAGGGCGGTGCCCGGCGTGGCCCAGCCCAGCGCCAGCGTGCGCATGCGGTTGTAGGCGCGGTTGAAGTTGCCCGTCCGGGGGTCTCCGAGCGGCAGGTCGGGCCACAGGCTCGGGGCGCCGGGGGTGAGCTTCAGCTTGCGCAGCACCGCGTTGGCCGAGCCTTCGACCGCCTGCGTCTTGTCGGCGTACGCGGCGTCGTACGACCCGCCGGCCAGCAGGCTCACCCACCGCTCGCGCGCGGCGTCGAACGCGGCGGCGCCGACCGCCTCGGCCGGTCGCTCCCACAGGGAGAGGCCGGTTAAGGCCGCGGCGCCCAGCAGGGCGGACCGCCGACTGAGGGGGTGGGTCATGGAGGCCTTCCGACAATCGGGCAAATACCTGCTGAAACGATCATATGTCCCCAGGAGGGTGGATCATTTCGTTCGGAAACCACCCCTTGCGCGCCGAAGCCGGCGGCGCGCCTGGTCGATGAGGCTGGCGTCCGGCCCATCTCCGACCTTCAGCGTTCTGTGATGGAGCACATCACGCTCCTTGAGCACGCCGTCAAGGGCGGCGTCGACGCAGAGAGCTACGCGAACACGATGCGTTCGGTGCAGAACCAGCCCGAGGACGGCGAGTCTGTGGAGTGATGCGACTTCCGGCGAAGACACTTAAGTCGGCGCCGCGACCTGCTGAAACGGCGGGGTGCCAACCGAGACCTCGCCCGCCCCGAAGTTCGGTCGGTCGGGCGGGCGAGGCATCCATCAAATGCCGGCGTCGAGCCTGTTGGTCCTCGTCCGGGGGCGGTACAGGGGCCGCTTGACATACGTGACGGGGACCGAGGAGATGGGCCCGTCGAGTGCGACGTCCGGCCGGCGACGGGCGACCGCGCGCACGTAACCGAGGTGGCGTCCGCCATCGGCGGTGAGGGCGTCGATCTCCACCTGGTTGTCCGGTGCGATCGCCCGCTGCCATTCCAGCCAGTACTTCCACCCGTCGGCCATCGTGTCGGCCACGTCCACGTGGGCGACACCGCTGCGATCCCAATGGCGGCGCCACCACTCGGCCGAGTGCAGGTTGGCCATGCTCGGCTCCCACCACGCCGCCAGGTGCTCGGGCGTCGGTCCGTCGATCTCCTGGACCAGTCCGGCACCGGCGATGCCGATCTGCCCGCCCGGCCGGACGAACCTGGCCAGATAGTTCAGGTACAGATCGTCGGTGCCGTAGTAGACGAACGAGTCGATGCTGACGACGGCATCGAAGAAGCCCGCGGCGAACGGCAGGGCTCGGGCGTCGGCGTGGATGGGGAACGCCGCGTGCTCGGCGCCGGCGTCGTAGATGCGCTGCATGCGTTCGTCGGGGCTGAACCACAGATCGGTGGCCCATACCTGGACGTCGTACTCGCGGTACAGGAAGATCGACGAGGCGCCCCGGCCGCAACCAAGATCCAGCACCCGCATGCCGGGCTCCAACGACATCGCCTCGGTGAGCCACTCGGCCAGCCACAGCGAGTTGGCCCCGCCGCTGACGCTGGAGCGGATCCAGTCCGGGTTGTAGCGGGAGGTCCGTGGGAACCGTTCTGACATCAACGGGTCAATCGGCATCGTCGGGTGTCCTCCTGTGTAGGTCCGCGGTGGCAGGTTGCGGTGGGGAGGGTAGCGGAACGTGACGCAGTGTTCCCGCATGAAACGCCGCCCGATGAGTAAAGTCTGCAGCCGGTACGGCTGATCGGCGGTTACCTGGTGACAGAGAGCGACTCCACGCGGCAGTCAATCGAGAAGCGACCCGGGATGGGCTTCGCATCTCCACACGGGTCAGTGGCACGCCCGGCGTCATCCAGGCGGGTGATCGCGCCGCCGTTGTCGCCCAGCTGCAGCGCTTCGCCGACCGGCACCACCAGGGTGGCCCCGGCAGCGAGCGGCCCGGCCGGCAACGTCAGCGTGCGCTCGACGCCGGTCGACCGTGCGCCCGGCCAGACCACCATAGGACCGCAGCGGCATAAGTCCACTCCTCCTGAACGACGATCACATCCCGCGCCGGTCCGGATGACGCGGCGCCCCCTCAGTCGGCCAGGTAGGAGATCGAGCGAACCTCGTAGCCGGTGGTCCCGGAGCCGCGTACGTGCATCAGCATCGCACCGCCCTCATAGGAGTAGGCGCACGAGTAACCCTGCGGCTCCTTGCTGCAGCCCTGGAAGAAGTAGGTGACGCCGCGCGGGTCGTACTTGACCTTGAACAGCTTCTGCACCGTGGCGGAAGTGGCGACCTCGAGCCCGCCGTACGCGTCGCCCCGCTTCCAGGCGGCGAAGAGATGCTTGGCCACGGTGGGCGGCTTGGTGATGTGCCGCGACAGGTAGACCTTGCTGACCTTCGAGCCGGTGACCACCATCGCGATGCCGTCAAGCCCGCCGGGCACGCGCACGCTTGTGTGCACGAACCGGCACACGTTGCTGGAACAGCCGTCGAAGCGGTCGGGCGCGCGGTAGACATAAGTGAAGATCGTCTTGACCGCCGCGGGGGTGGCCGCCTTCGCCGCGGCCGCGCGGTCGGCGGCCAGCCAGGCGTGGAACAGCTTGTTCGCCACCTTGCCGGGCGCGGGCGTCCCGGCCGAGACGGGAGCGGCCAGGGCGGGGCCGGTGGAGGCGAGCGTCAGTGTCGCAGCCGCACTGAGGGCGGCGCCGAGGACCAGTCGTTTGAACACGCTGCGACGCTAAGGGGAGCGCCTTGCGCAGGGATTGAGCCCGGCTTGCAGTCGTCCGGGCGCTTCGCACAGGCCGGGCAGCTCACCGGGTCATTGTGCCGCACGTCCGGGCTCAGGCCCGGTAGCCGGTCGGGGCGCGCAACGCGGTGGACAGGACAAAGGAGACGAGCCCGTCGTAGTCGAGTCCACCGGCCCCGGCCATCGTGGCCAGGTTCCCCGTCCGCGACAAGCCGGGGAGCGTGTTGGTTTCCAGCCACCACACCTCTCCATCGGCGCCCACGACGAAGTCGCTGCGAGAGTAGCCCCAGCAGCCCAGCGACCGGTGGGCGACGCGCGCCCATTCGGCGATGAGCACCTCGGCCTTTTCCGGCAGCGCGGCAGGGCAGTGCATGGTGAACCTGCCGGGGTCGTTCTTGGTCTGGTAGTCGTAGAAGCCGTTGACGGGACGGGTTTCCAGTACGGGCGGGACCCACAAGCCCGGCTCGTGGTCCAGGACGGCCGCGGTCACCGACCTGCCGGGGCAGAATCGCTCGGCGAACAGCTGCTGTCCGCCGGAGCGCAGCGCGCGGATCGCGCTCAGGAGCTCCGGCTCGGTGGCGGACAGGTGAATGTCGATGGATCCGCCTTCGGAGACGGGCTTGAGCATGAGCGGCAGCCCCAGGGCGGAGGTCAGCTCGGCGGCGAGTTGCTCCGCCGACAGGCCGTCGTCCAACTGGCGGCCGGGCAGAATGCCCACGCCGTGCGCGCCGACCATCGCCTTGGCCGCGCACTTGTGCATGGCCAGCGCACTGGCCAGCACTCCCGAGCCGGTGTACGGCATGTTGAGATGCTCCAGCAGCCCCTGCAGCTTGCCGTCCTCGGCATACTGCCCGGCGATGGCCAGGAACGCGACGTCGACCGTGCCCAGCCGTCGCAGGAAGGCGGCGCCGGCGGTGTCGATCATCACGGCGTCGACGCCCTGCCGCATCAGTGAGGCGTGGACGGCTCTGCCGGACAGAAGAGACCGGGCGCGCTCGCGGGACCTTCCGCCGGTCAGGACGCCGACGCGCACGCCGAGGGCTCCGGCTTCTCGATGCAGAACACGGTCTCCGCGCCGAACTGGGTGTCGGTCCGCACGTCCGTACGGCGGACCGTTGCGGCGCCGAAGGCCAGCAGGACCTCTGCCTCGGGCAGGCGGTAGACCGGGATGGTCTCCGGGACCTCGATCTCCAGGAACTCCGGCGCCAGCGGCGTGAACAACACGACGACCAGCTTGCGGCGGAAGGAGGCGACCGCGTTGCCGAGGATCGCCGCCCAGTCACGGTTGTGCTCCAGGACGTGACGCAGGAAGATCGCCTCGACGTCGCTCTTGTACGTGGTCAGATCGACGATGGCGTCCGCGAAGGGCGTGCGCGAGCCGTCGATGCCGCGGTAGCGCTGCCCGGGCACGAGGCAGGTCCGCAGCCAGCCCCGGCCGCATCCCCAGTCCTCGATCTCCGCGCAGTCGGCCAGGAAACGCGCGCCGATTTCGTAGGTAGTGGTTTCGCCGAAGGGCGTCGGCTCGATGATCCCGGAATAAAGGCTGTCCCATTTTCCAACGAGTGACATCCGCGGCTCCGTCTGGCTCGTTTGCTACCACCGTTGAACTACCGATCCACCGCGAAGTCAACATCTTTTCCGGTAGGTCGTTCTGTGGTTTACTTTGCTGGCCCGGCAGCAAGCACCCGATTCAAGGTGGGTATATGCGCGATCCGGTTGAGTTCTTGCGGTCCCATTGGCGCGTCACCGTCGACCCGGAACTGCCGGGCATGGAGATCGGACTCGACGGCTTCCGCCAGTTCCTGCGACTGGACGTCAACGCCGACACTCTGGAATCCTTCGACCGCAACGTGTCGGCGTCCTGGCACGGTGTCACCGACCAGGGCACCCACGAGAGGCTGGACTGGACTGCGAAGAGCACGCTCTGGAGTAAGCGCTATCACCTCGACATCCATTCCGGACATCTGGATTTCCACGCCGAGATCTACGGCGAAGGACTGATCGATCGTATCCGGTACTTCGACGTCATATCCGATCGCGACCACCGCCCGTTCTCGACCCGGACGATGCATCTCATCGATTACGGCCGGACCCCGGTGCGGGCCTATACGACGGGCTCGCCCATATCGTTTCGACGGGTCTTTTCACCGGAGCCGAACTATTACGGCCGACGCGAATTCGAACCATTTGAGTACGCCCAGATCAGTGTCGCCGGAGACAGCGAATACTGCGGGGGCAATCTCATCGCCAATCCCGGGCTGCTGTGCTTCGCGGTCGCCGCCGACCCCAGCCGGGAATGGCTGGCGTTCGGCCTGGCGGTGCGCCCGGGTGAGCACTTGTTCTCCGACTTCGAATATCTCGGCGGCGCCGACTTCTCCTTCGCCCTCACCTGCTGGGGCGCCCTTCGGGTCACGGGCACGTACCTGACTCCGCACATGGTGATCGTCCGCGGCGACACCGCCGAGCTGGCCGTGGCCGCCTACGTGGACGTGTTGCGCGACTCGGGGCTGGTGCCCAGCCCGGTCCGGGAGCAGCCGGAGTGGTGGAGCAGGCCGATCGTGTCCGGCTGGGGGCACCAGTGCTACCAGGCCGATCTGTTCCGCGTGCGCAGCGGGGCGGAGCGGCAACCGGACAACGCCGCCTACATGCTCTGCGCTCAGGCCAACTATCGGGACATGCTCGACCGGCTGGACGCCCACGACCTTCCGTGGGGAACCCTGGTCGTGGACGCCCGCTGGTTTCTCTCCGGTGGCCTCAAGGACGTGGACGTCGGCCGCTGGCCTGATCTGCCCGGCTTCATCGAGGCTCTGCACCGGCGGGGCAAGCGCGTGCTCATCTGGTGGAGCCCATGGGACACGGAGGACATACCGGCGGGCGACTGCGTCACCTACCGGCCCGAGGTGAGCCTGGGACTGCCGAACAGGCCCGGGCGACGGGCGAAGACCCCCAAGGGCAACCTGCCGATGAACACCCTGCCCGCCGGAACGAAGCTGGCCGTGGACATCACGCTGCCGGCCGTGCGCGAGCGCATCAGGCAGCAGGTGCGGGCGTTGCTCGGCCCTGACGGGCTCGGCGCCGACGGGCTCAAAATCGACCACATGTGGGCAACGCCCGGAAGCTACGGCATGGCCTTCCCCGAGGGCTCGGGGCGGCTGTTCGGCCTGGAGGCGGCGCGTGCGTACCTGAGCCTGCTCTACGAGACGGCCAAGGACATCCGGCCGGACGCGATTCTGAGCGGACACTCGCCCAACCCCTACCTGGCCGACGTGCAGGACATGGTGCGCATCAGCCCCTGGTCACGCTTCCCGGAATCCGTCGTGAGCGAGGCACGGCACAGCGCCGCCATGGCCCGCCTGGCCGACCCTGGGTGGCTGATCGACACCAACGGCCACCCGATGCCCTCCCTGACCGCGTTCCGTGAGTACATGAGCCTCCAGCCCGAGCTCGGCGTGCCCAGCCTGTTGTACGCCACCCATTTGGACACCACGGGCGAGGCATTCACCGACGACGACTACGCCATGATCCGCAGAGCGTGGAGACACGGCTGACCGGGCGGGGAGTCCATGCGGGATCTGCGCTTGTCCGACTACCGGCCCGTTTCCAGCCTGCCGCCGCTTCCTCCGCCGCCGGCCAGGGCCGCGACGCCGGCGGTGGACGCGCACACGCATCTGGGGCGCTGGCTCACGGAGGGGCGCTGGGCCGCGCCGGACGTGCCCGCGCTGATCGGCTTGATGGACTCCGTGGGCCTCTCGGCGATGGTCAACCTGGACGGCCGCTGGGGCGCGGAGCTCGAGGCCAACCTCGACCGTTACGACCGCCGCCATCCCGGGCGCTTCGCCACGTACTGTCACGTCGACTGGACAGCCCTGACCGGGCCCGCGCCGGGCGAACAGCTCGCCGCGAGCCTGGCCCGCTCGGTGTCGGCCGGCGCCCGGGGACTGAAGGTATGGAAGGACCTGGGGTTGTCGGTGCGCGACGGCGACGGCGCGCTGGTCCTGCCCGACGACCGGCGGCTGGCTCCCCTCTGGGAGCAGGCGGCGGAGCTGAGCGTGCCGGTCGCCATCCACGTCGCCGACCCGGTGGCCTTCTTCGAGCCGGTCGACGAGCACAACGAGCGGCTGGAGGAACTCCTCGCGCACCCCGACTGGTCGTTCGCCGCCCCCTGTCATCCGCGCTTCCCCCGCCTGATGGCGGCGCTGGAAGCGCTGGTGGCCGCGCATCCGCGCACGATCTTCATCGGGCTGCACGCCGGATGCAACGCCGAGGACCTGGCCTGGGTGTCGCGGATGCTGGATTCCCATCCCAACTTCCACATCGACATCGCCGCACGGATCAGCGAGCTCGGCCGCCAGCCGCGGCGCACCCGGGCGCTCGTGCTCCGCCATCCCGGCCGGATCCTGTTCGGCACCGACCAGGTCATCCAGCGCCGGGCCACCTACGAGATCTACTTCCGCTTCCTGGAGACCGCTCACGAGTACTTCCCCTACTCGGTCCTGGAGCCCCCGCCGCAGGGGCGCTGGTGCATCTCCGCTCTCGACCTGCCGGCCGAGATCCTCGCGGGCGTCTACTCGGGCAACGCCCGGCGGCTGCTGGGGATCGGCTGAAGCGAGCCCAGGAGGACCTTGAGGTCGGCGTAGAAGGCGGGCGTGGGGCTCACCTGGTAGTCCGGCAGGTCCAGATCTTCAGGGGTTGAGGAGGCGGTTGGTCTCGGCCAGCAGCTCGCTCTGGCGGAGGCGGTCGGCGGGGAACGGCATCGCGATGACGCGGTGCACACCGACCTCGGCGAGTGCGGCCAGCCGTTCGGCGGCCGCGGCGGGTGGGCCGGTGACCAGGCCACGACGGGCCTCCTCCTCGGTCATCCCGTACTCCATCAGCGACCGGGCCTGAGCGTCGATCACCGACGCGGGCAGGTCGCCGAGACCGACGCTGAGGCCGATCGTGACGCGCGGCGCCGGGCGGCCGTATTCGGCGGCGAGGCCGGCCAGTTGGGGGGTCTGTTCGGCGATCTCAGCCGGCGTGGAGAACGCCGGATACCATTCGTCGGCGAAACGGGCGGCTCGGCGCATGGGGCCGGCGCCGATGAGGACGGGCGGCATCGTCGCGCCCGGAGAGAGAGTGATCACCTCGCCGTTCACGTTCGTGGGCTTGCCCTCGACCAGGCTCGGCAGGATCTCCAGCGCGGCGTCGGTGCGCTGCGCGCGTTCGGCGTAGGAGATACCGACGGCCCGCCAGGCTGCGTCGCCGTGCACGCTGCCGCCCGAGCCGACGCCGAGCAGCACCCGACCGCCGGACAGGTGCTGCAGGCTGGCGATCTGCTTGGCGGCCCAGGCGGCCGGGCGTAGCGCCAGGACCATCACCCCGAAGCCGATCTTGACGCGCTCGGTGACGGCGGCGGCCGTGGCCAGCACTATGGTGCTGTCGAGGAACGGCCGCACCGGGATCAGATGGTCGCCGACCCAGATCGACTCCAGGCCGAGCTCCTCGGCGTGCCGGGCATGCTCGCGCACCCCGGCGGTCTCATCCACGCCGAACGACGGTAGGTTCACGCCGACCTTGAGCATCAGCGCACCTCGAGCAGGGTCTTGCCGACACTGGCGCGCGACTCGATGGCGGCGTGCGCGGCGGCGGCCCGGTCGAGGGGGAAGCGTTGCCCGATCAGCGGCCGCAGCCGCCCGCCCACGGCCTCGGCGAGGGCGCTCTCGGTGTACTCGCGCATCATCTCCGGGGTGGGCCTCGCCTGAACGAGCGTGACGCCGCGCGCAACAGCGGCCTCCGCCTCGATGCCGGCCCACTCTCCGCTCGCCAGCCCGAAACTGACCATCCGCCCGCCCTGGCCGAGCAGTTCGAAGGCGGCCCGAGCGATGTCGCCCCCGACCCCGTCGAAAACGACGTCGACGGGGCCGACCTCGTCGGTCCAGCCCGGAGCCGTGTAGTCCACCACCTCGTCGGCGCCCAGGTCGCGGGCCACACCGGTCTTGCGCGAGCCCCCGGCCGCGCCGACGACGGTGGCGCCCGCCGACTTGGCGAGCTGCACGAGGAGCGAGCCCACGCCGCCGGCCGCCGCCTCGACCAGAACCCGTTCCCCGGGCTGTGGCGCGGTCGCCCGGATCATCATGGTCGCCGTACGCCCGTCGGCCAAGACCGCGACCGCGTCGTCCAATTCCAGGCCGTCGGGGACGGTGAAGAGCCCGGAGGCATCCACCGCGGCCCGTTCGGCATAACCGCCGGAGCCCCCCGTGGAGGTCACCACCCTACGGCTGACCAGGCCGGAGTCGACGCCCTCGCCGACCGCCGTGACGATGCCCCCGACGCCGTTGCCCGGGATCATCGGCAGCTCCGGCTTGAACGGCGACGGGCCACCCGACCGGAACTGGGTCTCCACAAAGGTGATGTTGGCGTAGGCGACGTCGATCAACACCTGCCCCGGCCCCGGGACCGGATCGGGGGCGTCTCCAGGTACGAGCACCTCGGGCCCGCCGAACTCCTTCAACCACACCGCACGCACAACACTCTCCCCTGTTCAGCTGATGTCGGTCTCAGCATGTAACCTCAACCGAACTCGAGGTCAAATCGCGATCACCAGTACAGCTCGACCATGTCGGCCCGGTTCTCGGGTCGGCGTCACTGGGGGACAAGGTAGAAGATCGCCGCAGGTCGATTTGTCATCTTGGGTTGACGACCTCTTCTCGCTGGTCAGAGCGAGATGATCTTTTCTTTCGCGTGTGGCACGTTGGCTGATCTTCACAGCATGTTGCAGCGACAATGCGACCACGCGGGGCGAGGGCGATGTAGGCCGGCCAGGCACGCGAAACTCATCGGTCCATCCTGCCCCGAGGATGCTCGCCTGCCCCACGGCTCGCCCGTCGAGGCCCGCAGCGCCGTAGTAACCCTTTTGTGGCTGTCATCCGGTTTCGTTCGGGTAGCGTCGCCGGATGCCGTCGGCGATGATCGACGCGACGTGACCGCGCTGCGAAAGGATCGGGTATGACGTGGTATCCGTGGAGACGGGCATTGCTCACGGCGGGGGCGGCCGTGGTCGGCTTCGACCCGTCAACGCGCACATGGGTCACCGACGCCGCCCAGTCTCAGGGGATGGTCGACCTGCCGCCGCTGAAGGGCAAGGTGGTGACCGATCCCGCCTCGCGCGGCCAGGCGGCCGACGACTTCGGGCACCTGGTCCATCGGACCCCCGGGGCCGTGCTGGAGCCCGGCGCCGTGTCGGACATCATGCTGATGATGAAGTACTGCCGGACGCACAGCCTGCAGGTGGCCGCGCGCGGCCAGGGACACGCCACCTTAGGTCAGGGCCAGGTCGCGGGCGGTCTGATCATCGACATGACCCCGCTCAACGCGGTTGAGGTGCGGGAGGACACGGCCGTCGTGGAGGCGGGCGCGCTCTGGAGCAGCTTGGCGCAGGCGACCCTGGCCCACGGCCTGACCCCTCCGGTTTTCACCGACTACCTGGAGCTCTCGGTCGGCGGCACGCTCTCGGTGGGCGGTGTCGGCGGCCAGACCCACCACCACGGATCCCAGGCGGACAGCGTCGTGGAGCTGGAGGTCGTCACGGGGGATGCCAGCCTGAGGAGGTGTTCCGCGCAGTCGCGCCCCGACCTCTTCCACGCGGCGCTGGCCGGAAGAGGACAGTGCGGCATCATCACCAAGGCCACCGTGCGCCTGCTGCCCGCCCCCGCGACGGTCCGCCACTACCTGCTCTCCTACCCGAGCGTCGCCGCGCTGACCGCCGACCAGCGGCGCGTGGTCAACGACGGCCGCTTCGCCTACGTAGAGGGAGAGCTCGGGCTGCCGACCGGCTCCGCCGGCTGGAGTTACCAGCTTGAAGCGGTCGCCTTCTTCAACGGCACGACCCCGCCCGACGACGCCAGGCTGCTCGACGGTCTGGGCGACCAGCCCGGCGACCGGCAGATCCAGGACATGTCCTACTTCGACTTCCTCAACCGGCTCGCCGCGGGCGTCGCCTATCTGAAGTCCACAGGCGAGTGGTACCGCCCGCACCCCTGGTGGAACATGTTCCTGCCCGCGAGCCGCACCGACGCCTTCGTGGAGGCCGCCATCAAGGACCTGACCGAGACCGAGGTCGGCGCCAGCGGCGTGGTCCTGCTCTATCCCTTCCCCCGCGCCCGCCTGCACCTGCCCTTGCTGCGCGTGCCCGACGAGGAGACGGTCTTCCTCTTCACACTGCTCAGAACCGCCTCGCCCGGAGCCGAGAGCCCGCAGGACATGGTGGAGGCCAACCGTTCCCTCTACCTGCGCGCCCGAGCCGTCGGGGGTTACCAGTACCCGGTCGGCTCCATTCCCACCACGCCTGAGGAGTGGCGCGCCCACTACGGCCCCGCATGGGCCGCCTTCGAGGAGGCCCGTGAACGCTACGACCCCGACGGAATCCTCACTCCGGGCCAGGGCGTCTTCCCTCCGGGACCGTGAAGTCCGCAGCCGGATCACCCGTGCCGAGTTTCGCCACCAGGCGAAGGGCGCGGTGTTGCAGGGGGACGGCCGGTCGGGCCGCGCTGGGCGTTTCAGCTCGGGGCCGGGTAGGACCGCCGCATCGCCGCGGCGGTCAGGCTCGGCATGCTGAAGCCATCGTGACGCCGGCCTGCGCCGTGTTCACCGGCCTGTGGCTGACCGCGGCCCGGACGTCGCGGGCCATCCTGGGCGGCGTCCCCATGCCGAGATCAGCGGCGCGAGGGTGAGGTCGAGCTCGCCGGCATCGATGGCGGCCAGGTGCGCGTCGATCTCGGCGTCGTGGGCCAGCCCAGCGGCGAGCAACTCGGCGCGGACCATGCGCACCGTCGCGGTCTCCAGCCGGTCGCAGGCTACCCCGCCGACCGGGAAGCAGCCGGCCGCCGCGACATCGGCCAGGCCGGCCGCACGCAACGCCCGCGGCAGCGTACGGCCGTAGCGCAGGTCGGCGCCGCGGCGGGTCATCAACTCCCGGACGGCGCGCCGCAGCCGGTTGGCGCGCTGCTGTGCCGGGCCAACCTCGTCGAGGCAGGCCAGCGGCTGCAGCTCAGTATCGGCGTCCTCGACCAATAGCCAGCCACCGGGGCGCAGCGCCGCCACCATTGTCGCCAACGCCCGGGCACGGTCAGGGACGTGGACGAGCACGAGCCGGGCGTGTACCAGGTCGAATGTGCCTGGCTGCGGCGGCGGGTCCCCGACGATGTCGTGCCGGAGCACCTCGTACCCGCCGTGCGGGTCCAGCCAGGCAGGATTGATGTCCGTGGCCAGCACGTAACCGGTTGGTCCGACGGCTGTGGCGAGTGCCTCGGGAATGCTGGGGCCTCCGGCACCGACTTCCCAGCAGCGCCAGCCCGCCTTCACTCCGAGCCGGTCGAAGTGTCCCCGTGTGACACCGTCGAACAGCTCGGCCAGCCAGGTGAACCGCTCGCCCGCCTCCATCCGGGCGTTGTCGAGCAAGTAGCGGTGGTCCGGGGCAGACCCAGGGGTGTGCGGTGACGGGGGGCCGGACCCCGCGCCAGCAGTATTCACCGCCCCGCCTGAGGTTGTGTCCGGCTCGGACCAAGGGTCGGCGAGGGGTTGCGATGAACTCATGCCTACATCCTCACGACCTTCCGCGTGCTGTGTCAGCGCGACATGGAATGAAACCAGACGACCGCCAGGACTGGTAAGGCTCGAGGATCGGACCAGACCCTGGCACCGCGCCACTACAAAACGAATGCGGTCGAAGTACGCCAGAACGCGCCGCGTGGCGTAGGCCCCAGCTCTCAGTGTTGATGTCGCCGGGCCTGCTGGGTCGTGTTCGGCGGTGGTGCGGGCGGAGGTCTCCTCGCCGAGGCGGACGTAGCGGCCGAGGCTGGCCAGGTGCTGACGGCGGGACTCGGCCTGCAGCTCAGGTGCGGTGCGTCCGGCTTCGTGGCCGGTGAGGGTGGCCTGGTGCTGTCCGATGGCGGCGTCCCAGATCCGCACCGTTGCGTCGTCGCTTCCGGTGATGATGCGGCTGCCGTCGGGGGTGACCGCCACCGCGCTCACCGCGCGCCCCAGGTAGGCGCGTCCTGCCGGGCATCACTTCTCTCGATGCCTTTTAGTCAGGATAGCCTCCATCGCGGCGGCGAGTAGGCTGCGTCGCTGGTCGTCCATGTCGTCGAAGCGGTAGCGGCCTTCGCCGAGCGCGATGGCGAAGTTGAAGAAGGCGAGTTGGTTCTTGTATCGGTCGGTAAAGTTGCGATCGTCTTTGTCGAGCATCTCGTCGAACCAGAGGCGGGCTGCGTTCCACCCGATGGTTGCCGTGTCGTCGTTGCGCAGGTTGTCGTCCACGCACACTTCGAGGAAGTCATCGTTGTCGAGCCATGCGCTCTGGGTGTCGGCGATGACGAGTTCGACGGCGGCGGCCTCGGGCGGGGTGGTGAGGCGTGCTCCGGCGCGGAGTCGTTCAGCGAGAGTGCTCATGCGGAGATTGTTTCACCGCGCTCGGCGAGTGCCGCGGTGAACGGGCTGGCCGCCTGGCCGGCGGGCAGTGCCGTTGCCGCCGGTTTGCGAGCAGGTGGCCTGGCAGGTCGGGCATAGACGGGTCTGGGTGTCGTGCTGGCCGGCGGTCATGTCATCGCCTCGCAGACCGGGGAGCGCCTGAGCCGTCGCCGTGGGCGGGCAGCTGCAGCAGGCCTCCATCGAAGGCCTTATGGAACAGGGCGCCCAGGCGTATCGCCGCGAAGTCGGGGGCGGTCGCGACGTTATCTGGGGTAGTCAAGCGAACCAGCTGGTCAGCCGCTTGAAGGTCTGTAAGCCACGTAAGGCGAGTAGGGCTGTCCGCGATGGCGCCGGTGGACTGTTGAGGGGTCAGTTCATCCACCCAGTACTACGGCATCGACCCGTGACCCCCGCCGGAGCCGGCGGAGCCTGTCAACATGTCCTGATGAACGTATCTCGATGCGATTTGCTGCGCTGGCAGTTCGACTTCACCTGGTCATTGTTCGATTACCACCTGGAACGCCTGCAACCCGCGGACTTTCTGTGGGAACCCGCCACTCTTTGCTGGACTGTGCGCCCTGACGCCACCGGAGCATGGGTGCCCGACTGGGCGGAGACCGAGCCCGATCCCGTCCCGGTTCCCACCATCGGCTGGTTGAGCTGGCATATCGGTTGGTGGTGGAGTGTGACCATCGATCACGCTCAGGGACGCAAACCTCGGGACAGGACCGAGATCACCTGGCCGGGTGATGGAACGAGCGCCGTCGCATGGTTGCGTGACCTCCGCACCGCTTGGCGGACCGAGCTGGATCGCCTCACCGACGCCGACCTGGACGCCCCGGCGCCCCCCTTCCCTTGGCCACCGGACTCTGAGCACACCGTCGCCCACGTGATCGCCTGGGTCAACTCCGAGCTGATGAAGAACGTCAGCGAAATAGGCCAGCTTCGCATGCTGCGAGCCGCGTTCTCGGAGTGAGTTCTTCTCAGCCCAAGATCGATGTGATCAGCCTGCCGCCGGCGGCCTGGGCCATTGTGGCGAACTCTTTGCGGGCGATCGAGCAGGAGTTAACGGCCTCGAAGGTGGTGGCGCGGTGCATGTCCTTGACCGATGTCATCACCGCTCGTGCGGCGGACATGGCGTCGCGGGCGCTGAACTCATCGCCGTGTCCGTGGCGCATGTAGCGGGTGACAAAGACCCGGCGCCGGGCCGGGTCAGTGGAGGGCATGAACCTTTCCAGGCGGTCACCCCGGCCGCGATCACGCGGACGAGGCGGACGGCCCGCCGCAGTCGGTGGCCGTTGGGGGATGCCGACGCCGGCGGCGATGTCGGCGTAGCTAAGCTCGCGTCCGTGGTTGCTGCGCAGCCAGATCATCACGTCCGCGACGTCGAGCTCGGCCTGTGTCCAGGCCATCCCGTCGCGCTGCCGCCGGTTCACAGCAGCCCGCCGGGACGCGCACTGTGCCGCGGCCTGGGGTGCGTGCCGGGCAGGGCGTGTGGCCGCGGCCGCGGGATCGGGCGCGCCGGCCATCAGGGTCGTGCCGGCCAGGAGGGTCGCGCCGGTGAGTATGGAGCTGATCAGGCCGTTTGGTTTCCCGTCGCCGTCACCTCGCACATTGGAGGACTTCGGCTGGCGTGCAGCGCGGCGAGGATGGCCTACTCCGCGCCGTGGCGCACAGCCAGGACGGGACCAGAGCCCGTGCTGTTCAGCACGCGGGCGGGTGACCCCCGAAGGAAGGCCAGGTGCAGACCGCCGCCTGCTGAGCTCCCGCCCGGTCCGCACCCGCCGTAACCTGCGCCTTTCACGGCGACTCGAAGCCGTATCAGAGCGACATCAGGTCCGTGTCAAGTCGCGGGGCCACACTTCCCGGCATGGATACAGCAATGCAGCCCCCGGCCGACACCCGAAGCGCCCAGCCGAAAGGCTTCGTCGCCAAGCTCCTCGCCGACCGTCACTCCGTCCCGTTCTCCATCGCACTACACCTGGTGCCCGGCGCGGTCATCGTCGCCGTGTACGCGTTCATCGCCGCCCCCCTGGTCAGGGCGATCCACTTCCCGATCTTCCTGGCCTGGGCCATCGCCCTCGCGGTTGTGCTCTTCCCGCTCCAGCTGTTCCTGCTGTGGCTGGGCAAGAAG
>NZ_JBSFNK010000029.1:0-179974 GCF_053587055.1 Nonomuraea sp. NPDC003707 | reverse complement strand
AACTCCTCGACACCGCCCTCACCACACCCCAACCCCACCTCCTCCCCCTCCCCATCAACACCCACACCCTCAGCAACCGCCACGACGGCGTCCCGCCCATCCTGCGCGGGCTCGTCCGGGCCCCCGCCCGCCGCACCGCCCACGCCGGGCAGACCGCGGCCGACGGGTCGGTGGTGCAGCGGCGGCTGGCCGGGCTGTCGCCGGCCGAGCAGGTCGAGGAGCTGACCCTGATGGTGCGCGAGTGCGCGGCGAAGGTGATCGGCTACAGCGAGCCGGAGGCGATCCGGGCGGAGCAGAACTTCCTCGAAGCGGGCTTCGACTCGCTGACCGCGATGGAGCTGCGCAACGTACTGAACAAGGCGACCGGCGTGCGGATGCCGGCGACGGCGGTCTTCGACTACGGCACCGCCGCGGCGCTGGCCCGGCACCTCGCGGAGGAGATCGCGATCGACAACGGCGCCGGCTGGGACTCCGGTCCGGCGGAGCCGGACGGGGGCGGATCGCTCAGCTCGCTGGTGCGCGCCGCGGCTCCCGCCGGGAAACTGCAGGAGGGGCTGGACCTGCTGGAGGCCGCGGCGCGGCTGCGGCCGGTGTTCCGGACGCTGGACGAGCTGGACCGCGCGTATCCGCCGCTGGCCCTGGCCTCGGGGCCGGCGCGGCCGAAGCTGTTCTGCTTCAGCACGCCGATGGCGCTGGGCGGCGCGGCCCAGTTCGCCCGGCTGGCCGTGCACTTCCAGGGAGTACGCGACCTGTACGCGCTCCAGGTGCCCGGATACGCCCCGGACGACAGCCTTCCGGACAACGCGGACGTCGTGGTGCGCATGTGGGCGGAATCCATCCGGGAGGCGGCCGGCGACGACCCGTTCGTGGTGATGGGTTACTGCGGCGGCGGCAACTTCGCGCACGCGGCCGTCTCGTATCTGGAGCGGAACGGGGTGCGCCCGGAGGGCCTCGTCCTGCTGGACACGTTCCTGCCGGACAGCGACGTCATCGACGAGCTCGGCGGTCAGATGCTGGAGGGGATGTTCGACCGGGCGGAGGTGTACGGGCCCTTCAGTGACACGAGGATGACGGCCATGGGGCGCTACTACCGGCTCTTCCGGGAGACGGTGGTGGAGGACATCGAAACCCCCGTGCTCTTCCTCAGACCGGACACCCCCCTGCCCTCCGGGCCCGACGGCGAGCGGTCCAGGGAAGGCAACTGGCGGGCTTCCTGGCACCTGAAGCACGACCTGTGCGAGGTCCGCGGCGACCACCTCACGATGCTGGAGGGCGAGGCGGGGTCCATCGCGAAGGCCGTCGAGGAATGGCTGAAGCCGTCCGGCGGGCGTTCGAACGGCGCGTGAGCGGCGAACCACGCACATGCCGAGGGGAGCGCCGTCAGTGATCCTCGGCCGAGGGCTGACCAGAGCGGGGCCACCGGTGAGGGGGAGCGGGCGACTCCCCCTCCAGGAACCGGGCGATGCCGTCCAGCAGGCGCTGGAGGCTGAACTCGAAGATCTCCTCCAGGTCCGTGAGGACCTCCGGGCTGTTGCGCAGCGCGGCCTGCCGCGGATAGCGGTCGGCGCCCAGTTCCTCGAGGATCGCGGGCACCTTCACCGATCGCCACTGGCTGAGCGAGATCCCGCCGCCGCGCCGTTCGGAGGCGATCTCGCTCACCCGCAGCAGGGCGAGCCCCTGTGCGATGCCGCTCACGCCCAGATAGATCCGATGGGTCATGACGGGGTCCAGGCCGAGGCCGTCGAACGCGCCCAGGCCGCGTTCGAAGCGGGCGAGCAGGCTGGGGACGAGCGGCGGCTGGACCGTCGCGATGACCTCGAGGACCCATGGGTACGTCGAGTACAGCGCCCACTCCCACCGCGCCGCGGCCTCCAGCTCGGCCCGCCAGCCTCGGAAGGCTTGGGGCTCGGTGTCTCCGCTTTCGCTGAACACCGCCTCGACCATGAGGTCGATCAGCGCGTCCTTCCCGTCGATGTAGTTGTACAGCGACATCACCTTGACGCCGAGCACGTTCGCGACGTGCCGCATCGACATGCTCTCCAGGCCCTCGGCGTTGGCGATCCGGATGGCGGTCCACACGATCCGCTCGCGGGACAGGCCGGCGTCGGTCCGCTGGGAATCGACGCGCCCGCCGGTGACGGGCCGCGCGGGACGGGGCGGCGAAGGCCGCTCGTCCTTCTTCTCCCGCCAGGCTCCCTGGCCGGTCCGCGCGTCGAGGCGGGCCCGGTAGGCGCGGGCCTGGCACGAGCGCGAGCAGTAGCGGGGCTTGCGCCCGCGGGGAGGCACCGTGAGCTCTTTCCCGCACTGGACACACGTCAGCATGGTCGCCTGATTTCATCACGATCTTCCATTGTGATGAAATTATATCACGCGCCTGATGTGACGAAAAAAGAGGTGGCGTGGTTGTGACGAAAATATCCTTCAAGAATGTGCGCCAGTCAGGAGGTAATCGTGAACAGCCATGACATGGAGCACCAGCATGTCGTGGCAGTCAATGTTTACTTGACAAGGCCCTTTGGCAAGCTGACATATGGTGTACTGTAAATGTTACGTACACAGTATGAGAGGGGTGGGAATGGATATCGCCGAAAGAGGCGCCAAAGCGGGGTGGCGGGAGTGGACCGGCCTGGCGATCCTCATGCTGCCCGTACTGCTCATCTCCATCACGGTGACGGTGCTGTTCTTCGCGCTCCCGTCACTGACCGCCGAGCTGGAACCGAGCGGCACACAGCAGCTGTGGATCGTCGACATCTACGCCTTCTTGCTGGCCGGGCTGCTCATTCCGATGGGCAATCTGGGTGACCGGATCGGCCGCCGGCGGCTGCTCCTGGTGGGCGCGGTGGTGTTCGGCCTCACGTCGGCCATCGCGGCGTACGCGCCCAGTGCCGAGCTGCTCATTGTGGCGCGTGGCCTGCAGGGGGCTGCGGCGGCGACGCTGATGCCGCCGACCCTCGCCCTCATCCGGGTGCTGTTCACCGACGGCCGCCAGCTCCACATGGCCATCGCCATCTGGGCCGCGATCTTCACCCTCGGCAGCGTGGCCGGGCCGATCGTCGGCGGGTGGCTGCTGGAGAGCTTCTGGTGGGGAGCGGTCTTCCTGATCAGCGTGCCGATCATGATCCTGTTACTCGCGCTCGGCCCGCTCCTGCCGGAATACCGCGACCCCAACCCCGGGAAGTTCGACATCCTCAGCGCGGTCCTCGTGCTGCTCGCCGCCCTGCCGATCGTCTACGCGGTGAAGATGGTCGCCGAGCAGAACTTCTCCGTGACGATGTGGATCAGCGCCGTGATCGGGCTGCTGTTCCTGACCCTGTTCCTGCAGAGGCAGCGCAAGCTGCCCGACCCCATGCTGGACCTGGCGCTCTTCCGCCGGCACGCGTTCGCCGTGTCCCTGATCACCGCCACCCTCGCGGTGTTCGCCCTCGTCGGGACGTTCTATTTCATCACGCAATACCTGATGTCGGTGCTCGGGATGCGGCCGATCGTGGCCGGGCTGATGACCGTGCCGACGGCCGTCAGCTCGGCGGCCGGTTCGGTGCTCGGGGCGGCGCTCACCAAATGGTTCCGGCCCGGCACCATCATGGGCTCCGGCATGGTCTTCGGGGCGATCGGCTTCCTGCTGATCTCCCAGCTGAGCACGGACGTCAACCTGCCGCTGCTGTTCAGCGGGCTGTTCCTGCTGGGCTGGGGGATCGGATCGGTGCAGGCACTGGCCTCCACCATGGTGGTCGCCACGGCGCCGCCCGAGAAGGCGGGATCCGCCTCGGGGCTGTTCGAGTCCTCCACCGAGTTCGGGCAGGCGCTCGGAGCCGCCATCCTCGGCAGCATCGGGGTGGCCGTCTACCGCAGCACCCTCGCCGCGCAGCTGCCGCCCGGCGTCCCGCCCGACGCCGCCGCGGTGGCGCACGAGACCCTCGGTGGCGCGCTGTCGGTCGCCGCCGAGCTCCCTCGGGCGGTGGGCGAGGCCCTGGCCTCCGTGGCCCGCGACGCCTATGTAGACGGAATGCAGATCGCCGCTTTCGCCGGCGCGGTCATCATGCTAGTAATGGGGATTCTCGCGTTCATCAAGTTGCGCGAGGCGCAAAATCCTTCGTGATGCGTCCGGGGCGCGGCGTAAATAGGTGGGGCCGATGTACGGAAGACCGGACCAGAAAAGGGGGGATAGCACCATTGAGTACATGAGAGAATCCGGGCACTCTTCGAGGTATAGGCAAGAGTCTTCGCGAGACGAACGCGATTGATCCTCGGTGCGTTCGCGTCGGCAGGCACCGGTCCGGTGCCGCGACCGCGGGCCACCCTTATTGTCGGAGGGAAGTCGGAGACATGTACGACCAGAGCAGTCATACCTTTTTGAATTTGACGGGCTATGGCGTGGCACATGCGGCCGACTACCCGACCGACGATTTCCGGGAGAACAGCCGGGACGACTATCGGACGACCGTCGAGCAGACCGCCGCGTTTCTCGCCGCCGAGGCGGGGATCGACGGTTCGAGCACGGTGCTCGAGGTGGGCGACGACTGCGAATGCCTGCTGGTCTACCTGGCCCAGTGGTTCGGCTGCCGAGGCGAGGGGATCTTCGAGAGCGAGGAGTACGTCAGGTTCGCCCAGGATCTGTGCACCAACCAGCGGCAACGGCTGGACGTCGGCTTCCGGCGGGCCTCGGTGCTGGGACTTCCGTACGAGCCCGGCAGTTTCAGCCACGTCGTCAGCCACGGCGCGCTGCACAAGGCGCCGGACATGCCGCGCAGCTATGCGGAGATCCGCCGCGTGCTGCGCAGCGGCGGCATCTTCGCCTTCAGTGATTTCTACCGGCCGCGGACGAGGATCAGCGAGCGCACCCGGACCGAGGTCTACGACAAGTTCGGGTGGAACGACGGCTACACGCTTCTCGAATACCATTCCGCGCTGGCGGAGGCCGGCTTCGAAATCAGTTCGGTGGTCAATGTGACCGGCTTCCTCAGGCGGACGTTCGAGGGAAACGCGGAGGCGGCCCGGGCGCGGGCCGAACAGATGGCCGACGCCGAGGCCCGGGACAAGATGCTCGCCTTCTCCGCGTCCTGCGAAGAAGTGCAGTCCGCCATCGACCGGGGGGAGGTCGGCTGGGCCATCGTCGTCGTCCGCAAACGGGACGTACCCGAATGGGAAATCCCGCTCGATGAATGAAACCGGCCGTCACCCGGGCACGGACGCCGAGCCGGGAAGGTGCCGGGAATTCTCCGCGACGAGCACGTTTCCGTTCGACGAGCCGAGCTCTTTCGACGAGAACAGACGCGGAAGGTCGTTCCGGCCATTCACCCCGAGTTTGCGATATATGCGCGTGAGGTGCTGCTCCACCGTACTGATGGTGATATGAGCTCTCGTCGCGATCTCCCGGTTCGTGTAGCCGAGCGCCGCCATCGAGGCGACCCGATATTCGGCGGGACTCAGGGCGTTCTGGTCGTTCCCGGCGGCCATCGCGCCGAATTCGCTGTCGAAGGCGTTCGCCACCGACCTGCGCAGGGGCTCGGCATGGCAACGCTGGCCGACCCGGTCCGCCTGCTGGCCGATGAGCCGGGCCTTGTCCGTCTCACCCAGGGCGGCCAGGGAGTGGCTGAGGCGTGCCAGCGCGTGCGCCAGCTCCATCTTGTGGCCGGAGTCCTGGAGCATGTCGACGGCCTTGCGCAGCAGCGGCGGCCGGCGTCCGACCTCCTCGGCCGAGGCCAGCACCATCAGCGCGAACCCCCGGATCCGGGGACTGTGGCCGTGCGGCGTGGCGTGGTGCAGCTCGAGGAACTTCCGGGCGCGGGCGTTGTTCTTCAGCACGACCGAGACCCCGGCCGCCCCGAGGCGCCACGGGACGAGCAGCGGCGTGTCGACCTCCCAGGACCGCATCAGCGTGCCGCACTTCAGGAAGTCGCTGAGGCCCGCGTGCGCCTGGCCGACCGACGTTCTGTAGTGGCCCCGCGCGAAGAGGTAGTGCAGCCCGTACCGGGTCTGGTAAACGGTTTCAGGCAGGGGATGACGGAGGTACTGTTCGGCCTTCTGATACTCGCCCATCTCGGTGTGGGCCTCGATGAGGCTGGCCAGCGGGAGCGCCGCGAGCACGCCCAGGCTCCTGGGGGGCAGGGTGCGCAGGGAGAGCTCGCCCCATTCGACGGCCTCCAGCATCTCTCCCTTGTGCTCGGCGATGTGCGCGCGGAAGGCCGCGAGCACGCTCAGCCACGTGGGCGAGTTGCGCCGCTCCGCCACCGCGTACAGGTTCTCGACGAGGGAGGCCGCCTCGTGGGTGCGGTCCGAATAGACGAAGCAGAACAGGGCCGCCTCGACCAGCTCGATGTTGCAGCCTTCGAGCTGGACGGAGTGCAGGACCTTCTCCGCCGTCCGCAGGGCCGCCTCGGTCTCGCCGTCGCGCAGGTTGGCGGCGAGCGCGGAGATCGTCCGCGCGTACGAATGGGCCGGGTGCCGTTCGCTGCCCTCGCGTAAGGGGGAGGGCTTGTGCGTCCCCCGCAACCGGTGCAGGACCGGGGGGTGGGTGCCGGCCAGCCAGTGGTCGGCCGCGAGGCGCCACGCGTGGGCTCCGCCCGCCTCCTGGCCATCGCCCTGCTCGGCCTGCTCCAGCAGCGCGAACATCTCCTCGGCCTCGTCGTACTGGCCGTGCCAGAGCATGCACGTGAGCAGCCAGTGCACGTCCCTGGCAGGCAGCCGGCCGTCCCGCGCGGCCTGCACGAGCATGGGGAGGTACATGGTGGCGGTGGAGGGGTTGATCCGCCAGGTGGCCTTGGCCAGCGCCAGGGTGACCTGGATCCGTTCGTCGGTCCCGGAGCACAGGTCCGCCGCGTACCGGAGATACCGCACGGCGAGCTCGTACTCGTCGGTGGCCAGCGCCTGGTCGGCGGCCTCCCGCAGCACGTCCAGGGCCCAGGGCTCGTGCTTGGCGCCGGCGGCGACGAGGTGGTCGGCGATCACGGTGGGCTGTACGCCGGTCGCGTGCAGCAACTGGGCGGCGCGTGCGTAAAGCTCTTTGAGGAGGTCCGGTTCCATGGAGTCCAGGACGGCCTCCCTGGCGGCGGGGTGGCGGAAGCCGTCCATGCCCAGCAGGCCGATCTCCGCCAGCCATTCCAGGGTGCGGACCACGGCCGGCTGCTTGATGTGCAGCATCTCGGCCAGCAGCGGGGGAGAGGCCGACGCGTCCAGCACCGCGGCGGCGCGCAGGACCCGTAGGGGGGTGCTGCCGATGCGGTTCAGCAGCGTACGGACGGATCCGGAGAAGCCGTCGTCGATCACCAGGCCGGTCCCGTCGCCGCCCGCGTTCTGCCGGTCCTCGATCAGCGAGCGCACCAGGAGGGCGTTTCCGCCGCTGACCTCGTGGATCGCCTCCGCCAGCGGATCGTCCGGCTCGGTCCCGAGGCGGACCTGCGCGATCCGGGAGATGGTGCCCGACGAGTACGGCGCCACCTTGATGCGGCGGCACTGCGGATGGTGCATGAGATCGCTCTGAATCCTGAGCGGCACCCCGTCCGGTCCTTCGTTCACCGTGAAGACCATGAAGACGTTCGCGGAATGGAGCCGGTTTATGAAATGCAGGAGAATGTCCAGCGAAACCGAATCCGCGTATTGCACGTCCTCGATGGTTATCAATACCGCGCCACGCCGCGCGTGGTTGGTGATGATCTCCCACAGGCCGTGCGTGACGCCGATCCAATTGAGGTCTTCCGGCCGGATCCCGCGCGGTCCGGCGTTGAATACGGCCTCCTGCAGAAGTTTCAACGCGGGGGGCATCTCGCCCAGTGCGGCACTCAGGCTCTGCGAAACCTGATGGATGACGCCCAGTGAGATGTTCTGCTCGTTCCGTAGGCAGATGGCGCTCAGATGAGTGGCGCCCGACCGCACCGCCGAATCGGCGAAGGCGTGCAGCACCCGGCTCTTGTCGAACCCTGGAGGGCCGGTTATCATCGCAATTCTTCCCCAACCATGCTCACTCTCCGCGAGCATGGTATTGAGGAGGGTGATTTCTGATTCGCGTTCGGCGAACTGCATCGACTCTCCTTCACCTGTTTGGTCGTAGAGGAAGCTCGGTCAGGAAGCGGACCGGGAGCAGTCCAGGGATCTTCGATTGCCGACTTCGTCACGTTCGAGCCGAGGTTTTCGGCGTGGCGTGGAAGACGCCCGGCCCCTCTCGCCCGCGGGCGGTGAAGGTGTGGCCGGCCGCCCGGAGGCGGCACGGTGGCCGTGCTTCGGCGTGGCGGCGGGTGACGGCGGTCTGCCGAGCCACGACCGCAGATCCTCGCTTGAGCCGGCCCCGGACCGGGGCGGCTCGATGTTCGCGCAGCTCGAAGCCAGGGCGGAGCCTGTCAGGATCCGCCCGCCGGGTCCGGGTGACGGACGTCCGAGGCGCGACGTGGTGCCCGCGCTCGAGTCGCGGGATACGACCGGACCCCCGCCGGGGCGGGCACCGCCCGGCGTGCGGTCCGCCGCTTGCGGGAAGCGGACGGCGCGCACGACAAGGCCGCCACCGCCGGCGGCCGAGCCGGGGCGGTGGTCCGGTAGCTGGACGGCGTCCACCGGCGGGCGGTCGCCATGGGTGAGAACGGAAAGGATTCCCTGCCCCCTTTGAAGTCGATGACCCGCGGCCACGCTACGACCGGGTGGCAGAACGCCATCCGGCGGCGCGGCCGCCCGGCAGGGAAAACAGGGGCGGCGACGCGGGGACGGGTTTCCCGTGGTTCACCGCGATTTCACTGACAATCCGATAAAGATTGAGTGCGACAGCGCCTTTCGCGCTCTCGCCTGCGCCCGTGAATTCCTGTAACATGTGCGGCCACGTCTCCATCATGCGTATCAGCGGCTTGCGTAGCCGGTGTGCTGCGAAAACACACCGTCCGGCAGACCTTGCACCCCGACCGAATCGCAAACGGGCGCCAAACCGTCACGGTAATGTTGTACGCCGGTCCGAGTCAAGGAAAGACCGCCTTGACGGCACGGCACCGGACAGGCGTGGATCACTGTAGTCCGGAATGCCAATAGCCGTAAACCGAGGGCCGCAGGATTCTCCGCCGCAACGGTGCTCAACTGGGGCGATGAAGCCCATCTCTTTTCGGGCGGCCGTTTTCTGGAACGTACCAAATAGGACGGCGGTAATCCGCCGCAACCGCTCCTCTTGCGACGTTGTCGCATCTGGAATCTCCGGAAACCCTCGCAGGTGAACAGTCCTCCTGCCCCCGAGGTTGTGAACATTGCACAGAATTCCAAGATCATCTATGGCGTGAGTTGGCCGTCCCGGTCGCGGGCCGGGAGGGCCGGCGGGATCCGCCGCTGCTGGGGGCCTACGCGGCCCCAGGACCCCTAGATAGGGGTGGTATAGGGGGTCAGCTCGCCGGGGCCCGAGCGTAGCTTCGGAATCGGCCTGGCCGGCTTCCGGTTGCACGCGGATGCGTCCCGGCTGCCGGAGAATTCCTTTCCCCGGCTCGGGGCTGGAGGCACATATTGAACGGGTTGATTTCCACGGCGTATTCTCCGCGGCCGCGGCTCATCCACGAACTGCTGGACGAGGCGGCCGCCATGAATCCGGACGGGATCGCGGTGCGCGACGCCCGGGGCGGCTGGAGCTATCGGCGGGTCGTCGAGCTCAGCCGCGCTTTCGCTGCCTGGCTGGCGGCCACGGGCGTCGAACCCGGCGACCGGATCATCGTGCAGCTGCCCAACCTGCGCGAGACCGTCCCCATCCTCTACGGCGCGTCGCGGCACGGTGTCGTCTTCGTGCCCCTGAACCCCGGGATGAAGGCGTACCACCTGCGGTCCGTCATGGAGGACTCCGAGCCCAAGCTGGTCATCGGGGCCGGCGAGGCGCTGCGGGAGACCGCCGCCGTGCCCGTCCACGGGATCGACGAGCTCTGGCGGGAGGTGGAGGCGTTCGCCGGACGCCCCGTCCCGGGCGGGCCGGCCGAGGTCCGGCCGCAGGACGTCGCGGTCCTGATGTACACCTCCGGCAGCACGGCGGCGCCCAAGGCGGTGGTGGGCCCGCACGCGCAGGTGACGTTCGCGGCGTCGGCCATCAACGCCGTGCTCGGCTACCGTCCGGGGGACGTCGTCTTCTGCCGGTCGCCGATGTCCTTCGACTACGGCCTCTACCAGATCTTCCTGTCCGCACTCGGCCACGCGGAGCTGGTGCTGGCGGGTGAAGGGTCCGACCTGGCGCTGCTGAGCCAGCTGCAGGAGTGCGGCGCGACCGTCGTGCCGATGGTGCCCTCGCTGGGTGCCATGCTCACGACCCTGGGCAGGCGGGCCCCCGGCTCCGTGCCCACCGTGCGGATGTTCACCAGCACCGGCGCCGCGCTGCCGGCCTCGACCATCGAGGGCCTGCGCGAGTGCTTCCCCGGTGCCCGGGTGGTGCGGATGTACGGGGTCACCGAGTGCAAACGGGTCACCATCATGGAACCGGAGCTGGAGCGGGAACGCCCCGACTCGGTCGGCCGCCCCCTGCCCGGCACCCGCGTGCTGATCCTCGGCGACGACGGCACTCCGCTGCCCGCCGGTGAGACCGGGGAGATCGTGGTGGCCGGGCCCAACGTGATGGCGGGATACTGGCGCGCCCCCGAACTGACCGCCCGCGTCTACCGCCGCGACGCGGCCACCGGCGAGACCCGCCTGCACACCGGCGACTACGGTTTCCTCGACGAGGACGGCTACCTCTACTTCGAGGGCCGGCGCGACGACATGTTCAAGCGCAAGGGCACCCGGATGAGCACCATCGAGATCGAGGCCGCCGCGATGGACATCCCGGGCGTCCGGGCCGCCGCGGTGGTGCCTCCCGGCGAACGGCACGATCTCGCGATCATCGTCGAGGGCGACCTCGCCCCCCACGTCGTCCTGCGCGAGCTGGCGCACCGCCTGGAGGCCGCGAAGGTGCCCGCGATCTGCCGCGTCCTGCCCTTCTTCCCTCTCACCCTCAACGGCAAGAACGAGCGCAAGGACCTCGTACGGTTCCTCGAGGAGACGCCCTGAGGTGTCCTCGGGGGACTGGGGCGGGCTCGGGCCTGGGGAAGGCTTTGCCTCCTGCCGGGAGACGCCGCGGGCCGCTCCCGCTAGCGTGAGAAGTGCTTCATGCGCCGTACTGGCGCTTCCCGGGAGCCCCATGTCGACGCTCCGTCAGCCCGCATCAGCCGGGCGCTCATCACCTCACGGAGTGATCTCTGATGCTCGAACGCCTGCTCGTCGCCGCCACCCTGGTGGCGTCCGCGCTCATCGGTTCGGTCTCGCTCTCCGCCCCATCGACCGGTACGGCCGCCGCCGCCACGGTGGCGCAGGCCCCGGCCGCGATCCCGCCCGCCCCGGTCCCTCCGGATGACGACGACGGGTAGGAGGTCTGCCGCCGCACCGGCATCCGTCGCCCCGCGAGGCCGCTCCTCGCGGGGCGATCCCGTTCTCCGGCCCGAGGTTGTCCAGAGTTTGTGTACCACGTAAGCTTACGTGGTACACAAACTCCGACCCGGGAGGTCGCCGTGACCACGATCGCCATCGCACTCCCTCTCCTCTGGCTGGCCTGGCTGGCCCTGACCGAGTGGGTGCCGATGTTCCCGCTCAACGACCTGAAGCCCGGCAACCTGCGGCCACGGCTGCTCGCCGCGTCGATCAACTACCCGTTCCCGCTGCTCATCGCCGCCGGCATCGCCCTGCGCCGGCCATGGTCGCTGATCGCCGCGTCGGCGTTATGCGGGCTGATCCTGGCCGGGCACCTGGCCAATTGGTGGCTGCCGTACTTCGGGCTGAGCTCCGAAGCCCAGCGGCAGGTCTACGAGCGCGACTACGCCCGCACCCTCAAGATCCTGCCTGCGGACGGGCACGCGGTCGTCCCCGACGTCCAGCATATGATCGTCGGACTGCTCAGTATGGCCATGCTCGGCACCACGCTGGCTGTCACACTGGCCGCATGAGCACCAAGCCGCCATCACGTGGCCGGGGCGGGCGGCCGCCCCAGCTGACCACCGAGCAGATCGTCACCGCGGCCATCGCCCTCCTCGATGAGGAGGGACTGGACGCGGTGACCATGCGGGGCATCGGCGCCCGTCTCGGGGTGGCCGCGATGTCGCTGTACCGGCATGTGCCCAATCGCGACGCCATTCTGGCCGCGATCGTCAATCGCCTGTTCGCCACCGCGCTCGCCGGGTTCGAGCCCGGCCCGACGTGGACGGATGCGGTGACGCGGTTCGCCGTGGCGTACCGGCGCATGCTGCTCGACCACCCGCACGCCGTGCCGCTGCTGGCCACCTACCCGGTCGACGTCGAAAGCTCCCTGCCGCTGCTGGCGGGTGTGCTCGGCCGCTTCACCGCCGCCGGCATCGAGCAGGACGAGTCGCTGATCGTCATCCAGTCCGTCGGCGTCTACGTGCTCGGGCACGCCCTCGCCCAGGTGGGCACGCCGCCCGGCTCCGACGCCCCCGCTCCTCCGCCCGGGCCCGCCGCACTCGACTTCTACGAACGGTGGTTCACCACGGGGCTGGACGCCATCGTCACGGGCTTCGGGCAGCGGCTCCGTCCCCAGTAAGGACCTTGGGCGCGCTCAACGCCCTCTGATTCAGAAGGCGTTGACGAGGACGACGTAGGCCGCGGTGCCGATCCCGACGCTCAGGATCGTCCGGCGGCCGAACGCGAGATGGACGCCTGCCGTGACGGCGACCGCGAGCAGCGCGTACAGCGTCGCGCGCGGCTCGGCGGCGATGGTGCCGTGCAGGGCGGTCACGGCGAGGATGGCGAGGATGCCGACCGGCATCCACACCGAGAGTTGCCGCACGATCGCCGAGCCGCGCAGCGTGCGCAGCACCGCGAAGGGGACGGCGCGCAGCGCGAGGGTGATGGCGAAGACGATCGCGAGGACGGCGGCGAGGTAGGCGGTGCTAGGCATCGGCGGCCTCCGGGGCGGATCGGCGGGCGGTGAGCGCGTGCCGGACCAGCAGCAGCGCCACGAACAGCAGCAACGCGGTGAACATGGCGACCCCCGGGGTGAGGACGAGCGCGACGGCCACGCTCGCCCCCGCCAGCAGCACCGAGGGGATCTCCCGGCGGGAGCGGAACGCGTCCAGGGTGAGCACGGTGAACAGGGCGCACAGGGCGAACTCCAGGCCCTTGATCGGCGCGGGCAGAGCCGCGCCGACGGCCACGCCGACCAGGCCGCCGCCGACCCAGTAGGTCTGGCAGGCGAGCTGCATCGCCAGCAGCCGGGGCGCCGAGCGCTCCGCCGCGGGCAGCGAGGCGTTGACGGCGTAGGCCTCGTCGATCATCGCGTAGACGGCGTACGCCTTGGCCAGCCGGTTCCTGACCAGGTGGAGCGGGAAGGAGAAGGCGTAGAAGACGTGCCGGAAGTTGACCACCAGGACGGTGAGCGCGACGGCGGCGAGCGGCGTGACGCTCGCCATCATGCCCACCAGCAGCAGTTCGAGCGATCCGGCGAACGCGGCCAACGACAGGGCGGGGGCCAGCCACCAGGAAAGGCCGGCCTGGATGACCAGCAGGCCGAGGGCGATCCCCAGCGGGAAGATCCCCAGCCCCGCGGAGAAGGAGTCGCGTACCCCCGCGATGATCTGCTCCTTCCGGGTGGTCGGGGGTGGAGCGGTCATCTGGGGCGAAACTACATCTTGCACCCCTCCATGGTCTCGCAGAACGCGCGACATGTGGTTGCGAATATTGCGCCCGAATGCCCTGACGATGCAATCTTCTCTCATGGATGTGACCGACCGGGCAATCATTGCCGAGCTGGAACGGGACGGGCGGCTGACGAACGTGGAGCTGGCCCAGCGGGTCGGGCTCACCCCCGGCCCGTGCCTGCGGCGCGTCCAGCGACTGGAGGCCGAGGGCGTCATCCGCGGTTACCGGGCGGTCATCGATCCCACCGCCGTGGGCCGGTCGTTCGAGGTCCTGCTCGACCTCACCCTCGACGCCCAGGACGCGGAGACCGTCGAGCGCTTCGAGCAGACCCTGGCGCGGGCCCCGGAGGTCATCGAGCTGCGGCGGCTGTTCGGCAGCCCCGACTACTTCGTCCGCGTGGCCGTCGCCGACCTGGCCGCCTACGAGACCTTCCTCAGCACGTACGTCATGACCATCCCGCGGATCAGGAACGTCACCTCGCACTTCACGATGAAGAACGTCAAACCGGCCCCCTAGGCCCTATGACGCCTGGTCCAGCCGGGCGAACTGCTCGTCGGTCAGCGTGAGACCCGCCGCCGCGACGTTCTCCTCCAGATGTGCCACGGAGGTCGTGCCGGGGATGGGGAACATGGCCGGCGAGCGGCGCAGCAGCCAGGCCAGGGCGGTCTGGGCCGGGGTCGCCCCGATCTCGGTCGCCACGGTGGCCACGGGGCCGCCCGCCTTGGCGTGGTCGCCGACGGCGATCGGGAAGAACGGGACGAACGCGATCCCGTGCTCGCCGGCGTAGTCCACGACCTTCTCGTGGGTGCGGTCGGTGAGGTTGTAGAGGTTCTGGACGGCGGCGACGGGGGCGATCCCGCGCGCCTCCTCCAGCTGGTCCACCGTCACCTCCGACAGGCCGATGTGGCGGATCTTGCCCTCCTCCCGCAGTTGCGCCAGGGCGCCGACCTGGTCGGCGAGCGGGACCTGGGGGTCGACGCGGTGCAGGTAGTACAGGTCGATCACGTCGCGGCGCAGGCGGCGCAGGCTCAGCTCGGCCTGCTGGCGCAGGTACTCGGGGCGCCCCAGCGGGATCCACTCCTCGACGCTCGGCCGGGTCACGCCGCCCTTGGTGGCGATCACGACGTCGTCGGCGTAGGGGTGCAGGGCTTCGGCGATGAGCTCCTCGTTCGCGCCCAGCGCGTAGGCGTCGGAGGTGTCGATGTGCCGTACGCCGAGTTCGACCGCGCGGCGCAGGACGGCCAGGGGGCCCTGCCGGTCGGCGGGCGCCTCCCAGATCGTGCCGTCGGCCGACAGCCGCATGGCGCCGAAACCGATGCTGCCCACTTCCAAGTCGCCAATTTTCATGATTTCTCCCTAAGGTTGAGCGTTCAAGTGTGGACGCTACACCTCAAAGGTTGAGAGTTCAAGCTAGGATGGGCGGCATGGAAGCACGGTGGCTCGACGACGACGAACAGCAGACCTGGCGGGCATATCTGTGGACGACCCGGTTGCTCGGCGACGCCCTCGACCGGCAGCTGCAGCACGACGCCGGGATGCCGTACACGTACTACATGATCCTGGCGACGCTCTCGGAGGTCCCCGAGCGGCGCATGTCGATGACCGGCCTGGCCGCGCAGGTCTACTCCTCGCTCAGCCGCCTGTCCCACGCGGTGGCGCGGCTGGAGGAGCGCGGCTGGGTGCGGCGGTCACCGCACCCCGACAACCGGCGGGTGACCATGGCCGAGTTGACCGACGACGGCTTCGCCGCTCTCGCGCAGGCGGCGCCCGCGCACGTGGAGGAGGTGCGCAGGCGCCTGTTCGACCCGCTCACCGGCGAGCAGGTGGCCCAGCTGCACGGCATCCTGCGGGCGCTGTGGAAGGGGCTCGATCCCGAGCCGGGCGGGGCGTATCCCGGGGTCTTCGGCCCCGAGGCGTAAATCAGCGCGCTGCGGGGGCTTGGAGCAGGCGCTCCTCCTCGGCGGTCCGGTCGTCGTACGCGGTGCGGGCGTCGGAGATCTCCCGCTGGTGCTCCTCGGTCCAGACGACCAGCGACTTGATCACCTCGTGCAGCGAGATGCCGAGCGCGGTCAGCTCGTACTCCACCCGCGGCGGCACCACCGGATAGACGGTTCGGGTCACGAGCCCGTCGCGCTCCAGCTGGCGCAGCGTCACGGTGAGCATGCGCTGGCTGACCCCGTCGATGGCGCGGCGCAGCTCGGAGAAGCGCATCGTACGGCGGTCGAGCAGGGCGATGACCAGCAGCGACCACTTGTCCGCGACGCGGTCGAGGATCTTCCGCACGTCGCAGTCGGCCCGGGTGTCCCACTGGACGACCTGGTCGTCCATGGTTCCCGTGCAGTAACCGAGTGCCTTTGAAGTGCCGTCTTCCATTGCTTCCCCATGGTCACGCAAGATTCCTTTGTTACGAAAAAGAACCATAGGAGTCGTCCCTGTGTCCACAACCACGCACTCTTCTTCGCCGTCGTTGCGCATGACCCCCAAGGCCTGGGGGATGCTGTTCGTCCTGTGCGGCGCGATCTTCCTCGAGGGGATCAACGTCGCGATGCTCAACGTGGCCCTGCCCGCCATCCGGGCCGACCTCGGCCTGTCCACGGGTGAGCTGCAGTGGGTGATCAGCGCCTACGTCCTGGGCTACGGCGGGTTCATGCTGGTCGGCGGTCGGGCGGCCGACCTGTTCGGCCGCCGCCGGATGTTCCTGGCCTGGCTGGCGGTCTTCCTCGTCGTCTCCGCCCTGGGCGGGCTGGCCAGTGAGGGCTGGATGCTCATCGCCGCCCGTTTCGTGGCGGGCGTCGCCGCCGCGGTCATGACCCCCGCCGGGTTGTCCATCATCACCACGAGTTTCGAGGAGGGGCCGCGGCGCAACCAGGCGCTCCTGGTGTACTCGGGCACCGCCGCCGGCGGTTTCTCCCTCGGGCTGGTGCTCGGCGGCCTGCTCGCCGCCGTGGACTGGCGCTGGGTGCTGTTCGCGCCGGCGGTGCTTGCCCTGATCATCCTGGTCCTGGCGGTGCCGCTGATCCCGGCCAGTCCCATGGAACGTTCCCAGGAACGCAGGCTGGACGTGGCGGGCGCGGTGACCATCACCGCCGCCATCATGCTGCTGGTGCTCGGCGTCGAGCGCGCCGCCCACGTGGGCGCCGGGTGGACCGCCGGCGCGCTGGTCACCGGGCTGGCCCTGGTCGCGCTCTTCCTCGTGATCGAACGCCGCTCCGCCGCGCCGCTGGTGCGCCTGGGCATCTTCCGCTCCGCGCCGCTCGTCCGCGCCAACCTCGCGGGGCTGCTGTTCTCCGGGGCCTTCTTCGGCTTCCAGTTCATCGCGGTCCTGTATCTCCAGGAGGTGCGCGGCTGGACCTCGCTGCAGACCAGCCTGGCCATGCTCGCGGTCGGCGCGGACGCCGTCCTCGCGCCGACCCTGACCCCGCGGCTGGTCAACCGGTTCGGCAACGCGAGGGTCATCCTGGCCGGGCTGCTGTTCGCCCTGCTCTCGTACGTGTTGTTCCTGCCCATCGGCATGGACACCGTCTATCTCGCGATGTTCCCCACCATGATCATCCTGGGGGTGGCGTTCGCTCTCGCGTACGGTCCGCTCACCATCGTCGCCACCGACGGCGTGGACGAGAGCGAGCAGGGCCTGGCCGGCGGGCTGCTCTACACCTCCTTCCAGTTCGGCGCGGCGCTCGGGCTGGCGGCCAGCACCACGGTGATCGTGGCCGTGGCGGACGCGGGGGACCTGCTCGGCGCCTACCGCACCGCGCTCGCCGTGCCGATCGCCGCCGCGGCCCTGGCCGTCGTGGTCAGCGCTTTCGGCCTGCGGAAGGGAGCCGCGCGATGACGTCCTTCGCGGAGATCGAGGCCGAGTTCAACGCCACCGTCGGCGCCACCGTGTACGCCACCATGGTCACCGTGGACGCCCGCAACCGCCCGCGCACCCGGGTGCTCATCCCCATCTGGGAGAACGTGGACGGGCGGCCGCTGGGTTGGCTGGCCACCTACCGGACCCCGGTCAAGGCGGCCCACCTGGCCGGCAACCCGCACACCTCGTTCTCGTACTGGAAGCCCGGCAACAGCTCGGTCGCCGTCGACGCCGTGGCCGCGTGGGTGGACGACCCGGACGTGCGGCGGCGCGTGTGGGACCTCTACCGCGCCACCAGCCCCCGGGGCGCCGGGTACGACCTGGGCGCCTTCTGGCGCTCGCCGGCCGACCCCAAGCTGCACGTCCTGCGCCTCGACCCCTTCCGGGTCCAGGTCATCCGCGGCATGGACCTGCGCAGCCGCATCTGGACGGCCGGCTGAGCGGGCGGGTCAGGCGTGGCTGACGATCACCTTGCCGAAGCCGCCGCCTGACCCGCAGTAGGCGAAGGCGTCGGGTACCTGCTCGAACGGGAACACCCGGTCGATCACCGGGCGCAGCCGGTGCGCCTCGACGGCCCGGTTCAGCTCGAGGAAATGGGCCCGGCTGCCGGTGGCGATCCGGCGCAGCACCGAACCGGCCATGAACAGGGTGGCGGGGTCGACCGGTGTGGCTCCTTCGGCGCCGGAGAGCCAGTAGCCGACGAAGGCGACCTCGCCGCCGGCCGAGACGGACCGCAGCGACTGCTCCAGCGGCCCCGTCGCGTCGACGACGCGATCGGCTCCCCGGCCGTCGGTCAGCGCGTGCACCTCCTTCCACCAGGCCGGGTTCTCCCGGTAGTTGATCACCTCGTCGGCTCCGAGCGCCTTCAGCCGCTCGGCCTTGGCGGGGCCGGACGTGGTCACGATCACTCTGGCCCCGGCCAGCTTGGCGAAGAGCAGCACGAACAGCGACACGGCGCCCGACCCGAGCGTCAGCACGGTCGTGCCGGCCTGCGGGGCGCCGCCGGAGGTCAGGGAGTTCCACGCGGTCACCGCCGCCAGCGGCAGCGCCGCGGCCTCCTCGTACGACAGGTGCTCGGGGATGTGCACGACGCCGTCCTCGCTCAGCAGCGCGTACTCGGTCAGCACGCCGTCGATCATGGTGCCGAGCTGGGCGGCGTCCTCGCGCCGGAACGGGCCGTCCAGCCAGCGCGGGAAGACGGTGGCCGCCACCCGGTCACCCGGCCTGACCCGGGTGACGTCCGCGCCGACCGCCACGACCTCTCCCACTCCCTCGCAGCCGGGCACCACGCCGGGAGTGACCGGCAGGGGATAGTCCCCGGACAGCACGCGCAGGTCGCGGAACCCGAGGGAGTTCGCGCGGATCCTGACCACGACCTGCCCGCGCCCCGGTTCGGGCTCGTCGCGGTCGTGCAGCGTCAGCCCGTCGAGGCCGCGTCCGGGCACGAGGCGGTAGCTCTTCATCTGATGTCCTTTCCGGTTCCGCATGAGTGGGCACGATCGTGCGGGGCGGCCATGGCAGCCGGCAATTCCCCGGGGGGAATCGCGGGCCCGCACGGCGACCGGATAGAACAGAGCGGTGAGCAGCACAACCATGGAGAACGGCGTCGGCACGGAGCTGAGACGCTGGCGCGGGCTTCGCCGGGTCAGCCAGCTCGAACTGGCCACGCTGGCCGGCACGACCCAGCGCCATCTGAGCTTCATCGAGAGCGGCCGTTCCCGGCCAGGGCGCGCGATCGTGATCCGGCTGGCCGAGTCGCTCGGGCTGTCGCTGCGGGAGCGCAACGACCTGCTCACCGCGGCCGGCTACGCGCCGGTGTTCGCCGAGTCGGGCCTGGAGGAGTCGGCGCTGCGGCCGGTCCGCGCCGCGCTCGAACAGATCCTGTACGGTCACCTGCCGTATCCGGCCCTCGTCATCGCGCCGTACGGCCGGGTGGTGGCGGCAAATGACGCCGTCGAGGTGTTCACCGAGGGCGCGGCGCCCGAGCTGCTCGAACCGCCGGTCAACATGCTGCGGCTCATGCTCCATCCGGACGGGATGGCCCCGAGGGTGCGCAACCTGGGCGAATGGGGCCGGCACATCATCGAGAACCTCCGTGCCCGAGCCCGCCGGAGCCCGGACCCGCGCCTGGAGGACTTCGCCGCCGAACTGGCCGGCTACGTCCCCCAGGCGCCGGTCGGGCCCGGGCATCTCGGTTTCTCCGTCCCCATGAGGCTGGCCTCGGCGGACGGGGAGCTACGCCTCATCACGACGCTGACCTCGTTCGCCACGGCGACCGACGTCACGCTCGCCGAGCTGCACCTGGAGGCGTTCCTGCCCGCCGACCAGGCCACCGCCGAACTGCTCCGGCGCCGGGCCGAGCGCTGAGCGGCGGGGTCAGCTCACCGAGAGGCGGTCGACGTTGGGGCCGCCGTTCGACGTGGTGGCGGTGGCTCTGATCTTGTTCACTCCCTGGGCGAGGTCGGCGGTCAGGGTGACGGTCTGCCAGGTGGTCCAGGCGCCGGTGCCGGTGAAGTCGCGGGTGACCGAGGTGCCGTTGACCGCGATGGTCATCGGCCGGTTGGCCGTGGTGCCGTTGGCGAAGCGGAGCTCCAGGGTGACCGGCCCCGCCGTCGCGGCGTTCACCGTCCACTCCACGTAGCTGCCCGTCACGTTGTCGTAGTTCACGAACCCCGTGCCGGTGTAGCCCGCGTGGTTGGACTCCACCACGCCCTGCGAGATCGTCGCGTCCTCCGCCTGGTAGACGGCGGGGCCGCTGCCGGTGGTCTCGGTGACGGCGTTCGACGGTGCTGAGGAGTTGCCCGCCGCGTCGTGGGCCTTGACCGTGAACGTGTACGGCGTGCCGGCCGCCAGGCCGGAGACCGTGGCGGTGGTGCCGGTGACCGTCGTGGCCAGGGCGGTGCCGTTGTAGACGTCGTAGCCGGTGACGCCGACGTTGTCGGTGGAGGCGTCCCAGGCCAGCGTGACGCTGGACGAGGTCTTGCCGGTGGTGCGCAGGTTGCCGGGCACGGACGGGTTCTGGGTGTCGGGCGGCCCGGTCGGGACGGTGAGGGTCGCGGTGTTCCACCCGGACACCCGCACGCTCGGCGAGCCGGTCAGGTCGGAGGCCCGGTACGTGGCGGTGAGGGTCTTGGATTCCCCCGGCCAGAGGCTGATCGCGTTGTCCGACCACTGGATCGGCAGCACGGGCTTGCCCGCCGCGTCCACCACATCGGCGTCCAGCATGAAGGCGGGGACGGCCCCGGTGCCGGTGTTCTTGATCGTCACGGTGACCCTGCCGTCGGAAGGCGCGGAGGCGGTGGCCGTGATCGGGGCCTGGGCCAGGTTGTTGAGGCCCTTCAGGTTGGCGTAGCTGGAGGTCGGTACGTAGTACCAGTCGTTGTTGTCCCAGTCGATCACGTCGTCCGAGGTGGACAGGGCGTAGACGTTGCGGTCGATCTCCTGGCCGTCGCGCAGCAGCGTCAGCCGTACCAGGTAGGTCGTGGAGAGACCGCTGACGGCCGGTACGGTCACCGCGGTGGCCTTGCCCCCGTCGGCGGGGACGCTGACCGTCGCGGTGTTGCTGTACTTGGCGGATCCGTCCATGTTGAACAGGTCCGTCTTGACGGTCAGGCCCGAGGCGGCCGAGACGCCGGAGTTGACCACGACGACGGACTTGTTGTCGTACGAGTACTGCACGTGCAAGGGCTTGTTGGCCTCGCGGGCGCCCCAGTAGGAGCCGCCCTGGTCCAGGTAGTAGTCGAAGAGCTGCCAGTGGAGCGAGGACCAGCCGCTGTTGAGCATCCAGTAGATGACGCCCGTGGACGGGTTGCTCGAGTCGGTGAAGTTGCGGCCGTAGGCCTCGAACTGCGCTCGGACCGCCTCGTACTGGGCGAGCTGCGCCTTCTTCATGTAGTCCGTCAGGCCGGACGGGACGCCGTACCTGCCTCTGAGGGCGTTGTGGTAGATGGTCAGGTCGTCGAAGGTGCTCGACGGCGAGCGGTGATACTGCGTCGCGCTCGGGCTCTGCCAGAGCGAGTCGATCTGCGCGGAGGTCATCATCCGCTTGAGCGAGTCGAGCGTCGGGACGTCGGGGCCGGCGCCGGTCTCGGAGTTGAAGCCGAACGCCCCGCCTTCGCGCTTGTTGTACCAGTAGCTCGGCGGCACCCAGTCGTACGGGCCGGGCATCTTCATGCCCGAGTTGCCCAGTTGCGGGCTCGACTTGTCGGAGGCCACGGACACGATCGGGAGCTGCCACTCGGCCGCGGTGAGGGCGTCGAGGTAGTTGGTCTCCTTCTGGGCCGGCGGCGGGTTGTCCGAGCCGATCAGGAACGAGATCACGCTGGGGTGGTTGCGCAGCCGGGTGGCCTCCGCCTGCATGGACGCCTTGGCGATCGGATAGTCGGAGCTGCTGAAGGAGCCTTCCCACTTGTCGCAGCACTCCCAGCCGGGCATGGTCAGGATGCCGTACTTGTCGGCCAGGTCGTAGAGCTCGTCGGTGTCCAGGTGGCCTTCGACGCGGATCGTGTTGAGGCCGAGGTCCTTGACGTAGCGGATCTTGTCTTCCAGGTAGCCCAGGTTCTTGCGGAGGAAGATGTCGGGAGACCAGCCGCCGCCCCTGATCAGGATCGGCCTGCCGTTGATCTTGTAGTAGCGGCGGCCGCCGGCGTTCTTGCCGGACTCCACCTTGCGCACGCCGAAGCGCTGGGTCAGCGTGTCGCTCTCCGCGCCGCCGGTTGTCGCCGTGAGGTTCAGGTCGTAGAGGGGCTGGGCGCCCATCGTGTGCGGCCACCACACCTGCGGGTTGGCCAGCGTCTGGTTGAACGTGATCCGCTTGGTCTGGTTCGCGGCCAGCGCGACGTCCTGCGAGAACTCGATCGAGCCGATCGTCCCCTTGACGGTGGCGTTCACGGCGCTGCCGGTGGCGTTGCGGACGTCGACCTTGATGGTGAGGTCGGCGCGGTCGAGCCCCGGCACCGCGAGGTTCGTGATCACATGCGCGTCGCGCAGCGAGACGTCGGCGCTGCGCCGGATCAGGACGTCGCGGAAGATGCCCATGTTGTCGTCGCGCGGCAGCTGCACCCAGTCGATCCAGCCGATCGTGAGGTGGTTGTCGGGGTTGTTCGGGTTGATGCGGAAGGCCACCGAGTTGACGCCCGGGTGCACCAGGGCGGTGACGTCCCGTTCGTTGCGGGTGTAGGCCCCGGCCACCTGGGCGGCGGTGGCGACCTGGGTGCCGTTCACCCACACGTCGGCGCTGGAGATCACGCCGCTGACGTCGAGGAAGGTCCGCAATCCGGACTCGCCGCCGAGGGTGAAGTCGGAGCGGTACCACCACGGCACGTCGAAGTCCGCGGTCGGGATCGACTGCATGTTCGTGGAGTAGAAGGGGTCCGGGTAGACGTTGTTCTGCAGCAGGCCGGCGAGGACGGTCGAGCGGGGGCCCACCGGATACCAGCCGGTGGCCGCGTAACCGGGCGTGGAGATCGCGGCCCCGGAGTCGGACACCTTCGCCGTGGACTGGATCTTGTATCCCGTCAGGGCGGTCGTCGCCGGTACGGCCTGCGCGGAGGCGGGCGGCGCCACGCCCGCGGCGTTCACCAGCAGTGCACAGGCCGATAACAGGATGAGGATGAGCCGAGAGCGCGCCATGGGGTCCCTCTCTAGGCTGGTCTATTCGTTAATAAACCTTCTTAACAAATAAACCGGATGTCGTAAATGGAGAATTCGCGGGAAGGCGAGGCTCGCCGCGGGCAAGAAGGGGTGTCCATCTCATTCGGGAGTCCTTGAGTGATCACTGCCCCTGACGCGTTCGAAGCGGTCTTCGACGCCCACTACGAGGAGATCCGCCGCTACCTCGGCCGACGGGTCGGCCTCGACGTGGCCGAGGACCTCGCGGCCGAGACCTTTCTGATCGCCTTCGATCAGCGCGAGGCGTTCGATCCGTCGTTCGGCGAGATCAGGCCGTGGTTGTACGGCATCGCGACCAACCTGATCGGGCGGCACCGGCGTACGGAGGTGCGCCGGTACCGCGCGCTGGCGAGAACCGGGCCGCCGCCCGACGACGGGCCCCACGACCGGGTGATCGACCGGCTCACCGCCGAGGTGACGGTCGGGCGGCTGGCCAAGGCGCTCACCAAGCTCTCGGCCGGCGAACGTGACGTCGTGCTGCTGGTGGCGTACGGCGGGCTGAACTACGCGGAGGTGGCCGCCGCGTTGAAGGTCGCCGAGGGAACCGTCGCCTCGCGGCTGAGCAGGGCCAGGACCAAGCTGCGCGCGGCGTTGGGGGTGGAGGTGTGATGAAGGAGCTCGAGTTCATCGACCGGGTGATGCCGGACGTACCGCCGCTTTCGCCGGCGCAGCACGCCGCGGCACGGGCCCGGCTCGCCGAAGCCACCGCCGCCCGTCCCGCCGCCCGTCCCGCCGCTCGGCCCACCGGTCGGACCGCGGGCCCTGCGGCGCGGCGGGTCCGTGGCCGGCGTTCGGTGGCGCGCGGATGGCGGGGGATCGCGCTCGCGGCGATGGCCGTGGTCCTCGTGATCGGCGCGGTCGTGCTCCTGGTGCCCTCGCCGGGCCGGGAACAGGTCGCCTCCACCCCCGGACAACTCCTGGACGCGGCAGCCGGCAAGCTCGCGGCGCAGCCTCAGGGCAGCGGCCGCTACTGGTGGCTGGAGATCGAGGAGGTCGTCCGTTCGAAGGGTACGGAGGGCTTCCTCGTCGAGGAACGCGGCAAGGACGTGCTGGTGCTCGGGCGGGACCACGACGGCTACACCTGGTACGAACCCGTCTCGGCCAAGCCCTACGGCGCCGAGGCCGCCGCGGCGTGGAGGCGGGCGGGCTCCCCGAAGCTCTGTCCCGCCCGGGAGTGCGACCCCAAGCTGCGCTTCTACCCGGTGCGCACGCTGAAGAGGGCTCTGAGTCTGGCGCCAGGGTGGCAGCCGACCTTGGAGCAGCTGCTCGCGCTTCCCCGAGAGGCGACCGCGCTCAGGACCGAGCTCCTGAGGCACGTCCCGCTCGGCTACGACCAGAGCCCGGACGACTGGGTGCGGGCAGCGGGGATCCGGCTTGTCAAGGACGTTCCGGCGACCCCGGGCACCCGGGCGGCGGCCTACCGCATGCTGGCCGCCCTGCCCGGGGCCCGCGTGGTCGACGACGTCCGCGACCCGGCGGGCCGCCGAGGTGTGACCCTGCAGCTGCGCGTCAACGACGCCGTCCGCGTCCAGCTCGTCATCGACCCGGGGAGCGGCGAGCTGTGGGCGGTCCAGCAGGTGGCGCCCCTGCCCGGCCTCCCGCGGGGCGTCGCGGGGGTGGCCTCGACCGTCGTGCGGGCGGGGTGGAGCGACGCCCGGCCGGTGCCGCCGCCCGGCTGCCGAGGCTGCCGAGGCCGGTACTGAGGCTGCGCGAACCGATCTTCGGCGTCGTACGTCAAGAGGGCATGACAGCACGCGTTCTCGCCCTGCTCGCCCTCGTGGCAGGGCTGATCATGTTCACCGGCGGCACGGCGTCCGCCTGCAAGTGCGTGGAACGGGGCCCGCAAGATCAGATGGAGAGCGCGGTCGCCGTGTTCGCCGGCACGGTGACTCGGGTCGGCGTGAGCCCGGATGAGAGCGGCGGAGGGCACGTCATCGCCGTCCTCCGCGCCGACCACGTCTACAAGGGGCAGGCGCGGGAGTGGTTCCAGGTCTCCACCCGTAGCGAAGGGCCGGCCTGCGGGTACGACTTCGCCGCGGGCAGCCGCCACCTGGTGTTCGCCGGCGGGCGTGACGAGGCGCTGACCACGTCCAGCTGCTCGGGCAACGCGTCGCTGCCGGCCGGCGACCGGCCGCTGCGGCGTGACGACGGCAATGGGGTCACCCGGGAGCTGATCGCCGCCCTGGGCACGTCCACCCGGGTCCGCCACACCGGCGCCGCCGAGCCCACCATCGCCGGGTCGACTGCGGCCGGGTCGACTGCGGCCGAGCCGACTTCAGCCGGGTCCGCCGCTGCCAAGTCCGCCGCCACCGAGTCCGCCGGTCCCGACGGGGGCACCGGCGTGCTGTTGGCCGCCCTGGTGGCGGTGGGCGTCGTGGCGCTGGCCGCGGTGGGCGGGTGGGCGTACCGCAGGCGCTTCTCCACCTGACCGGCGTCCGTCAGGTCAGGGTCGGTACGCCGCCGCACTCGGCCCGTTCGACCGTGACACCCGGCAGGCCCCTGGCCCATCGGCCGGTGATCTCGCCGAGCCGCGCGGCCGGCGGGGGAGTGCGGCCCAGCCCGATGGCGTAGCGGGCCGATCGAGGACCGGTCTCGAACGGGCGCGGCCAGGCGTGGACGTCCCGCAACCCGGCCTCTTCCAGGGCGGCGAGCAGGTCCAGCATCCGCCCTCTGACGCGGCCGAGCGTCACGTCAAGCTCCTCAGGGCGGTCCGAGCGCACGGTCAGGACCGCCCAGGCCGCGTGGCGCCGGTGGAGGGGCGGCGGTGCGGGCAGTTCGGCGGAGCGGCCGCTCTCGACGAGCTCCCATGCCTGGTAGAGCTCCTGGGTGAGCAGGTCCAGGCCGCCGGGGGTGACCTGGCGGGCGCAGTTGCGTACGGGGGCGCTGGGCGTCATCACCGCGATCGGGGCCGACTGGGGCGAGGCGGGGCCGAGGGCGATCGGGTCTCGCCAGTCCCAGGCGGCCCACGTACTGAAGAAGAGGCTCAGCAGGTCGTCGGCGGGCAGGTCGCCGCTCTCCTGTACGGTGTGCGCGGCCATGACCGTCCAGGCCAGGCCGGGCAGCCCGCCGAACGGGGCCGAGTCCAGGCCGCGTGCCCGCGCCCACGCCTTCACCCGCCGGGCGAGCAGGACGAAACGGTCGTGCTGCCCGCCGACGGCGGCGCGGATCGCGTCCGCGTCGCTGACCGCGCTCAAGGCGATCGCGGCCGCCTCGCCCAGCTCGGCGCGGCGGGCCGGCGCCTGCTCGGGGTGCAGCGATCCGGTGGGGACCACGGTCAGGTCCACCTCCAGCCCGTCCGTACGGAACCGCAGGCCCGGCACCCGCGCGCCGATCACCTGGCGCAGCCGGTCGAGGTCGGGCAGCGCGGTCCGCACCCGGGCCTCGACCTCGGCCATGTCCGGTTCGCCGGGCAGCGCGGCCACCAGGTCCAGGTCCGCGCCGGGGAGTTCGCAGCCCATGCGCCGGGATCCCGCGACGGACACGACGCCCGGCCGCAGCGCCTCCGCCAGCCGCCGGGCCACCCGATCGGCCGAGTCGTCGGGCTGCTCCTTTCGGCCGGCCGAGGCGTCGCGCTGCTCCTTTCCGCCGGTCACCCGATCGGTCGAGGTGTCGTGTTGCTCCTTTCCGCCGGTCGCGGGCTCGGCGATCCAGTGGATCTCGCCCGTGCCCAGGGTGACCCGCGCTCGGGGGCGCATGGCCTCGTCCGCGCGGCGCGACAGCAGCACCAGCTCTCCCACCTCCGCCGCCATCCCGGCCAGCCGGATCGGGTCGTCCGTACGGCCGAGCGTCAGGTGCGGGGTGAAGCCCTCGGGGCGTCCCTCGCAGCGGGGGAAGCGGCGTTCGAGCGCGCGGCGCAGGCGGGCCCAGGGCGCCGGGTCGCCGGCGGCGGGGTCGAGCCAGGCCGTCGAGTGGTCGCGGTGCCGGAACGTACGCACCCCTTCCAGCCTGGCGGTGAACGGCGCGACCTCGGCGGCGGCCGCGGCCACCAGGGACGCCGCCGCCTCGAACTCCGACTCCGGCACGAAACCGAAGAGCAGGTTGACGTGCGGCGGCCAGCGGTCGATCTGCGGATCGTGCGCGCGGCGGACGGCCTGGATCGGCGGCCACAGCTCCCGCGGCGGTATCCACGCCACCGCCGTCCGCGCCGTTGGCGGCACGTCGAGCACCCCGCCGGGCTCCGCACCCGCGAGGTCCAGGACCGCCTCCACCCCGTAGTGGTCGGAGACGTACAGCCCGTCGGGGGTGGGCGTGTCGCCGCGCAGGGCCGCCGAGACCACTCGAGGCCGGCCGCGCAGCAGGATCCGGTCCAGGCGCGAGGCCCGGCCGGACAGGGAGGCGAGCGCCGCCAGCGGATTGGCGTCCGGGTCGAAGGTGGGGGTCTGGTCGGGTCCGTGCGCCTCCGTCCAGGCGTCGCGCAGGCCGAGCGCGGACGCGGGGGTGTCCGTGCCGTCGTTGAAGTCGCCCAGCAGGATCACGTCGCCGTCCACACCGGCCAGCCCCTCGGCGATCCTGGCCAGCTCGGCCCGCCGCCTGGCCGCGCCGTCGCCGGAGTGGTCGCTGGTCAGGTGGGTGGCGGCGACGACGAGGACGCCGGTGGCGGTGTCCACGGCGATGGCGGCCACCGACTTGTGCGGGCCGAGCTCGTGCCGGGCCGCCTCCCGTACGGGCAGGCGGCTGAGCAGCAGCAGGCCGCTGTCGTCGATGTCCGGGCCGTACGGGTCGGTGCCGAGGGTGTAGCCGGCGCGTACCCAGGGGGCCGCCAGCAGCATCGACACCAGCTCGGGCTCGACCTCCTGCAAGGCGATGACGTCGGCGTCGCCCGCTTCGAGGGCCGCGAGGAGCAGGCGACGGCGCCGGGCCGTGTCGAGGAGATCGCTGTCGTAGCGGTCCCACAGCGTGTTCCACGTCAGCACGCGCGGAGCCGGGTGCCCGGCGCGCCCGCGTCCGATGGCCGGGCGCCATCCGTCCACCGGATCCCAGGCGTGCGGGGTCCTGGCCGTGAAGAACGGCGGCCGCAGGCGGCGCGGGTCGCGTGCCCGGCCGGCCTCGCAGGTGTCGACGCGGTCCAGGCCCGTGGCACGGTCCCAGACCAGCTCGCCGTCCGCCTCGACGAACAGCACCCGGTGCCAGGGGATGTCGCCTCCCGGGGTGAAGGCGGGCAGCGCGACGCGCTTGGGGGCGGCGTTGCGCTGGCCGACCCCCAGGACGAACCGGGACGGGTCGAATCGCGGGTCCCAGCGGATCCGGTGGTAGATCTCCTCACTGGTACGCATCACGCCTCCAAGGTCCCGTCCACGTCGTCGACGGTGCCGCGCGCCCCGACGTACCAGGTGCGGTGGGCCTGCCCGGGATACGGCGGGACGAACCGGTGCGCCTGCGCGGCCAGCACGTGCGCGGGCACCGGGTGGGGGCGGCGGGCGTTGCGCCGGTGCAGCTCGTCCTCCTCCACCAGCACGACCGCGTGCGTGGTCAGCGCGTCGCGGCGGCGCGCCACGGCGTGGACGAGGGAACGCTGGTGCTGGTTGAGCGAGGTGGCGTCCCACACCACGGTGCCCCCGGCGGCCAGGGCGGCGTCGAGCCGGTCGAGCCCCTCGCCGAGCACCTCCCGGTTGGCCCGCTGGTCCGCCCGCGAGCCCCGGGCCTGGCGCAGGTCGTCCAGCGACAGGTACGCGTCGATCCCCGAAAGACCCGCCGCGAACGTGCTCTTCCCGCTGCCAGACGGCCCGACCAGCTGCACCAGCCTGGGGAACGGCCTGGACCGCCACCGCCAGGTCGCCGCCACGGCCTCCTCGGCCGTCGAGATCCGTCCCCTGGCCCAGGAGTCGCGGGCCTCCGCCCAGCACCGGTCGGCCGCCTCCGCGCCGAGGCCGGCCAGGGCCTCGCGCAGGCCGGCGCGGAACGGCTCCAGCGGCTCCGGGCCGAGCAGCCCGGCGTCCTCGGCGTGCAGGGCCGACCATTCGACCTGCTCGCGGGCCTGGTCGCGCTCGTCGTCCGCGCGCCCGGCCGGCACGGACGCCGCGACGGCGTGCAGCACGCCCAGGTCGGCGGCCAACGCCATGCGCCCCAGCCCGGCCCGCCGCTCCTCGTCCGGGTACGGGCGGTGCAGCGCACCGTGCAGCCCGACCAGGTCCGCGACCCGCCGCGCCGACCGCATGCCCAGCGGCCCCGCCAGCCGCGCCGCCAACGTGGCCCGCGGCACGGCGTGCGCCACCACGGCCAGCACCCCGGCCAGCCGGGCATCTCCACACCGGCCGATAGCGTCCAGCCGCGCCACCACCTCGGCCACCGCCCCCGAAGCCACCGCCCCCGAAGCCATCGCCTCCGGGGCCGCTCCTTCGGTTCCGGGCAGGTCCAACGCGGCCAGCAGGGCGCTCACGTCGGGGTCCGCGCCCGAGCGCACCGACCACAGCGCCGCCGCCGGGCCCAGAGCGTTCGGCACGACGGTGGCGTGCATCCAGTGCGTGTCCGTCCGCACGTGCCGCGGCCGCACCCACTTGGCCACCCGCCCCGCGAACTCCGCCCGCCCGAACCCCTCGGCGGCCCGCACCACGTAGCCCTCCTGCCGGTCCGGGTCCAGCCGCAACCCCCGCAGCGCCCGCTCGTCGAAGACGCCGCGCCACAGCACCGGCGGCACCGGGACCCCCAGCCCGCGCAGGAAGCCGACCGTGCGGTCCCAGCCCAGGCACCGATCGCCGTCCCAGACCGAGAACCCGTAGAACCAGCTCTCCAGCCCCTGGTACGCGATGGAGTGCCGGGCGTACAGGTTCTCCCCGCACACGCGCCACCCCGCGGGGATCCGCCCGCCGATCCGCCCCTGCAGACCCTTCACCCACGCCCGGGACGGATGGTGGGCCGAGTCCAGCGACCTGGCGTGCATCCCGTCGGCGTACAGGGTGGTGTTCTCCCCGTCGAGCTTCTCGGTGACCACGACCTCCCGCCCGCGCAGCCCGGACAGGTCGCCCGCGCGCACGTCGTCCGGGGTCGCACCGGGCGACCAGGGCAGGTGAGGAGTACGCGGATAGTGCACGCGCATGATCCCTCCCCCCGCTCGGCCGCAGTCACTGTACAAGCGGCAAGAAACACGCCTCCATCGAATAAACCGTCGTTTCGGAACGTGTACGAAACTTTCACCAATGCATCTCGTTCGCTGACCAGGCTGAATGGTTCCCTCGGGTCTGGCGACTGACAAGGCTCGTTGACACCTCTGTAAAGCAGTGCCGATACTTTCGATCGAAAGCCGATAATTTCGGAACCGTCGCGAGGAGGAAGCACATGCTCATCCGCCGTGCCTGCGCCTTGGTCGTGGCGCTGGTCGTCGCCATCGTGATGCCGCCCGGCATCGCCAACGCGGCCCCCATAACCTCCAACCAGACCGGCACCAACAACGGCTACTTCTATTCGTTCTGGACCGACAGAGCCGGGTCGGTGTCCATGAACCTCGGATCCGGCGGCAATTACAGCACCTCATGGAGCAACACCGGCAATTTCGTCGCCGGTAAGGGCTGGAACCCCGGCGGACGCAGGACCGTGAACTACTCGGGCAGCTTCAACCCGTCCGGCAACGCCTATCTGGCCCTCTACGGCTGGACGAGAAATCCGCTCGTGGAGTATTACGTCGTCGACAACTGGGGCACCTACCGGCCCACGGGCACGTACAAGGGCACCGTGACCAGCGACGGCGGCACGTACGACGTCTACCAGACGACGCGGTACAACGCCCCCTCCATCGAAGGCACGAGAACCTTCAACCAATATTGGAGCGTCCGGCAGTCGAAGAAAACGGGCGGCACCATCACCGCCGGCAACCATTTCGACGCATGGGCCCGCTACGGCATGAGCCTGGGCAGCCACGATTACATGATCCTCGCGACAGAGGGATATCAGAGCAGCGGAAACTCCAACATCACGGTGGACGGCTCCTCCGGCGGAGGAGGCGGCAACCCCGGCGGCGGCTGCACCGCGTCGTTGTCCGCGGGGCAGCAGTGGAGCGACCGGTACAATCTCAACGTCGCCGTCAGCGGCTCCAGCAACTGGACCGTGACGATGAACGTGCCGTCCCCGGCGAAGATCATCGCTACCTGGAACATCACCGCCAGTTACCCCAGCGCCCAGGTGCTGACCGCCAGGCCCAACGGCAACGGCGACAACTGGGGCGTGACGATCCAGCACAACGGCAACCAGACCTGGCCGACGGTCTCCTGCAGCGCGAGCTGACCGTTGGCGACAGGCCGGAAAGATCTTTCCGGCCTGTCCCTCTCGACCATGAATGCCCGCTGGGTCACAATCGGCGCTGGTGCCACAAGCACGCTACAGAGCCACTACAGGCGAGGAGCGGGTCATGGTCGACGCGACCTTTGCAATCTTGGGCCCGGTACGGGTGAGCTGGGCCGATGGCAGGCAGGTGCATCTCAGCGGCAAGCCGCGCGCCGTCCTCGCCAGCCTGCTGCTCAACGTCAACACGCTGGTGTCCCGGGAGCGGCTGGTGGAGGCCCTGTGGGAAAACCCCCCTCCCTCCGCCATCCCCAACCTGCAGACCTACATCGGCCAGCTCCGCAGGAGCCTGTCGCTCGACACGCGGCTGCTCACCAGGGAAACGGGCTACACCTTCGAGGCACATGCCGAGGAGGTGGACCTCCTGCAGTTCGAACAGGCGATCCGGCTGGCGCGGAAGGAGTCCGAGGCGGGCGACGTCCGCGCCGCCGTCGCCCAGTTCGAGAGGGCTCTGGGGATGTGGCGGGGCAAACCCGCCGAAGGCACCAAGCTCTCCGGTCACATGCTCGCCCGCGTGACCGAGCTGGAAGAGCGGCTGGCCGTGGTCAGGCTGGACTGGGCCGAAGCGAAGCTCGCCCTCGGCCGGCCCACGGAGGTGATCGAGGACCTCCGCGCGTTCGTCGCCGAGCAGCCGCTGCGCGAGCGCGCATGGCGGCTGCTCATGCTCGCGCACTCGCGAGCGGGACAGCGGGACAAAGCGCTGGAGGCCTTCCGGCACGCCCGCTCGGTGCTCACCGACGAGCTGGGCCTGGAGCCCGGCGAGGAGCTCCAGCAGCTGCAGGCCGCCATCCTGGCCGGCACCACGCCGGTGAGCGAGCCCGCACCGTGGACGCCGGTCTGCCGGCTCCCCTCGGACGTCAAGCATTTCAGCGGCAGGGAAGCCGAGCTGTTCGAGCTGGACGGGCTCCTCCCGCTCCCGGACGAGGCCCCGCCGCGCACCGCCACGACCTGCGTGATCACCGGCACCGGCGGGGTCGGGAAGACCGCGCTCGCCGCCCACTGGGCCCACACGGCACGCGACCGCTTTCCCGACGGCCAGCTCTACGTGGACCTGCGGGGCTTCAGCCCCGGCGCGACGCCCATGCCACCGTCGGAGGCGGTGCGGATCCTGCTCGGGTTCCTCCACGTGCCCCACCACCGGATGCCCTCCGCCTTCGGCGAGCAGATCGGGCTCTACCGGAGTCTGCTGGCCGGTCGGCGGGTGCTCGTCCTCCTGGACAACGCCCGCGAGCCGGACCAGGTGCGCCCACTGCTGCCCCCGTCTCCGGAGGCCCTCACCCTGGTGACCGGCCGGACCGCGCTCACCGGCCTGATCGCGGCCGAGGGCGCCCACTTACTGCGCCTCGCGCCGCTCTCCGACGCGCAGGCCGGCCAGCTGCTCAGACGCCGCCTGGGCCAGGACCGCATGGCGGCCGAACGCGAGGCGGTGGACGGCATCATCAAGACGTGCGCGGGGCTGCCGCTGGCCCTCGGGATCGTCGCGGCGCGGGCCATCATCAACGCCGGCCTTCCCCTCACCGCGCTGGCGGACGAGCTCCAGGCGGAGCCCACCCGGTTGGACGCCCTGCAGACCGACGAGCTGAGCACCGACCTGCGGGAGGTCTTCGGCTCCTCCTACCGCGTGCTGGCCCCCGAGGCGGCCGAGACCTTCGCCCATCTGGGCCTCGTGACGGGCCCGGACACGAGCCTGCTCGCCGTCGCGAGCCTCATCGGCCGCCCGGTGGCGCACACGCGTACGCTGCTGCGCACCCTGGAAACCGCCCATCTGCTGGATCAGCACGTTCCCGGCCGGTATCGGATGCACGATCTCGTCCGCCTCTACGCCATCGACCGCGCCCGCCTCGACCTGAGCGCGGATGCCCGTGCCGGCGCCGTGCGCCGTCTCGTGGACTTCTACCTGCACACGTCGTACGCCGCCGACCGCCTGCTCTCCCCGCGCCGGCGAAGCGCCATCCGGATGGAGCCGCCCGCTCCCGGTTGCCTGACGGACGCCCTGGCGGACGTGGCGGCGGCACAGGCCTGGTTCAAGGCCGAGCACGCCTGCGCGCTCGCCGCCCAGCGGCTGGCCGCCGAGCACGGTCTTCATGGCGCCGTATGGCAGCTGGCCTGGACGCTCGACACCTTCCACCTGGGCCACAACCTGCTCCAGAACTGTGTCGCGGCCTGGCGCCTGGCGTCCGGCGCCGTCGAACACGTGGCCGATGCGACCGCCCATGCCATGGTCCACCAGCTGCTCGGCCGCGCCTGCACCCGGGCGGGGCTCCACGCGGAGTCGCTGTCCCATTTCGCCGAAGCCCTCGCCCTGTACGAGCAGTCGGGAGACATCGCCGGCCAGGCCCATGTCCGCCATACGCTCGGGCTGGCGTGGGGCCACCGGGAGGAGCCCGCGCAGGCGCTGGTCCATCTGGAGCACGCCCTGCGGCTGTACAGGGACATCGACGACGCCATGGGGGAGGCCAACGCGCTCAACTCCCTGGGGTGGGGCACCGCGATGCTCGGCGACTTCGCCAGGGCCCGGGAGCACTGCGAGCAGGCGCTGGCCCTGCTCCGCAGCCATGGCGACCGCAACGGCGAGGCGGCGACCCTCGACAGTCTCGGCTACATCGCCCACCACACCGGCCGTCACGCCCGGGCTCTCGACTACTACCGCGAGGCCCTGACGCTGCGGCGGGAGACCGGCAACGCCAGCCAGGAGGCCGACACGCTCTTCCACCTCGGCGACACCCACCACGCCCTCGGCCAGGACGGCGAAGCCGCCCGGGCCTGGGGCCAGGCCCTCGCCATCTACCAGGACCAGCACCGCACCGAGAAGGCGAAGCACGTGCGGGAGAGGCTCGACGCCTTGGGAGCGAGATCCTCCTAGAGGGCGGGCTGCGCGGGCTGGAGGGGCTGTTCGGTCCAGATGCACTTGCCGGTGTCGGTGTAGCGGGTGCCCCAGCGATGGGAGATCGCGGAGACCAGCTGGAGCCCGCGGCCGCCCTCGTCGGTGTCGGCGGCGCGGCGGATGCGGGGCGTGGTCAGGCTGCCGTCGGAGACCTCGCAGGTGAGCACGTCGCTGCGGAGCAGGCGCAGGTGGATGGGGCCCTTGGCGTGGCGGACGACGTTGCCGACCAGCTCGCTGGCCAGCAGCTCGGTGGTCATCGACAGGTCGTCCAGGTGCCAGGCGCTGAGCTGGGCGCGGACGTGTTCGCGGGCCTCGCCGGCGGCCTTGGGGTGTTCGGGCAGCGGCCAGGTGGCCATGTCGTCGTTCGGCAGCGCATGGGTGCGGACCACCAGCAGGGCCGCGTCGTCGGCGGTGCCCTGCCTGCCGGGCAGCAGGGTGGCGGTGAGGCTGTCGCACAGGGATTCCAGGCACTCGGCGCAGTGCAGCGGGGTGGCGTCCCGGTCCGGGTGCCGGCACGTCGCCGCGGGCGGGATCCTGGGGACCGTGTCGCCCAGCGCCTTGGCGAGATCGGCGATGCCCTGGTCGATGTCGAGGGTGGCGGACTCGACCAGGCCGTCGGTGTACAGCACCAGCAGGCTGCCTTCGGGCAGCTCCATCCGTACGGTGTCGAAGGGCGGGGTCGCGGCGCCGAGGGGCGAGTTCGGATCGGCGTCGGGGAAGTGGACGGCGCCGTCGGGGTGGACGACCGCGGGCGGCGGATGGCCGGCGCGGGTGAGCACGCAGGAGCGGGTGGTGGCGTCGTAGACCAGGTACAGGCAGGTGGCGTAGAAGTCGTCGCCGAGGCCGCTGACCACGTCGTTGAGGTGGGTGAGCAGCTCGTCAGGAGGCAGCTCCAGGTCGGCCAGGGTGCGGACAGCCGTACGCAGGCGGCCCATGGTGGCCGCCTCGGCCACGCCGTGTCCCATGACGTCGCCGATGACGAGGGCGACCCGGTCCGCCGACAGCGGGATGACGTCGTACCAGTCGCCGCCCACCTCCATGTCCTTGCCGGCGGGCAGGTAGCGGGCCGCGGCGGTGACCGCGGGCACGTCGGGCAGCCCGCGGGGGAGCAGCCCGCGCTGCAGTTCCTGGGCGCGCGTGTGCTCCCTGTCGTACAGGCGGGCCCGTTCCATGGCCTGGGCGACCAGCCCGCTGAGCGTGGTGAGCAGGTTGCGCTCCTCGCCCGTGAACTGGCGCGGCTCGGCGAAGGAGACGACGCAGCTGCCGACGGGGCGTCCCGAGGCGATCATCGGGAGGAAGGCCCACGCCTTCTTGCCGCCCGCCGCCGGCAGGTCGGCCGTCTCGGGGTAGCGCTCGATGTACTCCTCGACCGAGTTGATGAACATCGGCGTGCGCTCCCGCAGGGTTTGAGAGATCGGGAGCCCCGCGGTGGCGGGGATCCGGGTCACCCGGTCGACGAACTCCTGCGAGTACCCGGTGAACCCGACCGGCCGCAGGTGGTCGCCCTCCAGGAAGGTGAGCATGAGACCGGCGGCGCCGAACGCCGGCAGGATGTGCTCGGCGGAGGCGTCGAAGACGTCCCGCACGGTGACCGCCTCGGCCAGCGCCCTGGTCAGCTGCTTGATACGCGCGGACCGCTCCTGGGCCGCGCGCTCGGCGTGATCCGTCCGCTGCTCGGCGACCGCCTCGAGGTCGTCATGGGTCTTGGTGATGTCCCACAGCGTGCCGACCATGCGCGCCGGCTCGCCGTTCTCGTCGACCAGCAACCGGCCACGGGCCCGTACCCAGACGTCCGTCCCGTCCGGGCGGCACACCCGGTACTCGGTGTTGTACATCCTGCCCGCGCGGATCGCCTCGTCGATGTCGGTCAGCACCCACGGCAGATCCTCGGGGTGGACCAGGGCCATCCAGGTCTCGATGCGTCCGTCGAAGGCGCCCGGCTCGATGCCGAGCAGGGTCAGCATCGCGTCGTTCCAGATGGCGTCCCCGGTCCGGATGTCCCAGTCCCACGTGCCGATGGTCTCCAGATGCTGCGGCAGGTGAGAGCCGGCGGACCGGCTCCGCCCGCCCATGGGGCCCGAGCCGGGCAGTGGAGCGGAGGGCCTGCCCAGGCGCCCGCCCACCCATCGGCTCAGCAGGTCGAGGAAGGCCCGCTGGCCGGGCGACGGCTCGTGGGAGGAGGCTGTCACGATCGACAGCGCGCCGACCGGACCGCCGGGGCCGAGCAGCGGGACGGCCGTCATCGCCGTGCCGACCGGCCAGGACCGGGCCTCGGCCGTGGCGGAGCCCTGCTGGGGGATGCCGGCGGCGATGTTCGCCATGGAGACCCGGACGGACGCGGCGTTGCGGAAAGCGCGGGCCGGGGCGAGCGGGCCGTTGCCGTCGACGCGCTCCCACGCGTGGGTGAGCACGGGGGGTAGCCCGCTGGTCACGACGAGACGCAGCCCGCCGCCGTGGCCGGGGCTGCCGAGGTGCACCATCCCGCCGAGCCCGGCAAGATCGGCCACCGCCTGCTCGAGCGCGAACCGCAGGAGCTCGATCCCCCACAGATCGTCACCGACCTCCGCGAGCAGCCGTCTTCGCTCCTCGGAAATCCGGTCCGCCGACACGGTCCGCGGACCCTGCGCACGCTGTTCGCCCATCCCATCCCCTTCACCACGTCGCCGGGGTCATCAGCGTCGATCTGGGGGGAAATTGTTCATATTGGGGTATATCTACCGAGTATAACTACCCAGAGCGCACGACCCCTTGCTCCACTCGCGCGAGCGGTGGTGCGGGGCGCCCCGCGGCATGCGAGCATCCAGACGGGGTCGCGACCCCCGGATGATGAGCCGGTCTCTGGAGGGCTGAGTGCTACGAGTCGATTTCGGCGTGCTGGGGGAGATCTGCGCCTGGGCCGACGGCCAGGCGATCGAGCTGGGGCCGGCCAGGCAGCGAAGCGTGCTGGCGGCGCTGCTGGTGAAGGTCAGCCAGCCGGTGTCCCTCGACCAGCTGACCGACTGCGTGTGGGGGGAGGATCCGCCGCGTCGGCCGACCGCGACCCTGCAGAGCTACCTGTCCCGGCTGCGTACGTCCCTGCCGGCGGCCTGGGACGGCGGCATCCGCCGCAGCGGCGGCGGCTACCTGCTGCGGGCCGACGAGAGCGCGGTGGACCTGCACCGCTTCCGTGACCTGCGGAACCGGGCCCGCACGAGCGACGACGCCACCGCCGAACGCCTGTACGAGCAGGCGCTGGACCTGTGGCGCGGCGAGCCCTTCGCCGACCTGGACACCTCGTGGGCGAGGGCCCAGCGGCACATCCTCCAGGGTGAGCGGCTGGCCGCGCGCCTGGCCTACCACGACGTACGGCTGCGCCGCGGCGGCCACGCCGCGCTCCTCGGCCCCCTGGAGTCCCTGGCGGCCGAACACCCGCTGGACGAGCGGCCGGCCGCCCAGCTGATCCTCGCCCTGTACCGCAGCGGCCGCCAGGGCGAGGCCTTCCAGCAGTACGAGCGGATCCGCAAGCGGCTGGCCGCCGACCTCGGTGTGGACCCCGGCCCCGACCTGCGGCTCCTGCACCACCAGATGCTCACCGCCGCGGTGGCGCCCGCCCCCGCCGAATCCGCCCCGGCGCCTCCCGCGCCCACGCCTCCACCCGCCGGGATCATGGTGCCGCGCCAGTTGCCCGCGCCGCCGCCGGTGTTCGTCGGACGCCCGCGCGAGCTGGCCACCCTGGACGACGCGCTGACCGGCGACGGCAGGGACCGGGTGGCGATGATCTCCGCCATCGGCGGGTACGGCGGCATCGGCAAGACCTGGCTGGCCCTGTACTGGGCGCACCACCACGTGGACCGCTTCCCGGACGGGCAGATCTACCTGGACCTGCGCGGATTCGACGCCGGGAACGCGCCGATGCCGGTGGAGACGGCCCTGCGCCTGCTGATCGGCGCGCTCGGCGCGGATCCCGCCGCCGTCCCGCAGCGGCCGGAGGAGCAGACGGCGTTCTACCGCAGCCTGACGGCCCGCAAACGCCTGCTGATCGTGCTCGACAACGCCCGCGACACCGCCCAGGTCGTCCCCCTGCTGCCGGGCACGCCCTCCTGCACCGTGCTGGTCACCAGCCGCAACCAGCTCCCCGGGCTGATCGCCGGCCACGACGCCCGCCACGTGCCGCTGGACGTGCTCGACGCCGCCGAAGCCCGCCGGCTGCTGCTGCACCACCTGGGGCCCGAGCGGGTCGACGCCGAGCCGGAGGCGGTGGCCGCCCTGGTGGAGCGCTGTGCCGGGCTGCCGCTGGCGCTGAGCATCATCGCGGCCCGCGCCCTGATGAGCCCGTGGCTCCCGCTCGCGTCCCTGGCCGAGGAGCTGCGCGCGGAGTCCACCCGGCTCGACGCGCTGGACGCCGGCGAGCTGTCGGCGGACCTGCGGACCGTGTTCGCCGCCTCGTACCGCGCGCTGGAGCCGGAGGCGGCCCGGCTGTTCCGATTACTGGCCCTGCACCCGGGACCGGACATCCCGCCGCCCGCCGCGACCGGCCTCCTGGGCACGGACGCCCGGCGGCCCATGGCCGGGCTGGTCCGCGCGCACCTGGTCACCGAGCACGCTCCGGGCCGCTTCGCCCTCCACGACCTGCTGCGCGACTACGCGGCCGAACGGGCGTACGCCGAGGACACCGAGGCCGAGCGCGACGCGGCGCTGCGCCGCCTGCTCGACCACTACCTGCACACCGCGCACGCGGCGGCCCTGCTGTTCTACCCGAACCGGCGGGCGATCCAGCTGACCGAACCCCTCGCCCCCGGCGCCGTCCCGGTCGTCCTGCGCGACCACCAGCAGGCCGCCGACTGGCTCGCCGCCGAGATCCAGGCGCTGCTGTGGGCGGTCAGGCGGGCCGCCGACGCCGGGCTGGCCACGCATGCCTGGCAGCTGGCCTGGTCGCTGGCCGACTACCTCAACCGCCAGGGACGCCGGCAGGACATCCTCACCACGCAGCAGGCCGCCCTGGACGCCGCCCGGGACCAGGACGACCTCGTCGGGCAGTGCCGGGCGCACCAGACCATCGCGCGCACCCATCTGCGGCTCGGCCGCTACGACGACGCCCGCGTCCAGCTCGATCACGCGCTCGATCTGGCCACCCGGCTCGGCGACCTGGCGCTCCAGGCTCGCGCGAACCACAGCCTCACCATGGTGTTCAGCGCTCAGGAGCGCCACAGCGAGGCCCTCGCGCACGCCCAGCGGGCACTTGAGCTGTACCGGGACCTGGGCGACAAGAGCAGCACCGCCGACATTCTCAACTCCGTCGGCTGGGAGCACGCCGAACTCGGGCATCATCGCGAGGCCGTCGACCACTGCGAGCAGGCCGTGGCCCTGTTCGAGTCGCTCGGCGACCCGTACGGCCAGGCGGCCGCCCTGGACAGCCTGGGCTACGCCTACCACCGCGCCGGCGACCACGACCGGGCCGCCGGCCGCTACCGGCACGCTCTGCGGCTGTTCCGGGAGGTGGGGGACCGCGGGGAGGAGGCGGCGTGCCTGCTCAACCTCGGCGACACCCGCCGGTCCGCCGGTGACGAGGCGGCGGCCCGCCGGGAGTGGCGGGCCGCGCTGGACATCCTCGACGAGCTCGACCGGCCCGGCGACGATCCGGTACGGAGCAGGCTCGCCGCCCGCCTCGGCCTCACCGGGGACCGCTGAAGGCTCAATGAGGTCCCCGCCGACCGGATCACCCGCGCACGGTGGAGATCCTCAGCTTCGGATCGGCGGCGATCTCGGCCTCGGTGAACCGCTCGGTGACCCACTGGCCGCGCGAGAACAGGACCGTCTGGTCGGTGTGGTGCGGCGAGCTGGGATCGGCCGAGAGCGAATAGGTGAGGATGGTCCGCGTACGCGGCCCGGCGGGGGTGAGCTCGACGGCCATCATGAAGGTCGAACCGGTGTCCACCTCCGGGTAGCGTCCGTCGGCGCCGAGGATGCCGCGCATGCGTACCCGGTCGAAGCAGCCCTCCCCTTCGGTGCAGCCGGGGATCGGGATCGAGGAGTAGCGCTGCGCCTGGCCCGGGGTGAGCGTCAGGGGGATGCCGCCGGCCTGGAAGGCGGCCACGGCGTCGGCCAGGGCTCGCCGTACCACCGGGTCGTCGCTCTTGAGACCCCGGGGGGTGGCCAGCGGGCGCGCGGGATCGAACGGCACCCGCCACGGGCTGTAGACGGGCTCTCCCGGCTTGGTGGGCTGCCCCAGCCGCTCGAAGAACTCGCGCCACAGGATGGCCCCCTGGCCGTCCAGGGTGGCCCGCCCGTTCCACTTGAGCAGTGTCCGGCAGGCCTCGCGCACGTCCACCGGCTTGCCGCCGGACGTGGTCAGGGTGCTGTCACGGCACAGCTTCGGCAGGTCCGGGCGCATGAGCTCGAAGGTGTAATTGCGCTTGCCCTGCACGCTCGCCTGCAGCGTCTCGAGGGTGAAGCCGGGAGCGCCGAGCCCGTCGGCGCCGGAGAGCCGCTGGGCGATCATGTCCAGGCTGACGCGCGGGCGCGGCTCCAGATCGGTACGCGCCTTGCCGAACGCGCGCGGGTAGCCGGTCAGCGGCGCCGACGGGTTCGTCATCCAGAAGGTGTTGTTGGAGTTGGCCACGTAGTCGGCGCGGGTCAGCCTCGGCCGGCCGCCGGGCCCGAAGACGCCGGGCACGACGGCGTCGCGGTCCCTGCCCCACAGGCACGCGGAGGTCGAGCCGTCCAGGACGTACTCCTCCAGGCCCGGGATGGGGGAGGGCTTGCCGCAGCGCTCCGCCTGGGCGTCGGTGACGTGGGGGACCATCGAGGTGTCGGCGAAGTAGGCGCTCCCGCCGACGTCGGTGGCGAGCGTGTGGACGAACGGCATGCCCTGGTAGGTGTTCTGGGTGGCGCGCAGTTGGGTGAGGTTCCGGGCCCTGGCCATCGCCAGCCACTCGTCGGCCGCGCGCAGGTTGTCGGCGTTGACGTCGGCCAGCGCGTAGGCGACCTTGCCGGTCTGCCCGGCGGCCAGCACCGGGCCGTAGCGCGAGGTGTAGAGCGTGTGGTCCACGACGGTGCCGTCCTGGAGGGTGACCTGCACCTCCTGGCGACCCATCGGCTCGGTCCGGCCGTCCACCCGGTAGCTGGTGCGGTCTACGAGGTCGAGCCGGTAGAGGTTGAACCGCTGGGCGTGGGAGACCGTGTGGGTCCAGGCCGTGGTCGCGTTGTGGCCGATCTCGACGACCGGCGTGCCGTACAGGCTGCCGCCGGAGACGTCGAGCACGCCGGGGATGGTCAGCTGCACCTGGTAGAAGCGGCGGATCCCGTTCCAGGGGAAGTGCGGGTCGGCCAGCACCATGCCGTGGCCGTCTCGGGTCGCCCGGCGGCCGAGCGCCCAGGCGTTGCTGCCCGCGGCCGGCCTGCGCTCCGGCCCCTCGGCCTCGGCTTCCCCGACGACGTACTCCTTCATCCCGGCGATGCCGGTCATCCGGCTGAGGTCGAGCAGGTTGTTCCACAGGTCGGTCGCGGTGATGGGGCCGACCCAGGCCTTGCCCCGGCAGGTGGGATCCGGCAGGTTCGCCACGCCGGTCTGCTCCAGGTAGCGGTTGTACCCGGCGACGTAGCCGTCCACGAGCCGGCGCAGCTCGACGGTCGGGCCCAGCGGCGATCGCCGGGCCAGCAGCCGCGGCACCACGCCAGAGTCGGCGACGCTCTTGTAGTAGACGTCGCTGACCAGGTTGGCGACCGGGCGGACCGGGTCGTCGGACTTCGCCTGGGGGCCGAAGTACCGGGACCGCTCGCCCCGTAACGTCACCACCCAGGAGGCCAGCACGCAGAGGTTGTCCTGCGCGAAGGCGTAGCCGTACCCGAATCCGAGCCCGCCGTAGTCCTTGGCGGATATGTGGGGAATGCCGTACTCGGTGCGCCGGATCTCGGCGGCGTAGCGGCCGTCGTCCGCCAGGGCGGGCGCGTCGGTGCGTACCACCACCATGACGGCTGCGACCAGGGCCAGCGCGATCAGCGCGGCCGATTTCAGCTTCATCGCAACTCCTATTCGAAACGCGCGTTGTCGGGCGCTGTCATGCGCCTGAGCAGCGGGAGGGCGGTGAGGATCACCAGGAGGGAGGCGGCCAGGCCGCCGCCGAGGGAGGCGAAGTAGACCGGCCCGGGCATCGCGAGCGAGGCGCCCTTCATCGCGAGCTGGCCGATGAGCGGCTCGGCCACGGCGAAGCCGGCGCCGGCGGCGAGCACGGCGGCCAGGACGAGCGGCAGCGCCGACTCCAGCAGCACCACCGTGGCCAGGGTCCGCGTGGGCGTGCCGGCCAGCCGCAGCAGCGTGAACGGCTGCCTGCGCTCCACCAGGCCGCCGCCGACCGCCACCACGAGGCTGCAGCCGCCCGCGACCAGGGTGAGCGCGACCATGGCCAGCGCGATGCTCTCCGCCCTGGTGTACAGGTCGGCCCTGACCTGGGCGACCTCGGCGAAGGTCATCGGCGCCTGCGCGGAGTAGCCGGCCACCAGGGTACGCAGCCGCTCCAGCGTCGCCGCGTCGCCCGTACGGATCATGACGGCCATCAGATCGAGCCCGGCGGCGGAGGCGGACTCGCTGGCCGGTCCGGCCAGCGGGAGGAGCTTGTCGATGGTGAGGGGGTTGTCGGCGCCGACGACGCGGTCGAACCGGCCCAGCACGGCCTGCGCGCCCGCGGGGCACCGGCCGAGCACGGGGAAGCGGGCCAGGTTCGAGCACTCGACGACGGAGGTCGCGGGCGGCGAGCCGTCGGGCGGCGGGCGCAGGCTCTCCAGGTCCGCCCTGGCGTAGATCGGCAGCACGTCCACGCCGGGCTGGGCGCGCACCTGGGCGAGCAGGTCCGCCGCCGCCCGCGGCGACAGGCTCGCGATGCCCGGCCGCCAGAGCGTGGCGCCCAGCACGTCGTTGAGCGTGCCGCCGGCCACGGCCCGCTGGCCCGCGACCACCGTGGGCACGAGGGCCGCGATCGTCGTCCCGATGAACACCGCCAGCACCAGCCCGCTCACCGACCTGAACGCGGTCTTCGGGTCGGCGGCCAGGCGCTGCGCGGCCAGCAGCGTCGCCGCGCCGCGGGTCAGCCGGGCGGCCAGGCGCGCGCCGAGCATCGTCAGCCACGGCCCGGCCAGCACGAGCCCGGCCATGGTGAGCGCGATCCCCGCGTTGGCCAGCAGAGTGTCGGGTTTGCCGTCCTTGAACGCCGGACCCGCGAGCAGCCCCAGCCCGGCGAGCAGCGGGATCACCCGCCACGCTCTCGGCGGCGGCGGGGCGGCCTTCCTGGCCACGCCGAGCGGTGAGATCCGCACCCGGCGCAGCGACCACAGGGAGGCGCCCGCCGCGACGACGGGCACGCAGGCGAGCACGGCCGCGTACTGCCAGAGGCTCGGGACGGCCAGCTCGGGGAAGAAACGCGAACCGGTGATCCGGATCCCGGCCACGACCGGCCGTACGAGCTGGAAGAGCACGACGCCGGCCAGCGCGCCGAGCAGCGCGCCCAGCGCGGCGTCCACCGCGGCGAGGATGTTGATCTGCCGGGAGGTGGCGCCGACCAGCCGGATCGCCGCGAAGCGCGTCTCGCGGCGGGCGGCGGCCAGCCGGGTGGCGGTGCCCACCAGCACCAGCAGCGGGACGATCAGCCCGACGGCGGCGATGCCGAACCCGAACCGGTAGACGTCCGCGCTCTGGTCGACCGCCGGCTCGGTGGCGACCGTGTCGACCCGCCGGGTGCCGATCACGGCGGCGACCTGCTGCGGCGTCCCGCCCACCACGATGACCAGCTCGTCGGGCCCGGACAGCGCGGCCCGGCCGATCAGGCCCGCCCGCGTCCCGGGGAAGCGGGCGGCGAGTTGTTCGCGCGGCGCCGAGTCCAGGAGCCGGGCCAACGCCGGCGAGGCGTAGTACTGGCCGGGGCCGGGCATGCGGGACAGGCCGGGGATGACCGGCGCCCGGCCGCCGAGCGCGGCGGCGTCGAGCCTGGTGATCGTCCGGCCCGCGTAGAAGTCCTCGCGGAGGTTCCACAGAGCGCCGTCGCCGGTGGCGTCCAGGGCCCAGCCGCTGGGCGCCGTGCCGCGCGCGCACTCCCAGCAGGGCCGGTCGCCGGTGGCCTGGAAGGCGTTGAACAGCGACAACGTCGCCAGCAGCACCGCGACGCCGACCGCCACCCCGGCCACGATCAGCGCCAGCCGGGCCGCCGTCTCCCTGCCGCTGCGCAGCGACAGCCGCAGCCCCAGCGAGATCATCGGAGGACCCCGCCGGCGTACGGGTCGGTCACCTTGCCGTCGCGCACCACGACCTCGCGGTCGGCGCAGGCGGCCACCCGGGCGTCGTGCGTCACCACGATCACGGTGGCGCCCTCCTCGCGGGCCAGGCCCACCAGCAGGTTCATCACGTGCTCGCCGGTGAGCGAGTCGAGCGCGCCGGTCGGCTCGTCGGCGAAGATCACGCGCGGCCCCGTCACCAGCGCCCGCGCGATGGCCACCCGCTGCGCCTGCCCGCCCGACAGCTCCCCGGTACGCCGGCCGCCCAGCCCGGCCAGTTCCAGCCGCTCCAGCCAGGACGCGGCCCGCGCGTACGCCTGCTTGCGTCTGGTACGGCCGAGCAGCAGCGGCAGCGCCACGTTGTCGGCCACCGTCAGCTCGGGCACGAGCTGGCCGAACTGGAAGACGAACCCGAAGGCGGTGCGCCGCAGCTCGCTGCGGCGGCCGTCGTCCAGCGTGTCGAGCCGCCGCCCGTCGAACCACACCTCGCCGGTGTCCGGGGTGAAGATCCCGGCCAGGCAGTGCAGCAGCGTCGACTTGCCGGAACCGCTGGGCCCCATGATGGCCAGGACCTCGCCCGCGGCCACCGACAGGCCGGCCTCCCGCAGCGCGGGCGTGCTGCCGAAGGAGCGGCTGATGCCCTCGGCCCGCAGCAGAGCGTTGACGATCATCGTTCGCGCACCGTTTCCGCCAGCGCCCCCAGCCTGGCCTGGGTGACGTCGATCCACCGCAGGTCGGCCTCCAGCCGGAACAGGGCGTGGTCGGCGAGGAGCGTGTCGATCAGCGCGCCGCCGCGTTTGATCTCGGACAGCTCCCGCATGCGCCGCAGATGCGTGGCGCGCTGGGCGTCGAGGTAGCCCGCCGCGTCGCGGCCCAGCATCAGCGCCAGCACGACCTTCGTGAACAGCACCGTCTGCAGGTACGGCTCGGCCTCGACCGGCTCGGCCAGCCACCTTTCGACCTCGCTCCGGCCGACCGGGGTGATGGCATAGCGCTTGCGGTCGGGGCCGTCGCCCGGCTCGCTCTGCCCGGCGGCGATCTTGCCGTCCCTGACCAGGCGGGCGAGCGTGGAGTACACCTGGCCGAACGGCAGGGACTTGCCCCCGCCGAAGTAGGTGTCGTAGTCGCGTTTCAGGTCGTAACCATGGCTCGGCTCCCGCTCCAGGAGGCCGAGCAGCGCAAGGGGAACGCTCATGCCCGGAGACTATACTCTGAGGGTATATCCGCGGCGTATAAACACCCGAGCTCGCCGGATCTTCGGTCCGTGAGCGGTCCTAGAGGCGGATGCTGATCTGCGCGCCGTGCTCGCGGAAGCCGAGCGCGCGGGCGACGCGCCGCGACGGCTCCGGACGTGCCCGCCACTGCGGCAGCAGCCCGATCGCCAGCGCGTCGGCGACCGCCGCGGAGGCCGCCAGGCGGGCCAGCCCCCGGCCGCGCCACCGCGGCGCGGTCAGCACGCTCACGTGCGCGGCCGCGTCCAGCCAGGGGCGGAAGCCGGCGGCGGCGAGGACGTCCCCGCCCTCGCGGACGGCGTAGGCGGCCGAGGCGATCTCCTCCAGGCCGGACTCGTCCGCCTCCTCCTGCGGCACCGATTCGAGCAGGGCCCGGATCGCCGGGTGATCGGCCGGCAGGCGTTCGACCTCGGCGACGGGCGGGGCGGCGACGAAGTCACCGGCGTCGAGGTAGGCCAGTGTCGCCGGGCCCAGGACGTCCAGGACCGGCAGGAGGTCCGGGAGCCGGGCGAGGCCGGCGTCGCCGAGGGCCGGCAGCGCGCTCCGCACCGGCTCGGCCAGGCCGGCGCCGGGCACGGTGGCCAGGATCGCCCCGCCCAGCGCGACGACGCCCGTCCAGCCCGGCGGGCACAACGACGACCCGGGCGAGACCACGACCTTCACGTCCCCGCTCGCGGGGAACGTGACGGGGGTGCCGGCCAGGGCCGCCCACAGGTCACGCGCCCGGTCCAGCGCACTTCTCGGCATCCTCCGATGATCGCTACCGCAGGCCTCCGGGGCCAACCCGGGTGCCGCCGAAGAGGGCCGCGTGACCGGCGACGAAGTTCTTGACGCTCGTCGCGGGCCGTCCGGTGATGGTCTCGACGTCGTGGGTCAGGCGGGCGTAGCGGCCCCGCGCGTGCAGCCGCGCCATGGTGGAGATGTGCTCGGCCACGTGGTCCGGCAGCTTCGCCTTGCGGAGGTCCCGCTCGATCCACTCCTTCAGCGGCATGTCCACGTACGTGATGCGCCGCCCCAGGGCCTCGGAGTACTCCGCCGCCACGGCGTTCATGTCCTCCGAGCGCGGGCCGGTGAGCTCGTACACCTTGCCGACGTGCGGCGACGGGGCGGCCAGGATGGTCGCGACGACCTCCGCCACGTCGCCCGCCGCGACCGGCGAGGTCCGCGCGCCCCCGAACGGCAGGCGGATCTCGTCCCGCTCGGCTATGGAGGCGGCGGCGAAGAGGGTGAAGAAGGGGTGTTCGAGGAAGACCGTGGGCCGGACGACGACCAGCGGCAGCCCGGACCAGGTGAGCGCCTGCTCGGCGAGCCAGTGCAGCCGCTGCTGGCGTGACTCCTCCGTGCTCGTGGTGGTCATCCCGGAGACGGTCATCTGCGAGAGGTTGACGAACGCTCCGATGCCGGCGGTCTGGCGGGCCACGGTCGCCATGGTGACGGCGCCCTCCAGGTACGACGGCGAGACGCTCATGCTGAAGAACACCCGGCCGACGCCGTGCATGGCGGGCACGACGTCGGCGGCGCGCGTCATGTCGGCGACGACGACCTCGGCCCCCGTGGCCCGCAGCGCCTCGGCGCGCTCGTCCTCGCGATGGACGAGCGCCCGGACCGGGAGCCCCTGACGCCGCAGCGTCTCCACGACGGTCCGGCCGACCGCTCCGACGCTGCCGGCGGCGCCCGTGACGAGAATCGGTCTGTCCTGGGGCATCGGTCACCTCCCGGACCCACCCCAGCAAACTCGGGACGATTCCTCCACCGGGACGCCCGGCGGATGGCGATGTCGTTAATCCGGGACCATCAAGATTTCGCCAGTGGCGCTGAGTTCAGGAGGGATCGACGTCGGCGATGGCGACGGAGAAGACGACCCGTTCCTCCTCGCCCTCGGTGAGCCCCCACAGCTCGCCGGTGGCGTACCACTGTGACAGGTCCTCCGGCCGGTACGCCCAGCTCGTGTGGGCGCTGATCGTCCGGGGCGTGGTGGCGACGTTCACGGTGGCGAAGCGTCTCCTGGGGTCGGGGCCGGGGTGCGCGCCGGCCGCCATGTTGATGTAGAGGAGGTCGCCGTCGGACTGGACGCCTTGCACGTCGCTGATGGCGTCGGCGGGGTCGGCCGGGACGGTGGACACCCAGGCCTGCACGGGCGCGTTGACGAGCCGGTAGTCGCCGTCCGGGGGCGGCTGGAACCGGTAGCGGACCAGTTTGGTGCCGGCCGGGGAGCCCGTGGAGCCGCTGGAGGCCTTGTAGGTTCCGGTGATCAGGCTGGCGCCGCCGGAGCTGTGGCGGTCCAGGGAGACGTAGTCCAGGCGGATGGGGGTGATGTAGTGGCGCACCTCGGGGATGACGTACTTGTAGTCGCCGCCGCTCCCGTCCCGCTTGCGGTAGATCTTGCGGGTGTCGAACACCCGGATGGTGTTGTACGTGGAGTCGGGGCCCGAGTAGCCGTTCCAGTTGGTGCTGGAGGTCATGAACAGGTAGGGGCCGTACCAGGCCAGGCCGCCGCCGTGCCCGTACACGCGCCGCAGCTTCCCCTGGCTGTCGACCCACACGGGCAGGACGTTGCGGTAGCGGCGGTCGTCGAGGTCGACCACCGACAGGTTCACGGAGTTGGTGCGGTAGTCGGGGTTGTCCGGGTCGGGGGAGTTCAGCCAGACCCAGCTGGTGATGAGCGCCCGGTGGTCGCCGCCGATCGGGGTGCCGTCGAGCTGGGCCTCGCCCGAGGTGGCCAGCCCCTGCGGCACCCAGGGGGAGTGCGGGAGGTCCTCCTTGTCGCCCTGGGCGGCGGTGGGCCAGCAGAACCAGGAACGGACCGGCACGCGCGGCAGATAGGCCGCCCGGGCGGCGCAGCCGGGGTCCTCGTTGCCGGGCAGCGCGACGCGGTCGGTCCCGCTGAGCGCCCCGCCGATGCCCACCTGCTCGTACTCCGCCGTGAGCGGCACGGTGTACGGGTCGGACCCGGCGCGCAGGTCGAGGCCCGTCAGGCTCAGGGGCTGGAGTGGTGCCGTGGCCGTAGTCAGGGCCGACGCGGCGCCGGGCGACAGCGCGGGCGCGGCCAGGACGCACGCGGCACCTATCCGTATGAGCCAGGTCAAAGGGGTGGTCATGGAGGTGCTCCTCGTTCGACGCCGAGCTCTGCCTGAACCTGAGTGTGATCACTTCCGGGGCCACAGACAAGATCGTGTTTTACGTGAACAGCTGGCCGCCGTTGACGTCGATGGTGGCGCCGGTGAGGGCCTTGGCGTGGTCGGAGGCGAGGTAGAGGACGGCGCGGGCGACGTCCTCCTCGGTGGCGATGCGGCGCAGCGCCATCGCCGAGACGTCGCGGGCGAGGATCTCCTCGAACGGCACGCCTTCCGCCGCGGCCCGCGTGCGCATCCAGTCGTCGAGCACGTCACTGGCGATCCAGCCGGGGGCGACGCAGTTGACCCGGACGCCGTGCGGGCCGAGCTCGTCGGCGAGGCAGTGGGACAGCAGGTGCGCGGCGGCCTTGCCCGCGGCGTAGTCGCTGCGCCCCGCGTAGCCCGTGCGGGAGGACATGGAGGTGATGTTGACGATCGAGCCGGAGCCCTGGGCCACCATGTGCGGCGCGATGAACCTGCAGGCCAGCAGGGTGCCGTAGCCGCCCGTCTCGACGGCCGCGCGCCAGGCCTCGAGGTCGTCGTCGGACATGTCGAGCACGTTCCTGCGGTGCGATCCGGGGAAGGCGGCGTTGACCAGCACGTCCACCCGGCCGAACCGGTCGATCACGGTGCCGGCGAGCCGCCGTACGTCCTTCGTCCTGGTCACGTCGGCGGGCACGGCCAGCGCGCCCGGCACCTCGGCGGCGATCCGCTCGACGGTGGCCGCGGTGCGGGCGGCCACGACGACCCTGGCGCCCTCCTCGCTCAGCAGGCGCGCCAGGGTCCGCCCCAGCCCGGGGCCCGCCCCGGTGACGACCGCGACCTTGTCATCGAGCAGCACGCCCTGACTCTACCAAGCGTTTGCTCGATAGCGAGGTGCTATGCCGGGGCGTTGCGGAGGGTGATGTTGATGCGGTTCCAGGCGTTGATCGCCGAGATCGCCATGACCAGGGCGGCCAGCGCCTCCTCGTCGTAGTGGGCCGCGGCCTCCTGCCACACCGCGTCGGGGACGCCGTCGGGGTTGTCGGCGACCCGCGTGGCCGCCTCCGCGAGCGCGAGGGCGGCGCGTTCCCCGTCGGAGAAGAACGGCGTGTCCCGCCAGGCCGCGACCGCGTTGACGCGCCGGTCCTGCACGCCCGCCTCCCGGGCCTCGCGGGCGTGCATGTCCACGCAGAAGCCGCAGCCGTTGATCTGGCTGACGCGCAACCGGAGCAGGTCGAGCGTGGCGCGGGGGACGGGGGCGGCGTTGATGTACGCCTCCAGCGCGTACATCGCCTTGAGGCCGTCGGCGGCGGGCTTGCGAATGCTCATGCGCATTGCTGGATCTCCTTATTTCTGGATGGTCTGGATATTTGATATCCAGAATTACGGCATGCGGCGGGGCCGCTCAGGGGACAGGGCTGTTCAGGGGCGGCGGCTCGCGAACCAGTCGCGGGTGGCCGCGGGCGTGCCGGGGGAGTGGCGCTCCACCGTCGCCTTGATGTCGGCCAGCGTCTGGCCGGCCAGCTCCTTGCGCCAGGCGAGCTCGGCCCGCCGCATGGCCTGCGAGACGAAGCACGCCTTGCGGTAGTCGACGTCCGGCCGCCCGCCCGGCCCCTTCCGCAGCACCTCCTCGCAGCGGAAGGCCTCGCCCGGCCCCTCGATCGCGGTGACCACGTCGAGCAGCGTGATGCGCTCGGGCGCGCGGGCCAGCCGGAACCCGCCCCGTGGGCCGGGGGTGGAGGTGACGATGCCCGCCCGTGCCAGCGCCTGGAGCTGCTTGTTCAGGTACGCCGTGGGCAGCTCGTAGAACGCCGCCAGCCGGGCGGCGGTCATGGCCTCGTTCTGCTCGACCCACGTCAGGTTCAGGCAGCTGTGCAGGGCCCACTCCACGCCCTCGCTCATCCGCATAATCCTGGATATTAAACGTCTAGATCTTGATGAGCAAGTCAGGAGCCGGGCACGAGCCTGATCGTCGCGGCGCGGGGAGGCCAGATCCAGCTCCTCCGCGTCCCGATCGCGGTGAGCTCATCGCTCGTCCAAGCGGTCATCGGTGCATCTCCTTCAGGGTGGTGATCGCCGTCATGGCGTTGGGCCAGCCGGCGTAGAACGCCAGGTGGGTGATCGCCTCGACGAGCTCGTCCTCGGTCAGGCCGTTGTCCAGCCCTCGGCGCAGGTGGGATTCGAGCTGGCCGGTGCGGTACAGCGCCACCAGCGCGGATATGGTGATCAGGCTGCGGTCGCGGGGCGACAGGCCGGGACGTTCCCAGACGTCGCCGAACAGCACCTCGTCGGTCAGCTCGACCAGTTTCGGCGCGAAGTCGCCGATCAGGCGCTGGGCGGGTGTGGGCTCAGCGGACATCATGTTCTCCTCACGAAGGTTCGCTCGTCGCGTCCACCTTGGCGTTCGTGCCGATTGGGTGGCAGACCGCGCTGTTCGGGGGAGTGACAGGGCCTCCCACGCGTCACCTGGAGGGGAGCTTGGTGGCGCGATCGGAGGCGAGCAGGTCCAGCAGGACGATCGCGTCGTACTCGGGGGTGCCGGGCTCGGCGTAGTAGGTCATCAGCCGGTGGCCGGGGGTGCCCTCCAGCAGCATGGACTGGTAGCCGAGGGTGAGGTCGCCGACCTCGGGGTGGTGGAAGGTCTTGCGGCCTTGTACGTGGCCGCGCACGTCGTAGCGTTCCCACAGGCGGGCGAACTCCGGGCTCTTGAGCAGGAGCTCCCCGGCGAGGTTGGTCAGGTCGGGCGCGTCCGGGTCGGTGCCGGCCAGGGCCCGCAGCCTGGCGACGCAGCCGCGGATCTGGTTGTCCCAGTCGTGGAACAGCTCGCGGGCCGAGGGATGGAGGAAGACGTAACGGGCGATGTTGCGCTGCCTGGGCGGCCAGCTGTCCATCCCGGCGAACAGCCGCAGCCCGGCGGGGGTGTGGGCGAGCAGGTCGCCGGTGCGGCTGCCCACGTACGCGGGGTAGGGCCGCAGGCTCTCCAGCAGCAGCTTGACCCCGGGCCGGACGGTCCGGCCGGGCGCGGCCGGCGGCTCGGGAGCGGTGCGGGCGGCGCGCGCGGCCAGGCTGCGCAGGTGCTCGTGCTCGATCTCGTCCAGCAGAAGGGCGCGGGCCAGGGCGTCGACGACGGCCGGGCTGGGCCGGGTCTCCCTGCCGCGCTCCAGCCTGACGTAATAGTCGACGCTGACCCCGGCCAGGGTGGCCAGCTCCTCGCGCCGCAGGCCGGGGGTGCGCCGCAGGCCCGGGCCGACCGTCAGGCCGACCTCGCCCGGGGTCACCTGGGTGCGGCGTGCGCGCAGGAAACGTCCCAGCTCGCTGCCGCCACTGCCGTCCCGTTGCTCACGTGCCATACCTTCCAGTCTGCCGGGCCCTGACCTGCGCGGCGGCTGCGTTGGGGGGCCCTGTCACACCCCCGAACAGCCCGCCCTGCCAGCGCGCGCCCGCCGCGCGCAGGATGGACGGTCGAGGAGGTGTCCTCCCCCGGTGGGGGCGGCCGCCTCCCCGTCGAACTGCGGTTTCGCGAGGAAAGAGATAGCAAATGGAGTACATCCGTCTGGGGTCGTCGGGCCTGAAGGTGAGCCGGATCGCGCTCGGCTGCATGAGCTTCGGGGTGTCCGGGGAGTGGACGCCGTGGGCGCTCGACGACGAGGGGGCCGAGCCGATCTTCCGGCAGGCGGTTGAGCTCGGCGTCACCTTCTGGGACACCGCCAACGTCTACGGGATGGGCGCGTCGGAGGAGATCGTCGGGCGCGCGCTGAAGAAGTACACCCGCCGCGACGACATCGTCCTGGCGACCAAGGTGTTCTTCCCGATCCACCAGGGCCCCGGCGGTGCCGGGCTGTCCCGTAAGGCGATCATGGAGCAGATCGACGCCTCCCTGAGCCGCCTCGGCACGGACTACGTCGACCTCTACCAGATCCACCGTTTCGACCCCGAGACGCCGGTGGAGGAGACGATGGAGGCCCTGCACGACGTCGTCAAGGCCGGCAAGGCCCGCTACATCGGCGCCTCGTCGATGTGGGCCTGGCAGTTCGCCACGATGCAGCACGTCGCGCAGGCGAACGGGTGGAGCCGGTTCGTCTCCATGCAGGACCAGTACAGCCTGGTCCAGCGGGAGGAGGAGCGGGAGATGTTCGGCCTGCTCGCGGACCAGGGCGTGGGCAGCATGCCGTGGAGCCCGCTCGCCGCGGGCCTGCTCGCCCGTCCCTGGGGGGAGAAGGGCACCAGCCGCGCCGCGACCAACCCGACGACCGACCGTCAGGGCCGGCCGCTGTTCCTGGAGGGCGACAAGGCCATCGTGGACGCCGTCCAGCGGATCGCGCAGGCGCGTGGCGTCTCGATGGCGCAGGTGGCCATGGCCTGGGTGCTGAACAATCCGGTCGTCAGCGCGCCCATCGTGGGCGCCACGAAGGCGCGCCATCTGGCCGACGCGGTCGCGGCGCTGGACGTCAAGCTCACCGACGACGAGGTCACGTCACTGGAGGAGCACTACACGCCCCGCCTGCCCACGTATTTCTGAGCGGCCCTCAGCCTCACCGCCGGGCGGCGGTGAGGCTGAGCTCGGCGACCGCGGCGGCGACCCGGTCCACCTCCTCCTCGGTGTTGTAGTAGTGCGGTGACAGGCGAAGGGCCCACTCCACGTCCTTGTCGCCGAAGTCGTACTGGGCGAACTCGCGGAAGCTGAGGGCGGAGTTGATCCCCCGCGCGTCCATGGCCTCCTTGAAGGGTTGCGGCTGCCAGCCTTCGATCTCGAACGTGACCAGGGCCGCCGGTCGCGTGCCGCCATCGAGGAGTCGGACGCCGGGGACGCCCGCCAGCCGGTCACGCAGCCGGGCCGCGAGCGCGGGTGTGCGCTCGGCGATGCGGTGCACGCCGACCTGGAGGGCGTACCTGGTGGCCACCGCGCTGCCGATCACGGCCGAGTAGGGGAACTCCCAGTCCTCGAAGCGCGCGGCGGTCTCGACCGGGCGGTAGCGCCCCGGCTCGACCCAGCGGGCGCCGTACATGTCGATGAACAGCGGCTCGTAGCCGGCGCGCAGGACCCGGTCGGAGACGTAGAGGAAGCCCGAGCCGCGTGGGCCGCGCAGGAATTTGCGGCACGTGGCGGTGAGCAGGTCGCAGCCGATCTCCTCGACGTCGATCTCGTACTGGCCGACCGTCTGGCAGGCGTCCACGAGATACAGCAGCTCCAGCTCACGGCAGTGGCGGCCGATCTCGGCGACCGGCTGGACCAGGCCGGAGTTGGTGGGCACGTGGGTCACGGCGACCAGCCGGGGCCGCCGCGAGCGCATGAGCGCGGCCATCGCCTCGACGTCGACGCCGCTGCCGTCGGCGTGGTCCGGGGCGTGCACGATCTCGACGCCGAACCTCTTGCGCAGGGACAGGAAGGCGATCTGGTTGGAGATGAAGTCGTTGCGCGTGGTGAGAATGACGTCGCCGCGCTCGAACGGGATGGCGGACAGCGCCCTGGTGTAGGCGTCGGTCGCGCTCCCCGCGAAGGCGATGTTCTCGGGGGAGCAGTTGAGGAGCCCGGCCGTCGCGGCGTAGAAGTCGCCGACCTCCGCCTGCCGGGCCGCGGCCGCCTCGTATCCGCCGATGGCCGCTTCGAGCCGCAGGTGGGCGAGCATCGCCTCGAGCACCGGCCTGGCCAGCAGGCCGCAGCCGGCGTTGTTGAAGTGCACCACCGATTCGCAGCCCGGGGTGTCGGCTCGAAGGGATCGAAGCGTTTCCGGTGAAAAGTGGAAAGCGTTACTCTTGTCTCTCATGTCCGAGAGTAACATTACTGAGGCTCTCGCCACGAGCCTGCGGGCGGAGATCGCCGGGCTGGCCGCGGGCGACCGGCTGCCCAGCGCCCGCGACCTGGTGCGCCGCCACGGAGTGAGCCCCGTGACGGTGACGCGTGCCTTCGCCCTGCTGGCCGCCGAGGGGGCGGTGGTGACCCGGCCGGGCAGCGGCACCTTCGTCGCGGCGCGCCGCGACCGGTCCGCCGACGGCGTGGGGGACACCTCCTGGCAGACGGTCGTGCTCGCTGACCGCAGCATGCCCGCGCTGACGGCGGGCGAGCTGCTCGGCCCGCCGCCCGGCGCCATCACGATGGCCGGCGGCTACCTGCACAGCTCCCTGCAGCCCGTCAAGGCGCTGGCCGCCGCCCTGGCGCGGGCGGCCCGCCGCCCGGACGCGTGGGATCGCGCGCCGGTGGCCGGCCTGGCGCCGTTGCGTACGATCTTCGCCAGACAGGCCGGCGGCGACGTCGGCTCCGACGACGTGCTGATCACCAGCGGCGGGCAGAGCGCCCTTTCCATGGTGTTCCGTGCCATCGCCGCGCCCGGCAGCCCGATCCTGGTCGAATCGCCCACCTATCCGGGCGCGCTGATGGCCGCCCGCGCGGCGGGGCTGCGCCCCGTACCCGTGCCTCTGGACGGCGACGGCATCCGGCCCGACCTGCTGGCCGACGCCTTCGCCACGACCGGGGCCCGGCTGCTGTATTGCCAGCCGACCTTCCACAACCCGACCGGCGCCGTTCTCTCGCCCGAGCGTCGCCGGCAGGTGGTCGACGTGGCCCGCGCGGCCGGCGCCTTCCTGGTCGAGGACGACTTCGCGCGCCACCTCGGGCACGGCGCGCCGGTGCCCCGCGCGCTCGTCGCCGACGACCGCGACGGCACCGTGGTCCACGTGAGCTCCCTGACCAAGCCCGCCTCGCCCAGCCTGCGCATCGGCGCGGTCATCGCCAGGGGCCCGGTGATGGAACGGCTGCGCGCGATGCGGCGGGTCGACGACTTCTTCATCGCGCGCCCCCTCCAGGAGGCGGCCGTCGAGCTGCTCAGCACCCCGGCCTGGGACCGGCACCTGCGCGCCCTGGCCCACGCGCTGCGCGAACGCTGCGCCGCGCTGGTCACCGCGCTCGCCCGCGAGGTCCCCGGCTGGGTGCCCGGGCAGATCCCCACCGGAGGGCTGCACCTGTGGGTGCGGATGAGCGCGGGCCACGACCACGCCGCCGTCGAGGCGGCGCGGGCGCGGGGTGTGGTCATCAGCGCGGGCGGCGACTACTTCGCCGCGGAGGCTCCGGGCGGCTACCTGCGGCTCGGCTTCGCGGCGGCCGCCGACGTCGCCGAGCTGGTCGAGGGTGCGCGGCGGCTCGGCGGGCCGCCGCGTTCCTTCACTGGGTGAGCGTCCATCCGTTGATGTAGCCCTTGTCGCCGGATGTGACGTCCTCGACGCGGAGTTTCCAGCTGCCGCTGGCTGGTGATGTGCTGGCGTTGACGTGATAGGTCTCGTTCAGGACGTCGGCGTCGTCCTTGGGTGCCGGTGCCCGTAGCGGGTAGACCTTGCCGTCCGGGGCGACCAGGTCGAGCTTGAGGTCACCGCGCCAGGTGTGGTTGATCTCGACGTAGACGGTCACGTTGGAGGGGGCGTTGCCGGAGAGCCAGCCGACCACGATCTGGGAGTCCGCGCTGCCGGGGTCGGGGATGGGCACGTCGTCCCACGCGCCGAAGCAGGGCAGCCTGATGGTCCAGCTGTCGATGTAGCCGGTGTCGAGCCATTCGACGTCCTGGGCGCGCAGTTTCCAGGTGCCCTTCACCGGGGAGGCGCTGGCGTTGATGTGATAGGTCTCGTGGATGATGTCGGCGCTGTCGTTGGGGGCGGGCGCCCGCAGCGGATAGACCTTGCCGTCCGGGGCGATCAGGTCGGCCTTGATCTCGCCGCGCCAGGTGTGGTGGATGTCGATGTAGACCTCGATGTTGGCGGGTGCGCTGCCGATGAGGTCGTTGACCACGATCTTCGATTCCACGTAGCCGTGGTCGGGGATGGCGTAGTCGGTCCCGTTGGTGTAGTTGGGCAGCGGCCAGGGGTCCGCGTCGGGGTCCGGGGTGGGGTTGGTGCTGCCGAGGACGGCGGTGTCGAGCTGGATGCGGGGGGTGGTGGCGCCGGTGTAGGTGATGACCTTGCCGGTGGTCTTCAGGGTGGTCACCAGCTGGGAGACGGCGGTGGTGGGCTGGGCCTGGCGCATCACGGCCAGGGCGCCGGTGACGTGGGGGGCGGCCATGGAGGTGCCGCTCATGGAGGCGTACTTGTTGCCGGGAATGGAGGAGACGATGTCCGTGCCCGGGGCGAACAGGTCCAGCAGAGTGCCGCGGTTGCTGAACGTGGACGGGGTGTCCGTGTCGGTGGTGCTGCCGACGGCGATGGCCGAGGAGACGCAGGCCGGCGCGCTGATCCCGTCGCCGTAGCCGTTGTTGCCGGAGGCGATGACGGTGGCCACGCCGGCGGCCAGGAGGGCGTCGATGGCGGGTTTGCGGGGGTCGCTGTCGCAGGCGGCGGTGTAGCGGCCGCTGCCGAGGCTGAGGTTGGCGGCCACGATGGGGGTGCCGCCCTCCTGAAGCTCCAGGACCTTCTCCAGGCCGGCGATCTGGGCGCTGGTGAAACTGAGCACGCAGGGGGCCGCTCCGGCGCCGCAGAAGTCCTCGGAGGTGAACTTGCTGAAGACCTGGATGGCGACGAGTTCGGCGGCGGGGGCGACGCCGGCGGGCGGGGCTCCGGTGACGTTCTGGCCGTTGCCGATGGCGATGCCGGCCACGTGGGTGCCGTGGTCGCAGTCGAGGGCGACGTCGGCGCAGGGGCCGGTGTCGGTGTCGGCCGCGCCGGGTCCTTCCTGCTCGGCGTTGCCGTCGGGGCACAGGCTGGTGGCCGAGTAGTCGGCGTCGACGGGGGAGAAGCAGGCTTCCTCGAGGACGCGGCTGCCCAGGAAGGGGTGGTTGACGGCGACGCCGGTGTCCAGGACGGCGACGACGCTGCCGGCGCCGGTCATGCCCGCGGCGCGGGTGCGGTCCCCGCCGATCAGGGGGATGCTCTGGGCCAGCACCGGGGGTACGGGCTTGTCCTCGGTGACGCTGACCACGTTGGCGAGCTTGGACAGCCGGTCCACGGCCGCCGCGTCCACGCGCAGGGTGACCATGGGGAAGCGGGAGGAGGTCTGCAGGACCTGGCCGTTGGCGGAGGCGTCCGGCAGGTCGGTCCGGGACTTGGTGACCACGTTCACCCGGAGTTTGCCGCCGGCGGCCAGCTTGGTGCGCAGCTCGGGCTCCACCGTCGGTGCGGCCGCGGTGACCTGCTGGGTGGTCTGCTGGGTGGTTTGCTTCTCCAGGTTGGCCGAGGCCGCGTGGGCCGGCACGCTCACGAGCGTCGTGGCCGCGAATGCCACGATGACGCAGGATAAGACCGGAAATTTCATGACATATCGCGCCTTACGTGAAGAGTTCCATGGTGACGACGCCGACATGAGGGGGTGGCCGGACGGCGATCGATCCCGCCGTCCGGCCTCTGGGGTCACAGCGAGTGGTTACGTCGCGTTCGCGCCGTTCTTGGGGTTGCCCTTGACGCGGACGGCGGCCCAGTAGACGAGGGCGATCCGCCGGCAGGCCCCGCGGACCAGGATGAAGTAACCGCCGCACACCTTGTCGCGCAGCGTGATGTAGAACCTGTTGTCCACGTCGGCCTTGCGGCTGCGGTCGAGGTAGTACTTGTACTTCTTGTACGTGTTGCCGATCAGCCCGTACCCGTAGTCGTGCGAGTCACAGGCCGGCCGGTAGTCGAAGCCGCTGGGGCGGTCCGGAGCCTGCGTGCAGTGGTCGTGGTTGATGCCCATGACCTTGAAGCCGCTGGCGGTCCGCTTCCAGCTCGGGCTGTGCCAGCCGTAGTGCGCCGCGTAGGCCATGCAGCCGATCTTGGTCCACCACATCCAGTCCTTGGCCGTGGGGCAGTACTTCGGATAGGCCTGCGTGCCGTCGATGCCGCCCGGGATGAAGTCGCCCGGCGGCGGCTCCGGGGTCACGGGGCTGGGGATCCCTCCCGAGCCCTCGATCGGCGTGTCGGCGGTCGGCCGGTCGGCGTCGACGGAGGTCGCCTGGGGGACCGCGCTGCCCGCCGGGAAGCTCAGCTGCCACGCGCCGTTGCTGCGCGAGTCGATCGACGTCAGGCGGCCGATCTCGTCGTAGGCGTAGGTCGCCTGGGTGGTGCCGTCGCTGGGGTCGGACACCGTGCGCAGCAGCCCGGACAGGTCGTACGCGTAGTGGGCCGCGGTCTGCGGCGCCTCGGTGCCGAGGGTGACCGTGACCTCCTTGAGCCGGCCCGTGAAGTCGCCGAGCGAGGAGGTGCCGGCCGTGGTGGACGTGGCGTAGGTGAACGCGAGGGTGGTCTCGGGGGCTTCGGCCCCGGCCGGTTCCTTGATGGTGCTGATGCGGCCCTGGGTGTCGTAGCCGACCGTCGACTTGCCGTACGCGGTGGTGCCGACGCTGGTCACCCGCCAGGTGTCGGTGCTCTGCAGGCCCGCCGGCTGCGCCCAGGTGTAGTTGAACTTGAGGTCGGCCGCGCTGACGGGGTTGCCGTTGGCGTCGGTGAAGGTGTCGTCACCGGCGTCCTGGGTGGTCGCATCCACCGTGATCGCCTCGGCCATCGTGGTACGCATCGCGCCGGCGGTCGCGTCCCACTTGGTCGTCTCGGTGAGCTTGGCGCCGGTGGCGTCCTCGTAGGTGTTGATGCCGCCGCCGCCCGGCAGCGAGACGCTGCTCTTCAGGTCGTAGCGGGTCGAACCCCCTTCTTCCAGGTCCGTGACGACGACGGCGCCGTTCTGGACCTCCAGCTTCCGGTTGATCGCCCCGCCGAGGAACTCCCCTTGCCAGCCGGGCCCGAAGACGGCCAGCTCGGGGCGGGTGGCGGGGGCCGACTGCGGCCGGGCCAGGTCACCGTTGGCCGCGGCCACGCCGTGCCGGCGGCCGATCGCGGCGAAGGACACGTCCGATTCGGCGATCTTGAAGGTGCCGGAGTCGGCGAAGTACTGACCGGGGCCGACCTCCTGAACCTCGGCCGGGGGCGGCTCGGCGACGGCAGCGGTGGAGGTGGAGGCGGAGGCCTCGGGAGAGAGGAAGGGGATCAGCACCGCCGAAAGGGCGACGGCGGTCGTTAATCGGCGCAATTGGGCCTCCCGAGTGCGCGGGTGAGTGATTTGATCACCTGGACAGTAGATGATCGGAAATCACTCCACAAGGGTCTGGACAGCCATTCGGATCGGTGCTCAAATCGCATTCGGAGTCGCACCCTTCGCGCCCTTCGGTAAGCGGTGACGCGTTCGACGGACCCGCATTTCCAGACACCGCCGGCGCTCGTATAATCCCAGGCCAGAGCGGTTTTCTGGGTGAATTTATGGCGCCCTTATCGGGTCTCTGATGAAGATGAACCGATGTCCCGCTGAATTCGTATGGCGGTAATGTAGTGATTTTATGGCGGTCCCGCCGACCATTATTCGCGGGGGATTGCCGCGCCATTGCCCCCGGGGGTCAAGGCCCGCTTCGGCGCCGGGGGCGGCGGGCGTTCGACAAGGGTGTGAATCGGCGATCGCGAACCAGGGCCGGTCCGGGCCGCGCGTGACGCGCAGCGGGATCAGGGGCATCACGATGACGACGGTCACCAGGACGCCTGACGCGATCTCGGTATGGTTGGCGGGCGGCACGCCAGCCACCGGACCTGCGAGTCTTTCCCACGTACGCCCCGACCGAGGTGCGGCATGCGCCACCCCGGTCAGTATGGCCTGTGCGCCGTGCCCGGCGTCGCCGCAGGTCCAGGCGCTATGAGGCGGCCTCGTGGTAGAAGGCGCGGGCGGCGAAGCCGATCCACTCGGGACGTTCCCAGGTGGCCCAGCGGGCGCGGGCGGCCTGGTCGATCGCCGCCGCGGTCTCCTCCTCGGTGGCGCCGGAGGCACGCAGGCGGGCGGCCTCGGCGCGGACGTAGGCGAGGTAGTCGCGGACGTCGTGGAGCAGGGAGGAGTCGGTCACCTCGCCGTGGCCGGGGACGACGACCTCGGGGGAGAGGGCGATGAGCCGGTCGAGGACGTCGATCCAGCGGGCGCCGTCGACGTCGACGTCATGGGGCGGAAGGTACGGGGTGATCGGGAAGATGCGGGTCTCGAACAGGTCGCCGCCGAAGAGGATGCGGTCGTCGACGAGGATGATCTGGTCGGAGGCGGTGTGCGCCGGGCCGGCGGTGCGCAGGACCGCGGTCCGGCCGCCGAGGTCGAGCTCCGCCTCGCCGTCGTAGACGAGGTCGGGGTCGACGAGGGTGACGTCCTGGAGCTCGGCCGCGACGGCGGGGCTCAGCCCCTTGAACATGTCGAGGTAGGCCGCGCCCTTGCGGCGCAGCTCGGCGCGCTGGGCGGCGTTGTAGACGATGGTCGCGGCCCCCTGGAAGGCCTGCGCGCCGAAGCCGTGCTCGGGGTGGAAGTGGGTGACGGTCAGGTACAGGCGCCGGTCGCCGGCCAGGAGGCGGGCCTGCTCCAGGACGTGGGCGCCGTTACGGGGTCCCATGCCGGTGTCGATCACCAGCGCGGCCCGCTCGCCCACGACGATGCCCACGTTGGGGACGAGCTCGACGCGGCCGTCCGGGATGACGTACACGCCGTCGGCCACCTCGACCGGCTCGCCCCGCACGATAGGCGGCGGGCTCTGCCGGACGTCCGGCACGACGCTCTGTCCGGCGGACGGCGAAGACGCGGTGGGGCACATGACCCACTCCAATCTGAACAGTGTTGAGATGGCTTTTCGCGCAGCGTAACACGGATCTGATCGGTGTTAAGATCGGCTCATGGCGAAGGGGCGTTACCACCACGGCGACCTGCGCGCGGCACTCCTGGACGCCGCCGAGGAGCTCGTGCGCGAGCGCGGCGCCGACGGCTGGTCGCTACGCGAGGCCTCCGCCCGGGTCGGCGTCAGCCCCAGCGCCGCCTACCACCACTTCGCCTCGCGCGACACGCTCGTCCGCGCCCTGTCCGAACGGATCCTCTCCCACCTCGGCGACCTCCTGGCGGACGCCTGCGAACAGGCCGGCGAGCTGAGCGGTGCAGGTGCCGGTCCGCGGGTGCCCGTCGGCGAGACCGCCGATCCTCTGCGGCGCCTGATCGCCCTCGGTCGCGGCTACCTGCACTGGGCGGTCGAGGATCCGGCCGTGGCCCGCCTCGTCTTCGGGGCCGGCGCGACCGGCCCGGACTCCCGGGTCTCGCCCCACCCGCACGACGTCCTGACGGCCGAGCTCGACCGCCTCGCCAACCTCGGCGCTCTCCCGGCGGCGTCGCGCCCGGGGGCCGAGTTCGTCGTCTGGGCGCCGATCCACGGCCTCGCGGTCCTGCTCATCGACGGACTGATCCGCGTCGACGACGCCCGGGCCTTCGACCTCCAGGCCGAACGCGTCATCCGCGCCACCCTCAACGGCCTGTGCCAGGAGCCCGCCCCCTCCGCGGGCTGGCCCGCCGTCCACACCACGCACACCGACCGCCGCCGGTCACACCTTGGCCAGGAAGGCGAACAGGTTGGCCCGGGTGCGGGCGACCTTCTCCGGCAGGCTGAGTGACTCGTCGATGGCCCCGTCGCCGGCGGCCTTCTTCTTGCCGCGTACGTACAGGGAGCAGTCGAGGTCGGTGCACAGATACTGCCCGACCGTGTTGCCCTGACGGCCGGCCTCGCCGGTCCGGCGCGCGGTCATCAGCGCGACGCCGCCGCTGGTGTGCATGGTCAGGCATAGCGAGCACATGCTGCGCGAGGTGAAGCCGCGCGACGTGCCGGACGTCACCCGGAGCGCGATCCCGACGAAGGAGCCGTCGCGTTCGGCCACCAGGTAGGCGCGTTCGGGCGCGCCCGGATCTCGCCACCCGAGGAAGTCGAGGTCTTCCCAGGGGCTCTGCGTGAAGTCCCTGGGCATGCTGAGGCGCTGGGTCTCGCCCTTGGAGCAGTTGATGAACGACGCGCGGATGTCCCGCTCGGTGACTGGTCTCATGGGCGGCGAGGCTAGCTCTTCTTAAGGCTATTATGCAAATACTTAAAGGGTGTAAGAAAGGTGGGGCGCATGGCGCGGGCGGGAGTGACCCCGGAGCGGCTGACCAGCGCGGCGGCGGATTTGGCCGACGAGATCGGCTTCCAGAATGTGACCGTCTCGGCGCTCGCGCGCGGGTTCGGGGTCAAGCCCGCGGCCCTGTACGCGCACGTCAAGGACGCGCAGGACCTGCGGTTCAGGGTGCGGGAGCTGGCTATGGGGGAGCTCGCCGACAGGGTCGCCGCCGCGCTGGCCGGCCGGGCGGGCAAGGAGGCGCTGGTGGCCTTCGCCAACGCCTACCGGGACTACGCGAAGGAGCACCCGGGCAGGTACGCCGCGACGCAGCTCGAACTCGACCCGGTGGCGGCGGCCACCAGCGCGGCGGGCCGGCACTCGGAGCTGGCGCGGGCGCTCCTGCGCGGCTACGACCTGTCGGACCCCGACCAGACGGACGCGATACGGCTGCTGGGCGGCACTTTCCATGGATACGTGTCCCTGGAGACGACGGGCCGATTCGCCACCAACCCGCGCAGCGCGGACGTGTCGTGGTCCAGGGCCCTGGACGCGCTGGACGTCCTGCTCAGAAACTGGCCGGGAGCCTGAAGCTCTGTAGTGGCCCTGTGGCGGATATATAGCTTCTGCGCCGAGTGTCGTGCGAAGAGCAGTCGCTGTAAGGAGGCGAGAAAAGTGGCCGAAAGCGCCTTCCTCATCGCCTTGGCGGTGCTGGCGAGCACCGTCATCCTGCGGCGGAACGTGGGGCGGTATCTGTCCCGCCGACGGCGTCCGCCTCGCACCGCGCCCGTGTTCGTGCCGCCTTGCTGCACTCCGGCCACCGCTCGCCGCCGCCTCCGGCCAGGTCGGTCGGCCAGGTGCGCGTACGAACGGGTGCGGCGCCACGCCTGACATTTAACAGTGCTTATATAAGTGCTGTTACGATTTGCTCATGGCCGATTCCCATGAGCTCGACCCCAGCCGGCAGAGCCTCTGGCGCCCGCTGCGGCTGCTCCAGGCGTCGATGGACGCCGACATCGCCCGGATCTACGCCGAGGAGCGGATCGAGGGGCTCAAGCCGAGCTACGTGATGGAGCTGCTCCGGCTGCACGCCCGCGGACCGATGACCATCACCGAGCTGGCCGAGTCGGTCAACCGGACGCATTCCGCGCTCAGCCAGAAGGTGGCCGCGATGCGCGAGGCCGGCTGGGTCGAGACCGTCGCGGGCGACGACGCGCGCAGCAAGAAGGTGACGCTCACCGACCGCGCCCGCGACGTCGTCGGCCGCCTGGCGGCGGAGTGGCGGGCCACCGAGGCCGCCCTCGCCGACCTCGAGGCCGAGCTCCCCTATCCGCTCTCCCGGGTCGTCACCGACATCGAGCAGGCCCTCGAACGCAGGAGCTTCCACGACCGGATCGCCGAGAAGCTGGCACAGGACCCCGAATGGGGCTGAGGAGCACGCTGCTCGACGTGACCCCGCTCCGGTCGTCGCCGCGGTTCCGGCGGTTATGGATCGGCCAGGCCCTGTCCGGTTTCGGCGGCCAGATGACGATCGTCGCGGTGATGTTCCAGGTCTGGGAGATGACCGGCAGCACCGCGTGGACCGGCGCCGTCGGCCTGGCGCAGGCGATCCCGCTCGTGGTGCTCGGGCTGTTCGCCGGCTCGCTCGTCGACCGGGTGGATCGCCGGAGGCTCTGCCTGATCACGACCATCGGGCATGCCGTGTGCTCGCTCCTTCTCACGCTCCAGGGCTTCTTCGGGCCCCTCCCGCCCGCCGGGATCCTGGGGCTGGTGGTCGCGCATTCCTGCTTCGGCGCTGTCGGAGGCCCGGCCTCGCGTACGTTCATCGCGCACCTCCTGCCCAAGCACCAGCTGGCCGCCGGGCTGGCGCTGAGGCGCATCTCCTTCCAGGGCGCCATGCTGATGGGCCCCGCGCTGGGCGGGCTGATCGTGGGCGCGCTGGGCGTCGGCGGCTGCTACCTGATCGACACGCTCACCTTCGTCGCCGCCTTCTACGGCGTGATCGGTCTGCCGCGGATGAGTCCCGAGGGCGCGCCCGCCCGCCCCGGACTGCGCGGCGTGCTGGACGGCCTGGCCTTCCTGTCCCGCACTCCCGTCGTTCGCGGAGCCCTGCTCACCGACCTCGCCACCACTGTGCTGTCCATGCCGATCAGCCTGTTCCCCTTGATCAACGCGGAGCGGTTCGGCGGCGACCCGCGCACGCTCGGGCTGTTCCTCACGGCTATAGCCGTCGGTGGCGTCGTGGCCTCCGTCTTCTCCGGGACCTTCACCCGGCTGCCCCGGCCCGGCCTGGTCATGCTCGCCGGATCCGCCACGTGGGGCGGGGCGCTCGCGCTGTTCGGCGTGTCGACCGACCCGTGGGCCGGGCTGGCCTTCCTCGTCCTGGCCGGCGCCGCCGACACCGTCTCCGTGGTGTCCCGGAGCACGATCGTCCAGCTGCACACCCCGAACGAGCTGCTCGGCCGGGTCAGCGCCGCCGAACAGATCGTCGGGCAGGCCGGCCCCGACCTCGGCAACATGCGCGGAGGCCTTGTCGCGGACGCCACCTCGGGGGCGGCGGCCCTGATCAGCGGCGGCCTGCTCTGCCTCGCCGCCGTCGCCGCGGTGGGCGCGTCCACCCCGGACCTGCGCCGCTCCTCCACCGCCCCCACCCCCACCTCGGCCGGCACCTAGCCAGGATGCTGCGGGAGCGGTCGAGCGGCCGGGTTATCCGGCGTCGTGAGCTGTAAGGGCGCAGGCACTCGAGGATCATGGTGCCGACGGCGGGCCGGGCGCCGTGGCCTGATCTCGCGCGGGTTTACCTGACTGGCTCACTGCGTCTGACATTTCCCGCTATGGTGCCGAAGATCCCCTACAGTCGTCACAGGAGTCCCATGTCGCGCGTCGAGCCTCTGCGGGAGGGCGATCCCACGGCTGTGGGGCCCTACCGGCTGTTCGGGCGGCTGGGTGCGGGCGGCCAAGGGGTGGTCTACCTGAGCCAGGGGCCCGACGGTCGCCCGGTCGCGATCAAAGTGCTGCGCGAAGGGCTCGCCGACGAGCGGTTCGCCAAGGAGATCGACGCGGCGCGCCGGGTGGAGCCGTTCTGCATCGCCCAGGTTCTCGACGCCTCACTGGGCCCGCGGCCGTACATCGTGACCGAGTACGTCGAAGGGCCCTCGCTCCAGCAGGCAGGTCGTCACGTCGGTGCCGACCTGCAGCGGCTCGCGGTGGCGACCGCGACCGCGCTGGCGGCCATCCACCAGGCGGGCATCGTCCACCGCGACTTCAAGCCCGCCAACGTGCTGCTCGGGCAGGGCGGGCCGCGGGTGATCGACTTCGGGATCGCCCGGTCCGTCGAAGCGGGGGCGACGGCCACCAGCAGCATCGTGGGGACGCCCGCGTACATGGCGCCCGAGCAGCTCGCCGGTGAGCGGATCGGGCCGGCCGTGGACGTGTTCGCGTGGGCGTCGGTGATGGTGTTCGCCGCCACCGGGACGCCTCCGTTCGGCGAGGACTCGCTGCCCGCGGTGATCAACCGCATCCTGCACAACGAGCCGCAGGTCGGCGACCTGCCGCAACCGCTGCGCACGATCCTCCTGGCGTGCCTGGCCAAGGATCCGGCCCACCGGCCGAGCATGCAGGACGTGTTGCTGTGGCTCCTGGGCGGACAGGCCCCCGGGCCTCCGGCCGGGGCCGGCGGCGGCAATGGTGTGTCCACGGTCCCGGGACGACGGCGGCGGCGCGGGAAGGGGACGGCGGTCATCGCGGTCGTCTCCGGCGTGGGGGCGCTGGCGGTCGCGGGCGCCGTCGCCTGGGCGGCCACGAACGTCCGGTTCCAGCCACAGCGGCCGAGTACGCAGGCACTGGCGTTGACCTCCGCCGGGACGCCGGCCCGGACCTCGACCCCGGCTCCCGCTTCGACTTCGACTTCGACTTCGACTTCGACTTCGACCAAAGCGCGCCAGCGTCCGAAAAGGAGCAAGAGCCCGTCGGAGCCGGTGACCCCGACCGTGAAGAAGACCGTGAAGCCGACGCAGCCCGCTCCCAAGCCGACGACCGCGTCGGCGAAACCCTCGTCGGGCGGTGGCTCCTTCCGGGTGGTGTGGATCCGGGCCATGGGCGCCAGGAAGGCCAACACCCAGGACTGCCAGATCGGCCAGACCAACACCTTCGGCCTGGTCGAGGGGACCAAGCTGGCCACCAGGTTCCACTACGAATGGATCCTGGACGGACGCGTGGTCGAGCGCTCCGAGTCCGTCATCGCCGAATCCCACACCATGCAGGTCGTCGGCCCGCTCGTGAAGTCGAACGGCCCTCACAAGATCACGCTCCGCGTCACCTCGCCCGCGACGGCGTCCAGGGCGCTCTCGTTCACCATCTGCCCGGTCGGGACCGAGTGATGAACCCGCTCCTGCCGGAGGATCCCCCGGCCGTGGGCCCGTACCGGCTGCTCGGGCGGCTGGGCGTGGGCGGCCAGGGCGTGGTCTACCTCGGGCAGGGGCCCGACGGGCGGCGGGTCGCGGTGAAGGTGCTGGTGGACGGCCTGGCCGACGACCACCGCTTCGCCAAGGAGATCGACGCGGCGCGCCGGGTGGAGCCGTTCTGCATCGCCCAGGTGCTCGACGCCTCGCTGGGCGGGCGGCCGTACATCGTGACCGAGTACGTCGAGGGGCCCTCGCTCCATCAGGCCGGTCGCCACTTCGGCGCCGATCTGCAGCGGCTCGCGGTGGCGACCGCGACCGCGCTGGCGGCGATCCACCGGGCCGGGGTGGTGCATCGCGACTTCAAGCCCGCGAACGTGCTGCTCGGCCGGGACGGGCCGCGGGTCATCGACTTCGGGATCGCCCGCGCGGCCGGCCATTCGCTGACCGTGACGAGCAGTATCGTCGGCACGCCCGCGTACATGGCGCCCGAGCAGCTCGCGGGCGCCCCGCTCGGTCCCGCGGTGGATGTGTTCGCGTGGGCGTCGGTGATGGTGTTCGCCGCCACCGGGACGCCTCCGTTCGGCAACGACTCGCTGCCCGCGGTGATCCGGCGCATCCTGCACGACCAGCCGTACCTGGGCGACCTGCCGGGTCCGCTGCGTCCGATCGTGCTGGCCTGCCTGGCCAAGGACCCCGCCGCCCGGCCCGCCATGCAGGACGTCCTGCTCCGGCTCATCGGCGCCCCGCCCACCGGCCCGACGGGCGAGGTCGCGAGCCGCCGGGACGGCACCGTGGCCCGCCGCCCGCGCGGAAAAGCGCTGCTGGCGGGCGCCGGGGCACTGGCGGTGGCCGGGGCCCTGGTGGCCGGGGCGATCATGTGGATGCCCGCACCGGCGACGACGGCCGCCCCCAGCGTGGCGACGACACCCGCGCCCTCACCCTCGGCCGCGGGCCGGGGAGCCACCGGCACACCCAGCGCGTCGGCCAAGAAACCTGCCAGAACTCCCGCCAAGACGCCCAGCGCGCCGGTCAGGAAGGCGCGTCCCACCAGGACGGTCGCCTCCACCCCCACCGTCTCCCGCGCCCGGCCGACCCCCAAGCCCACGAAGGCCACGAAGACCACGGCCGCGCCGGCGGGGACCGTACGCCTGGTGTCGCTGACGCTGGACGGCCTGCAGACCGAGAAGGGCTGCTGGTCGCCCAGCCTCTTCCCGGTCGCCTCGCTCAGGGGCCCGTCGGGCAGGCAGGTGGAGTACGGCTACCGCTGGGTGGTGGACGGCCAGGACGAGGGCTGGAAGACGGACTGGGTGACCGGCACGACCAAGAACCGGCGCAACCCCTTCGGAGCCTTCGAACCGGGCCGGCACACGATCGTCTTCCACCTGCTGACACCGTCGAAGGCCACCAGGAGTGTGGCGTTCACGGTGTGCGAGCGCTACTCCTAGAGTTCGGCCGCCACCGGGGGCGCGTCCTCGAAGTCCTTGTCCAGGGCGTCGGTCCACGAAGGCTTCGTCTCCTCGTACCCCTTGGCGTGCAGCCGGTAGAGCGTGGCGTACAGGCCGTCCAGGGCCATGAGCTCCGCGTGGCTGCCCAGCTCGCGGATCGTGCCGCCGTCCAGGACCACGATGAGGTCGGCGGTGCGCACGGTGGCGAACCTGTGGGAGACGAAGACCGTGATCGTGCCGTTCTCCGTCTGGTTCGCGGCGATCTGGAAGCGCCGGAAGATCTCGTACTCGCTCGCCGGGTCGAGGCTGGCGGCCGGCTCGTCGAGGACGCGGAGGATCGGCGCGTCCCGCATCATCGAACGGGTCAGCGCGACCTTCTGCCACTGCCCGCCCGACAGGTCGGTGCCGCCCGGGAAGGTGGGGCCGAGCTGGGTCCGCAGGCCATGGGGGAGCAGGCCGGGCAGTCCGGACCCGCCCGCGCGGTCGAGGGCGTCCCTGACGGCGGGCTCGTCGTCGATGCGGGGCAGGTCGCCGATGCCGGCCGACTCCTGCAGCAGGAACTCCAGGCGGCAGAAGTCCTGGAAGCAGGCCGTCACCCGGTCGCGCCAGGCCTGGACGTCGTAGCCGGCCAGGTCGCTCCCGCCGTACGTGATCCGGCCCGCGGTGGGGTCGTACAGCCGGCACAAAAGCTTGACCAGCGTCGTCTTCCCGGCGCCGTTCTCGCCGACGACGGCCACGGTGCGGCCGGCGGGAAGCCGCAGCGACACGTCCCGCAACACCGGCCGGGCGGCGTCCGGATAGCTGAAGGAGACGTTCTCCAGGACGAGGTCGGAGCCGGCGGAGGGCGCGGGGGCGCCCGCCTCCCGCGGCCGGATGCGGGCCCTGGCGTGGTCGTCCAGCCACAGGTAGTAGCCCATGGCGCGCAGCGTCTTCTGCATCCAGGTGAGCATCTGGATCAACCCGGAGACGCTGCCGGTCAGCTGGCCGCCCAGCGCGATGGTGAGGACGACGTCACCGGGGCTCGCCTGACCCCGCACCGCCGCCGTGACGACGAGGTAGAGCGCGCCGGCGAAGCCCGCGCCGAAGATCAGCCAGCCGACGGAGGTCCACACGGCCGTACGGGCCTCCGCCTGCCGCCGGGGCCTGTCGACCTGCTCCCACAGGGCGCGGTGGCGGCCGGCGATCTCCTCCTGCAGGCCGAAGACCCGCAGCTCCTTGGCCGCACTCGGGGAGCAGGCGGTCGTGAACAGCCCCTGCCGCAGCCGCGCCGGGGCCACGGTCGTCTCCTCCGCCCTGGCGGCGGCCTGCTCGCCGCGCCGTACGGCGAGCACTGTGGGCAGGGCCAGGAGCAGCAGGAGGAGGAACTCCGGGCGGACGCTCATCAGCAGCGCGACGGTGGAGCCGAAGGCGACGATCGCCCGCAGGTTCTCCACCAGGGCCCCGAAGGCCGAGCCGAGCGAGGTGCGGTGGCTGCGGAGCAGTTCGAGCTGGTCCTGATAGGGCGGGTACTCGTGGTGGTCCAGGTGCGGCAGCCCGCTGGTCATCGCCATGATGCGCTGGTCGAGCAGGAGCCCGACCCGCTGCTGCAGCCGGATGCGCAGGTCCGCGGCGACCGTGCCCGCGACCTGGCCGGCGACGAGCGCGCCCGCCAGGATGAGGGCGGCGGTCAGCATGCCGGGCAGGTCCGCCTCGACCGCGGAGTTCACCATGCGCTGCAGGCCGACCGCCGTCACGGCGGCGACGGCGCCGACCACGGGCGCGAGCCCGAGGACGAGGGCGGCCCTGGGGGCGTCGGCCTTGAAGGCGGCCCCGATCAGCAGGGCCATGGCCCGGACGGCGACGCGCGGGGAGGTTCGGTCAGACATGGCGGGCCTCCCTGAACGGCGCGCTCTGCAGGGTGAACAGGTGGGCGTACCGCCCGTCGAGCGCCATCAGCTCCTCGTGCGAGCCGTACTCGATGACCTCGCCGCCGTCGATCACGCAGATCCGGTCCGCCAGCCGTACCGTGGCGAACCGGTGGGACACCAGGATCGTGGTGAGCCCGCGGGTGATCTCCAGGAAGTGCTGGTAGATCTCGGCCTCGGCGCGCACGTCGAGGTTGGCGGTCGGCTCGTCGAGGATGAGCACGCGGGCGCCGTGCTCGACCGCGAACAGCGCGCGGGCCAGCGCGACGCGCTGCCACTGGCCGCCGGACAGGTCGGTGCCGCCCTCGAACCTGCGGCTGAGCGGGGTGTCCCACCCCGCCGGGAGCCTGGGCAGGAAGTCGTTGAGGCCGGAGAGCTTGGCGGCACGGTCGAACGCGCCGTTGGAGCGGTCGGCGTCGAGCCGTCCGAATCCGACGTTGTCCCGCAAGGACAGCTCGTAGCGGACGAAGTCCTGGAAGACGATCGCCAGCTGGCGGCGCCAGGCGAGCGGGTCGAGGGTACGCAGGTCCACGCCGTCGACCGTGATCCGGCCGGAGACGGGGTCGTAGAGCCGGGCCAGCAACTTGATCAGCGTGCTCTTGCCCGCGCCGTTCATCCCGACGATCGCCAGTGACGAACCTGCCGGGATGCTCAGGTCCAGGCCCTTCAGGACCGGACGGTCGGGGTAGCCGAACCGTACGTCCTCGAACCGGATCCCCTGCGCGGGCCACCGCTCGTCCGGCGCGACGGTGTCCGGCCGGCTGAGCTCGGCCTCCACCCCGAGCCGGCCGACCGCCAGGGCGTGCGGCACGGTGGCGCTCGCCTGGGCCAGAATCCACTGGATGTCCCCGATCCAGCCCAGCGCGCCCATGGCCGCGATGGCCTGCAGGGCGACGGTGATCGACTCCACGTCGAACCGCCCGCCCGCCACGGCGAAGGCCAGGTACGCGAACACGGCGGCATGGGACAGCGCCAGCACGACCGGGCCCACCGTCCTGCTGAGCAGCCGGCCCGACCCGGCCAGCGCGTCCATGCCGACGAGCCAGGCCCGGGTGAAGCGGTCGTGCAGCCAGTCCTGGAAGCCGAAGACCCTGACCTCCTTGGCCGCGGCGTCGCCGATCGCGAGATCCCGGGCGTAGGCGGCCTGCCGGAGCGCGGGCATCGACTCTTCCTCGGCGTCCACGGCCTTCCTGACCTCGCGCAGCCGCCATCGGGACAGCGTGATCCAGGCGGCGGCCAGCGGCAGCGGCAGCCACCATTCGACGGTGGCGAGCAGGATCGCCGCGGCGAGCCCGCCCAACCGGCTGGTCGCGAGCCTCGTGAGAGACGTCACGGCGTCGCCGGGCGGATAGCCCGTCGCCAGTCCCTGCGCGAGCTGGATGCGGTCGGCGATCGCGGGATCGCTGAGATGACCGATGCCGACCGGGCGGAGCGCTCCTTCGAGGGTCGTCTGGCCGAGCGTCGCGTTGAGCCGCCGCGCCAGCTCGGCGGAGATCATCCCCAGGACGGGCGTGAGGGCCAGCCGCGCCACGAAGATGGCGATGAAGACGGCCAGATCCAGCGCGAGGCCCGCGTCCCCTGCCGCACGGCTTGCCACGTCTCCGACGACGGCGGCGCCGGCCAGCATGAATCCGCTGCTCAGCAGGGCCTGCAGGAGCACGACGGCGGTCAGGGCAGCGGTCAGCGGGAGCGACACGCGCGGCAGGAGGCGGACCACCTCCAGCACGCCGCTCGCGCCGCGACCGTGGGTCACCTCAGTCCCAGTGCGGCCAGCCATCGCCGGTCACCTCCGCTCCTCGTCAGCAGCGCGGACAGCATCCCGGGTGCGCCCATCAGCAATGACCAGCCGGTCTCCGCGAGCGCGGCGGGCTCGTCGAGGCGGCCCATGAGGTGGTCCGTCAGGTGATCCGCGAGTTTCGCCGCCTCCGGCAGCCCGGCGCATCGGGCGAAGGAGTCGAACACGAGCATCAGTCCGGCGGCCCCGTGGCAGATGCCCAGGTCGTCCAGATAAAGGTCATCGTCGTACGCCGCCAGGAACGATCGCGCCGACTCGAGGGCGAAGGCGGCCAGGTCGTCGTCGCCGAGCACGCGTGCGGCTTCCCACAGTGTCCAGGCGTTGCCGGGACAGCCGTAGCACCACGCCTGCCGCCGCCCGTTTCCCTTGGGCGCGCGATGGCCGTCCAGCCGGGTGGTCCCGAACGGCCAGGTGATCACACCTCTGTCGTCGACGTAGGATTCGGCCACCAGCCGGCCCGCGAGCCGGCGCAGCAGGTCGTTCAGCTCCTCGCTCAGCCCGTCGGCGTCGGCGGCGGCGCGCAGGGCGGTCACGATGCCGGGCAGCCCGTGGGCCAGGCCCAGATTGATGCGGTCGACGTTCCAGCCGCGCAGCTTCTCGCCCTGGTACTGGCCCACCCGCAACCTGGACAGTGCCTCGTCCTCGCAGAGCAGCGCCAGCCGGGCGATCAGCGGTGCCCGGCCCGCGGCGTCGATGTCGGGATCGATGGCGAACGCCACGAGGACGCCCGCCGGGCCCACGATGAGGTCGTAGTCCTCCCATCCGACGTTCGCGGTCCGCCAGCGCGGGGCGGCCACGTACTCGATGAGCCTGGCCCGCTGTTTCGCCAGCGGCTCGTTCAGCCGCGGCCACGCCGTGGCGGCGATCCGCAGGCCGAACATCCTGGACGACGCGCCGCCGCCGAAAAGGCCCGGGTGGTAGTGAGGGCTGCGGAAGTCGCGCAGCCACGTGACCACGGCGCGGGAGGCGGCTGACTCGTCCGGCGGACGAGTCTGACCGGCGGCCAGCGCGGCGAGGATGGCCGGTCCGGAGTCCGGCCTGTTCTGCGCCGGCTCGGCCGGCACGGCGTATTCCCGAAGGAGTGTCTCGGCGACCGCCTGCACGGCGGCTCGTTCGAGCACGTGGGTCGATGTCACGACGATGCCCTTTCAGCGGATGCCGGCTCACATGTGGATCGCCAAGGACGCCGCCTGTTCGCGGCGCCCCTGGCGATCGCGGTTCAGCAGGTCCCGGTGCACATTCCGCTGCACGGGTCGGTGAACGCGGGGTCCGAAATGCTGTGGACCTCGAGCTCGTCGACCAGTTCCTCGACGTCGTCCTGGGGCTCGGGGATGTCCTGGGGCTCGGGGGTGGTGTTCTCGGACATGGCTGGCCACCTTTCTGTCTTGTCTTGACGGGGTGTTTCGGGCATCCGGCCGGTCACGTCGTTCCGGCCGAAATCTGGGCCGCGGCGACCGCCAGCTCTGTGGGCGGCACCGCGTGGGGCAATCGAACGGCGACCTCCGCGGCCACGCGCTCGGTACCGTGGTCCGACACGCTCAGGTCGTCGGCCGCGGGCAACATCTCCGTGACGGTGAGCTCGTCCCCGGCCGCGAGCTCCTTCAGGGCCTGCTCGAACACCCGGACCGCGCGCACGCTTTCCAGGTCGCAGGCCAGCGGGCGGTATCCGGACGGGCCGGCGACGAACACCCAGCGGGGCAGCCCGAGCCGGTCCCGAAGCCTGCTGAGCGCCCGGAGCCCGGCCAGGTCTCCGCCGCCGGCGAGGTCCAGCCGATCGGCGGCGATCCGCCACTGCGCGGCGGAGACCACCAGCGATCCCGCCACGGTGATCCGGGGGACGAAGGAGCGTCCGGGGAACGCGGTGAGAGAGCAGCGCAACCGGCGGTACCGGGGGGCATGCTGCTGGGAGTCGGCGCACAGGATCCGGGTCAGCACGCTCCACGGCGTCAGGGGGCTGCGCGTCGCATGGGTGCAGATCCGTACGGGTCTCCCGGCGTGGGAGATCACGACCCGATCCGCTTCACGATGCGCGGTGAGCTCTCCCAGCGGCAGGTACCGCGCCGCCCCGGTACGCCACGTCGTGCCGTAATGGCCGGGGTCGGGGTCGCCGGTCCAGAGGGAGGTGTACCTCGGCCTGCGGATCGCGTTGGCAGCTTGCGGTACCAGCGGCGGAATCAGCAGCTCCACTGACGGTACGCCACTGATTCGGTCGAGCTCGGCGAGAAACGCCCGGTAGGCGTCGGCGGCCGGCACCGTCCCGTGCAGCCGCCGCAGCGTCTCGACGAAGCGCGCGTCGAGGACCGCGGCCGGGCCGGCGTTGTCCAGCACCCACCCGCCGCCGGGGAGCGGGCGGACCACGCAGTCGACCGGCCAGGTGATCGGGGCGTCCGGTGCCCCGACGGCGTCGAGCATCGACGGGGTGATGTCGATGACGGGTGCCGCGTCCGGCGACGCGGCCATCAGGTCCAGCAGCCGCGCGTAGCCGGAGCCGGGGCGGTGTGCCGGTGGCCAGGCGTTCTGCGGGAGAGCCCGGTGGTTCAGCTCTCCCTCCTCGGTCCGGGCCGCCAGCTCCTCGGCGAACACGTCCATGACGGGGCGCGGTCGCGGGCCGATCCGTTCCCGGAGCCTGCTCTCCGGCCTGGGCTCGTCCTCGCCGATCAGCAGGCCGAGCCTGCGGTACTGCTCGAAGGCCCGCTGCAGGGCCGCCAGGTCGGCGGTGAAGGCGCCGTCGGCGCGCCGGTACACGTCGACGAACCCGGCACCGGCGTCGGAGGCGGTCGAGCCGGAGGTCTTCTCCCATCGGCCGCGCCGCTGTCTCAGCGGCGCCGAGACCTCGAGCACGCCGAGCCGGACGAGCTTGCCGACGAGACCCGGAGGCGAGCCGGGCTCCAGCGCGGACACCGGGCGGACGCCGGATCGCAGGGCCTCGACGATGCGGTCGAGCGCGGGGCTCCGCCGCAGCCGGTAGGCGAGCAGGTCGGGCGTGGCGGAGGCCTGATCGACCGTCCAGACCGCGAGGCGGTCGCCCTCCACCCGGTGCAGGGGCGTCATCGACAGCCGGTGATCCCGGCGCAGCCGGTCCGCGGCCGATCGTGCCAGCTCCAGCCTCCTGGCGTGCACGTTCTCCGTCCAGTCGACGGCGACCTGGCCGTTCACCGAGAGGCCGGGCGACTGTTCCGCCACGGGCACCAGTGACACCTGGCCCAGCCAGGTCCGGGGGGTGGTCTTGACCGCGCCGCGGGCGATCATCCGCCAGAGGTAGTCGCTGCGCCTGCGCAGCTTCTTGGAGGTCCACGGCTCGCCTTGGGCCAGCCGCCGCTCGATGTCCGCGAGCACGTCGGAGGGCAGGCAGGCCCGGCCGCCGGGCATGGAGCCGAGCAGGTGCCATGGTGCCGCCAGCAGGCGGTCGTGCTCCTTCTCGACCTGGGCCCCGGCCTGCTCCTCCAGCCGCAGGAGCTCGGCGGACAGCGAGGCCACGCGGTCCAGGTGGGCGGTCAGGCCCGGGGCCGTCACGATCTCGCGCAGGCGGCGGGCCTGGTCGCCGGTGAGGGCCTGGCCCTGGTGCAGGCGGCGCCGTACGGTGAGGACCGCCCGCCGTGCCGCGGCCGGCAGCTCCGGCCTCGGCACCACCTCGTCCCCGAGCCGTCCGGCGAGGTCGGACGCCTCCCGGAGGTAGTCGTCATGGACGTGGTTCAGCGCGCGTACGGACGCGAACAGGTCGGGGGAGGAGGCCGCCAGCCAGAGCCGGATGGGCAGCCCCGCGACGCGGAGCACGGCCGATTCGCTCATCGTGGTCACCGCGCGTCACCCTCTTCACGGGCCAGCAGCGCCTCGGCGATCAGGGCCTGCCGCACCGACGGCAGGTTCGCCCGGTTCCAGTGGAAGATGACCAGGTACGACGCCACCGCGCGCGGTCCCATGGCGGCCGATCCGCTCTCGAAGTAGTCGCGGAACCAGCGCTCGCCCTCCTGCCGGACGGCCTGCCGGTGGTCCTCGGCGAGGTCCGCCGCCTCGGGGGACAGCTTGGCGGCCAGCGCGTCGGGCGACGGCCAGACCTCCCGCAGCGCGGCGGCCAGTCGCGCGAACCGCGGATCCGCGACGGCGGTCGCGGCGAGGGGGCGGTGCCGTCGCACCCGCTCCCAGACCCCGAGATCCTCCCAGCCCACGATCTGCAGCGCGCCGAACAGCGACCGGAGCAGCAGCAGCGACATCGCCCACGAGGGCCCGGGGTTGTGACCGGCCAGGCGGAGCCGGTGGTAGTCGAGCCAGGCCAGCGAGTCGGCGGTGAAGACCCGATGGACGCTGCGCATCGACTCCGGCCCGCCGAACAGGTACGTCTCCGGCTCGTACACGCCGGGACGCCAGTCGCCGAGCACGCCGTCCCTCCGCCAGGCGGTCAGCCGGTCGCGCACCAGCGGGTCGAGCTCGGGCGACGCCGGCCGGAACCGGATGCGCAGGCCGGGGGGCTTGTGCATGAAGAAGAAGTCGCGGGCCAGCCCGTCGCGGACGGCCTGCCGGGCGGTCCCGGCCAGCTCCGCGTAGAGGTCGCCGGACCGCTCCCGAATCGGCGTGAGACCGAACTGGAGCCAGCGCTCCGCCGTGTCCTCCAGGACCGTCCCCGGCAGGACCTCGGATTCCGCCGCCCGCTTCATTCGCCTACCTCCTCGGTGCCGTCTCTACGATCGTCAGGGAGGGGCTTCAGAGTCGGTTCATAGTCGGCTCATACGAGCGCGCCGATCGTGCGCAGGGCTCTGACGTCGCGTTTCACCTCGGCGTCCGCCCTTGCGAGGCCGGCCACCCGTTCGACGAGCCCGCGGTCCCGGCAGCCGACCGCGAGACGCAGCGACACGAGCAGGGGCGTGATCCGGGCGCCTGCGCCGCGCACCCCGTCGAGGCGGGCGCCGGCGCGGGCCACGTGCCCGGCCGCCGCGTCCGGGCGGCCCTCGCGGAGCGCGGCGGCCGCGGCGGCCTGCTCGATCAGGACCTCGACGTCCCAGCTGCCGGCGCTCTGCGCACCGGGTGGACCCGCGTCGGGCGGGTCGTCCCCGCCGAACGTCGCGTGCCAGAGCCTGGCCGACTGCGCGCCCGCGCTGAACCCGATCGCGTCGAACCGCCGGATGGCGCGCTCCAGGGCCTGCCCGGCGCCGTCGTGGTCGCCGTGCCGTTCCGCGAGGGTCGCGCGGAACATGTCGAGCCCGGCCAGCCCGGGCTGGTGCCCGATCCCGGCCAGGATGGACCGGCCCTCGTCGAGCAGGTTCGTGGCGGCGGCCGAGTCGCACGTCATGTCCGCGAGCAGGGCCGCCGGGCAGCCGACGGCCGCGCGTACCGTGTGGGCGTCCTTGAGCTCGGCGTGCAGCTGCGCGCAGATCGCCGTGGCCGCCGGGGCGGGGGTGTCGCCGTAGGCGAGGCAGAGCGCCAGGTTCCCGTGGATCTCGGTGGCGCCGAAGCACCAGCGCGCCCGCCGCGCGTGACCGAACGCCTCGTGCAGCACGCCTTCGGCCGTCACGTAGTCGCCGTCCTCCATGTGCCCGATGCCTTCGAGCAGCAGCACCCTGGCGTACGCCGCCGGGTCGTCGGCCCGGTACGCCAGCTCGCGCGCCTGGCCGATCAGGGACCGGTGCCATCGCCCGGTCATCGTGGAGCGGGCCACCGCCTCGTTGAGGGTGAGCTGCACCGCGGCCGCCAGATTGTCGTCGGTGTCCCAGCGCTTCCTGGCCTCCGCGATCCGGGCCAGGGTCTCGTCCGCCCGTCCGGCGGCGGCCGTGGCGTACGTCTCGACGGCCGCGATCTCCAGTTCGAGGCCGGGCAGGCCGGAGTCGAGCCGGGAGACCTGGCTCGCGGTCTGCAGCGCCATCGACAGGTCGCCGCGCGAGACCGCGAACTGGGCGGCGGAGCACAGAGCACGCGCCGCGCGGGCGGCGGCGTGCCGCTCCTCCGGCCCGCCCGGGCGCAGTTCGAGCCAGGCGGCGTGGGCGCGCCCGGCGTGCAGGGCGCACAGCTCGATCTCCGACGGATGGCGGTCGACGCGGGCCTCGGCCAGGTCCGCGACCTGGGCGTGCACGTGGGCGCGGTCGGCGAGCGGCAGCCTGCCGTACGCGACCTCGGCGACGACCGGCGACTCGACCTCCAGCTCGCCGGCCGGGCTCGCCCGGGTGACCAGCAGCCCGTCGCCGAGCAGCTGGGCGAGCGTCTCGTCGAAGGTCTGGTCGAGCGGCGGGTCCAGGGCCGCGGCGACCTGCTCCAGATCCCCGGCGACGCAGCCGCCGCCGAGCGCGCCGGCGATGGCGAGCAGCCGCTGGGCGTCCACGCCCAGCTGGTCGAGGCGGGCGCCCACCGCCGCCTCCGCGCTCGGCGCGATGAGATCGGTCCGGCCCTCGGCGTCCACCTGCAGGTGGACGAGCTGTTCGAGGTAGAGCGGGTTGCCGGCGCTGCGCCGGGCGAGGTCGTCGCTCAGCGGGAGCGGCCCGAGCCGGGCGGCGACGGTCTCCGCCAGCTCCTGGGCGTCCGCCGGGCCGAGGGGCGGGACGCGCAGCGTGGTCACCGGCCCCCGGGTCAGCGGCGGCTCGTCCACCCGGCCGCTGAGCATCAGCACGGCCCGGACGTCCAGGTCCGGATCGTCCAGGCCCTCCGCGAACTCCCGCACCGCCGGGGACATCCACTGGCAGTCGTCGAGGACGAGGACGACCGGACGCCGCTCCGCCGCCTCCCGCAGCAGCTCCCGCAGCGTCCAGAAGATCTCCTCCTTGCCCTGGGGCCCCTGCCCCCTGGGCACGTCTCCCCCCAGGGCCTCGGCGAGCTGGTAGAGGGGCCAGTAGCCCAGCCGCCGGCCGTCGCGCCGGCAGCGCAGGGTCAGGAACCGCGCGTCCGGCGCCATCCGCCGCGCCGCCTCGGCCACCAGCCGGGACTTCCCGACGCCCGGCTCGCCGGACAGCACCACGGCGGGGACGCCCGGCCGGCGCAGACCGTCCCGCAGCGCGGCGACGAGCTCGTCCAGCTCGGAACGGCGGTCCACCATCGGCGTGCGCGCCTCGCCGGCGTGTCCTTCCGGGGTGTCGGCGATCTGCCAGGCCCGCAGCGGCCGGCTGAAGCCCTTGGCCGCGATCGGCTCGATGGACCGGGTGGGTACGGCTCCCCGTACGAGCAGCCAGGTCCGCACGTCCATGACGATGCCGTCGGCCGGCGCGGCGGCCTGGAGCCGGGCGGCGCGGTTCATGACCTCGCCGATCGCGAACGAGGAGTCCCGCTCGGAGAGGGCGACCTGTCCCGAGGCGATCCCGAAGCGGACCGAGAAGTCCACCCCTCGCGTACGGCGCAGGTCGGCGGCCTGGCGCGCGATCCTCTCCAGGGAGACCCGGGCACACTCCACCGCGCGGACCGCGTCGTCCTCGTGGGTGGCCTCCACCCCGAAGACCGCGACCACGGCGTCGCCGATGAACTTCTCCACCCGGCCGCCCTGCTCGGTCGCCGCCCGGCTCACGTCGGCGAAGTACGTGGCCAGCGTGCCCTGCCAGACCTCGGGGCTGAGGCCGCGCGCGAGCTCCGTCGAGCCGGCCACGTCGCCGAAGAGCACGGTCACGAACCGCAGGGTGGTGCGGGCGGCGGACGCGGGGGACAGGGCACTGCCGCACGACATGCAGAAGCGGGCGGCGGCGGGGTTCTCACCGCCGCATTGAGCGCAGGGTCGCATCACCGGTCACCAGCACCAGCCGCCGCTCGCGTACGCATGCGCTTCGACGTCCGCGGCCTCCTCCATGCGCTCCTTGATGGAGGCGAGCACCTGGAGTTCCTCGTCGCTGAGCGACTGCAGCACCGCGATCTGCTCCTCTGACGCGGTCGTCAGGTCGAAGCCGGCGGCTTCCAATTGGTCGATGGTCGCCATGACCTCTCCTTTCCTGCGGCGTTCGCGCGCAGTTGGACGGCGTCGACGAGCTGCGCCAGGCCGTATGCCGTGTTGAGTGCGCTCAGGCCGATCAGCGACTCCGCCTCGGGGGTGAGCGGGAGCCCGTCGATCGCGCGCCACAGCTCCTCGCGGTGCGTGCCGTCCACGACGGCATGGGTCACCAGCGTGCGGAACGCGTCCAGCGGCAGGCCCGTGCGCCGGGAGAGCAGGGGCGCCAGATCGGGTGGGGGCGGGTAGCCCTCCAGGACGGCGACGTGCCCGAGCAGCGCCACCGGGTGGGCGTGCCTGATCCAGTAGTACTGGCTGCCGACCACCGCGGCGACGCAGGGCGGCGGCGGGTCCGTGAACAGGGTCTGGGCGTCGCCTCCCGCGCGGGCGTAGTCGTTCACCACGTCCCGGTCGTGGCCGTACTCCTCGTGCACGTGCCGGGCCAGATAGACGGCGACGCCCCGCGCGATCTCGTCGTCGCGGGCCAGGCACGCCGTGGTGGCGTCGAGGATGAGCGGTACGGTCGCGCGCAGCATGCCGTGCAGGGCCCTGAGCCATTCCAGGTAGAGCTCGCGCGGTGCGGGGTGCCGCCACATCCGTTCCGTCCTGGCCAGCAGCGCGGGCATGACGAGGTCGATCTTGGCCATCAGGCGCATGCTGGTGGTCATGTCCCGCCTCCCCGGCCCATGAGGGCGGTCAGCAACCGGGCCCCGTCGTCCCCGGCGGTCTCGTGCAGGCGCCAGCACAGGCCGCAGACGTCGGGGTAGCGGGCGCGGGCGAGCGCGGCGAACGGCGGCAGCCGTACCAGGTCGTCCGGCCGGACCGAACCGACGGCGCGCAGCAGCGGGTCGTCGCGGAACGCGGCCAGCGCGGCGCGCACCTCGGCCGCGCCGGTCGCCCGCCGCCGCAGCCCCCGGGGGCCGTCGCCCGTGATGACGCTCTCGTTGCAGCAGCCCGTGATCACGCCGTCGTAGCGGACGGTCGGCGACGCGGTCAGCGGGCACGCACTCAGCTCGGCGACGCCGTGGCGGCGCCCGATGGCGAAGACGCCGCTGCCCCGGCCCGCCCGCAGCGGGGTGATCAGCGTGATCTCCGCGCGCCGGGACCAGTCGTCCCCCAGCGTGTCGCGGAGGACCCCCTCGGCGAACGGCACCGCGCCGGGCTCGTCCAGGAGCTGGAGGACGATGTGGCAGCCGGCCCGCGCCGCGTGCGCGACGGCGCGGCCGAACCGCCGCCGGTCGACGGCGGCCTGGTGGAAGCGGTCCGTGCTGAGGATCACGGTCGAGGACCGTTCCAGCACCCGCGTGATCCACCGCGGGCATCGGGGCCCCGACGCCCAGTGGCCGCTGGAGAAGAGAACGACGTCCTTGCCCGCGTCCGAGAACGCGTCCACGGCGAGGATCAGCCCGCGACGCTCGGCGAACGGCTCGCCGCCCGAGATCGCGACGGCCCCGATGCCGGGTTCGGCGCAGATCCCCGCCAGGATGTCCGCGAAGAGGCGGTGGTCGGTGATGCGCGGGCCGGCCGGGAGCGCGGCGACGGAACAGTGCGCGCACCCGACCGGGCACCGATCGGTGAGGTAGAGCAGCACGGTGCGGCCACGCGTACGTCGCAGCCGCTCGATGTCCGCTAGCCTCAACCGGCGCATCACCGCTCCCGACCCTCCCAGCCGAGCGTCACCAGCTCGCTGTAGCGCGTGATGCCGTGGCGGCGGGCGAAGCCGTACGGGCCGTGCCGTTCCACGAGACCGCGTACGGCGCTCTCCATCGCCGGACCGGCAGGCGAGTCCAGATATCCGGCGACCCGTTCGCCCAGCCCGCGGTCCTGATGCAGGGTGACGCAGACGTCGCAGTAGCCGGGAGCGGCGGCGCCCGATCCGAACCGCGCCTTCGCGTAGCGCGGTCCGAACATCCGCACGGCCCGCGCCAGCGGCCGGTCCAGGTGGCGCCGGCGCAGCACCGGCCAGGGATCCTCATCGGCGTGCCCGAGCACCAGGTGCGGCGGGCGGGCGGCCGCGGCGAGGTCGTCGTTGCAGCAGGTGAGGACCGTCCCGTCGTAGGTGACCAGCGGCCAGGCCGCCATCTCGCACGGCGCGGGCGCGGCGGCCAGGGTTTTCGGGCCGGCGCGCGGGCCGTCCAGGGTCTTCGCGCGCCCGACCGGCCGGAGCGGCACCACGAGCATGGGCACCTGGTCGGCGAACTCCTCCCGAACCTCGCGCACCAAATCCGCGACGTAGGGGTCAGCGCCGCCGTCCCCGGTGATCTGCACGCTCACCTGCGGCCCCCAGGAACGGATCTCGTGCAGCACCCGGAAGGCCGCGCGCCTGCTCACCTCCCGCTCGTGGAAGCGGTCGAGGCTGACCGCGAAGTGATCGACCGCCGAGATGGCCGCCCGCAGGGCGGGCGGCACCGCGTGCCCGCCGCGGGCGAAGTACAGCCCGGACAGCAGGTACGACCGCGTCCCCGACAGCCGCGCCGAGTCGGCGAGGTCGCGCACCAGCCGCGGCCGCAGGAGCGCCTCACCCCCGGACATGGCGATGAACTCCGGATGCTCCTGCCTGGTGAAGGACGCGACCAGCCGCCGGAAGGGCCGTTCCGCGTGCTCCGCGCCGTCCATGGCGGACTCCGTCGAGCAGTGCGCGCACGACAGCGGGCAGCGGCGGGTGAGGGCGAGGAAGACGCCCGCGGCGGGCACGGCGCGCAGCACCGCCATCTCGGCCAGATGCATCAGGTCGCTCCGTGGCCCGTGGTGGCGGTGACGAACTTGCTCAGCGCGTTGAGCAGCTCGTCCACCGCGGTGTCGGAGGCCTCCGTACGGCTGAGCGCGATCTCCAGCCGGCTCCAGGGGGTGAGGCCCTCCCTGGCGCTCCGGGTCAGCGAGCGGGCGGCGGCCATGAGCGTGAGCGTGATCGCCGTCTGGGCGGCCAACTCGGTGAACAGGTCGATGGCCGCCATCTCCCCGAACCGCTGCAGCGCCGGGTCGAGCACCTCCATCACGCCGATCGTGCGGTCCTCCAGCTCCAGCGGGGCCGCCATCAGGACCTTCGGCACGTACCCGGTGCTCTGCGCGAACTCCCGGTCGAAGCGCGGATCCTCCTGGACGTCGCTGAGCAGCACGGTCTCGCCGGTCTGGAACACCCACCCGGCGACGCCGCGCCCGGTCGGGATGGCCACCCCGAGCAGCCGGTCCTCGCCCTCCCCGGACGACGCCTCGAACACCAGCCGGTCGCGCTCCTCGTCGTACAGGAACACCGACGCGGCCGACGCCGAGAACGTCAGCCGGGCGAGCCGTACGGCCGACCTCAGCAACTCGTCGTGCTCGGTGGGGCGCAACAGCCTCCCCAGCGAGGAGGTCAGGGAATCAGGGATGCCCACGCCCATGGTGGCCTCCTCAGGTCCGGTTGTTCGCGACGGCCGCCAGCACGTGCTTGAGCTGGCCGGTGGCAAGGCCCGGGTGCCGCTGCAGTACGCGCGCGCACAGCCCGGTGATGTGCGGTGTGGCGAAGCTGTTGCCGGTCAGGCGCGAGGTCCCGCCGCCGGGCAGCGGCACCTCCACCCCGATCCCGCGCGCGAAGAACTCGGCCGGGGGCTCCGGGTTGCACTCGATGTGCTCGGCGAGCGCCAAGGTGTGCGAACCCACCGAGATCACGCTCGGGAAGTGCCACGGATAGCTGCGCACCGGCCGGTTGTGGGCGGAGGCCACGATGGTGACCCCGGCGAAGAACGCCCTGTCCACGAGATCGTGCAGGGCCTCCTTGTGCTCGGCGCGACGTGTCGACAGGCTCAGGTTGACCAGGGAGAAGCGCTGCTCGATGGCCCACTCCAGTGCCGCCAGCAGCACCTCGCCGCGGCCATGAAGCCCGCTGCCGAGCACGCGGACGCTGGTCAGCTCGCAGTCCGGGGCCATGGCCCGGATGACGCCCGCGCATGCCGTCCCGTGGCCCGCCTGGTCGCCGACCTCGTCGGGCACGACCTCCAGGCCGTCACCCGTCACCGCGAGCGGGGTGATGGGCCTGGTGAAGACCGGGTGGGGCGCGTCGACCCCGCTGTCGATCAGGCAGACCCGCACGCCGGAGCCGGTGGCCGACCCCCAGGCCCACTCACGGGTGATCGCGCAGGGCAGCGCCAGCCGGGCCGAGTCCATGACCGCGCCGCGCGAGGCGTGCGCCAGCCGAAAGGTCCGCGGCGGCGGCGCCTCCGCGACAGCCGGAAAATCAGCCATTGCCCACCCTCAGCGTCATTGTTCTGGCTCCGAGTAAATAGTGGGAGAGGGCGTTCATAGTTACTTCAGAGTCCGATCAAAGCGCCGTCGGAGACTGATTTCGAGGTCTTGAGAAACCCCAACGCCTGACAGACCATGAGAGCGAAATCCAAACCGGAGTGTGACTCATGTTGGAGTTCCGCTTGCTCGGCGCCGTCGAAGCCTACTCGGACGGGCAGCGCGTCGGACTGGGCCCACGCAAACAGCGGCTGACATTCGCGGTTCTGGCTCTGGAGGCCAACCATCCCGTCACGGTGGAGCGGCTGGTGGAGCTGAACTGGCCGGGGTCCCGTCCGCGTACGGCACAGCACGCGATCCGGGTGTCGGTCTCCCAGCTGCGCTCGATCCTGGCCCGCGCCGACCCCGCCCAGGCCGAGGCCACGCTGACGGCGCAGGGCGCGGGATACGTCCTGCGCACCGACCCGGAGCGGATCGACGCCCATCGCTTCCGCGGCCTGGTGCAGCGGGCCCGGGCGGAACCCGACGACGAGCGCCGGGTGGCGCTGCTCGACCAGGGCCTCAGCCTGTGGCGCGGTCCCGTGCTGGCCGGGGCGGCGCCTCCGGAGACCCAGGAGCGCCTGGGCAGCGGCCTGGAGGAGTCGCGGCTGGTGGCGCTGGAGGACAAGATCGACGCCGGGTTACGGCTCGGCCGCCACCGCCAGCTGCTGGACGAGCTGACCGAGCTGACCCGATGCCATCCGTTCCGCGAACGGCTGACCTGCCAGCTGATGATCGCCCTGTACCGCAGCGGGCAGACGCACACGGCCCTGGAGGAGGCCAGGAGAGCCCGCCGCCGTCTGGCCGACGAGCTCGGCATCGACCCCAGCCTCGAACTCCAGCGGCTCGAGGTGGCCATCCTGCGCAACGACCCGGTGCTGCTGCCGCAGCCCGATCGCGTCCTGGCGGCCGGACCCGCGCCGCCCGCGGTGCCGGCACAGCTACCGCGCTCCGTCTCCGACTTCACCGGCCGGGCCGGGCAGCTCAGGTGGCTGGACGAGCACGTTCAGGACCACACGAGCACGCCGGTCACGATCGCGATCACCGGCGCCGCCGGGGTCGGCAAGACCGCCCTGGCCCTGTACTGGGCGCACCGGATCCGCGACCGTTTCCCCGACGGCCAGCTCTACGTCGACCTGCGCGGCTTCGCCACCGGGCCGCCGATGCGGCCGGAGCAGGCGCTGGCCCGCCTGCTGCGCTCCCTCGGGGTCGCCCCCGAGCAGGTGCCCGCGGACGCGGACGAGGCGGCCGCGCTGTACCGGACCCTCCTGGCCAGCAAACGCGTCCTCGTCCTGCTCGACAACGCGGCGACACCGGAGCAGGTCCGCTCGCTGCTCCCCGGCGCCACCGACTGCCTGGCCCTGGTGACCAGCCGGGACCGGCTGAACGGGCTCGTCGCCCTCGACGGCGCCCGGCCGCTCCCGCTGGCCGTGCTGGACCCGGTCGAGGCGCGGACCCTGCTGGCCCGGATCCTCGGGGCCGACCGCGTACGTCAGGAGGCGGACGCCGCCGCCAGGCTGGCGCTGCTGTGCGACTACCTGCCGCTCGCGCTGCGGATCGCCGCCATCAACCTGTCCCGGCAGCCGACGCGCGCCATCATCGACGGCGTCACGGAGCTCGCGGGAAGCGATCGCCTGAACGCCCTGCAGGTCGACGGGGACGGCCGGGCCGCCGTGCGGGCCGCGTTCGACCTGTCGTACGCCGCCCTCGACGAGCCGGACCAGCGCCTCTTCCGGCTGCTGGGCCTGAGCCCGTGCCCCGACCTCACCCCGCAGGCCGCCGCGGCGCTGGCCGCCGCCCCGGTCGACCAGGTGCGGCGGGCCCTGGACCGCCTGGAGCGCACGCACCTGATCCTGCAGACCGTTCCCGGCCGGTACGGGTTCCACGACCTGATCAGGCTCTACGCCCGGGACAACGCGAACGGGGCCGAGCGGACGAGCGCGCTCGCGCGCCTGTTCGACTTCTATCTCCGGGTCGCCGACGAGGCCAAACGCCTGCTCTACCCGCAGGCCCTGCAGCTGGCGGGACCGCCGCGCCAGCAGTCCCCGCTGACGTTCGAGGGGCCCGCGAGCGCGCTGGCGTGGCTCGACGCGGAGCGCTCCGGCCTCATCGCGGCCATCACGTACGCGGCCGCGCACGGCCCCCGGGAGGTGGCCTGGCGGCTGGCCGACACGCTGCGCGGCTACCTGTCGCTGCGGCGCGACCCGAACGACTGGCAGGCCGTCGCCGAGGCCGCCCGCTCGGCCGCCGGCCTCGACGGGGACCTCACCGCCCAGGCCGCCACCGAGCTCAGCATGGCGCAGGTCTACCAGAGCCGGGGCATGCATCCGCAGTCGCTGAGCCACTACGCGCAGGCGCTGAAGCTCGCCCAGCGCTCCGGGTGGCGCGAGTGCGAGTGCGCGGTGCTCAACAACCTCGGCAACGTGCACTGGAAGCTGGGCTCCCTGCAGGAGGCCGCCGACCACTACAGCCAGGCCATCGCCATCGCCCGGCAGACGGGCCAGCGCACCATCCACGCCACCAGCCTGGCCAACCTCAGCATGGTCTACCGGAGCCAGGGGCAACTGGCGCGGGCGGCCGAGCTCCAGCACGAGGCCTTGGCGCGTTACCAGCAGGCCGCCTACCGCAACGGCGAGGCGATCGCGCTGGAGAACATGGGCGAGATCTACCACGATCTCGGCGAACTCGACCGCGCGCTGGACTACCTCGACCGCGCCCTGCCCATCTTCCGCCAGTCGGGCAACCGCTACGGCGAGGTCCTCGTCCTGAACACGCTGGCCGCGGTCCACCGTGACGCCGGCCGGTACGACAGCGCCCTCGAGCTCGCCGACCGCGCGGTGGAGCTGTCCGTCGCGATCGGCGACCGTCGGGCCGAGGCCGACACGCTCAACACCCGGGCCACCGTACGCACTTATCTCGGGCGCCCGGAGCAGGCCGCCGAGGAGCACGGCAGAGCGCTGGTCATCGCCCGGGAGGTCGGCAACTGGCAGCCCCGGCTGGAGTCCCTCATCGGGCTGGCCGGCGCCCATTGCGATCTGGGGAACCTGGAACAGGCGTCCGCCCACGGCCACGAGGCGCTCAACGACGCGCGCCGCCAGGGGTTCCGCCAGCTCGAGGAGCAGGCGCTCACCGCCTTGGCGGCCATCCAGATCCGCGTCGGCGACCGGGAAATCATCGCGGCATTGTCCGTCGATTCAGAATGAATAATTGGCCATATTTCGGTAGGCCGGCTTATTGCCTGACAGGGCTTTGGCATTTACCTTGGAAATATGAGGAAAGCAGCGATTACCACGCTCGGTGTACACGACGACACCAACAATTCTCACGACTTCGTCGAACTTCCTCGACGCTGAATTCCAACCGCGGGTAAATCTGCCGTTAAATTTTCCGCCCGTCGTACGCCTGCGACAAAATTCGCCGCGGCGTTATCTCTCGCGGCGGGCCGGCACGCGACTCGCGCGGGTTCCGCCGCCGCCCGGCGGTGCCGCTGATCAGCGTCTCGACGCTCACGGGCACGAGTCGCCCGCCGTCCCGCTTGATCCGTCAGTCCTCCCCGTGGCCCCGCGACCGCGTCCGGCGCGGGCCGGGGCGAGGGTGGGACGCGGCGGCCGGGCCGACGGCGGCACCGCCCGGAGCGTGGTCGGAAATCACCGGCGGAAACACGGCCGCGGCACGCCATCGTCCATTCTGCATACCGTGCCGTCGCCCAAGGCGCGGCCCGCGGCCCCGCGTCCCGGGCCGAAAGGGGCGGGCGGGAGCATAATCGGAGCCATGCGCGTGGGGATAGCCCATCATTTCGGTTGGGCCGTGGCGGTCACGGCATCGGCCGACCACCAGGTGGTGGACCGCCGGCGGATCGAGCTGATCGAGCCCGGCGTGCCGGCGGCGCCCATCCACCACGACGGCAGACGTCTCGACGATGCCGCGGCCTCCGAACTCGTGGCCCGCGTGCGGGCGTCGGCGGCCCGGGCGACGTCGGCCTCGCTGGACGAGCTCGCATCCGCGCTGCCCGAACCGATCGTCTCGCTCTCGCTCCGGGCCTGGCCGCTCGACTTCCCCGACGACATCGCCGTCCAGCGGCGCGTGCCGTACGAGGCTCGGGCGGACTCCGTCATGTACCGCCAGATCCTGGCCGAACTCGCCCACGAGCGCGGCTGGGCCGTCCACTTCTACGACGCCAAGGACGTGGCGGACCAGGCGGCCGGGATCCTGGCCGAGCGGGCCGGCGAGGTCCTGTACGGTCCGCGCGCGGCGCTGGGGCCGCCCTGGGCGAAGGACCACCGAACGGCGCTCGCGGCGACGATCGTCGCCGCCGCGACGCGTACGTGACCTGCCCCGTGGCCGGTTGGGACGGCGTGGGAGTGGAAAGCACACGACTGTACGTCGAGAAACGCACAGTTACGGAAAACAGGTGACGCTATGAGGCTCGCCGACGCCCACGTCCTCGTCACCGGCGCCTCCTCGGGCATCGGCGCGGCCACCGCGCGGGCGCTGGCGGGCACCGGCGCGCGGCTGACGCTGGCCGGGCGCGACCGCGAGCGGCTGGCGGCCGTCGCCGCGGCCACCGGCGGGCGCGTGCTGGTGTGCGACGTCACCACCCAGGCCGAGGAGCTGGCCGAGCGGAGCGGACACGTCGACGTCCTGGTGAACAACGCCGGCGTGGGGTGGGCGGGGCCGTTCGTACGGATGCCGGCCGGCAGCGTCGAGCAGCTGCTGGCGGTCAACCTCGCCGCGCCGATCGCGCTCACGCGGCTGCTGCTGCCGGGGATGGTGGCGGCGGGCCGCGGGCACCTCGTGTTCGTGGCCTCCATCGCCGGGGCGGTGGGCGTGGGGCAGGAGGCCGTGTACTCGGCGACCAAGGCGGGGCTGATGGCCTTCGCGGAGAGCCTGCGCCATGAGCTGCGTCACGTGCCAGGCGTCGGCGTGTCCGTCCTGCTGCCCGGGGTGGTGGACACCCCCTTCTTCGTACGGCGCGGCGCCCCGTACACGCGCGGCCGGCCGGCGCCGATCGCGCCGGAGCGGGTGGCGCGGGCGATCGTGGCGGCGATCAGGGACGGGCGGCCGGAGTCGTTCGTGCCGGGCTGGCTGCGGGTGCCGGCCAGGCTGCGCGGGGCGGCCCCCGGCGCGTTCCGGGTGCTCGCGCGGCGCTTCGGGCGCATGGAGGGGTCAGCCGCTCCTGATGGCGCGCAGTGACTCCTTCAGCGACCCGATCGTGGCCAGGACGGCGGTCGGCTCGTATCCGCAGTGCGCCATGCAGTTGTCGCACCGGGGGTCGCGGCCCCGGCCGTAGGCGGTCCAGTCGGTGTCCTCGATCAGCTCGCGGTAGGTCCGCGCGTACCCGTCGGCCATGAGGTAGCACGGCCGCTGCCAGCCGAACAGCGAGTACGACGGGATGGCCCAGGCGGTGCACGGCAGCTCGATCCGGCCCTCCAGGAAGTCCAGGAACAGCGGCGAGTGGTTGAACCGCCAGCGCCTCCGCCGACCGTCGGCGAAGGCCTCGCGGAACAGCGCGCGCGTCTCCCGCACGCCCATGAACCGGTCCTGTACGGGCGCCTTCTCGTACGCGTACGCGGGAGAGATCATCATCTGGTCGACGGCGAGCTCGTCGTTGAGGTAGTCGAGCACCTCGATGACGGTCCGCGGGCTGTCCGTGGAGAAGAACGTCGTGTTGGTGGTGACCCGGAAGCCGCGCCGCCGGCACTCGCGCACGGCGGCAACGGCCTCGTCGAAGACGCCTTCCTTGCACACCGCGGCGTCGTGGCGCTCGCGCACGCCGTCGATGTGCACGGTCCAGGCGAAGTATCGCGAGGGCTCGAACTCGTCGATCTTCTTGGGGATCAGCAGCGCGTTCGTGCACAGGAACACGTACTTCTTCATGCCGACGAGCCGGCGGACCAGCTCGCCGATCTGCGGGTGCATGAGCGGCTCCCCGCCGGCGATGGACACCATGGGGGCGCCGCACTCCTGGATGGCGGCGACGGCCTGCTCCACCGGCATGCGCTGCTTCAGCACGTCGGCGGGGTGCTGGATCTTGCCGCAGCCGGCGCATTTGAGGTTGCACGCGAACAGCGGCTCCAGCTCCACCAGCAGCGGGAACTTGGTCCGTCCCCGCAGCCGCTGGCCCAGGATGTAGCCGCCGACGCGCAGGCTCTGCCGGATCGGGATGGTCATGACAGCACTTCCTCGGGTAGCAGCGCCGCCCAGCGCACCAGGACGGGGCCGACGGCGGCGAGCGTGCGGCGGGCGGCCACGCCGCGGGTGAGCGTGGCCAGGCTCAGCAGCGGCGCCTCCGGCGTGTCGACGATGACCCGCACGGCGGCCAGCGGGCGCCCCGCGGCGGCGCGGGCCAGCGGGCCGGTCTCCATGTCCACGCCGTACGCGCCCTCCGCGGCCAGGCGGTGCCGCTCCGCGCCGCGGACCACGTGATCGGCGGTGACCAGCGGCCCGACCTGGGCGGGCAGGCCGGCCTCGGCCAGCTCGCCGGCGAGGAGGGGAGCGGACGGGCAGGGATGGACGCGTCCCCTGAACCGGACCTCGCTCGCCACCAGGACGTCGCCGGGCCGCAGGCTCCTGCCGGCCGCGCCGCCGAAACCGACCACGGCCACCGCCTCCCGCCAGGCCAGGCCCGCGGCCGCGCGGGCCGCCCGCCGCGGGCCGATCCCGGTGACGACGACCCTGGCGAGGTGGGCCGGCAGGCCGCGCCTTACCGCGCGGGCCTCGATCCCGAGCGCGGCGCAGATCAGCAGTCCGGTCATGAGAGCTCCAGGTCGCGGCGCAGGTAGCGCCCGAGGGCGCTGATCGGGAAGACGAGCCGGTAGAGGTGGTAGTTGATGTAGAAGTCACCGGGGAAGCCCGTGCCGGTGAAGTACGGCTCGTCCCAGGTGCCGTCCGGCCGCTGCCGCTCGACCAGCCAGCGCACGCCTCCTTCCACCGCCGGGGAGCGTTCGCCGGCGGCGAGCAGGGCCAGCAGGGCCCAGGCGGTCTGCGAGGCGGTCGAGGCCCCGCGGCCGACCCAGGCCGGGTCGCGGTAGGAGCGCAGGTCCTCGCCCCAGCCGCCGTCGTCGTTCTGGTGGCGTTCCAGCCAGGCGACGGCGCGGTGTACGGAGGGATGCCCCGGACGGACCCCCGCGGCGACGAGGGCGGGCACGGCGGCCCCGGTGCCGTAGACGTGGTTCGCGCCCCAGCGGCCGAACCACGATCCGTCCTCCTCCTGCGCCTTGAGCAGCCAGATCACGGCCCTGCGCAGGACGGGGGAGCGGGGCCGCTCCTTGGCCAGGGCTTCGACGACGTGCGCGGTGACGTCGGCGGACGGCGGGTCGATCACCGCGCCGAAGTCGCAGAAGGGCAGCTTGGTGCAGAGCGCGCGGTCGTTGTCGGCGTCGAACGCCGCGAAGCCGCCGTCGGCGCTCGCCATGCCGGCCATCCAGCGGACCCCGCGCTCGATCGCCGGCCGCGCGCCGGGGCGGTCCAGCCGGCGCAGCGCGAGCACGACCTCCGCGGTGTCGTCGATGTCGGGATAGCCGTCGTTGTCGAACTCGAACGCCCAGCCGCCGGGCGGCAGGCCCGGCCTGCGCACCGCCCAGTCTCCCGACCTCGTGACCTCCTCGCGCAGCAGCCAGTCGGCGGCCCCGGTGACGGCCGGATGGTCGGCGGGGGTGCCCGCGTCGAGCAGCGCGTTGATCGCCAGCGCCGTGTCCCACACGGGGGACTGGCACGCCTCCAACCGGCGCCCCTTCTCGTCGCGGACGGTGAACCGGTCGAGCCCTCCGATCGCCTTGCGCATCACCGGATGGTCCAGGTCGTAGCCGGAGAGGTGGAGTGCGATGATCGAGTACACCCACGGTGGCTGGATCCCGCCCCAGGAGCCGTCGGCCTCCTGGCGGGCGACCACCCAGTCGACGGCGCGCCTCAGCGCGGCCCGCCGCAGGGCCCGCGACGGGCGCCGCTCGTACCGGTGCAACGCCCGGTCCAGCGCGCCGAACGCCGCCTCCCAGCCCCCGCCCGCAGTACGGTGCGGCGCCCGGCCGGTCCGCAGCTCCGGCAGCTCGAAGGGGAGCCGGCGCACCGGCCGGTACGCGGTCACGACGGTCAGGGGCACGATCGTCTGCCTGGCCCAGCAGGCCCAGTCGTAGACGTTGAGCGGGAACCACGAGGGCAGGAAGATCATCTCGGGCGGCATGACCGGCAGGTCCCGCCACGACCACTCCCCGAACAGGGCCAGCCAGACCCGCGTGAACACCCGGCTCGCCTCGATCCCGCCCATGGCCCGGACCTGCTGCGACGCGGCCCGCATGTGCTCCGCGTCGGGCGGATCGCCCGCGAGCCGCAGCGCGGTGTACGCCTCGACCGTGGTGGACAGCTCCGCGGGCCCCTCGTGGAAGTTGGCCCAGGTGCCGTCGGCCCGCTGCTCCGAACGGATCCACCGGGCGGCCTCCGCCGTGTCCTCCTCGGTGCGGATGCCGAGGAACTGCCGCAGCAGCAGATCCTCCGCGTCCATGCTCACGTTCGTCTGCAGTTCGCCCTTCCACCAGCCGTCCGGGGACCGCAGGCCGATCAGGTGATCGCAGGCGGCCCGGAGGGCGTGCTCGGCGTCGGTGAGCAGGCTCGGGGTCGTCTCGAGGGTGGTCATGTCAGTGGTCCCTGGATGTGATGAATCGGGCGATGTGCAGGAATTCGGCGCGCACGTCCGCGGGCAGGTCCGCGGCGTCGAGGCACCGGGTCGCGGCGTCGAAGCGCCGCCCGGCCTCCAGCTCGGCCCAGGCCCGGCCGCCCGCCCGCTCGACCAGGTCGGCGGCGTCGCGCAGGTCGGCCTCCGTCAGCTCCCCGGGCCTGGCCAGCAGCTCGGCGAGGCGGCGTCCGTCCTCCGTACGGCTGGTGAGCGCGGCGACCACGGGCAGGCTCTTCTTGCGGGCCCGCAGGTCGGCCAGCACCGGTTTGCCCGTCACCTCGGGTCGCCCCCAGATGCCGAGCAGGTCGTCGGTCAGCTGGAAGGCCAGCCCGGCCTCGGTGCCGAACGCGTCCAGAGCGCCGGCCAGCGAGGCGGGACCTTCCGCCGCCGTGACGCCGATCGAGCAGGCGCAGGCGAGCAGCGAGGCGGTCTTGTGCCGCGACATCAGCAGGCACTCCTCCCGCGTCACGTCGTCGCGGTCCTGGAACTCCAGATCCAGGGCCTGACCCGCGATGAGCGAGAGCGTGGCGTGGTTGAGCGCGCGGGCGGCCGCCGCGTAGCCGGGGCCGCCCTGTTCCAGCAGCAGCTCCAGGGCCAGGGCGAACAGCGCGTTGCCGCAGAGGATCGCCTGGGAGCGGCCGAAGATCGTCCAGGCGGCCGGACGGTGCCGGCGCACCGGGTCGTCGTCCATGACGTCGTCGTGCAGGAGGGAGAACGCGTGCACCAGCTCCACCGCGGCGGCGGCGGGCAGGCACCGTTCGATGTCCGCTCCCGCGGCCCGGGCCGACAGCACCGCGAGCGTGGGCCGCAGCGCCTTGCCGCCGGCCGCGCGGGGCCGGCCGTCGCCGTCGGTCCAGCCGAAGTGGTAGCGGGCGACGCGGGCGATGCGCGGGTCGAGGCGGCCGACGGCCTCGCGCAGCACCGGCTCGACGAGCTCGCGGGCGGCCTCCGCCGGCGGCAGGGTCAGGGTCATGACACGCTCTCCTGATCTCGCACATGCTGTCTGACCAGGCGTGCGGCGTGCAGCCCGCTGCGTACGGCGCCCTCCATCGTGTCCGGCCAGCCGGTGTCGGTCCAGGCGCCGGCGAGATAGAGGCCGGGCCACCGGGTGGCGCTCCCCGGTCGGAGCGCCCCGCTGCCGGGGCCCTGGCGGAACGTCGCGCGCCGTTCCCTGGTGACGAAGAAGTCGGTCATCGTGGCCTCGCGCGCGGCCGGGAACACCGAGCGCAGCGCCGGGACGAAGGTCTCGCGCAGGTCCGCGGTCGGCCGGTCGATCCACGTGTCCGCGACCGACACCGACACCGTCAGGTACTGCCCCTCGCCGAGCCCGGCGACCCGGGTCTTGTCGAACACCCACTGCACGGGCGAGCCGGTGACCGCGACGAACGGCCCCCGCATGACCGGCCGGTCGTAGACCGCGTGGACGTTGATGATGGGGCTCGCGTCCAGGGCGCCCCATCCGTCCCGGGCGGGCGCCGCCTCCGCGGGGACCAGCTTCGCGGCCTGCTCGTGGCGCGTCGCCACGACGACCGCCGACGCCTTGACCCGGACGCCGTCCACGACGACGGCCGGGCCCGGCTCGATGGCCGTGACCTTCGCCGACAGCCGCACCGCGCCGCCGCGTCCCGCGATGGCGGCCCTGGCGGCGGTGTCGTGCAGCTCGCCGAGCGGCACCAGGGGGATGCCCAGGTCGGCGGCGTCCGGCCGGCCGAGCATGGCCGTCTTGAACACCTTCACCGCCGGGCCGAGCGCGGCGTCCTCGACTCCCATGTTCAGGGCCGCGACCGCGAGCAGGTCCCAGAGCGCCTGCCGTACCGGGTCCCGCTGGCCGTGCGCCGCCAGCCAGCTCCCGAACGTCACCGTGTCGAGAGCCGGGTCGGCCGGGTCGAGCCTGCTCAGCGCGAGCGAGCCGCGCAGGGCCTGGAGCCGGTCGCCCGGCCCGAGCAGGCGGTATCGCGCGAGCGCGGGCACGAAGTGGAGCGGGCCGGGCAACGCGGCGCGGCGCAGCCGCCCCGACCGGCCCGCCGCGCCGAGCACCCGCACGTCGAATCGGCTCTGCAGGCCGACCAGTGCGGTGCCGCCGAGCCGTTCCAGGAGTCCCCGGTACGCCGTGCAGCAGCGCAGGAAGACGTGCTGGCCGTTGTCCACCGTCAGCCCGCCGCGCCGGAAGGAGTACGTGGCGCCGCCCAGCCTCGGGCGGGCCTCGTACAGCGTCACGGGGCAGCCGGCCTCCGCGAGCGCGAGGGCGGCCGTGATGCCGGCCAGGCCGCCGCCGACCACCGCCACCGGCGCGATCGTCATCACAGGTGCAGCCCTCTCATGCCGACGGCAGTCGTCGCAGACCCGCGTCGGGCCGGCTCATGGTCATGAGGACACGCGCCCACGCCCCGAGCAGGCGTACGCGGCGTGGCCGGACGGCTCGGCCCAGGACGTCGTAGCGGGCGCCGCTCAGCGCGGCCAGGGTGGCGTGGCCTCCCGCGACGTAGCCCGCGACCGCCGTACGGGCGAAGCCGGACAACGAGGCGACGATCGGCTCCCCTTCGGCCAGCAGTGTCCCGGCCCGCGCGGCCTGCACGGCCACCGCCTCGCGCAACCGCGGTGACGTGGCCGCCGCCGCGAGGTCGCCGATCGGGCAGCCCGCCCGGCGCAGGTCCTCCTGCGGCAGGTAGACGCGGCCGCGCCGGTGGTCCTCGCCGACGTCCTGGCAGTGCTCGATGACCTGCAACGCCGAGCAGACCTTGTCGGACAGGGCCAGCCGGGGGCCGCTGACCTCGCCGAACACGTACAGGACGAGATGGCCGACCGGGTTGGCCGACAGCTCGCAGTAGCCCAGGAGCTCGTCGAACGTCTCGTAGCCGGTGACCGTCTGGTCGATCCGGTTGGCCTCGATGAGGCGGCGGAACGGCTCGGCGGGGATCGAGCACTCCTGGACGGTACGGGCCAGCGCGCGGAGCGGCCCGAGCCGTGGCGGGTGGCCGTCGTACAGCCGGGTGAGGTCGGCCTCGACCTCGTCCAGCAGCATAAGGCGGTCGCCGGGGCGTCCCTCGTCGCCGAGGTCGTCCACCGTGCGCGCGAAGCCGTACAGAGCCATGAGGTGGTCGCGGTGCCGGCGCGGAAGCAGCCGGGAGGCCACCGGGAAGTTCTCCCGGCGCGCCTTTTCCGCCGGCTCCCGCGAATGGCATCTCTCTGACCGCACGACAGGGAAATTATCCGGCCCCGGGGAACGCAAACATGACGGCATTCCGTTGCCCGGCGATTTGCGCGGAATTTACTCGCGGGCCGGGCCGGGAAAACGCCGTTTGAATTCCAAGGGAAAGGGGGAGTGGCCGTTATGGAAACGCGAGGCCGTGCTCGCGCAGCGGGCCCACGCGGAGGCCCATGTCCCTGCAGCGCTCCACGAGCGCGGGGAGGGCGTCGAGCGCCGGTCGCCAGGACCCAGGAACGGAGGCGTGGTCGGAGTCATGGAGCAGGACGGTCGCCCCGCCGCGCAGCCCGGCCGCCACGGTGGCCAGCACCGAGCCGGGCGTGGCCGCCGCCTCCCAGTCCCGGCCCCAGACGGTCCACAACACGGGGCGCAACCCGTGCAGGCGGGCGGAGACCAGCGCCTCCAGGCTGAGCGCGCCGTAGGGCGGGCGGTACCACGTCGCGCGCACGCCGCCGACCGCCCGCACCAGGTCGGCGGTCCGGCCGATCTCGGCCGTCAGCCGGCCCGGCGGGGCGAGCAAGGGGTTGCCGTGCCGCCAGCCGTGCACGGCCAGCTCGTGACCCTCGGCCACGATGCGGCGGCCCAGCCACTGGTGGCGTTCGAGCAGCTCGCCGAGGACGAAGAAGGTCGCGTGGCAGCCGAGCCGCCCCAGCTCGTCCAGGAAACGCGGGGTCGAGCCGGGATGGGGCCCGTCGTCGAAGGTGAGCGCCACATGGCCGGGGTCGCCGACGCCGGCGACGGAGGGCATCCGCCGGCGGACCGGCGGCAGCCAGGTGACGGCGGGACCCGCGTGCAGCAGCGCCAGGCAGGCGAGCCCGAGCGGCAGCGCGGCGCGGCCGATCGGGGGACATGAGATGTCCAGGCTGGTCCTCATTCTCAGCGCGCCGATGGGCAGCGCCCATGACCGGGTCGCCGCCGAGCTGGCCGCCCGGCTCGCGGCCGAGAATGCCGATTCAGAGATCATCGATGTCCTCCAGCTGCTCCCGCTCCGGCTGGGATCGGCGCTGCGCCGCGGATACCGCTGGATGATCCTGCGCGCCCCCTGGTTCTATGACGTCATCTACCAGGTCTTCTTCGTCGGCAAACGGGCCGCGGGCACCTCGCCGCTCACGGTGCTCGCCCTGCCCGCCCTGCGCCGCCTCGTCGCCGCCCGCTCGCCCGACGAGGTCGTCTCGACCTTCCACCTGGGGGCCCAGATCGCAGGGCTGCTGCGCGAGCGCGGCGGGCTGCCCTGCCCGAGCACGGTGCTGATCGTCGAGTTCACGGTGCACCGGCTGTGGCTGCACCCCGGCAACGACCGGTATCTGTGCCCGAATCCCGACATCGTCGGGGAGATCGCCGCCCGGAGCGGCCGCCCGGCGCTCTGCTGCGCCCCGGTCGTGCGCCCGGAGTTCGCGCGGGCGGTGGCCGATCCCGGGGGAGTGGCCGGCCGCGTCGGCGTGGACCCCGGCGACCGGCTCGTGCTGGTGTCAACCGGTTCGTGGGGCGTCGGGGAGGTCGTCGCGACCGCGCGCACCCTGGCGAGGTCGGGACGGTACACGCCGATCGTCCTGTGCGGGGACAATGCCGAGCTGCGGTGCCGCCTGCGGGCCGCCGGGCTGGGCCCGGCGCTGGGGTGGCGCGACGACGTGCCGGAGCTCATGGCGGCCGCGTACGCCCTGGTCGACAACGGCTCCGGCCTGACCTGCCACGAGGCCTTCGCCGCCGGGCTGCCGGTCGTCATCCACCGGCCCATCGGCGGCCACGGCGTCGCCGGCGCGCGGGCGATGGCCGGGGCCGGGGTGAGCCTCCACACGGGCACCGCGTCGGAGCTGCTGGCGGCGCTGGACCTGCTCGAGGACCCGCGATCGCGCAAGCGCCAGGTGGACCGGGCGTCCGCGCTGTTCTCCTCGATGCCGGTCCAGGCGGGCCTCATTTCCGCGCCGAGGGGGCGGCGCTCTGATCCTGGATGAGCGGCGAACGGGTCAGCACGATGACGCCGTAGACCAGGAGCCCGGCGCCCGCCGCCTCCATCACCAGCCACGGTCCGGCGCGGATCGGCTCCCCGTACATCAGCGCGCCGTACAGGATGCCCGCCAAGGGGTCGCTGATGGTCAACGCCGGCTGGGCGACGACGAGGGTGCCGCTGTGCAGGGCGTTCTGCAGGAGGAACAGGCTGCACAGGCCCGCGGCCAGCATCGCGTACAGGGGCCAGGAGACCGGCAGCGCGCGGGGGTCGTCCGCCAGGATCATCGTGCACTTCTTGATGAGCGTGGCCGTGAAGGCGAAGCCGATGCCCGCGGCCACGCCCAGCGTGGCGGCCCGGATGGGTCCCCTGGTCATGGCCCCCACCGTCACCAGCGCGGCGATCGTGGCCGAGGTCGCGGCGGCGGCGATGATCCATTCGGCCGTGTCCGGTGACCACCGCCCCGGGCCGGGGACCGCCGCGGCGAGGAACATCGCGAGGCCGGCCGACAGCGCGCCGATGGCCAGCCACGATTTCCCGTCCAGAACCGTGCCGAACGCCCAGGACATGATGATCATGGTGAACGGGAGCTCGATCACCAGGGCCGGCTGGACCAGGGCGATGCCTCCCTTCGACAGCGCCGCCGCCTGGAAGAGGAAGCCCCCGATCATCGCCACGATCCCCCACCGCCACAGCGGGTTGCCGATCAGCGCCCGGATCAGGCCGAACCGCAGCCCCAGCTCCTGCGGCAGCGGTCGCGCCGCTCGCCGCTGCAGGACCGACGTGGCGGCGTTGCACACCGCGGCGAGCACCGCCAGCAGCGCGGCAGCGATCAACTCCCACGCCTCGCGAGGGCACGTACCGCGACCATGGACTTCTCCCCCGTCGTCAGCGACATCCGGGAGGCCAGCGCCCGGGCGGGATCGGCGGCGATGCGGTCGAGCAGGCACCGGTAGATGCCGGCCATGGTCGCCGTGCAGGCGGCGCTGCGCGCGTCCAGCATGGGCAGCAGGCGCATCCCGGTGGCGAACCAGTCGCGCGCCCGGTCCGCCTCGAACCTGACGAGCGCGGCCAGGCGCTCCGGCGGGTCGCTGAACCGGCCGTACGCGTCGACGTCCAGGGTGCAGCCGAACCGTTCGAGGTCGTGGGCGGGCAGGTAGACCCGCTTGGCCATGCGGTCCTCCCGCAGGTCGCGCAGGATGTTGGTGATCTGCAGGGCCACGCCGAGCGCGTCCGCGAGCGGCGTGGCCGCCTCCATGTCGTCCGCGCCGAACACGCCCAGCGAGAGCCGCCCGATCGAGCCGGCGACGCAGCGGCAGTAGCCGACCAGGTCGTCGAACGTCTCGTACGTGCTCCCGCGCACGTCGGCGGCGCAGCCGTCGACGAGGTCCGAGAACGCCGCGAGCGGGATCGGATAGCGGCGGGCGGCCTCGAACAGCGCCACCAGCACGAGGTCGTGCCGCGCGGGAGCGGTCCCGTCGAGCATCCCGCGGATCGCGGACAGGCGGGCCAGCCGCCGCCCGGCGGGGCCGTCGCCGTCGGCGATGTCGTCGATCCTGCGGGCCAGCGCGTAGACGGCGCTCAGCGCGCGGCGCTTGGGGGCGGGCAGCAGACGCAGGCCGAACGAGAAGTTACGGGCCTGACTGCGCATGATCTGCTCGCAGTGCCGGTACGCGTCGTCGACGCACACCGCCCCGGCCCCGTCACGAGAAGAGGCACAATCATGCCGTCGCCACAGATTCGCGGCTCGGGCGAACATCATGGCCGCGACGGCCGTTCGCGTCGTTTCCCCCAGAACATGAGAGATGGCTGTCCGTTGTGTCGTGGCAATAAACTCGGGCGCCGGTCCGATGGAGCGCTGCCGGTAATTACCGGGCGAATTGTTTACGCCCCGCTGAACTATTCAGCAATGGGCCGGGAAATTCGCGGCGCGCGTTTGGCGGGGGCGTGCGGGGTAGGCCTGGACGGGGTGAGCACCATCGAGCAGGTCGCGGTGAGCGCGTACCGGATACCGACCGATCACCCGAAGGCGACGGCACCCTGGCCTGGCGGGCGACCACGCTGGTGGTCGTCACGGTGACGGCCGGCGACACGACCGGCACGGGCTGGACCTACGCCCCCGCCGCCACGGTGTTCTTTGTCACGGAGCTGCTGACCGAGACGATCATCGGGTCCGACGTGCTCGGCATCCCCGCCCACTGCGCGCCCAACCTGCACCTCCCGGCCGCGGCCGCCACCGTCAACCTGCGCCACATCGAGTGGTTCCACGACCACCAGCGCATCGAGTCCACCTTGTTCGACGGCGCCGCGGACTCCACCGGCGGCCAGGCCCGCCCGCACACCGGCACCCCCGGTCACGGCCTGGCCCTGCGCACCGGCACCGCCCAGACTTACCGCGTCGCCTGAGGGCGGGCGGGGCCGGTCAGAAGGCCACGCCGCAGCGCAGGATGACGTTGGCGTACGGGTGCGCCTCCCCGGTGCGCACCACCAGCCTGCTGGCGGCGGAGAGCTGCTTGAGCCGTTCGTGCGGCACGTACGCCAGCCCCGGCAGCCGCTCGCCGAGCAGCGCGGCGCAGGCGGGATTGGCCGCCCGGACCTCCTCGGCCGCCGTGGCGCCCTCGACGACGATCTCGGCGAGGATGCCGTCGAGCACGTCGGCGAACGACGGGATGCCCGCCACGAACGCCAGGTCCACCACCTCCGCCCCCGCCGGCAGCGGCATGCCGCTGTCGCAGATGAGCAGCTCGTCGGTGTGCCCGAGCCGCGCCAGGGCACCCGCCAGGGCCGCGTTGATGACGCCGCCGCGCTTCACAGGTCCTCCACCTCCGCCATCGTCGGGTACGAATCCTGCGCCCCCGCTCGGCGCACGGCCGCTGCGCCCACCCTGGCGGCGAACGCCGCGGCCCGCGCCAGCGGCTCGCCCGCGGCCAGCCGCCAGGCCAGCGCCCCGGTGAACGCGTCACCGGCCCCGGTGGTGTCCACGGCCGCCACGCGAGGACTGGGCACCGCGTGCACGGCGCCGTCCTCGGCCACCGTGTCGGCCACCACGGCCCCGTCGGCGCCCAGCGTGATGACGACCGATCGGGGGCCGCGCGCCAGCAGCTCCCTGGCCTGCCGGTCCGGCTCGCCGGGCGCGCCGAGTAGCAAGGCCGCCTCGTGCTCGTTGACGACCAGCGGATCGCACAGCGCCAGCAGCTCGTCCGGCACCGGGACGGCCGGCGACAGGTTGAGCACCGCGCGCCGGGCCAGCCGGGCCGCGGCGAGCACCGCCGGCAGCGGGATCTCCAGCTGCAGGGACACGACGGGGGCCGAGCGCAACAGCGGCGCAGCGTCCAGCACGTCACCCTCGGTGAGCCGGGCGTTGGCGCCGGGGGCGACGATGATGCTGTTGTCACCCTGCGGCCCGACGGCGATCATGGCGATGCCGCTGGCGGCCGCCGTGTCGTGCAGGTGGCCGAGGTCCACGCCGTCGCGTTCCAGCGACTCGCGCAGCAGCCGCCCGTGCCCGTCGGCGCCGACCCGGCCGAGCAGCGCCACGCGCGCGCCGAGCCGGGCGGCGGCCACGGCCTGGTTGGCGCCCTTGCCTCCGGGATGGACGGCCAGCTCCGAGCCGAGCACGGTCTCGCCGGGCGCGGGATGCCGGTCGACCTGGACGACCAGGTCGGCGTTGGCCGACCCCACGACCACGACGTCGTGTTCGCCCAAGGAGCTCATGCGCCGGTGAACTCGGACAGGTTGTCCTTGGTGGCGACCTTCACCGGCACGTTGGCGGTGGCCTCCAACTGCTCGCTCTTGACGGCCTTGACCGCGTTCTGGACGGACTGCTGGCCGAGCAGGGCCGGCTGCTGGGCGATGCTGGCCGCCAGCGTGCCGGCCTCGATGGCCTTCAGCCCGTCGGGGGTGCCGTCGAAGCCGACCACCTTGACGTCCTTGCCGGCCTTGGCGCCGAGCGCCTTGATCGCGCCGAGCGCCATCTCGTCGTTCTCCGCGAACACGCCGGTGACGCCGGAGTGCGACTGCAGCAGGTTCGTCATGACGTCCAGGCCCTTGGCGCGGTCGAAGTCGGCCGGCTGCTGGGCGACGACCTTGATGCCGGGGAACGCCTTGATGCCCTCGGCGAAGCCCTGGCCGCGGTCACGCGAGGCGGAGGTGCCGGGCACGCCCTGGAGGACGACGACCTCGCCCTTCTCGCCGATCTCCTTGGCGAGCCGCTCCGCGGCCAGCTTGCCGCCGGCCACGTTGTCGGAGGCGACGGTCTGGGCGACCTTGCCCCCGTTGACGCCACGGTCCACGGCGATCACCGGAACGTTGGAACGTTCCGCTATCTTGACCGCCGGCGCGGCGGCGTCGGAGTCGACCGGGTTGATGATGATCGCCTTCATGCTCTGGCTGGTGAAGTTCTGCACCTGGTTGACCTGCTGGGAGGCGTCGTTCTGCGCGTCGGTGACGGTCAGCGTGACGCCCAGCTTCTTGGCCTCGGCCTCGGCGCCGGCGCGCAGCTGCACGAAGTAGGGGTTGTTCAGGGTGGAGATCGACATGCCGATCTTGACGTCGCCGCCGGAGGCGGCTCCCGCCGAGCCGGCGGAGGACGTGCCGGACGAGCCGCAGGCGGTCAGGCCGAGGGTCAGGGCGGCGCCCGCCGCTACGAGGGCGTGGATGCGCATGGGTGGTACCTCACTTTTTCTTACTGGGTTTGCGGTGATGTCAGCGGCCGCTTCGGCGGCGCAGGGTGTCGAGCAGGACGGCCAGGGCGATCACGACGCCGATGACGACCTGCTGCCAGAAGGCCGACACCGACAGCAGGTTCAGCCCGTTGCGCAGGACGGCCAGGATGAGCGCGCCGACCAGCGTGCCGAGCGCCCTGCCCTTGCCGCCCGACAGGCTCGCCCCGCCGATGACCACGGCGGCGATCGCGTCCAGCTCGTAGCCGGAGGCGGCCTGCGGCTGCGCCGAGGCGAGCCGGCTGGCCAGGACGATGCCCGCCACCGCGGCGAACGCGCCGGACAGGGCATAGGTGACGAGCTTCTGCCGGCTGACGGCGATGCCGGACAGCCGGGCGGCCTCCTCGTTGCCGCCGATGGCGTACATCGCCCGGCCCGCGTACGTGCGGTTGAGCACGACGGCGGCGATCACGCCCATGAGCGCCATCACCAGCACGGGCACCGGCAGGTAGCCCCCGACGGTGTCGCCGAGGTGGGAGACCGCCTCCGGCATCTCGATGGGGCTGCCCTGGGAGACCACCAGGGCCAGGCCGCGCGCCACGCCCAGCATGGCGAGCGTGGCGATGAACGGCGGCAGCTTGCCGTACGCGATGAGCGCGGCGTTGACCAGCCCGCATCCGATGCCGACGGCGAGCGCGACGAGCGTGGCCAGCGGCCAGGGCAGCCCGCTGTCGGCGGCCGTCCAGGCCAGCACGATCGCCGACAGGGCGGCCACGGCCCCGACGGACAGGTCGATCCCGCTGGTGATGATGACGAACGTCGAGCCGAAGGCGAGGATCGCGGTGACCGCCGCCTGGACGCCCACGTTCAGCAGGTTCGTCACGGTCAGGAAGTCGCCGGACAGCAACGACAGGGCCGCGACGAGCACGACGAGCGCCGCGACCGAGCCGTTCTCGGCCAGCAGGGTCCTGGCCGTCGGCCGTACGGCCAGCACGTTAGTGGACACGAGCATCCTCCACCTCGGTGACGGCCAGCGCCATCACGGAGTCCTGGTTCGCGTCGGCGGCCTCCAGCTCGCCGACGAGCCTGCCTCTGGCCATGACGAGGATGCGGTCGCTCATCCCGAGGATCTCGGGCAGATCGCTGGAGATCATGAGGACCGCGTGGCCGGAGGCGGTGAGCGAATTGATCAACTGGTAGATCTCGACCTTGGCGCCGACGTCGATGCCGCGCGTCGGCTCGTCGAGAATGAGCACGTTGGCGTCGGCGAGCAGCCACTTGCCGATCACGATCTTCTGCTGGTTCCCGCCCGACAGGGTGCGCACCTCCTGGCCGAGGTGGCTCATCCGCACGCCGAGCTGGGCGGCCACCCGCGCGGCGGCCTGGCGCTGTCCGGCCCGGTCGACGAATCCGCCGTGGCTGGCGCCGCGCAGGGTGACCAGGCCCAGGTTCTCGGCGATGTCGGCGCCCAGGACGAGCCCCTGGCCCTTGCGGTCCTCGGGGACCAGGCCGAGCCCGGCCTCCATGGCGGCGCGCACGTCGCCGCCGGGCAGCCGCCGGCCGCGTACCAGCACCTCGCCCGAGTCGGGGGCGTCGGCGCCGAACACCGCCCGGGCCACCTCGGTGCGGCCCGCGCCGACCAGTCCGGCCAGGCCGACGACCTCGCCGGCCCGCACCTCGAAGGACACGCCGGAGAACGCGCCGGCCCGGCTCAGGTCGCGCACCTGCAGCAGCGGCTCGCCGGCCGCACTCGCCTCGCGCGGGTACTGCTGGTCGATGGGCCGGCCCACCATGAGGCGGATCAGCTCCTCCTCGGGCGTGCCGGCCGGCACCTGGGCCACCGAGCGGCCGTCGCGCAGGACGGTCACCCGGTCGCCGATCTGGGCGATCTCCTCCAGGTGGTGGGTGATGAACACGACCGCGACGCCCCGCTCGCGCAGCTGCCCGACCAGGTCGAACAGGCGTCGCACCTCGGTGGTGGTGAGCACGGCGGTGGGCTCGTCCATGATGAGGACGCGGGCGTTCAGCGCGAGCGCCTTGGCGATCTCGACCATCTGCATCTGCGCGATGCCCAGGTCGGCGACGCGGGTACGCGGGTCGACGCCGACGCCGACCAGGTCGAGCATGCCGCGGGCCTGCTCGTGCATGCGCCGCGTGTCGACGAACCCGAAGCGGCGGGGCGGCCGGCCCAGGGCGAGGTTCTCGCCCACGGTCAGCTGCGGGACCAGGTTGAACTCCTGGTAGATCGTGGCGATGCCGAGCCGCTGGGCGTCGGAGGCGTTGCGGATGTCGACCGGTTCGCCGTCGACGAGGATGCGGCCGCTGTCGGGCTGGTAGGCGCCGGACAGCATCTTGATGAGCGTGCTCTTGCCGGCGCCGTTCTCGCCGAGCAGGACGTGTACCTCGCCCGTGCGCAGGTCGAAGTCGACGCCGTCGAGCGCCACCACGCCGGGGAATCTCTTGCCGAGCCCCTCGACGCGCAGGATCTCCCGTGCCTGGCTCACGAGCCGCCCTCCTTCCTCGTGCCTGTCTCTCCGCAGGACTCGCGTGCCACGAGCCTGGCGGGCAGCACCACCGACTCGGCGGCCCGGCCGCTCAGCACGTCGAGGATCACCCGGACCGCGCGCCGGCCCAGCTCGGCGGTGGGCTGGCTGATCGCGGTGATGCGGGGATGGACGTGGTTGAACCACGGCACGTCGTCGAACGAGGCCAGCGCGACGTCGCGGGGGATCTCCAGGCCGCGCTCGCTGATCGCGTCGAGCGCGCCGAGTGCCATGAGGTTGTCGCCCAGGAAGATCGCCTGCGGCGGCTCGGGCAGGTCGAGCAGCTCGGAGGTGATCCGCTGGCCGCTGCCGGCGCGGAAGTCGCCGACGCGCACGTACTCCTGGGGGATCTCCAGGCCGTGCTCGGCCGTCGCCCGCAGGAAGGCCTCGGTCCGCTCGCGGCCGGTGGACAGGGTGCTCGGCCCGGACACGAACGCGATCCGCCGGTGCCCGAGGGCGCGCAGGTGGGCGACCAGCTCGGCGATGGCGGTGCTGCCGTCGGCCCGTACCGACGGCACCTCGATGCCGCTGAGCGTCCGGTCCAGGAAGACCAGCGGGCGCTCTCCGCGGCTGACCTCCTCCACCAGGGGCGTCACCTCGGCGGTGGGGCAGATCAGCAGCCCGTCGACCCGCCGTTCGAGCAGGGTGCGCACGTAGTGGTCCTGCTGGTCGGCCCGCTCGTCGGCGTTGCCGATGATCACGGTGTAGCCGGCCGCGCGGGCCTCGTCCTCCACGGCCCGCGCCAGCTCGGCGAAGAACGGGTTGAGGATGTCGCCGATGATCAGCCCGAGCGTCCTGGTGGCTTCGGTGCGCAGCGACCGGGCGACGGCGTTGGGCCGGTAGTTGAGCGCGGCCATCGCGTCGTGGACCCGGTTGCGCGTCTCCTCGGTGACGGAGGGGTTGTCGTTGAGCACCCGGGAGACCGTCGCGACGGAGACGCCCGCCTGCGCGGCGACATCTTTGATTCGAGCCACCTGACCTCCATGTAATCGGTTACATGAGCGTATGTAATCGGTTACATGATTGTGAATCGGTAGGCCGTGTGATTCAGGTCACATTCTTGATGGGTGCCCGTCGATCATCCGCGCTCGGCCTGCCTGTGAAAGCCGGGCTTCCCGCTCGGCCGTCACAGGCAGGCCCTGTGGATCAGCGGCTCAGAACTTGATCCACCAGCCGTCCAGGTAACCCGTGTCGCCTGCGGTGACGTCCTCGACGCGTAACGTCCACGTCCCGTTCGCCGGCGAGGCGCTGCCGTCCACCGGATAGGTCTCCCAGATCACGTCGCCGTTGTCCTGGGGGCTTGGTATGCGGAGCTTGTACACCTTGCCGTTAGGGCTGATCAGGTCGATCTTCAGATCGCCCACCCAGGTGTGGTGGATCTCCGCGTAGACCGTCGCCTTCGAGGGCGCGTTGCCCGGGAGCCAGCCCGTCACCGTGATGGGCGAGGTGACGACGCCCTTGTCCGGGATGTTGTGGTCGTCCCAGTTCTCGAAGAAGGGGAAGTCCATCGACCAGCCGTCGATGAAGCCGGCGTCGGGGGAGTAGGCGTCCGTGGCACGGAGCTTCCAGGTGCCGTTCGGCGTGGTCACGGAACTGGTGTCCACGTCGTACGTCTCGTCGATGGAGTCGCTGCCGTCCGGGGACGGCTCCCGCAGCGGGAACACCTTCCGGTCCGGGCTGACCAGTTCGAGCTTCAGATCACCCACCCAGGGGTGCTGGACGGAGACCCAGACGTGCAGCTGGACCGGCCCCTTGTCGAGGATGCCGCTCACGTCGATCGGAGAGTCCACGCTGCCCCGATCGGGAATGGCGTGGTCGTCCAGGTTCACGAAGTACGGCGGCCAGACCCCCTTCGGATCGTCCGGCGGAGTGGGGGTGGGTGTGGGAGTGGGGGTGGGTGTGGGGGTCGGGTTCTGGGGGAGGGCGGCGCTGTCCAGTCGGAGCCGCGGAGTGGTGGCGCCGGTGTAGGTGATGGCCTTGCCCGTGGTCTTCATGGCCGATTCCAGCTCCGCGATGCTCGACTGGGGGAAGGCCTGGCGGAGCACGGCCAGCGCGCCGCTCACGTGGGGAGCGGCCATCGAGGTGCCGCTCAGCGGCCCCCACTTGCCCCCGGGCACGGAGGAGATGATCGAGGTCCCGGGGGCGAAGAGGTCCAGGAGAGGGCCGCGGTTGCTGAAAGTGGACACGGTGTCGTCGTCGGTGGTGCTGCCCACCGTGATGGCGGAGGACACGCAGGCCGGCGCGCTCACCGCGTCGCCGTACCCGTTGTTCCCGGCCGCCACCACCGTCGCCACCCCGGCCGCCAGGAGGCCGTCGATGGCCGGCTTGCGCGGATCGGTGTCACACGTCGCGGTGTACCGGCCGCCGCCCAGACTCAGGTTGGCGGCCACCAGCGGCGTACCAGCCTCCTTCAGCTCCAGGACCTTCTCCAGGCCCGCCACCTGGGCGCTGGTGAAGCTGAGCACGCACGGCGCGGCGCCCGCGCCGCAGAAGTCCTCCGACGTGAACTTGCTGAACACCTGAATGGCGACCAGGTCGGCTCCGGGTGCGACACCGGCCGGTGGTGCTCCGGTCACGCCCTTGCCGTCGCCGGCGGCGATGCCGGCCACGTGCGTGCCGTGATCACAGTCGAGGGCGGGGTCCGCGCAGGGCCCCTGTTCGGCGTCGGCCGCCCCGGGCCCCTCCTGCTGGGCGGTGCCGTCGGGGCACAGGCTGGTGGCGCCGTAGTCGGCGTCGATGGGGGAGAAGCAGGCCTCGTCGAGCACCCGTCCGCCCAGGAAGGGGTGGCCGGTCGCGACGCCGGTGTCCAGGACGGCCACCGCGCTGCCCTCGCCGGTCAGGCCCGCGGCCCGGGTGCGATCGCCGCCGATCAACGGGACGCTCTCGGCCAGCACCGGCGGCACCGGCCGGTCTTCCGACACGCTCACGACGCCCGGCCGGGCGGCCAGCCGGTCCAGCGCCGCGGCATCGACACGCAAGGTCACCATGGGGAACCGGGACAACGACTGCAGCACCTGACCGGCGCTCGCGGCGTCGGGCAGATCGGCCCGCGTTCTGGTGACGACGTTCACTCTGATCTTGCCGGCGGCCGCGGCCCGCGCGCGTAACCCCGGCTCTATCGACGGCGGCGCCGCCGCCGTGGTCCGTTCGTCCACCGGCGCGGCACGAGCCGGTACGCTCGCGACCGCCGTGGCCGCCAAGGCCATGATGACGACGAGCAACAGAGGGAGCGGCGTCGCCGCGGCGGCGACCGTGGACGTTAATCGGCGCAACCAGGCCTCCTTCATGGTGATTTGATCACCTGGACAGTAAGTGCTCGAAAAGCGCCCGGCAAGGGCCTGGACAGATGTTCTGTACGATGCTCAAATCGCATACGGAGCTGCATCCTCGGTGCCTGCAGTGAGCACCGTCCGCATCGTTGCTTCGCACTGTATGGCCAGGTCAGATGCCCAGAAAAAGGACTCTGGCGAAAAATTTGCCAGGCGTTCCACCTGCTTTTCTCCGGGAATTTATGGTGGCTTTATTGCGCTTATATGGCGGTCGCCTCGATGATTGTCGCGACGAATTTCGGCTCATTCGCCGAGGCGTCTGCCCGTCCGGTTCCAAAGGCTTGTGAGGTGCTTCGGAGGGCGGCGGCGGGGCGGGAGGGGGCGGGGCACCTTTTGTGGGGTTTCCACAACGCAGCGGCTTCGCCATGAGCGATGCGGGCCATTGGTGTAGCGGGCGGCGATCGAGCAGGGTGTAGAAAGGTGCAGGCGGCGCTCCGGACTCGGGCGTCGCCTTTGTGCGTGAGTATGGGGAGGCTCAGCCGGTGTTCAGTCGTGTCGCCATCGTCAACCGTGGAGAGGCAGCGATGCGGCTCATCCACGCCGTCCGGGACCTCTGCGCGGAGACCGGGGCGCGGATCGAGACGGTGGCGCTCTACACCGACGCCGACCGCCACGCCACCTTCGTCCGTGAAGCGGATCTCGCCTATCCGCTGGGCCCCGCCTCCGCCCGCCCGTACCTCGACCACGCCGTCCTGGAGCGGGCACTGGTGGAGAGCGGCGCCGACGCCGCGTGGGTCGGCTGGGGGTTCGTCGCCGAGGACCCGGCGTTCGCCGAGTTGTGCGAGAAGATCGGCGTCACCTTCGTCGGGCCGAGCGCGGAGGCGATGCGCAAGCTGGGCGACAAGATCGGCGCCAAGCTCATCGCCGAGAAGGTCGGCGTCCCCGTCGCGCCGTGGAGCCGCGGCGAGGTCGCCACCCTGGAGGACGCGCTGCGCGCCGGCGACGAGATCGGCTACCCGCTGATGCTCAAGGCGACCGCGGGCGGCGGCGGGCGTGGCATCCGCATGGTCGCCTCGAAGGAGGACCTGACCGACGCCTACGAGCGCACGAGCCAGGAGGCGCTGCGCGCGTTCGGCTCCGGCGTGGTCTTCCTGGAGCGGCTGGTCACCGGCGCCCGCCACGTCGAGGTCCAGGTCATCGCCGACGGTCAGGGCACCGCGTGGGCGCTGGGCGTGCGGGACTGCTCGGTGCAGCGGCGCAACCAGAAGATCATCGAGGAGTCCGCCTCGCCCGTGCTGGGGATCGAGCAGACGGCCGAGCTGAAGGCGTCGGCCGAGCGGCTCGCCGTGGCGGTCGACTACTGCGGCGCCTGCACCGTCGAGTTCCTCTACCACCCCGGCGAGAAGCTGTTCGCCTTCCTCGAGGTCAACACCCGGCTGCAGGTCGAGCACCCGATCACCGAGATCACCACCGGCACCGACCTGGTCCGGCTGCAGCTGCACGTGGCCGGCGGCGGGAAACTCGAAGGCCCCCAGCCGGGCGAGGCCGGTCACGCCGTCGAGGCCCGGCTCAACGCCGAGGACCCCGACCGCGACTTCGCGCCCGCCCCTGGCCGCATCGCCCGCCTGGCCCTGCCCACCGGGCCCGGCATCCGCGTCGACACCGGCGTCAGCGAGGGCGACACCATCCCGGCCGACTTCGACTCGATGATCGCGAAGATCATCGCCTACGGCCGCGACCGCGAGCAGGCGCTGGGCCGGCTGCGCCGCGCGATGGCCGACACCACGGTGATCATCGAGGGCGGCGCCACCAACAAGAGCTTCGTGCTCGACCTGCTCGACCAGCCCGAGGTGATCGACGCGAGCGCCGACACGGGCTGGATCGACCGCGTACGCGCCAAGGGCCGCCTGATCAGCCACCGCCACTCCGCGATCGCCCTGGCCGCCGCCGCGATCGAGGCCTACCAGGACGAGGAGGAGGTCGGCCGCCGGCGGCTGCTGTCCACCGCGCACGGCGGCCGCCCGCAGGTGCAGCACGACTCGGGCCGCCCGCTGGACCTCAAGCTCCGTGGCGTCGGCTACCGGGTGAGCGTGGCCCGCGTCGGGCACCGGCGCTTCCGCGTCGGGATCTCCGGCGGCGGCGACGTGCACCCGGCGGACGTCGAGGTTGAGCGGTTCGACGAGCACAGCGGCCAGATCGTGGTCAACGGCCGCCGGTTCAGGGTGGTGTCGGCCACGCACGGGCCGATCCACCTGGTCGAGGTCGACGGCGTGACGCACCGGATCAGCCGCGACGAGGGCGGCGTCGTCCGCTCGCCCGCGCCGGCGCTGGTGGTCGCGACGCCGTTGTCGGCCGGCGACGAGGTCGAGGCGGGCGCGCCGATCCTGGTGCTGGAGAGCATGAAGATGGAGACGGTGCTGCGCGCGCCGTTCCGCGCCCGCGTCCGAGAGTGCCCGGTGTCGGTGGGCAGCCAGGTCGAGACCGGCGCGCCGCTGATGCGCCTGGAGCCCCTGGCCGACGAAGGCCCCGAAGAGGAGGCCGCGGGCACCGTCGAGATCGATCTGCCCGCCGTGCCGTCGGACGTGTCCGCGGCCGATCGGGTCGAGCGCGGCCTGCAGGACCTGCGCGGCCTGCTGCTCGGCTTCGACGGCGGCTCCGACGACCGCAAGCAGGTGCTGACCTCATACCTGGATGCCCGCGCCGAGCTGGGCAGGCAGCCGATCGAGGGCGAGCTCGACCTGCTCACCGTGTTCGCCGACCTGGCCGAGCTGAGCCGCAACAAGCCGGGCGGCGCGCTCGACGTCGAGCCGGGCAACCCCGTGCACAGCCCGCGCGAGTTCTTCCACAGCTACCTGCAGAGCCTCGACGTCGAGCGCGCCGGCGTCACCCAGAGCTTCCAGGCCAAGCTCACCAGGGTCCTCGCCCACTACGGCGTCCACGACCTCGACCGCACGCCTGAGCTGGAGGCGGCGGTCTTCCGGATCTTCCTGGCCCAGCAGCAGATGAGCGCCGGCGTCGCGACCGTGTCGGAGCTGCTGCGCCATTGGCTGGCCGGCGCGCCGCCGTTCGAGTCGCTCAACGAGCGCGCCGGGCTCGGCCTGGAGCACCTGGTAGAGGCCACGCAGGTGCGCTTCCCCACGGTGTCCGACCTGGCCCGCGGCGTGGTGTTCCGCTGGTTCGCCCAGCCGCTGCTGCGCCGCAACCGCGCCAAGGTCTACGCCGCCGTACGCGACGACCTGCGCTACCTGGACGCCGACCCCGACGCGCCGGACCGCGCCGAGCGGATCCAGGCCATGGTGGCCAGCTCCGAGCCGCTGGTCCGGCTGATCGGCCAGCGGATCGGCCGGCCCGGGCTGGACCACGCGCCGCTGCTGGAGGTGCTGACCCGCCGCTACTACGGCAACCGCGGGCTGTCCGAGGTCACCGCGCGCGAGGTGGCGGGCTGCCCGTTCGTCACCGCCGAGCGCACCGGCGCGGACGGCGCGACCCGCGTGGTCACCACGGCGGTCGACATCGCCGCCCTGCCCGCGGCCATCGGCGCCGTCGGCACGTTCGCCACCGGCAGCGCCACTGACGGGGGGCTGGTCGCCGACCTCTACGTCACCTGGGAGGACCAGCCGGACGCCGACGCCATGGCGGCGCGGATCGGGCAGCTCCTCGCCGAGCACTCGCGGCCCGCGGGCGTCAGCCGGGTCACCACCACCGTCGTCGGCACCAGCGGCGCCGTGATGCATCACCACTTCACCTTCCGCCCCGACGGCGCGGGCTTCGCCGAGGACCGGCTGATCCGCGGCCTGCACCCGCAGATCGCGGAGCGCCTGCAACTGCAGCGGCTGCGCGAGTTCGACCTCACCCGGCTGCCGTCGGCCGACGAGGAGGTCTACCTGTTCAAGGCCGTGGCGCGGAGCAACCCGGCCGACGAGCGGCTCATCGCGATGGGCCAGGTCCGCGACCTGACGCCGCTGCGCGAGGCCGACGGCAGGCTGATCGCGCTGCCCGCCGTGGAGGACGCGCTCACCGCGGGCCTCGACGCGATCCGCAACATCCAGGCGCAGCGCCCCCAGAACAAGCGCTTCGACACCAACCGGATCATGATGTACGTCTGGCCGTCGACCGAGCTGTCCACCGACGAGCTCAACATGCTGGTCCAGCGCATCCTGCCGACCACGGCGGGCGCGGGGCTGGAGGAGGTCCAGTTCGTGGCCCGCCAGCGCAACGCCGCCGGCGAGCTCGCCGAGGTCGCCGTGCGGATCACCCTCGACCCGGGCCACGGCGCGAGCCTCGACGTCGGCAAGCCGTCGACGGAGCCGGTCCAGCCGCTGGACGACTACCGCCAGAAGGTGCTGCGCGCGGCCCGGCGCGGAAACGTCTACCCGTACGAGCTGACCGGCCTGCTCGCCGGGCCGGAGGGCGGCTTCGCCGAGCACGACCTCGACGCCGGCGGCGTGCTCGTGCCGGTCGACCGGCCCAAGGGCAAGAACTCCGCGGCGATCGTGGCGGGCGTCGTCACGACGCCGACCGAGCGGCACCCCGAAGGCGTCACCCGAGTGGTCCTGCTCGGCGACCCGACGAAGGCGCTGGGCGCCCTGTCGGAGCCCGAGTGCTCGCGGGTGATCGCCGCCCTCGACCTCGCCGAACGGATGCGGGTCCCGCTGGAGTGGTACGCGCTGTCGGCCGGCGCGCGGATCTCGATGACCTCGGGCACTGAGAACATGGACTGGGTCGCGGCCGCGCTCAAGCGGATCGTCACGTTCACCCAGGACGGCGGCGAGATCAACATCGTGGTCGCCGGGATCACCGTCGGCGCGCAGCCGTACTGGAACGCCGAGGCGACGATGCTCATGCACACCAAGGGCATCCTGGTGATGACGCCGGACTCGGCGATGGTGCTCACCGGCAAGCAGTCACTCGACTTCTCCGGCGGCGTGTCGGCCGAGGACAACTTCGGCATCGGCGGTTACGACCGCGTCATGGGGCCGAACGGCCAGGCCCAATACTGGGCGCCCAACCTGCCGGCCGCCCGCGACGTGCTCATGGCGCACTACGACCACACCTACGTCGTGCCCGGCGAGACCGCGCCGCGGCGGGCGCACACCATCGACCCGGCCGACCGCGACATCACCGAGTTCCCGCACACGATCGACGGCAGCGACTTCGCCACCGTCGGCCAGATCTTCTCCGCCGAACACAACCCCGACCGCAAGAAGCCGTTCGACATCCGCACCGTGATGCGTGCCGTGTCCGACCAGGACCACCCGGTGCTGGAGCGCTGGGCGGGCATGGCCGACGCGGAGACGTCCGCCGTTCAGGACGTGCACATCGGTGGCCGGCCGGTCTGCCTGATCGGCATCGAGTCGCGCTCGGTGCCGCGGCGCGGCTTCCCGCCCACCGACGGCCCCGACACCTACACCGCGGGCACGCTGTTCCCGCGGTCGTCGAAGAAGACCGCGCGGGCGATCAACTCCGCGTCCGGCAACCGGCCGCTGGTGGTGCTGGCCAACCTGTCCGGGTTCGACGGCTCGCCGGAGTCGATGCGCAAGCTCCAGCTGGAGTACGGCGCGGAGATCGGCCGGGCGATCGTCAACTTCGACGGGCCGATCGTGTTCTGCGTGATCTCCCGTTACCACGGCGGCGCGTTCGTGGTGTTCTCCAAGGCGCTCAACCCGAACATGACCGTGCTGGCGCTGGAAGGCTCGTTCGCCTCGGTGCTCGGCGGCGCCCCGGCTGCCGCCGTGGTGTTCTCCGGCGAGGTGAACAACCGCACCGCGACCGACCCGCGGGTGACCGAGCTGCAGACGCGGGTCTCGGCGGCCAGCGGCGCCGAGCGGGCGGCGCTCAACGCCCAGCTCGCCGAGGTGCAGGCCGCCGTCCGGGCGGAGAAGCTCGGCGAGGTCGCCGCGGAGTTCGACCGGGTGCACAGCATCCAGCGCGCGGTCGAGGTCGGCTCGGTGGACGCGATCATCAGCGCCGCCGAGCTGCGGCCGCGGATCATCGAGGCCATCGAGCGCGCGATGGCCTGACCATCACCCGGCCCTGTCAGCGGGGGTCGCGGCGCCCGGCTCCGTCAGCGGGTGTCGCGGCGCAGCGGATGATCGGACGGGACCTCGACCAGCACGATGCGGTGCCCGTCGGGGTCCTCGATCCACAGCTCGATGAGGCCCCACGGCTCCAGCCGCGCCTCACGCACCACCGTGACCCCCGCCTCCCGGAGCCGTCCCTCCTCCTGCGCCACATCGCGTACCTGCAGCCACAGCGACAGCCCGGAAACGGCCCCGTCGTCGGAGTGCCCGGAGATCTCCAGGAACCCCTGGCCGAGGAAGAAGACCACGCCCGGGTGGTCGGCGGGGCCGAACTCGCGATAGACGGCCAGGCCGAGCGTCTCGCGGTAGAAGCCGAGGCTCCGGGCGAGATCCTTCGGACGCAGCAGCACTCGATTGCTCAGCACCTCCATGCCCGACCTGTTCCCCGTCGGACCGGCGGAAACGCGGCATCACGATGTGAGCGACATCACCCGCCAACCGTGACGCGGCCTCGCGACACGCTTGGCGGGCGGGGCGGGGCTTCCGCCTGGACCGCATCCTCGCCGCCGAGCCGCGGGACGAGCCCTGCCCGGCCCGTACGGTGTGGTCCCTGGACCACAGCCTGGCCGAACGCGTCCGTCAGGCCGACACGCTGCGCTCCCTCAGCTGGGAGAGCCCACCGCGCAGGCCCTGATGACGGGCTGGGTGAGGCCGGTGCCGGCGGCGTCCGCCACCTTCACCCGCAGCGACACGTGCCCGGGCGTGCGCGGGTTGGGCACCATGGCGGTCCACCCCGAACCCGTTCCGACCACCGGGACCGGCCGTCAGGTCCCGCCAGGTCCCGGCCGCGGCCGCCTTGGGCAGGCACATGGCGCTCATGCCCAGGGCGGCCGGCCGCCGGGTCGGCGCGGCGCCACGCTGCTCCTGCCGCGCCTGCTGTTCCGGCTGCTGGAGGATCAGGGGGATCCCGTCCGTGGCGGCGTCGCCGTACTGCCACCGCAGGAGCTGGGTGACGTCGAACAGCCGCTTGTCCAGGACCCCCTTGGCGATCAGCAGCCTGGCGTCGGACGGGATCACGTACAGATGGCCCCCGCTCATCTGCCCGGTGAACGTCACCTCCCGGTCCTGGCCGGGTGTCACGCTGTAGTTCCGTCCGGCGACCACGACCCGGTCGCCGGTGATCAGGGTCACGGCGTTGTCCGCGAGGCCGGCCGGCCAAGTCTCGTCAGCCGACGGAGTAGGCGCGGCTGATCGTCTGGGTGACGCGGTCACCCGCGCTGTCCGTCGCCGTGGCGCGCAGCGAGACGAACCCCGGGGTGCGGGGGTTGGAGAGCAGCGCCGTCCAGCCGGTGCCGCCGGGGGTCACGCGGATCCGGCGCCAGGTCGCGCCGTCGTCGGCGGACATCTCCAGGGTGAGAGACCGCACCGCGGCCTTGGCGGCTCCGGGGTTCCGCTCGACCCAGACGGGGACCCGGGTCACGGATCCCGGACGGGCGCGGTTGGAGTCGTCGAGGCCGGCCGGTGCGTAGCGTACCGCCATCAAGGGCAGGGGCGACGGTTTCGCAGTGCCGGCCGAGCGGAAGGTCCAGACGGTGTCCACCGCCGTGGTGAGGGCCGCGTGGGGCGCCTGCCTGCGTACCGACGCGGTCAGCGTGTAGGTGTCCGCGGCCTCCGGGAGCCGCGCCGACAGCAGGCATTTGCCGGGTTCCGCGGGCGCGCAGCCGGTCACGTCGGCTTTCGCGATCACCTCGCCGTTCCGGGCGAGGGTGAGCGCGCCGGTGGCCGCGGCGTCGGCGCCCCTCCGCCCGGCGGCGCCGTCGCTGAACAGCTGCGCGGCCGAGACGTTCAGCTCGTTTCCGGTACGTTCGCCACCGCCAGCGGCGAACCCGGGTCCGGTGACCGCGGCGTTCCACACCTCGCGTACCGGTGCCCGATCCAGGCGGCCGCTGGTGCCGGTCAGCGTGGCGGTGCCGGTCCGGAGCTCGCTGTCCCAGACGAATCCCGGGGTCCGGTAGTTCGTCATGGCGCCGGGGAGATCGACGGCGGGCGACGGGACCGTGAAGGCCCAGTCCATACCGGGCATGCGGGGTCCGGTGGCCGCCACGCCCTGGCCCGGCACGCCCGAGGCGCGGTAGGTCTCGCTCACCTTCACCAGGTCGGCCGTCCGCGCGGTGTAGGCGGGGTCGTCCGGGATGCCGCCGACGCGGTAGTCGACCAGGTCGTACCGGTAAGGGCTGGGCGAGGTGTCCTTCTTGTGCCAGATGGTGTTGGTCATGTAGCGCAGCTCGGGCTGGCGTACGGGGAGCACGAAGAAGCTCCGGCCGGGGTCTCCGACGGCTATCCAGCCGAAGTACCAGGTCCCGTTGGCCAGGGTGAGACCCTGGATCTGCTCCGGCACGGCGGTCGGATCGTCCACCGCGAACCGGATCTGCTTGGCCTGGCGCGCGTCCAGCACCACATTCTGATCATCGTCACCGATGGTCACCGGGACGTGCGCGGTCGTGGCGGCGGAGCCTTCGTACAGGTCCGCATAGAGGTTCCACCGGCCCTTGGGCAGGCGGACCTTGGCCACACCGTTCTCGATCCTGACGGACTGGAAGCTGCCGGTGTCGAGGTTGTAGAAATCGCCGAAGCCCGCGGCGGGGAGGCCGCTCCGGTTGATGCCGGTGACGGTCACGTCGGACGATTCCGGCTCCACGTACGCGCCGGCCAGGGTGCGGATGACGGTGTCGCCCGAGGTGGCGGTGACCACGCCGGTGTGCTCACCGACGCTCTTGCCCTCGGCGTCGATGGTGAGCGTGACCTGCGCCTCCCCTCCCGCCGGCACCTGCAGCCGGTCGGCCGGCAGTTTCAGCACGTCGCCCGTGACGGTGAGGTCCAGGGTGACGGGGGAGTCGCCGGAGTTGGCGTAGGTGAGGGTCCTGGTCGTCCGCCGGCCACCCGCGTCGTCCCAGCGGAAGGCGGCCCAGGCGGTGCCCGGCGCGGCGACGACCGGCTGTGCCAGCGCGCGGACCAGGTCCACCCGCCCGCCGCCCTGCTCGAAAGGCGTGGCGCCCGGGGTGGGGGCGGCGCTGCCGATCAAGGCGGCCTTGAGTCGTTCGCCGGTCCAGCCGGGGTGCCTCTGGGCGAGGATCGCGGCGGCACCCGCCACGTGCGGCGCGGCCATCGAGGTACCGTTGTGCGCGATGTAACCGCCGCCGACGGCCGCCGCCGTGATGCCGACACCGGGGGCGGTGATCTCCGGCTTGATCGCGTGGTCGCCCATCCGGGGACCGCGGCTGGAGAACCCGGCCAGCTGGTCCGTACGATCCACCGCTCCGACGGTCAGGGCCGCGTCGGCGCTGCCCGGGCTGCTCACCGTGACCGGACCGCCGTTGTTGCCCGCGGACACGACGAACAACGCGCCGGTCCGCGCCGAGAGCGTGTTGACCGCCTGTTCCAGCGGATCGAGATCCGGGGTGTCGCCCCCGCCGATGCTCATGTTGATGATCTTCGCTTTGACCTCGGTGGCCGCCCACTCCATGCCCGCCAGCAAGGCGGAGTCGGTGATGCCCTCGGCGCCGCCGACCTTGCCGACGGCGAGCCTGGCTCCCGGCGCCACGCCGCGGTACTTCTCCCCGGCGCCCGCGATGATCGAGGCGACGTGCGTGCCGTGGCCGAACGTGTCGCGCGGGTCGGAGTCGCCGGTGAAGCTGCGCGCCTGCGTGACCACGTTCTTGAGGTCCGGGTGGTCGGGGTCGTAGCCGCTGTCGAGCACGGCGACCGTGACGCCCTCTCCGGTGATCCCCTGCTTCCACGCCTCGGTGGCGCCGATCTGCTTGACGCTCTGGTCGAGGGTGAACGAGCGGCGCCCGTCCAGCCAGATCTTCGTCTTGCCCGCGGCCTGGGTCCGGGACCGGCTGATCAGGTCCTTCCAGGACTCTCCCGCGCCCTTCTTGGGCAGCCGCAGGGCGGTCATCCCGAGCGCGGCGAGTCGCGCGGTCTGCTGCGCGGCCTTCAGCGGCGACGCCGGATCCGCGCCCGTCTGGGTGATGAGCGGGATGTCCGCTCTGTCCGCGTCGCCCAGCCGCCACCGCAGGAGCTGGGTGACGTCGAACAGGCGCCTGTCCAGAACGCCCGCGGCCACCAGCGGCATCGCGTCGGAAGGGATCACGTGGAGGTGTCCGTCGCGGTACTGCGTGAAGTACCTCACCTGCCGGCCCGGTCCGGGCTCCACCCGGTGGCCGCGGCCCGTCACGACGACGCGGTCGCCGGTCAGGAGGGTGACGCTGCCGGCCTCTTGCCCGGCGCTCGCGCTGTCACCGGGAACAGGCTGCTGAACGGCCGCCAGACCGACTGTGCCGGCCAGTGCCGCGGCCATCAGCCCACTGCCTAAGCTCATGTCCTACCTTTCAGTGGTCAAAGATGATCCATGCCCAGCCGTTGCCCGGCGGACGGCATGGTCCGCCGGGCAACGACGTTCAGAGCGCGAAGTCCAGCGCGAACTCCTGGTACACCCGCTCCTCGATCGCCCGCGCCCGGGGCGCGTACGCCGGGTAGAAGGCCTTGCCGCACTCCAGGTCGGCCAGCGCCGCCGTGACCTCCTTGTCCAGGTACGGCTTGGCCTGCTCAGGCGTCAGCCGGGGCAGCACGACGGCCCCCTTCGGCAGCGAGCCCTTGCTCTGGGCCCTGGCGACCTCGGTGGCCTCCTTCGCGAAGGCGGCCCGTCCCCGGCCGGCCAGCGCCGACGGCCTGGTCTGGGCGACCTTCAGGCAGCCTCCGAACTCCTTGCCCAGCGCGGCCACCTTGGCGTCGGCGTCGAGCTCGCGCAGGCCCTTGGCGAGCGCCGAGTTCACGTCGGCGAGGAAGTCGTCCTGCGAGGTCACCGTCTTGCTCAGCACGGTCTTGACGGCCTTGGCGAAGCACTTGTCGTCCGCCGCCCGCCAGGCCTTGAGGTCCTTGGCCGACAGCGACATGAGGAGCTTGTCGTTCCTGCTCTCACCCATGTCCCGGTCGACCGCGGGGTCGCCGGGGAAGACGAGCCTGGACCAGACGCCGAAGCCGTACTTGGCGCGGTAGGCCCGCATCGCCTCGTGGTCGCCCGCGAGCCGGGCGCGCTCCTCCTTCGTCCGTTCGTGCTTGATGACCTTCTCCGGCAGGTACGTGAGCCCCTGCTCCTTCATGCAGGCGGCCCGCAGCGACTCGATCCTGGCCTTGTTCTCGTACGCGGTCTCGGTCCCCGGCGTGGCCGTGGCCAGGCCGCCGAACGAGGTCGCGAGCAGGGCGGCGGCGACCGCCTTGGCAATGAACATGATGATTTCCCTTCGCTTTCCGGACATGCGAAACAGAACTCCCGGCGCGAAAGGCGCCGGATCGGGGGAAGGTCTCAGCAGGGGATGCGCAGCCGCGACGCCTTGGGCGACACCTCCGGCAGGGCGGTGACCAGATCGACGGTCAGCACGGCGGTGCCCGTCACCGCGCCCTGACGGGAGGTGTAGACGCCCTCGGGCATCTTGACCTGGATGTCCCTGGTGTTCACGGTGCGTTCGCCCAGGTAGTGGTAGGTCTGCCGATCGAAGATCAGCTCGGAGCGGCGGCCGTCGCCCTCGTCCATGGCCACGGCGACGCCCGGCCGGCCGGCCGCGTCCACGGCATCGCCGATCAGGCGGATCCCCTTCAGTTCGGACGCCACCTGGAAGAGCGCGGCACTCAGGCTCGGGCGCACCACCGACTCCGCGACCAGTTGCTTGAGCTCGGCCCACATCCGTGCCGGATCCCGGCCGGTCCGGGCCGCGAGCTTCGCGCGTACCGCCTCGACGTCGGTGGGCCAGGCGCCCAGCCGCACGTAGGCGCGCTGTCCGGGGCAGGAGGACTCGTACAGGGTGTCCTCGGCGCCTTTGTCCCACAGCCACCGGGGCACCGGGTCGCCCGTGACGGACTCGGCCCGATCCCGGAGCAGCCAGGACTTGCCGGGGTCCGCGGGTTCCCAGCGCTCCTCGACCGCCGTCACCACGTAACCCAGCACCGGCCCGCCCGACGGGTCGCGTGTGTTGCGCGGGTCCTGGGTCCGCCTCTTCGTGTGCACGTACTGGCCGGGCCCGGGCACCAGGTCCCGCTGGTCGGCGGCGGCCTGAGCGGCCCGCTCCAGCACCGCCTGGGCGTTGGCCGGCGGCGTGGCCGACCCGCCCAGGACCACCTGCCCCACGATGATCACAGCGGTGAGCGCCGTCGCCAGCAGGCCGACGGCGGCCAGCCGGAAGGCGTACCGGCGCCGTGGTCGTGTGCGCGGCGGGGCCGCCGCCCGGGCCAGCAGGGCGACGCGGGCGGCGGCCAGGTCACGCTCGGTGGCCTCGGGCGTGTCCGCCCACAGGCGGTCGAGCTCCGCCATCTCATCCATGATCGGTTCCCTCCAGGGCCTGGCGGACCTTCTTGCGTGCCCGGTTGAGCCGCGAGCGGACCGTCCCGACCGGGATGTCCAGCGCGACGGCCACTTCCTCGTACGTCAGCCCGACCCACGCCACCAGCAACAACGCGTCCCGGTCCCCGGTGCGCAGCCGGGCCAGCGCCGCGACCAGCGGCCGGTTGACCGCCAGCGTCGCGACGCCGTCCTCGACCAGGCCGCCGCCGATCTCCGCCGGGTCCAGGCCGCCACGCGCGTACGCCCGGTACCTGGCCAGCTCCCGGCGGTGCCGCTTGCCGATCACGTTCGAGGCGATGCCGTACAGCCAGGGCCGGGCATCGTCCTGGCCGGGCTGATAGCGGTGCCGGTGCTCGAAGGCTGCCAGGAACGTCTCCGACACCACGTCCTCGGCCGCGTCGGCGCCCAGCCTGCGGGCGGCGTAGCGGTGCAGCGCAGGGGCATGGCGGTCGAACAGCACGGCGAACACCTCGGGCTCCTCCCGGGACCTGCGGATCAGGTCCGGGTCGGCGGCCTCGGCCGTCGCCGGTTCTGCCATGAAACGGTCAGCTCCTTCATGCGGTGCCTTCCTCGGTGGGCACGGTCGCCTGTACTTACCGCCACGGCGCGAAAGAGTTCACGGACGACTCCGATGCCATGACCGCTTTGGGCGGGAGCGCCCGGCGGATGTGGCACCATCGAATCGGCACCGCGGCGCGCGGGCGGGTCGCTCGCGCCGCTCGGGCAGACGGGGCCAGCACGGTGGAGGCCGGGAAGCGAAGGACATGAATCGGGCACCAGGCATGGTGGATGTGGCACGCGAGGCGGGCGTGTCGCACGTGACCGTCTCCCGCGTCCTCAACGACCACCCGTCCGTCCGCCCGGAGACCCGGGCTCGTGTCGAGGCCGCCATCGAGAAGCTCGGCTATCGCCGTAACAGCGTCGCCCGCGCGCTCAAGAGCCGCCGTTCCTCGACGATCGGGGTGGTGCTCGCCGGGGCCGAGCTGTACGAGCTGCCGCGCATCCTGCGGGGCGTGCAGACGGCGGCGCAGCGGGCGGGCTACTGGGTCAATATGGCCAGCTGGCAGGGCGGCACCACCAGAGACCTGGCCGAGACCCTGCAGCGGCTCACCGACCAGGCGGTCGAGGCCATCGCGGTCATCGCCGACCGGCCCATGGTGATGGACGCCCTGGCCGACATCGTGACCGGCGTGCCGATGACGGTGGTCATGTCCGGCAACGTGCCCAACCCGGACGTCGGCTTCGTCGAGCTCGATCAGGAGCTGGGCGCGCGGCTCGCCGTACGGCATCTGGTGGAGCTGGGGCACCGCCACATCGTCCACCTGACCGGCGCGCTGCGCACCTTCGACGCCCGAGCCCGCGTCGAGGGCTGGCGGGCCGCGCTGGAAGAGGCGCCGGAGGCCGGCGGCGAGTTCTTCGAGGGCGACTTCACCGGCAACAGCGGCTACCGGCTGGCCCACTACCTCGTCACCCGCCGCACCGGCGAGCGGCCGACGGCGATCTTCGCCGGCAACGACCAGATGGCCATGGGGGTGCTGGCGGCCTTCGCCGAGCTCGGCGTGAAGGTGCCCGGCGACGTCTCGCTCGTCGGTTTCGACGACATCGCGGGAGCGGCCTATCAGGTGCCCGCGCTGACCACGGTCCGCCAGGACTTCGTCGCTCTCGGCGCGCGCTCCATCGAGCAGGTGCTGCGCATGATGCAGGGTGAGTCGGCCTCGTGCGAGCGGATCGCTCCCGAGCTCGTGATCCGGCGCAGCACGGCACCGCCCAAGCCGCCCCGCCAGGCGCAGCCGCCCCGCTAGCCGGCCGTTTCGGGGTCGGGTTGGTATTCGAACCAGTGGACCCGCGCCCGTCCGGCGCTCGCCTGGCCGTTGCCGGTGGCGTACAGACCCAGATAGACCCCGACGAAACCGCCCGCGCGCTCGGTGCTGAAGAAGGACCGTTCGATCGTGGCCAGGCTGATCCACTGCGCCGCGGTGAGGTCCCTGACGCGGAAGGTGTAGCCGGCCTCGTCGCCGTCGACCGCCAGCAGCACCTCGCCGGTCGAGACCGGGACCGAGGCCCGGCGGGTGCTCGTGCCCGCCTCCCGGACCGTCAGCACGACCTGCGCCTGCCCGTCGCCGTCCACGGTGAGGGCGAGCGTGGCGTGGTGGTCCTGGTGCTGGAAGACGGTCAGCCCGGCCTCCTCCGACGGGCGGGCCGCGGCGAAGCTGATCCGGGTCCGCACGCCGAAGCGGACGTGCTGCTGGCGCCGGCCCAGGAAGGCCGGCACGCCGGTGGAGCCGAGGGCCTCGGGGGCGAGGCCGAGGTCGAGCCCGGACCCGTCGGCCGTGGGCCTGACGCGGTCGCCGGCGGGACCGCGCAGGCTGTTCCACTCCAGCCCGCCGAAGTGCGCCCGGCCGGCCGGAACAGCGGTGTCGCCGTCCGGTACGGCGGTGTCGCCGTCCGGTTGTCCGGCCGGTACGGCGGCGTCGCCGTCCGATTGTCCAGCCAGAACGGCGGCGTCGCCGTCCGGTCGGCCGGAGGCGATCGACGGGAGCCGCTCCGACAGTTGCACGGCTCCCGACTCAGGGGCGAAGACGGGCCCGTGGGCGGTCCAGGTCACGGGCACGAGGAAGACCTCCCTGCCCAGCGTGTGGGTGCCCGCGATCGGCCGCACGCCGAGCGTCACCGCCCACCACTCGCCGACGGGGGTGTCCACCAGGTCGGCGTGGCCGACGTTGTGGATGGGCTCGCCCGGGCCGCGGTGCCGGTGGGTCAGCAGGGGGCTGCGCGGGTCGGTGACGTAGGGTCCGGTGACGGTGCCGGAACGCGCCGCGGTGACGCTGTGGTTGCTCTCGGTGCCGCCTTCCGCGGCGATCAGGTGGTACACCCCGTTGCGTTTGTACAGGTGCGGCGCCTCCACCCACGCCCCGCGCACCGCGCCCTGCCACAGCACGTGCGTGGGGCCGACGAGCTTGAGCCGTTCCAGGTCGAGTTCGCGCATCCACAGCTCACCGGGACCGCCCTGGACCGCGTCGCGGCAGGCGGTGAGCCAGCACCGGCCGTCGTCGTCGAAGAACAGCGACGGGTCGATGCCCTCGGCCTCCAGCGGCACGGGGTCCGACCACGGCCCGGCGGGGTCGTCGGCGGTCACGACGAAGGTGAGGCTGCCCTGCCGGTTCACGGCCAGCGTGGAGACCACGTAGAAGGTGCCCTCGTGGTGGCGGATGGTCGGTGCCCAGACGCCGTCGGAGACGTCCAGGCCCTCCAGCGCGAGCAGCCCGGGCCGGTCCAGCACATGCGTGAGCTGACGCCAATGCACCAGGTCACGGCTGTGGAAGAGGGGCAGTCCTGGAAAATAGGTGAATGACGAGGTGACCAGGTAGAAGTCCTCGCCGACCCGGCAGATCGACGCGTCCGGATAGCACCCGGGCAGGACCGGGTTGCGGAAAGCAGGCACGGGGGGGCTCCGAGAGATCTCACAAAGAGGGGGCTTGACAGGATGACAACGTTAACATCAGGTTAGATCCCAACGCACGACCCGGCATTCCCGCCGAGGCGCACCACCCCTCGCCCTGGAGATCGTCATGACCCCACCGACCCCGCCCCGACGCCGCCGACCCCGGACGAAGCTCGGCGCCGCGGCGCTGGCGCTCGCCCTGGCGGCGTCGCTGGCCGCCTGCTCGTCCGCCGACACCCCCTCCTCGGAGACGGCGAGCGCAGGCGGGCCGGTCACGCTGGAGTTCTGGACCTGGAGCCTGAAAGGCAGCGATCCGGCGGCCAAGGCGATCGTCGACAAGTACCACCAGGAGCACCCCAACGTCACGATCAAGCTTTCGGAGGTCGGCGGAACCGCCGACACCGCCTCCAAGCTGCTGGCCGCGGACAAGGCCGGCGACACCCCCGACGTGGTGCAGCTGGAGTACCGCGGCCTGCCCGCCCTGGTCGTGGCCGGAGCCGTCAAGGACATCACCGCCGACGTGGCCGGCGCCAAATCCGGCATCGACCCCAACGTCTGGGCCTTGACCACCTTCAACAAGCAGGTCTACGGCGTGCCGCAGGACATCGGGCCGATGATGCTCACCTACCGCAAGGACCTGTTCGACAAGTACGGCGTCAAGGTCCCCACCACCTGGGCCGAGTACGCGAAGGCCGCCGAGCAGATCCACAAGAAGGACCCCGACGCCTACATCGCCGCCTTCGCCGCCACCCAGTTCGAGTTCTTCGCCGCCCAGGCCGCCCAGGCAGGCGCCCAGTGGTGGAGCACCGACGGCAACGCCTGGACGGTCGGCATCGACGGCGAGCCGTCCCTGAAGACCGCCGACTTCTGGGAGGACCTCGTGAAGCGGGACCTGGTCAAGGTCGAGCCGCTGCTCACTCCGGAGTGGAACGCCCAGGTCAACAAGGGCAAGATCCTCAGCTGGGCAGCCGCCTCGTGGGCGCCCAGCGTCATCAACTCCGTGGCACCCGACACCGCCGGCAAGTGGGAGTCCGCGCCGCTGCCGCAGTGGACGCCGGGCCAGACCGCCGTCCCGTTCCTGGGCGGGTCCGCCTACCTGGTGCCGTCCAAGTCCAAGCACGCCAAGGAGGCCGCGGCCTTCGCCGCCTGGCTCGGGGCCTCCGACGAGGGCTCCAAGCTGCTCCTCAGCCTTGACATCTTCCCCGGCGGCAACGCGGGCCGCCAGGCGACGCTGACCCACGAGCCGCCTAAGCTGATGCCGCAGCAGAAGGACTTCTACCAGGTCACCGACCAGGTGATCAAGAACACCACCATCCCGGTGACCTGGGGACCCAACGTGAACGTCGCCCAGAGCGCCTTCGGTGACGCGCTCAACAAGGCCGCGCTCGACAAGACCTCGTTCCGCGCGGTCTTCCAGTCCACGCAGCAGGCCGTCGTCGCCGACCTGCAGAAGTCCGGCTACACCGTCACCAAGTAAGACGCCGAGGGCCCGGCCGGGCCCTCGGTTCGACCCCTCCCTGGACATCTCATGCCCGCCAGCTCCACCGGGCGACGCCTGCGCGTCCGCGCCGTCGCCACCCCGTGGCTGTTCGCCATGCCCGCGATCGTCTTCTTCGCCCTGTTCCTGATCATCCCGATCTGCTACGCCGTCTACCTGAGCTTCCGCGGCTTCCGCATCGAAGGCGGCGGCGCGTTCGGGCGGCGGGTGGAAGCCTTCATCGGGTTCGACAACTACGCCGCCGCGCTCTCCGACCCCGAGTACGTCGCCGGGCTCGGCCGGGTCCTGCTCTACGGCGTCATCGCCGTCCCCAGCGTGCTGGGCCTGGCCCTGCTGTTCGCGCTGCTGCTCGACACCCCCAGGGTGCGGGCGCGCGGCTTCACCCGCACCGCGATCTTCCTGCCGTACGCGGTGCCCGGCGTGATCGCCAGCCTCCTGTGGGGTTTCCTGTACCTGCCCAGCACCAGCCCGCTCACCTACATCGCCAGGCAACTGCAGGCCGGGCCGCTGGACTTCTTCGGCTTCCCCGCCCTGTACTTCTCGCTGGCCAACATCGCGCTGTGGTCCGGCGTCGGCTTCAATATGATCATCATCTTCACGTCGCTACGCGCCATCCCCACCTCCATCTACGAGGCGGCCCGCATCGACGGGGCGAGCGAGTGGCAGATCGCCTGGCGCATCAAGATCCCGCTGGTCGCCCCCGCGCTCGTGCTCACCGGCCTGTTCTCCGTGATCGGCACCCTGCAGCTCTACAGCGAACCCGCCACGCTGCGGCCGATGACGACCACGATCAGCGCCACCTGGGTGCCGCTGATGAAGATCTACCAGGAGGCGTTCATGAACGACAACCTCGGCGGAGCCGCCGCCGCCTCCGTCGTGCTGGCCCTGGGCATCCTCGCCATCTCGCTGCTCCTGCTGCGCTTCTTCCAGCGCCGGACCTTCGGGGACAACGCATGACCGCCGTACCCCGTACCGGTGACCGCCAGTTTCACCGCCGCCGCCCGGGTGCGGCGCGGCGGCCACGCCTCCCGCTGGTCGTGCTGCTGCTCGGCGCGCTGTACTGCCTGACCCCGGTGGCCTGGGTGGTCATCGCCTCCTCCAAGACGCCGCGCGAGCTGTTCACCACCTTCTCCTTCGCGCCAGGCACCGGCATCCTCGACAACCTGGCCAACCTGAGCGCCTACGGCGACGGCCAGTTCTGGAAGTGGGGGCTCAACTCGCTGCTCTACGCCGGCGTCGGCGCGATCCTGTCGACGATGGTGTCGGCCATGGCCGGCTACGCGCTGGCCAAGTTCCGCTTCCGCGGGCGTGAGTTCCTGTTCTCGGTGATCCTCGCCGGCGTGCTCGTGCCCGGCATCGTGCTGGCCGTCCCGCAGTATCTGCTCATGGCCGCCGTCGGTCTGGCCGGGACCCACTGGTCGGTGCTGCTGCCGGTCATCATCAACCCGTTCGGCATCTTCCTGTGCCGGGTCTTCGCCGCCGCCTCCGTCCCGCAGAGCACGCTGGAGGCCGCGCGCCTGGACGGCGCCGGGGAGACCCGGATCTTCGGCGCCATCGTGCTGCCCATGATGGCGCCCGGGCTCGTCACGGTGCTCCTGCTGCAGTTCGTCGGCATCTGGAACAACTTCCTGCTGCCCTTCATCATGCTCTCCGACCAGGACAAATACCCGATCACCCTGGGCCTGTACACGTTCCTGGGCAAGGGCGCCGGGGACAGCGACCTGTACCCGCTGGTCATCATGGGCTCGGCCGTCTCCGTCATCCCGCTGATCGCCCTCGTTCTGGTGCTGCAGCGGTTCTGGCGCGCCGACCTGCTGGCCGGCGGATTGAAGGGATGACCTGCCGATGAAGTTCACCGACGGGCTCTGGCAGCTGCGCCCCGGCGTCACCGCGCTGTACGCGGCCGAGGCGTACGACATCTCCACCGAGGAGGGCGCGTTCACCGTCACCGCGCCCACCACCGTGATCAACCGCCGGGGCGACACCCTCAACCGGCCGGTCCTCTCGCTGCGGCTGTCGTCACCCCTGGAGAACGTGATCCGCGTCCGCGTCGAGCACCACCTGAGCGACGACCGCGGCTTCGACCTCGTCGGCGCCGAGGACGGCCACGGCATCGTCAAAACGGACGGCGCCACGACGCTCACCAGCGGCGCGCTCAGCGCGACCATGGCGCCAGGGGCCCCCTGGAACCTGTCCTTCCACGCCGACGGGCGCCCGCTGACCTCCAGCGGCCCCAAATCGATCGGCCACTTCCGGCTCGCCGGGGACGCGCAGGTCGATCCGGCGCCGGTCGGCGGCGCCCGTGCCTCCGTCCACCTCGCCCAGCAGCTCGCGCTGGACGTGGGCGAGGTGGTCTACGGGCTGGGGGAGCGCTTCGGACCGCTGGTCAAGAACGGCCAGACGGTGGAGATCTGGAACGCCGACGGCGGGACCTCCTCGGAGCAGGCCTACAAGAACGTGCCGTTCTACCTCACCAACCGCGGATACGGCGTCTTCGTGAACCACCCGGGGCACGTCTCGTACGAGATCGGGTCGGAGACGGTGCAACGCGTGCAGTTCTCGGTCGCGGGGGAGAGTCTCGAATACTTCGTGATCTACGGGCCCACCCCCAAGCAGATCCTGGAACGCTACACCGCGCTCACCGGCCGCCCCGCGCGCCTGCCCGCCTGGTCCTACGGTCTGTGGCTGTCGACCTCGTTCACCACCGACTACGACGAGCAGACGGTGACCTCGTTCATCGACGGCATGGCCGAGCGCGACCTGCCGCTGTCGGTCTTCCACTTCGACTGCTTCTGGATGCGCGAGTTCAACTGGTGCGACTTCCAGTGGGACCCGCGGGTCTTCCCCGACCCCGAGGGCATGCTGGCCCGCCTGCACGCCAAGGACCTGCGCGTCTGCGTGTGGATCAATCCGTACATCGCCCAGCGCTCACCGCTGTTCGCCGAGGCCGCCGGGCAGGGTTTCCTCCTGAAGCGCCCGGACGGGTCGGTCTGGCAGTGGGACCTGTGGCAGGCCGGGATGGGACTCGTCGACTTCACCAACCCCGCCGCGACCGGCTGGTTCCAGTCGAAGCTGCGCGCGCTGCAGGACCAGGGGGTCGACGCGTTCAAGACCGACTTCGGGGAGCGCATCCCGCTCGACGTCGCCTACTTCGACGGCTCCACCCCCGAACGCATGCACAACCTCTACACGCACCTCTACAACACGGCGGTGTTCGAGGTGCTCGAAGAGCGCCGGGGCCGGGGCGAGGCGGTGCTGTTCGCGCGGTCGGCGACCGCGGGCGGCCAGCGGCTGCCGGTGCACTGGGGCGGCGACTCGGGATCGACGTACGGGTCCATGGCGGAGAGCCTGCGCGGCGGCCTCTCGCTCGCGTTCTCCGGGTTCTCCTTCTGGAGCCACGACATCGGCGGCTTCGAGGGCACTCCCGACCCCGGCGTGTTCAAGCGCTGGGTCGCCTTCGGGCTCATGTCCTCCCATTCGCGGCTGCACGGCTCCACCTCCTACCGCGTTCCGTGGGCCTTCGACGAGGAGGCCGTGGAGGTGACCCGGCTGTTCACGAAGCTCAAGCTGCGCCTGATGCCGTACCTGTTCCAGGCGGGCGTCCAGGCGCACGAGAGCGGGACACCCGTGATGCGGCCCATGGCGATGGAGTTCCCCGGCGACCGCAACGCCGCCCACCTCGACACCCAGTACATGCTCGGCCCGGACCTGCTCGTCGCGCCCGTCTTCACCCCCGACGGGACGGTGGAGCTCTACCTGCCCGACGGCACGTGGACGAACTACCTGACGGGGGAGCGCGTCGAGGGCGGGCGCTGGCGCACCGAGCGGCACGGCTTCACCTCGATGCCGATCTACGTGCGCGAAGGCGCCGTCCTGCCCGTCGGCGCCAGGGACGACCGGCCGGACTACGACTATCTCGACGGCCTGACCCTGCGCGTCTACCCGGGGCCGGACGGGGAGGCCGCCCTCACCGTCACCGATCACGCCTCCGGCGAGCCCGCCCGGTTCACCGTCACCCGCTCCGGTGGCGAGGCGCGGGTCTCCTCCTCCCTCGCCTCCGGCTGGACGTACGAACTCGCCTGACGGCGCGGTCAGCGCACGGGGAGGAGCACCGCCGACGGGTGTTGCGGGTCGTGGAAGACCTGCTGGTCGGCGGTGCGGAGGGCGGTGGCGGTGGCCCGGGGCTCGCCGGTGCCGGGGTTGCGGTTGTAGCGGGGGAAGGCGCCGCTGGAGACCTGGACGCGGATGCGGTGGCCGCGCTTGAAGCGGTACGCGGTCGGCCACAGGGTCACCGTGGCGGGGGTGATCTCGTCGGCGCCGGTGAGGCTGATCAGGCCGTCGCAGACGTTGGTGGAGCGGCCGTCGGCGTCGACGTCGCACAGCCGGACGAAGACGTCGGCGTGGGGGAGGCTGGAGCGGAAGAAGATCTCGGCGCTCACCTCGCCGACGACCTCGGCGTCCTCCTCCAGCACGGACGTCGTGTACGTGAGGACGTCGGGCCGGGCCTCCAGGGCGGCGTTGTCGACGCGGCCGGCCTTCTCGCCGAAGGCCATGCGGACGCCGCCGAGGGCCGGGGTGGGGTCGGCCGGGTCGTAGCGGTAGCCGTCGGGGGACGAGCCGGCGGGAGCCTCGGTGGACAGGGCGCCGCCCGGCTGGAGATGGAAGCGCCGGGGCTCGTATCCCGGCGGCGGCCAGGACGGGAAGTCGCGCCACTTCTCCTCGCCCATGACGAACAGGCGTACCGGGGCGCGCTCGGCCGGCTCCTCGCCCCGGGCCAGCGCCAGGCCGAAGTCGAGGGCCTCGGCGGCGGCCGTCTGCCCGACGCCCATGGAGACGTGGGCCCAGGGGCCGACGGTGAGGCGGGCGAGGGGGTGTCCGGCGTCCTGCAGGGCCCGGTGGTCGCGGATCTGGCCGGGCAGGAAGATGTCGTACCAGCCGCCGACGCTGCTCACCGGCACCCGGATGTCCGAGACCCGGTGCCGGTGGTCCAGGCCCTGCCAGAACGGGCTGCCGGCGTCGTGGGCGAGGATGTTCTGGATGTAGTCGTCGTGGTGGCCCAGGGCGGCGGTGTCGGCCTGGGCCAGTGGCAGCGTGCGCAGGGCAAGCTGGACCTTCTTGGCCCGGAGCAGCTGGCGCGGCATCGCGAGCGGGCGTTCCTGGCCGGCGACCTGGACGCCCCAGACGAACGGGGTCTCCAGGGAGAAGGCGTCCCCGCGCAGGAAGTCCAGGGTGAGGGCCGATTCGGAGACCCCGGGGATCATGGCCTTGACCTGGGGCGGTAGGGCGTCGGCGACCGCCCACTGGACGAAGCCGAGGTAGCTGGAGCCGTACAGGATCATCGACTCGCCGAACCACGGCTGCCGGATCACCCAGTCGAGGGTGTCGAGCCCGTCCTCGCGCTCGCGGCGCAGCGGGTCGAAGGGGCCCTCGGAGCCGAAGGTCCCGCGGGTGCTCTGGATCAGCACCTGGAAACCCCGTTCGGCCAGCGGGCGGGCCATCGGGTCCGCGGTCATGCCGGCCCGGCCGTAGGGGACGCGGATGAGCGCGGTCGGCAGGCCGTCGCCGCCGGACTTGGGCGCCCAGCGGTCGGCCAGCAGGACGGCTCCGTCGCGCATCGGCACGCGCAGGTCGCGCTCGATCGTCAGGTCCCTGGTGAGGGGCGGGGGCAGGCGCAGCAGGCGCTGGACGAGATGGCTGTTCAGGTTCATCGCGGGCGACCTCCTGGGGTGCGGGCGAGGGTGGTCGAGAGGCGCAGCAGGCGGTCGGCCAGTTCGTCGGGGTCGAGAGGGTCGTCGGCGTCGATCAGCCAGTCGTTGACGATCGTGCCGGTCCCGCCCGCGATCAGCGCGGCCAGGTCCTGCGCGGTGGCGTCGTCGAGGTCGCCGAACACCTCGCGCAGGCCCGTCACGGTGATGAGCGAGCCGAACAGCCTGTTCAGGTCCCGGGTCATCGGGAACGCGCAGGATCCGGTGAGCATCGCGCGGTAGAAGGGCCGGTGCCGGGCGAAGTGCCGGGCCATCGCCAGCATGCGCGCGCGAGGCGGCGCGCCCTCGTCCCCGGCCTCGGGGAGGAGCTCCCGTTCGACCAGGTCGGTCGCGGCCGCAACGAGGAGCGCGTCACGGTCCCCGAACTGCAGGTACACCAGTTGCCGGCTGACGTCCGCGGCGTCGGAGAGCTCGCCCACGGGAAGGGCCGTGGTGCCGCGCTCGGAGACCAGGCGTACGGCGGCGGCCATGAGGGCGGCACGGGAGCGGCGCACCCGGCGGTCTTGTCGATCCTGCACGCCCGCAACTCTAGACATGTGTTAAAAAATGGACAACAGTTAAATCAGTCGATTTAGGCAAAGGAGCCGCCATGTCCGCAGCCGAGGAGCCCGAGGTCCGTACCGCCGCCGGCGTGGTGCGCGGCCGCACGGAGGACGGCCTGGCTGTCTTCCGCGGCATCCCGTACGCCGAGCCCCCGATCGGCGCGGCCCGCTTCCAGGCGCCGCGGCGCGTGCGCGGCTGGGACGGCGTACGGGAGGCGTTCACCTTCGGCCCGCCCGCTCCGCAGGACGCGAGCATGGCCGGCCGCGGCGGCGGTGACCTCTTCAAGGGCACGGGCGACGACTGGCTGACGGTCAACGTCTGGACGCCCGACCCCGACCCGGCGGCCCGCCGCCCGGTGATGGTGTGGATCCACGGCGGCGCCTACAAGCACGGCTTCTCCGGCAGCCCCGGCTACGACGCCCGGCACATCGCCCGCGACGGCGACGTGGTCTTCGTGTCGCTGAACTACCGCCTCGGCGTCGAGGGCTTCGCCCATATCGACGGCGCGCCCGCCAACCGGGCCCTGCTCGACCAGGTCGCCGCCCTGGAATGGGTGCGGGAGAACATCACGGCGTTCGGCGGCGACCCCGGCCAGGTGACCGTTCTCGGTGATTCGGCCGGCGCCGGGTCCATCGCCGCGCTGATGGTCATGCCGAGCGCGGCGGGCCTGTTCCGGCGCGCCGTCGGGCAGAGCCTGCCGGGCACGTACTTCTCCGACGCCCTGGCCCGGGACGTCGCGGCGGCGATCGCCGCCGAGGCGGGCCTGCGCCCGACGGCCGGGGACCTGTCGGGCGTGGATCCGCGGGAGCTGCCGGCGATCGGGCACGCCCTGGAGTCGAAGATGCGGCAGTACGAGGACCGCTGGGGCTCGTTCGCGCACACGCTCACCGCCTTCTCGCCCGTGGTCGACGGCGAGGTGCTGCCGGCCGCGCCCTGGCAGGCGCTGGCGGGCGGTGCGGGACGGGACGTGGAGCTGATCATCGGCCATACCCGCGACGAGTTCCGTACGTTCCTCCTCTTCTCCGGACAGCTCGGCAAGATCACCGAGGAGCAGGCAGGGGAGACGCTGCGCCGCTTCGGCCCCGGCGAGGACGGCGAGCGCGCCTACCGCGCGGCGTTCCCCGGCGCGTCCGCCGAGGAGCTCTACGAACTCGTGCAGACCGACTGGCTGTTCCGCATGCCGACGCTGCGCCTGGCCGAGGCGCAGGCGGCCGGGGGCGGCAGGGCCTACTTGTACGAGCTGGCCTGGCAGTCCCCGGGCAACGGCGGGGTGATGCGCGCCTGCCACGGGCTGGACGGCCCGCTGCTGTTCGGCACCTACGACGCCCACCTGGGCCCGGCGGCCATCGGCCCCGAGCACATCGCCGAGGCCCGCGAGCTGACGGCGCAGATCCGCACGGCCTGGACGTCCTTCGCGACCTCAGGCGACCCGGGCTGGCCCGCGTACGGCTCCGGGCAGCGCCTGACCCGGGTCTTCGACACGGTGCCGTCGGTCGCGGCGTACCCCGAGGAGACCTCGCGCCGCCTGTGGCAGGACCACGTCTTCGAGGCGCTTCCCCTGCTGACAGCCTGAGAGACCGGGCGTTCCCGCCCGGTCTCTCAGGGGTCACCTGGCGAGGGGCGTCAGTGCGATCCTGTCCACGATGGGGGCGTACTTCGATCGGAGCAGGATGTCGGGGAACGTGCCGGAGCTGTAGGAGTCGCCGTCGAAGTCCGGCAGCTCCTGCGAGGCGAAGGCGATCGTGTTGGCTCCCTTCGTGAGCTGGACCGGGATGGTCAGCTCCCAGAAGTTGCCGGCGTGGAAGGAGTGGGGGAACCAGGCGCGCCGCGGCTGGGCGCCGTTGACGGAGACGTCGGCGTGGCGGGCCAGCGGGTCGGGATTGTAGTGGGAGGCGGGAGACTGCTCGGGGTTGGAGTAGCGGACGGTCATGGCGTAGGCCCCGTTCCTGGGGGCGGTGACGTCGAAGGTGAGGGTGTTGGCGTTGCCGGGGGCGCCGCCGACGTCGGTGACGGCCCTGCCGCCGCCGGCCAGCGGGTAGGCGGCGACCTTGGCGGTGCCGGCGAGCCGGGCGGCCTCGGCCTCGTACCAGGTGGGCTTGAGCGTGCCGTCGGTGTTGGCGACGCGGAGGCGGTCGAGGCGGAGCGTGCCGGACTGGCCGGTGAGCGTGATCTTGTTGATGCCGCCGGACAGGAACGCCTTGACCTTGGTGTCGGCGTTGACGCCGGTGAGGCGTCGGCCGTTCACGTCGAGCCAGGCTCGGCCGCCGCCGAGGGTGTCGACGGCGAGGGTGGATTCGCCCTCGTCGGGGGAGTAGACCCAGAAGGTCGCGGTCTGGTCCTTGCCGATGGCGGCGTGGCCGGTCTTGCGCGTGTAGCCGGCGCGGGCGCCCGTGAGGGTGGCGTACTCGGCCTCGTAGATCGTCTCGGCCGCCGCGGGGTTGGCGAGGGAGAGGTCGATCTTGTCGACGAGCGCGTCGCCCTTGGTGGCGCGGGTGCCGTCGAGGCTCCTGGCGGCCAGGGTGAGGACGTGCTCGCCCTTGGTCAGCCTGACCTCGGTGTCGGCGTGGTCCCAGACCAGCCAGCGGTAGCCGAGGGGCAGGTGCAGCTCCTGCTCGGCCGCGCCGTCGACCCGGAGGAAGACGTTGGTGGGGCCCTGCTCCTTGACGGCGTCGGCGGTGTTCATGGAGTTGGCGAAGACGGACAGGTCGTAGGCGCCGTCCCGCGGCACCGAGATCTTGAAGTCCAGGGTGAGGTCGGAGCCGGTGCGCAGGCCGCCGACGTCATGGCCGCCGGAGGTGTAGTACTGGCCGACGTTGGACGGCGAGCCCTGCGGGCCCTCGCGGCGGTAGGCGCTGCCGGTGTGGGCGGCGTCCTCGGCCTCGTACGTGGCCTGCCAGAGCCTGGTCGGCGCGGCGGGGGAGGAGGCGTCGCGGCCGGGGCTGAGGATGATCTGGTACGCCGACGACTCCTTGAGTCTGGGCAGCGCCTGGCCGAAGTCGAAGGCCACGGAGCCGCCCTCGACCCGCCGGTCGATCTCGGCGAGGACCTCGGGCTGGGCGGAGTCGCCGAGCTGGCCGGTCCACGGGATCTCCTGGACCAGCGCGTGCACGGTGCCGCCGAACAGCGCGGTGTCCACGTTGTCGAACCGGATGCCGGCCTTGCCCGACGTGCCGCCGAACAGGACGCGGGCCTGCGCCTTGGCCCTGTCGAGGGTGGCGACACCCTGGAGGGTGTAGCTCACATCGGGGCGCGGCGGCGTGACCTTGACCGTGTCGCCGGTCATCTGGCCGTAGGCGTTGAGCAGCCACCACTGGCCGTTGCCGCGGCCCGCCTGCACGGCCGAGTCGGACAGGTTGCCGTCGATGTTCCAGTACGCGATGTCGGCGTCGACCTTCGACTCCTCGATGGCCGAGGCCCACTGGATCATCTGGCCGGGCACCGAGGTGTGGTAGTTGTGCGCGTACTCGTTGAGGTTGATCGGCAGCCGCTTGTCGCCGAGGATGGCGCGCTCCCAGCCGCGGTACCTGGCGACGTTCGTGCGGATGGCGGCCGGGTTGCTCAGCTCGTGCCAGGTGACGACCTCGGGGAGGGTGCCCGCCTGCGAGGTGTGCCGCAGGAAGTCCTGGACCCTGTCGTAGAGCACGCTGGTGTTGGGGCCGGCGATCCTGGCGTGCGGCATCTTGCCCTTGATCAGGGCGTGGACCTCGTCCCACGCCTTGAAGTAGGCACGGGGGTCGCTGAGCCAGCTCACCCGGTCGTAGCTCCACTCGCCCGTGCCGAACATGTTGCCCTCGGGCTCGTTGAACGGAACGAAGACGATGTTGTCCTGATATTTCGGGTCGAGCTTGAGGACCTGGTCGACCTGCTTGGCGATCTTGGCCTTGAAGTCGTTCAGCCTGGCCTCGGGGGTGCCGCCGGGCCACTGGTAAGGGAAGCCGCGGTAGATGTCGGTCATGTAGATGTACACGTCGCCGCCGGTGCTGTCGGCCAGCGGCTTGACCACTTCCAGGGCGTCGGCGCCCGGGTGTTGCGGGCCGTCCTGTGCCTTGGTCGAGACCGTGCGCAGGTTCATGCCTTCGAGGAGGTTGCGGGCTGGGACGCCGTCGCCGTAGACCCCGTACAGGGTGCCGGACGCGCCGCCGTGGAAGGCGCCGGTCTCGGCACCGAGGTCGACGGTGAGGTTGTTGCCGATCACCTTGACCGTGGCCTGGACGGCGGTGCCGTGCGCGGTGCCCTTGACGGTGAACTGGCCGGGCTCGGCATACCGGGCCGGATCGACGGCCTCCCAGGTGATGGGGACGCCGCGGCGGATGCCGTCGGAGAAGTCGGCGCTCGCGGTCTTCGGCAGTTCCGGCGCGATCTCGGAGTACGTCGTGACCTCGAAGGAGGTCTGCTCGATCTTCGTGATCGTGGCCAGGTGGTCGCCGGCCAGGTCGGCGACCTGGCCGGCGTCCATGGCGGCGTCGTACACGCGGAAGTCGTCCAGCTCGCCGTCCAGGAACGGGTGGCCGCCCCAGAACGGCTTGCCCAGGAAGCCGGAGGTGGTGTTGCCGTCGGCGTGCATCACCTTGGCCAGGTCGATCTCCGCCGTGGTGCTGCCGACGGCGGCGCCGTTGACGTAGTAGGTCAGGGTCTTGCCGTCGATCGTGGTGACGAGATTGACCCACTGCCCGGTCGGCAGTTTCTGCGTGCCGGGCACGCCCACCTCGGTGTTGCCGTTGACCGGCTTGATGGACGAGCGGGTGGTCGCGTCGCCGGCGAAGGAGGGGGTGACGAAGGTGGCGGTCCCGGCGTCCTTGCCGAGGTTGTAGACCCACTGGAAGTCAGGGCCGCCCGACCACTTCAGCCAGGTCGAGATCGTCATGGCGTGGCGGTCGCGGAACAGGCCGCCCGGGATCGTCACATAGGGGGCGGTGGTGGCGCCGGTCGCCCCGCCGGGCAGGGACAACGCCTTGGTGCCGTCGGGGCCCTCGGCGGTGGTGGCAGCGCCGGGGTTGGCCAGGGTGCCGTCGAGGCCGGAGGGAGAACGGTCCGTGACGGTGCCGCCGGACAGGTCCCCTTCGAAGTCGTAGTGCAGGACGAGGTTCGGGGCCGCCGCCTGTGCGGCGCCGAGCGCCGGTAAGGCGGCCGCCGGGATCGCGGTCAGCGCGAGCGTGGCGACGAGGACGGCGGTGCGTGCCCGCCGGGATGAGGGTTGAGCCATGCGTCTTTCCCGTTCGGGGAGTGTCGGGGATGAGGTCGAATCGATTCGACTGGACCATAAGCGTCTCCCGGCACGGCGGTCAAGAGCCGGAAACGTGGACGACATGCCGCCGTCACGCGGACGGCGGCTCTGGACCGATCAGTCGCGCGGCCGGGCGGGGCCGGTGGTGCCGCGCAGCGAGATGGGCGGGGCCACCAGCAGGTGGCGCTGCGGGGTGCCGGGGTCGGCGACGCGCTGGATGAGCAGCTCGACGGCGCGGGCGCCCAGCTCGTCGGCCGGGACGTCGGCGGCGGTGAGCGGCGGGTGCAGGTTCTCGGCCCAGTGCTGGGCCGCGACACCGGCGATGGAGAAGTCGCCGGGCACGCTCAGGCCCGCTTCGGCCAGCCCCCGGTACATGCCGGACACCGCCGCCTCGTTGATGGTGGCGACGGCGGTCAGCCCCGGGTGCTCGGCGAGGAGCTGCTGCAGGCAGGCCTGTCCGGCCTGGGCGTCGTCGGCGCAGCAGACCCGCACGCCGCGCAGGCCGCGTTCGGCGATGGCGCGGTCGAAGCCGGCCTGCGCCCGGTGGCCGGGGCCGTAGCCGGCGGCGACCAGCTCGGCGTTGCGGTTGACCAGCGCCAGCTCCCGGTGGCCGAGGTCGGCCAGGTGGTGGACGCACTTGGCGATCAGCGTCTCGTAGTCGATGTCCACCCAGGACATGTCCTCCGGGTGCCGGGTGCGGCCGATGCCGACGAACGGCAGGCCGAGCTCCTGCAGCCGGGCGACCCGGTCGTCCTCCAGCCGGATCTCCATGAGGATGACGCCGTCCACGCGCCGGCCGGTGACGACGCGCTCGAAGGAGCGGTCGTGCTCGCCGCCGGAAGGCGACAGCAGGACGTCCAGGTCGGCGCGGGCGGCGGCGTCGACCACGCTGGCCACGAAGCCGAGCTGCATGTCGGTCAGCCGCTGGCTGGCCGGCGGGATGACCAGGCCGATCGTGCGGGTGCGGCCCTCCTTCAGCGCCCTGGCCGAGGCGTTGGGCCGGTAGCCCAGCTCGTCGATGACCGTCAGGATGCGGCGCTTGGTCTCCTCCGACACCGGGCGCTTGCCGGTGAGCGCGTACGAGACGGTGCTGCGCGACACGCCCGCCCGCTTGGCGATCTCTCCGATGTTCACCCGTGCTCCTCGTCCGATTCCGCCGGTCGGCGACCATCGTAGGTCGAACCGGTTCATGACGTGGCACTCCGTCGCGACATCCCGCCCATTGACGCCTACGCCGGAGCGGGCCTATCTTCGGTCGAACCGATTCGGCGAATCGATTCGACTTCGTTCCGAAACAACCTCGTCACGCGTGTCAGCGGAGGTCAGCTCAATGAGATCAGCGGCAAGGAGCCGGCGTGCGGCCGGCGCGAGTCTGGCGGTCCTGGCCGCCGTGGGCGGGCTGGTCGCCTGCTCGTCATCGTCCGACGGCGGCCCGGCGACCGCCGGTCAGGCCACCGGGGGCGGGACGTACACGATCTGGGACCCGTACCCGCAGTACGACAAGAGCTCGGAGTGGGTGAAGCTGCTGGACAAGTGCGGCACCGACGCCGGGGTCAAGGTCGAGCGCACCGGCTACGACACCAGCGACCTGACGAACAAGGCGCTGCTGGCGGCCCAGCAGGGCAACGCGCCGGACGTGCTGATCGTGGACAACCCGGTGGTCTCGACGCTGGCCGAGGCCGGCGTCCTGACGACCACCGAGCAGAACAAGATCGACGTCTCCGCGATCGCGCCGAACCTGCTGGCCGCAGGTCAGAGCGGCGGCAAGACCTACGGCGTCCCGATCGGCGCCAACACCCTCGCCCTCTACTACAACAAGGACGTCCTGAAGAAGGCCGGGGTGGACATCGCCGCGGTGAAGGACTGGCCCTCGCTGACGGCGGCGCTGGAGAAGGTGAAGGCGGCCGGGAAGAAGGGCATCACCTTCTCGGCGATCGGCACCGAGGAGGGCAGCTTCCAGTTCCTGCCCTGGTTCTGGGGCTCCGGCGCCGCTCTCACCAAGCTCGACTCGCCCGAGGGCGTCTCGGCCGTGGCGCTGTGGAGCGACTGGCTGAAGAAGGGGTACGCCCCCAACTCGGTCATCAACAACACCCAGACGACGAGCTGGCAGGAGTTCGCCACCGGCGACTTCGCCTTCGCCGAGAACGGCACCTGGCAGCTCGCCAACGCCAAGAAGACCGGCTTCGAGTACGGCATCATCCCGGTCCCCGGCAAGGCAGGCGGCACCGCGCCCGCGCCCACCGGCGGCGAGTTCGTCAGCGTCCCGGTCCAGTCCGACACCGGCCGCTACGCCACCTCGCAGAAGCTCGTGACCTGCCTGACCAGCACCGACAACTCGCTCGCCACGACCACCACCCTGTCCTACATCGCGCCCACCGACGCGGTGCAGGCCAAGCAGGTGGCGGCCGACCCCGAGCTGAAGGTGTGGGTGGACGCGGTCAAGGCGGCCAAGGGCCGCACCAGCGACGACCTGGGCACCAAGTACCCGAAGATCTCGGAGCCGATGTGGGGCGCGGTGCAGGCGGCGCTGAGCGGGTCCAAGTCCCCGCAGGAGGCGATGACGGCGGCCCAGGCGGCCGCGGCGAGCGCGACCCGGTAGCCGGCATGAGCCGAGTCATACAGGAACCCGTGCGTTCCGCCCGGACGACGGCCCACGGTCACCGGGGGGCACGCGCGCGGTCGGGCCAGTGGGCGGCCTGGGCCTTCCTCGCCCCGGTCGTGCTCTACCTGCTGGCCTTCTGCGCCTATCCGCTCTACCGCAACGCCGAGCTGAGCCTGCGTAATTACACGGTGCGCTCGTTCGTGCAGGGCGACGCCCCGTTCGCCGGGTTCGCCAACTACGCCAAGGTCTTCGCGGACGCGACCTTCGCTCCCGCGCTGTGGCACACGGTGGTGTTCACGCTGGTCTCGCTGGCCTTCCAGTTCGTCATCGGGCTCGCGCTGGCGCTGTTCTTCCTGAAGAACTTCCGGCTGTCCGCCACGCTCAGGGGGCTGTTCCTGGTGCCGTGGCTGCTGCCGCTGATCGTGTCGGCCTCGACGTGGTCGTGGATGCTCAACAGCGACTCCGGCGTGGTCAACGCCGTCCTGGACTGGTTCGGGATCGGGCCGGTCAACTGGCTGACCTCGCCGGACTGGTCGCTCTGGTCGGTCATCATCGCCAACATCTGGATCGGCATCCCGTTCAACCTCGTCGTCCTCTACTCCGGGCTGCAGGCGATCCCGCCGGCCATCTACGAGGCCGCCGCGCTGGACGGGGCGGGCGGGTGGCAGCGGTTCTGGAAGGTGACGTTCCCGCTGCTGCGGCCGGTGTCGGCGATCACGCTGCTGCTCGGCCTGGTCTACACGCTGAAGGTGTTCGACATCATCTGGATCATGACCAAGGGCGGGCCGAGCGGGGCCTCGACCACGTTCGCGACCTGGTCCTACCGGCTCGGGTTCGGCAACCTGGTGCCCGCCTTCGGACCCGGCGCCGCCGTGGGCAACCTGCTCATCCTGACGGCGCTGGTCTTCGGGCTGGTCTACATCCGCGCGCAGCGCAGGCAGGCCCTGGCATGAGGCGCCTCAAGACCGCGATCGGGCTGGTGCTGACCGCCGTGATGCTGTTCCCGGTCTACTGGATGATCAACGTGTCGTTCACCCGTGACCAGGACATGCGCAAGAGCCCGCCGAACTGGTTCCCGGTCGACGGCACCCTGGACGGCTACCGGACGGTGCTGGACCGGCAGCTGCCCTATCTGGGGGTGAGCCTGGTCGTCGGGCTGGGGACGGTGGCGCTGACCCTGCTGCTCGCGGCGCCGGCGGCGTACTCGCTGGCCAAGCTGCGCCCGCGCGGCGGCGGAGCGCTGAGCTTCGTGCTGCTCGTCGCGCAGATGATCCCCGGGATCATCATGGCGATGGGCTTCTACGCCGTCTTCCTGTCCACCGGCGTGCTCAACACCGTTCCCGGGCTGATCGTGGCCGACTCCACCCTCGCCGTGCCGTTCGCGGTGCTGATCCTGACCACGTTCATGTCCGGCATCCCCGAGGAGCTGCTGCAGGCCGCCCGCACCGACGGCGCCGGGGTGATGCGTACGTTCGTCTCGATCGTGCTGCCCGTCAGCCGCAACTCGCTCATCACGGTGTCGCTGTTCGCCTTCCTGTGGGCGTGGTCGGACTTCATCTTCGCCTCCACCCTCGACCAGGGTGGCGACCACCAGCCCATCACCCTCGGCATCTACCACTACATCGGCAACAACAACCAGGAGTGGAACGCCATCATGGCCACCGCCGTGATCGCCTCCGTCCCGGCCACGATCCTGCTCGTCGTCGCCCAGCGCTACGTCGCCGCCGGCGTCACCGCGGGCGCCGTCAAAGATTGAGAAGGGACCCTCGCTTCATGACCGTCGCCGCTTCAGGCCCGGTGTTCTCCCTGCGGGAAATCCCGTTCAGCTACCGCGGATCCTGGTTCGGCTTCTCGCCCGTGGTGGCGGAGAAGACCTACGCCGAGGACGTGCACCTGGTCTCGCACCAGACCGGCATGCACGCGATCCTGCGGCTGATCCCCACCGCCGAGGCCGCCGTCACCGCCACCCCGCACCAGCTCACCTGGAGCGGTGGCGGCGGCCGGATCGACCTCGCCTACGAGAACGCCGACACCGTACGCGTGCGCGGCCGCGGCCTCGGGCTCCGCCTGCTGGCCGCCGACCCGGTCCTGACGCCGTTCAGCGGCCCGTACTTCTACCGGGACCCCGTCGACGGATCGTACGTCTTCACCGTCTACCAGACCGGCCGCCGCTACCGGATCACCCTCCTCGGCGGGCAGGCCGAACACCTCGGCGCGCAGACGCTGGGCAGCGCCGAACGCGGTCTCGTCCTCGGCGGCGAATGGGAGATCGCCATCGAGGAGTACGAGACCGCCCGCGCCCCCTACCTGAGCGGCCACGCCTTCGAGCAGGTGGTGAAGGCCGCGCGGGCCGAGTTCGACGCGTTCGCCGCGGCGGTCGCGCCCTGGCGCGGCGATCGCACGCCCGCCGCCGAACTGGCCGCCTACGTGCTGTGGTCGGCCACCGTACGCCCCGCCGGGTTCGTCACCCGGCCCGCCGTGCTCATGTCCAAGCACTGGATGGACAAGGTCTGGAGCTGGGACCACTGCTTCAACGCCATCGCCCTCGGCGAAGGGTTGCCCGACCTGGCCTGGGACCAGTACCACCTGCCCTTCGACCACCAGGACGCCGCCGGCGCGCTGCCCGACTCCGTCACCCACTCCGAGATCCTCTACAACTTCGTCAAGCCCCCCATCCACGGCTGGGCCCTGCGCCACCTCCCTCTGCCTCCCGACCCGGCCGAGACCTACCGGCTGCTGGAACGCTGGACCACGTTCTGGCTCGACGCCCGGCGCGCCCCGGGCCGGACGCTGCCGCACTACCAGCACGGCAACGACAGCGGCTGGGACAACGCCACCACCTTCGACCCCGAGCGCGTCGTCGAGACCGCCGACCTGGCCGCGTTCCTCGTGCTGCAGCTGCGCGAGCTGGCCCGCCTGGCCCCCGATCCGGGCACGTCCGCCCGGTGGAGTACGCAGGCCGACCGGATGCGCGACGCGCTCCTGGCCGAGCTGTGGGACGGCGAGAAGTTCGTCGCCCGGGGCGCGCTCTCGGGGCGTACCTGGTCCAGCTCCAGCCTGCTCGACCTCATGCCGATCGTGCTGGGGGAGGAGCTGCCGCACCCCGTCCGGGCGGCGCTGGCCGCCCGGATCGAGCGGCACCTGACCGCGTTCGGGCCCGCCACCGAGCTGCCCGGCTCGCCGCGCTACCTGGACGACGGCTACTGGCGGGGCCCCATCTGGGCGCCCTCGACCGTACTGATCGAGGACGGGCTGCGCCGCGCCGGTTACCCGGACCTGGCCGACGAGATCAGCGCCCGCTTCCGCGCGCTGTGCGAGGCGTCGGGGTTCGCCGAGAACTTCGACGCCCGCACCGGCGAGGGACTGCGCGATCGCGCCTACACCTGGACGGCCAGTGCCTACCTCCACCTGGCCGCCGCCCACGAGAGGCGCAGGACGTGACGCTCAGCGGCCCCAGAGCCGCCAGGTCTGGTTGAGCGGACCGGCCTGGCCGGCCGGGTTGCAGGTCCACTGGTGGACGGGAGCCCTGGGCGCGGTCGAGATGGTGCTGACGTCGACGCACTTGCCGCTGTGGCGGGCGACGAGCTGGTGGTCCCGGGGATCGTTGCCCGCGTAGGTGACCCTGCGCAAGGTGAACTGCTGGTTCGGCGCTCCGCCCGCGCACGTCCACTGACGCACCGGCGCGCCGTCGGCCGTGGCGGACGCGCTCACGTCGAGGCACTTCCCGCTCTGCTGGTTGACCAGCGTGTAGGTGTTCGCCACGCCGGCGACCGGCCGGAAGTTCCACAGCTGCTGGTCGCCGCCTTCGCAGTAGAACTGCTGCTGCACGTTGCCGTCGGCCGTGCCGAGGTCGGTGTTGTCCAGGCACTGCTGGGAGTGCTGCGCGACGGCGACGGACTGGAAGCCGGCGTCCGACGGCGGCAGCAGGGTGACGGTGAACGTGTCGTCGGCGTTGGTGTGCGGCAGGTTCAGCGTGGCGGCGTTGCCGGACAGCGTCAGGACCGTGTCCTGAACGGTGATCGGCCCCTGGACCGCGCCGCCGCCGTTGAACGGGATGCGCTGGACGACCGCGCGGAGCTGGTTGTTCTGCACGATGCCGCTGGTGGCGTCGAGCCGCCGGAGACCGACGGCGACGTTGCCGGTCGTCCCGCCGCCGCCCACGAGGACCTTGGCCGCGCCGGTCGTCCTGGTGGCGAAGGCGTCGTAGGACGTGCTCGGGGTCACCGAGACGATCTGGCCGGTCTGGGAGCCGTAGAAGCGGTAGACCCACCATTCGCCCTTGGGCAGGTGCTGGCCCGCGCTGTTGCGGACGAGCAGGCTCGCCAGATCGTTGTGCAGGTTGCCGGCGCTGGCCCAGTTCGCGCGCAGCCCGTCGGCGCCCGCCCGCTCCAGCCGGGCGATGTACCACGCGCCGTCTCCCGGGTTCTGCTCGTTGGCCGCGGCGTACTCGTTGATCTGGTACGGACGCGGATGCGGGATGCCGCGCGCGTCGAGCGTGGCGTTGGCGGCCGCCACGTTGGCCACCGGGTCGCCGGGCAGGGAGTGCCAGCTGACGATGTCGGGGACGACGTTGTTGGCGCGGACGAAGTCGAGGTAGGCGTTCCAGAAGGGGTGCGTGGTGGAGGGCACGCAGGCGCAGCTGGGGCCGACGATCAGGTGGCCGGGGAAGGCGGCGCGGATGCGCTGGTAGCTGCGGCGCCACAGCTCGAAGTACTGGGCCTGCGGGCGGTTCCAGAACAGGGAGAGGTTGGGCTCGTTCCAGATGTCCCACTGCACGGTGATCCCGGCGGCCCGCACGTCGTTGATCAGGCGGGTGAGGAAGGCGTCGTAGTCGGACCAGTCGCCGTTGTCGCCGGGGAAGCGCGAGATCGGATACCCGTCGGCTCCCCACAGGTCGTGCGGGAGGATGATGAACTGGCCGCCGAGCGCGATCGTCCGGCGGGCCTGGGCCAGCGTCGCGTTCCACCTGCGGTCGTAGGCGCCCGAGACCCAGCCGCCCGGCGAGCCGAGTTGCGCGCCGCCGGCCCGCATGTACCGGAACTTCACGTCGCGGAAGAAGTGGTCCGCCGGTCCTGACGCGTTCTCCGTCATGCCGTAGATCCAGCCGGACGCGCGGTAGGCCGGGGCGCCGCCGGCTACAGAGAAGTCGACGCTGATGGATTCGTCCGCGGCCTGCGCCGGCGCCGGGACGGCCTGGAGGGTGACGGCGATGAGCATCGCGGCCAATGCGCGGCGTGGGGTGGTCTTCATCTTGGGTGGCTCCTTCGAGGGATGGGGGGAGGGCCACGAAGGGAATCGATTCGGCATACCGGGGTGCAGGTATAACCAGGTGTTTCTAGGGATGTTAGCGAATCGATTCGATGAGATCGTAGATCTCCTTTCGGAGACGTGTCAACGGCGGCGGGCGCGGCGGTTCAGGCGGAGGTGCGGTTCACCAGGACGCGGGCCAGGACGAACGTGACGGCGCCGGCCAGGACGACGGAGAGCAGGCCGACGCGCAGGCTGGTGAGGTCGGCGACGAACCCGACGAGGGGAGGCGACAGCAGGAACCCTCCGCGCAGCAGCCAGCTGACGATGGTCAGTCCGGCGCCGGCGGGCAGGCCGGGCAGTTCGTCGGCGGTGTGCATGGCGGCCGGGACGAGGGTGGCGACGCCGAGCCCGGCGAGGGCGAAGCCGGCCAGCGCGGTCGGAACCGACGGCATGGCCAGGGCGGCGCCCATGCCGACCGCGGCCAGCGCCCCTCCGGAACGCACGACCGTACGCTGCCCGAAGCGGTCCACGACGCGGTCGCCGGTGAGGCGGCCGACGGTCATGGCGACCTGCAGGGCCACGACGGCCAGACCGGCGGTGGCGGCGTCGGTGCGCAGGTCGCCGCTGAGATAAAGGGCGCCCCAGGACGCGCCGGCGTCCTCGACGAGGGTGCCGCACGCGGCCAGTACGCCGAGCGCGGCAAGCATCCGTACGGCGGCGCCGGTGAACGAGCGCCGGCCGGCACGGCGGGCCGGCCGGCCGTCCTGGGGCTCGGCCCGGGCCGGGTGGCCGTCCTGGGCCTCGGCAGGGCGTTCGGCGTCTTCCGGGCCGGGGAGCAGGAACCGGTAGGCGACGAGGGCGGTCACGCTGAACAGCGTCGCGGAGATGCCCAGGTGGACCGCGAGGGGCATGTCGAGGCCGGCGGCGGCCGAGCCCATCAGGCCGCCCAGGACCGCGCCGATGCTCCACACGCCGTGCAGCGAGTTGACGATGGACCGGCCGTAAAGGCGTTGCACGCGCAGGCCGTGGGCGTTCTGCGCGACGTCGACGACCGCGTCGAGGGCGCCCACGACGAACAGCACGCCGCCGAACGCCACCCAGTTCGGCACAAGGGGGATGAACAGCGTCGCGACAGTGGTCACCACGATCCCCAGCGACGCCACGCGCGCGGAGCGGAAGCGGCGGATGGCGGCTCCGGCGAGCAGCCCGGCCAGCAACGCGCCGATCGGGTGCGCGGCCAGCGCGGTGCCGAAGACGGCGTTGCTCAGGCCGAGCTCGGCCTTGATCTGCGGGTATCGCGGGACGATGTTGAAGAACACGGCGCCGTTCGTGAGGAACAGCGCGGCGACGGCGGCGCGGGCCAGGCGGGCCTGGCGGGTGGGCGTGGTGGGAGGGGCAGCGGACATCGGCTTTCCGATCGCGTAGGCGCGTCGCGTAGGCGCGGCGGAGGGGATCAGCGCAGGTACCGGTGGATGGCGTGGCGGATCTGCTCGGGCGTCATCGGGTGGGTCGACAGGGCGCTGTGCAGCACGAGCCCTTCGATGAGCGCGTCGAGCTCGCGGGCGGTGGTGGCGTCGAAGTGGCGCTCCAGCGCCCGGCGGCTGCGCGCCATCCAGGCCTGGGTGACGACCCGCAGGGCCGGGTTGCGCGCCGCGGCCACGTACAGCTCCACGGTGAGGACGAGGTCGTGCCGCGAGCCGAGCAGGTCGTCCGAGACCAGCGTGATGACGGCCTCGGCCGCCGCGTCGCGGTCCCTTGCGGCGCTCAGGCGCTCGTCGAAGACGCGGGCCACCGAGTCGGCGTGCCGGGTGAACGCCTCGGCGAGCACCTCGTCCAGTGACGTGAAGTGGTAGGTCATCGAGCCCAGCGGCACGTCCGCGGCGCGGGCGATCTCCCGGTGCGTCGTCCCGGCGACGCCGCGCTCGGCGATGACGGTGAGCGCCGCGTCGATCAGCCGGTCCCGCCGCCCGGGGTCGTGCCGGCGAGGCCGCCGCGGGGTGGCGGGGCCGCTCACGGCGTGGCCGGCTCGATCGTGCGGATCACGCGCGCGGGATTGCCCACCGCGACGACGTTCGCGGGGAGATCCCGGGTGACCACCGCGCCGGCGCCGACCACGGTGTTCTCCCCGATCGTGACGCCGCCCAGGACGATCGCCCCGCTGCCCAGCCACACGTTGTCGCCGATGGTGATCGGCTCGGCGGCCTCCCACTTCGCCCGGCGGAGCTCCGGGTCGAGCGGGTGCGTCGGTGTCATGAGCTGCACGTAGGAGCCGATCTGCACGTCGTCGCCGATGACGATCGGCGCGACGTCCAGGGCGACGAGGCCGAAGTTGGCGAACGACCGGGCGCCGATGCGGAGGTGGCTGCCGTAGTCGACCCGCAGCGGCGGCCGGATCTCCGTGCCCTCGCCGATCGCGCCCAGCAGCTCGGTGAGCAGCCGGCGCCGCTCCCGCGGATCGCGGGCCGACGTCGCGTTGTACGCGTCCATCAGGTCCATGGCGCGCAGGTTGTGCTCGGCCAGCTCGGGGTCGTCGGCGATGTAGAGGTCGCCGGCGAGCATCCGTTCGCGCATCGAGCGGTCATCGAAGTCGGACATCATACGTACAAGCGTACACATCCAATGTACGCACGTACATATCGGCCCACATCGCCGTCCAAGGCCTTCCCGTCGATCCGGACGAGATCGACCGCCTGCTCGCCCCCGACGCCGTCGCTCCCGTCCAGCTCGTCCGCGCCGGGTGATCACGCGTGGCTTGTGCGTCTATTCCCTCTCGGATGGTCGGCTACGAGCCTGGCCCGCCCTGTTCTTCCTGCCCCTCTCGGTGCGCCGGCATCGGAGACCCGGCCGTTGGCGGGAGGGCCGCGGCGATGCAGTCGAGGACGCGCTGGAGCCCGTACCGGAGCTGGTCGTCGCGGCTCAGGTGCGGCTGGCGCGCCTCCATCACGATCTTGGTGAAGATCGGGTACTCCCCGCTCTTCACCAGCCGGTCGATGTACGGGTAGCTCCGCGCCATCCACTCCGACTCGCTGAGCCCGCTGCGGCGGAATTCCCTGGCCGAGCTGATCTCCTCGCGGACGGTGCCCTCGATGTAGCCGTTCAGCATGGCGATGAGGCCGAGGTTCTCGTCGATGGAGACGAAGGCGTCGAGCACTCCCATCAGCCGTTCGATCAAGAGCAGCTGGTTGGGGCCGAAGCTGGGGAGCGACCGCTGCACGGTGGAGATCCACGGGTGCCTCAGCCACATGGCCCGCAGCCCGTCGGCGTAGCGGGTCAGGTCGGCGCGCCAGTCGCCCGAGGGCATGCCCGTGACGTCGATCTCGCCCATCACCTGGTCGGCCATGAGCTCGACCAGGTCGTCGCGGCTCGGGACGTACCGGTAGAGGGACATCGCGCCGGCGCCGATCTCGGCGGCGATCCGCCGCATGGTGGCGGCCTCCAGCCCTTCGGCGTCGGCGATCCGGACGGCCGCCTCGGTGATCTGCGCGCGGCTGTAGACCGGTTTCGGCCCGCGGGCGGGGCGCTCGGGCCGCATCCAGATGCTCACGTACTCGGCGTCGGTCACCGTTCAACCTCCTTGTTGCGTACATAGTACCCAGTGGTTTAGCGTGACCGCCGTAACCGCGTACAAAGTACCCAGTGGAGAGGTCATGCCTGATCCGATCGTGGTCGCCGAAGGGCTGCACAAGTCCTTCGGCGACGCCCATGCCCTGCGGGGTTTGAACCTGAGCGTCCCGAGAGGAACGGTCTGCGGCGTGCTGGGGCCGAACGGCGCCGGGAAGACGACCGCGGTGCGCATCCTGGCGACCTTGTCCGATCCCGATGCCGGGCACGCCCGCATCGCCGGATACGACGTGGTCCGCGAGGCAGGCAAGGTGCGCGCCAGGATCGGGCTCGCGGGCCAGTACGCCGCCGTGGACGAGAAGCTCACCGGCCGTGGCAACCTGCGCATGTTCGGGCGCCTGTCCCACCTGTCCCGGCGCGAGGCGCACCGGCGGGCCGACGAGCTGCTCGAACGCTTCGGTCTGATGGACGCCGCCGATCGGCAGGTCGCCGGCTACTCCGGCGGCATGCGGCGCCGCCTCGACCTGATCACCAGCCTCATCCTGCGCCCCGAGGTGCTCTTCCTGGACGAGCCGACCACCGGCCTGGACCCGCGCAGCCGCGGCGAGATCTGGGACAACGTCCGCGAGCTGGTGGCGGACGGCACCACGGTGCTGCTCACCACGCAGTACCTGGACGAGGCCGACCAGCTGGCCGACGACATCGCCGTCGTCGACCACGGACAGGTGATCGCCACGGGCACTCCGGACGAGCTGAAGGCCACGATCGGCGACCGCCTCGACGTCACCCTCGAGGACCCCGCCGTGATGCCCGCGGCGATGACCGTCCTGAACACCCTCACCGGCACCGATCCCACGACGACGGGCGCCGATCGGCTCAGCGTCGCCCTGCCCGGCGGCGGCCTCCGGCTCGCCGACATCGTGCGCGAACTCGACCGCGCCGGAGTCGCCGCCGCCGACGTGAGCCTGCGCCGTCCCACCCTCGACGAGGTGTTCCTGCGCCTCACCGACCGCAAGGAGCCCGTCCGATGACCGCCCTCACCTCACCACTCGGTCGCCTGCGCTGGACCTTTCTCGACGGGCTGACCCTGGTCGGCCGCGAGCTGGGACGGCTGCGGCAAGAACCCGGACAGATCATCGCCGCGCTGGTCTTCCCGGTCATCATGGTGGTGCTGTTCGGGTACGTCTTCGGCAGCGCGATCCAGGTGCCGGACGGCGGCGACTACCGCGAGTACCTCATGCCCGGCCTGTTCGCGATGGTGACCTTCTCCGCGTGGTTGGGGGTCATGACGCGGATGGCCGGCGACGCCTCCCGCGGTGTGATGGACCGGTTCCGCTCCATGCCGATGGCGCGCTTGGCGGTGCCGTTCGGGCAGACCGGCGCCGACCTGCTGACCGGCCTGCTGATGCTGGCCATCATGGTAGGGACGGGCCTGCTGGTGGGCTGGCAGCCGCACCGCGGCCTGATCCCCACGGCCCAGGCGTTCCTGCTGATGATCGTGCTGCGGTACGCGCTGAGCTGGGTGGGCGTCTATGTGGGCCTGGCGGTGAAGAACGACCAGGTCGCCGACGCGATGGTGCCGCTGGGCCTGCCGTTCACGATGCTGTCGAACGCGTTCGTCCCGACCGACGGCATGCCGGGCTGGCTGCGCTTCCTGTCCGACTGGAACCCGGTGAGCGCGCTCACCGCCGCCTCACGGGAGCTGTTCGGCAACCCGGGCGCCCCGTCCGGAAACGTGGCCTGGCCACTCGCGCATCCCGTGACCGCCGTCCTGCTCTGGTCGGCCGCGCTGCTGGTGATCTTCGTCCCGCTGTCGCTCCGCGCCTACATGCGCAGAGGACGCTGAACGCTCCGCGTGTCCGAGCTGGAAGTGAGGACGCCCGTCGATCGCGGTCCCGGCCGGGCGTGGGTGGCGGGCCCGGCACGCGAGGCCACGGACGGCGGCGGAAGCCCATTCCAGAAGGGCTTCCGCCGCCGTTGCCGAACGCTATTTCTTGAAGGCGTCCTTCGCCTTCTCCTTTGCCTGCCGCAGATTGGCCTTGGCCTTCTCTGCCTTGCCCCTGGCCTGCAGAGACTCGTTGCCGGTGAGATCGCCGACACGCTCCTTGGCCATGCCCTTGATCTCCTCGGCCTTGCCCTTGGCTTTTTCCTTCCGGGACATATTCATCTCCTCCTGTGCGTACGAACGCACACGGTTTTCCGCTATCCAGGAACGAGTTCTTCCACTGCCCGGGCGTCAGGCGAATACACGCTTCGCGGGCCCAGGCCCCGCAGGCTCCCTGGCAGGGGAAATCGGACCTCCGTCGCAGACCGAAATCGGTCCTGTCACTCCGTCCAATCCGCCAGCAGCATGGTCAACGCACGCGATGCCCCTGAGAGAGGAAGAGACCGTGGGACGGACCTTCGCGGACATCAGCCCGCCGCCGGCCGGCTACGGCGTCGGTGTGGAGTCGCCCTTGAGCCTGGCCGGCCAGCGGCTGATCTCCTGGAACGGCGCCACCACGTCGGGTGGTGAGCACTGATGCCGACGGCGATCCTGCTCGCCCTGGCCGCCGCCGCCCTGTACGGCGCCTCGGACTTTCTCGGCGGGCTGCTGTCGCGCCGCAGCCACTACGCGCTGGTCGGGCTTGTCGGGCAGTCCGCCGCCGCGATCGGCGGGCTGGCCGCCGCGCTTGCTGTCAGCGTCCGCCCCGATATGGGCACGATCGAATGGGGGACCGGCGGGGCGATCGGATGGGGGATCGGCGCCGGACTCGGTGGGGCGGTCGGCACGCTGGCTCTCTACCGCGGGCTGTCCCGGGGGCGGATGAACGTGGCCGGGCCGCTGTCGGCCGTCGGCGCGGCCGGTCTGCCCATCCCGGTCGACCTGCTGTCCGGCGGTGAGTTCACCTCGCTCTCGGTTGTCGGCGTCGGCCTGGCCATCCCCGGGATCTGGCTGGTCGCCGCGCAGCCGGGCCGGCGCGGCGGCGGTGGGGTGGTCGAAGGGCTGCTGGCCGGGCTCGGGTTCGCCGCCCTGTTCGTCTGCCTCGACCGGGCCGGGGACACCGCAGGACTGTGGCCGGTGGCCGCGAGCCAGCTGTCCGCCGTCGCCGTCCTGGCCGTCTTCGTGCTGGCCGGCCGCCGGAGCGCAGCCCGAACCGCCGAAGCCGGCCGGACCGTCGACGTCGGCCGGACCGTTGACGTCGACCGGCCCGCCGGGGCGGCGCGGGTGCCGTGGGCGGCGGTCTGGCCGGGCGTCCTGGGCGTGTGTTCGACCGTGCTGTACGCCTTGTCCACCCGCGAGGCGACACTCGCCGTCTCGGCCGTGATCACCTCCCTCTACCCCGCCTTCACGGTCGCCCTGGCCGCCCTGGTGCTGCGGGAGCGGACCAGCCTGACGCACGCCGCCGGGCTGCTGTTGTGCGCGGCCTCCGTCGGTGCCTTCGCCGCCGGTTGAGCCTCGCTACGCTGCGACGGGTGAGCACGGTGAACTCGACCCTGGCGCACGATCTGCTGGTGGAGCTCGACCGGACCGGCGCCACGCCGCTGCACCGGCAGATCGAGGCGGTCCTGCGCGACGGCATCCGCACGGGCCGCCTGCGCCACGGTGCCTCGCTACCCTCTTCGCGCCGGCTCGCCACCGAGATCGGCGTCTCCCGCGGCGTCGTGGTCGAGGCCTACAACCAGCTCCTCGCCGAGGGCTACCTCACCAGCACCCCCGGCTCCTACACGCGGGTGGCCGCCGTACGCGGGCAGGCCGCCGCCGCGACCCCGCCGCCGCGGAGCGCCGGCCCGTACATCGACTTCGGGTACGGTCGCATCGACCCGGCCGGCTTCCCCCGCGAGGCCTGGCTGCGCTCGCTCAGGCGGGTGCTGACCAGCGCGCCGCACAGCCGGCTCAACTACCTCGACGGGTACGGTCTGCCCGAACTGCGCACAGCTGTGGCCGACTACCTCAACCGCGTCCGCGGCACTTCCGCCGATCCCTCCCAGGTGCTCATCACCAGCGGATACGGGCAGGCGGCCGCGCTGATCATCGGCGTGCTCGCCGGCCGCGGCGCGCGCCGGATCGCCGTGGAGGACCCGTCGACCGACGACATCCGGCTGCTCGCGGGCCTGCCCGGGCTCGACGTCGTCCCCCTGCCGGTGACCGGCGAGGGCATCGAACCGGCCGCTCTGGAGCGCGCGGACGCCGATCTCGTCGTCCTCACCCCTTCGCACCAGTGGCCGCTCGGCGGCGTCCTGCTCACCCGGCTCGCCGAGTCTCTTCCCGGCTTCGAACCCACCGGGGTGGCGGCCGGGCTGCACCTCGTGGTCTGGCTCCCGGACGGCATGGGGGAGGACGACGTGGTGGCGGCCGCCGCCGATCACGGCGTACGCGTCGCCGGCGTCGGGCCGTACCGGCTGGCCGGACCGGGACGCCAGGGACTGATCCTCGGCTACGGCGACCTGACCGAAGGCCGGATCGCCGAAGGGGTGGAGGCACTGGCGGCCGCGGTACGCAGCCTCGGGCAGGCGCAATGTCGCTCGCGGTCTCTTGACGAGCCCGATGAGGTCGTTAACACTCCCGAAATGTGGGCCTGGAAAGAAGCGCGACGCCTTCGACCTGAGCCGACGTAACAGTCCCCATCGACTACGCGGACCAGCTCCAGAGGCGTAAATGTTAGCGCTACCATTCCGCGGCCCACATGCCCTCCCCCATCGGATCCCGAGCGACGAAGAGGACAGTGCGATGTCAGAAATGGTGCCCAGGCGCGAGGCCCTTCGACTGGCGGTGTTAGCGGTCGCCACCCCGTCCGCGCTCGCGTTGGCGACGTCCACCGGAACGGCCCGGGCCGCGGCCCGCATGGTGGCCCCGCTGCAGCAGAACGACCCCCCGGTGCCCGGCAGCTGGATCGTGAAGCCGTTCGCGAACGGCCAGGTCACGCTGGGCGCGAGCCTGTTCACCGCCAACCGGGATCGGATCCTGACCTTCCTGCGGTCCTATTCGGCCGACCGGATGCTGGCCAATTTCCGGGCCAACGCCGGTCTGGACACGCTGGGCGCGCAGCCGCCCGGCGGCTGGGACGACGCGACCGGTAATCTGCGCGGTCACTACAGCGGGCACTTCCTCAGCGCCCTCGCTCTGGCCTACGCGGGCTCCGGCGACGCCTTCTACAAGAACAAGGTCGACTACATGGTCACCGCGCTGGGCGAGTGCCAGAACGCGCTGGCCGCGAAGGTCGGGCAACCCGGCGGGCCGAGCCACCCCGGCTTCCTGGCCGCCTATCCCGAGACGCAGTTCATCCAGCTGGAGCAGTACGCGACCTATCCCACGATCTGGGCGCCGTACTACACCTGTCACATGATCATGAGAGGGCTGCTCGACGCCTACCAGTACGCCGGCAACGAGCAGGCGCTCGAGATCGTGCTCAAGATGGGCGACTGGGTCCACAGCAGGCTGGGCAACCTTCCGCGGGCCCAGCTCGACCGGATGTGGGGCATCTACATCGCCGGCGAGTACAACGGCATGAACATCGTGATGGCCGACCTCCACGCCCTCAGCGGCAAGGCGGAGTATCTCGCGACGGCCAAGTGCTTCGACAACACCGCCCTCCTCGCGGCCACCGTCGACAAGCAGGACACGCTCAACCGGAAACACGCCAACCAGCACATCCCCCAGTTCATCGGATACCTGTCCGTCTTCGACCAGAACCAGGAACGCCGCTACTTCGACGCGGCCGCGAACTTCTGGGACATGGTCGTCCCGCACCGCACGTTCACCGACGGCGGCCTGGCCGGTCCGTCCGACAACGGCGAGCTCTTCGGCGCACGCGACGTCATCGTCGGCACCCTGGGCGCCAACAACGCCGAGACCTGCTGCAACTACAACATGCTCAAGCTGAGCCGGGCCCTGTTCTTCCACACCGCCGACCCGAAATACATGCAGTATTACGAACGGGCACTCTACGGCCAGATCCTCGCCTCCCGCCGCAACACCGACAGCACCACCAATCCGCTGCTGACCTACTTCATCCCGATGCGGGCGGGTTCGGCGCGCAGTTACGGCAACCTCGGCACCTGCTGCGGCGGCACCGGGCTGGAGAGCCACACCAAGTTCCAGGACTCGATCTACTTCCGGTCCGCCGACGATTCGACGCTCTACGTGAACCTCTACATGGCCTCGGAGCTCAACTGGGCGGAGAAGGGCTTCGTGATCAGGCAGGTCACGAACTATCCGGCCGACCCCGCTGGGGTGACGACGCTGACGGTTACGGGCAACGGCCGGCTGGTGGTGAAGCTGCGGGTGCCGTACTGGGTGGAAAAGGGCTTCACGGTGCTGGTCAACGCGACCGACCAGCAGCTGGACGCCAAGCCCGGCGAGTACGTCACGCTCGACCGGCAGTGGCGGAGCGGCGACACGGTGAGGATCACGATGCCGTTCTCGCTGCGGATCGAGAAGGCGCTGGACATCCCGACCATCCAGAGCATCGCCTACGGGCCGGTGCCGATGGTCGCCAAGAGCAACCAGACCACCTACCGCCAATTCTCGTTCTACCGGGACTTCACCCTGTCCGGGGACCTCGCGCGCGCCGTCACGTCCACCGGGCCGATGAGCTTCACGGCGAACGGCCTGCCGCTCGTCCCCCTCTACATCAACAACACCGACCGCTACCACGCCTACTTCCGGCGCGTCGAGCCGACCGTCGTCTTCGGCAGGATCGACTCCGGCGTGCCCAACCGCGAGCGGGCGGATTCGGTGACGTTCCTCGACGCGGTCTGGAAGAACGCGCCGTTCGCGAGCCAGGGAGCGTTCGTGTCCACCGTGACCCGCACCGCGGAGGAGTGGGTCACGGCCGGCCTGATGACCTCGGCCCAGAAGGACACGGTGGTCTCCACTGCCACCCAGGCCAGGCTCCCCAGCTAGCGGTCGCGGGCGAGCCGTCGATCTGACAGCGGCGATCAGAATCTCCTGACTGAAATGCCAAAAAATCTCTTCTCCGCGGCTCCGGAATGGCCTATACCCGTGAGTACGGATGATCGGAGGTCCCCATGCGGCTGCTCGGCCGGCTCTTCCTCGTGTTCACCGCGACCGCGGTCTGCCTACCCGCGGCCGGTGCGGAGCCGGCGGCGGCCGCCGTGGCCCCGACGGCCGTGATTCGCGCCGACTTCCCCGATCCGGACGTGATCCAAGTCGGCTCCACCTTCTACGCCTACTCCACCAGCAGTTCGGCCGGGCGCATCCAGGTCGCCAGCGCCTCGTCGGCCACCGGCCCGTGGACCGTGCGCGGGGACGCGCTGCCCGCCAAACCGTCCTGGGCGGGGAACGGCGGGTTCTGGGCACCCGACGTCTCCCAGCTTCCCGACGGCCGCTACCTGATGTACTTCACCGGCCCCAGCACCGCTACCGGGCGCATGTGCATCGGCGCCGCGACCTCGGCGAACCCCCTCGGCCCCTTCCAGCCGACCAGCGGCTCACCGCTCGTCTGCAACGCGGGCGAGGGCGGCGACATCGACCCGTCGAGCTTCGTCGACACCGACGGCAAGCGGTACCTCGTCTACAAGAACGACGGCAACGCCGTCGGCCGGCCCACCGTTCTGTGGCTGCAGCAGGTCGGCGCGGACGGCGTCACCTTCGTCGGCGGCCGCACCGAGCTCATCCGCAACGACCGTCCCGAGGAAGCCGGGGTGATCGAGGCTCCCGTGCTCGTCAAGCGGCCCTCCCAGTACGTGCTCTTCTACTCGGCCGGCTCCTACGCGGGAAACAGCTATTTCACCGGCTACGCCGTTTCCTCGACTCTCACCGGGCCCTACACCAAGGCGTACCGGCCGCTGATGACGACGGCCACCTTCGACGGCGCCGTTCAGGGCCCCGGCGGGACCGACGTGCTCGGGAGCCGGGTCTTCTTCCACGGCTGGGTGGGCAACGCGCGCCACATGTACACCGCGGAGCTGGGCTGGGCCAACGACTACCCGGTCGTGCGCGGCAGCCGGGTACGGTACGAGGCCGAGCGCGGCACGCTCAACCATGCGGAGGTGCGTACCGGCGCGGCCGGGGCGTCACAGGGGGCCGTCGTGGCAAAGATCGACTATGCGGACAGCTGGGTCGACGTCCAGGTGTTCGCGCCGGTCGCCGGGGCCTACACCGCGTACGTGGCCTATGCCGCCGGATACGGCGACGCGCAGCACCTGGTGACGGTGAACGGGGGAACGCGGTTCACGCTGAGCTATCCCGACCGCGGCTGGGACAACTGGACGCAGGTGCCTGCCCAGCTCACGCTGAACGCCGGATGGAACACCCTGCGCTTCCAGTACCAGGCGCGTTGGGCGGAGCTGGACCACATCGAGATCGCCTGATCCATCCGGCCATCCGCTCATGGCTCCGCTCAGCAGTCGGCGCCCATTACCGGCACATGCACCGGTAATGGGCGCCGGGATCGTCGACCAGCGTTGCCGCGGCTTCCGAGCGGTGTTCTCGAGGGGCCATGACGCGATCGGCACCCGATCTACTGGGGATCTTGACCGGCTTCGGGGGCGCCTTCGAGGGTTTCCGGCGTGATCAGCTCTACCCCGTTCTCCGTCAGCGCGTCCAAAAGGTCAGGCGGCGGCGTGGAGTCTGTGACGAGGAAGTCGGCGCCCCCGAGCTCGGACACCTGGGCGAAGAGCCGGCGATCGAACTTGGACGAGTCGGCCAGGATCGCCACGCGCGCCGCCCGCGAGATCATCTCTCGCATCATTGCCGCCTCGGCGAGGTTGCTCGTCGTGTATCCGGCCGCCGAAACGGCGCCGACCCCGATCAACGCCAGGTCGCAGCTGATGTCCAGCTCGCTTCCGTCGGATGCCCGGAAGCTGACGGGGCCGATGGTGGCCAGCGTGAGAGTGCGGACCGCGCCGCCGAAGACGTACACGTCGCGGACGGCTGAGGGCGGCAGCGCCGGGGGTACGAGCAGACTGTTCGTCACCACGGTCAGGTCCCGATGGTTGCGCAGGTTCCGGGCCACGGCGAGAGTGGTCGTACCGCCGTTGATCATGATGATCGACCCATCTTTGACCAGTGACGCGGCAAGTACCGCGATCTTCTCCTTCTCGCGTTCTTCCATCTTGAGCCGCACGTCCACGGCCCGGTCGACCCGAGATAGAGTGGCCTGACTGACCGCTCCGCCATAGGTGCGGACCAGGACACCGTCGGCGCTGAGCTGGTCCAGGTCCCGCCGGATCGTGTCGATGGAGACGCCGAAGCGCTCTGCGAGTGCGCTGACCGTGACCTGCCCGGCCTCCGCGACGTATGCAGCCAGCTGGGCCTTACGTCCTGCAGGTAGACGACGCTGCCGGTCGTCTTCGTCAAGGGTCACTGACCCTCCCATCTCTGCGGTAGTTGCGTTACTGATCAACGCAACAGAGGGGTGATACAGGCCTAGAACTGCAGACTACCGCATAACACTGCCCCTTTCGGGCGAGATGCCGCCTACTTCGAGGGTCCCGGCGCTCAGAGTCTCGTGATCGAGCACGACTCTTCCGCATGAATGCCGGACTGTGCGGTTCCTAGCGGGTTTTTGCGTTACTAGGTCTTGTGGGCTAGCGACACGCGTTGTTAATGTGGCGGAAACCGGCAAAGACCGGTAACACCTGTACAGCAAGGAGGTCGCGATGACCGGAGGCAGCACCCGGTTGCAGGGCCGGACGAGGCGACTACTCGGGGTGATGGCGGTGGCGATGATCGGCGCCACGGCCGTGGGGTGTGGTTCCGGCTCAGGAGCAAGCGCGGGATCGAGCGGCGACGGGACCGTCACTCTGGAGTTTGCGCAGTGGTGGGCGCCGGAGCTGCCGGCGGGATCGTTCGACAAGCTTATGTCGGAATTCACGGCGCAGAACCCGAACATCAAGGTCAAGCTGTTGAGCGGCCCGTACGCGTCCACGAAGCAGCAGTTGGTGGCCGGCGCGGCGTCGAGGACGCTGCCTGACGTCGTCGGCCTCGACGGCGCATGGGTGAGTGACTTCGCCAAGCAGGGCGCCATCGCTGACCTCTCCGCGCTCATGACGACCGCGAAGTACGACTCGAGCCAGCTCGCGAGCCAGATCCAGATCAAGGGGAAGACCTACATGATCCCCGTGGTCAACTTCGTCTACCCCCTGTTCGTCAACAATGATCTGCTCGCGAAGGCGGGGGTCAAGACGCCTCCGAGCACGCGCACGGAGTTCTTGGAGGCGGCCAAGAAGGTCAGCGCGCTCGGCGGCAACGTCAAGGGCTGGGCCCTGCCGCTCGACACCGCCGTTCCCAACGGCGTCCAGAATGACGTGATGTCATGGCTGTGGGCATCGGGCGGCAGCATGCTCACCAAGGACGGGAAGCCCGACCTGACCGGCCCCGGCGTCAAGAGCACCGTCGAATACGTCAAGAGCCTGAACGACGCGGGCGTCATCGCGCCCGGAGCGCTGACCATGAAAGAGCAGGACAAGGTCGAGAAGTTCTCCACCGGCCAGGTCGGCATGGTGATCGATTCCTTGGCGCACATCGGGCTGATCAAGAAGAACAATCCGAAGCTCGACTTCACGGTGGTGCCGATCCCGGCCGAGGACGCCTACACCGGCAAGCGCGGCATCCCGTACGCGTCCTGGGGCATCGGCGTCGCCGAGTCCTCGGAGCACAAGGCCGAGGCGTTCAAACTGGTCCAGTTCTTGATGGACAAGAAGGCGAATGCGCAGCTGAGCACGTTGGCGAACGGCTTCCCCGGCAACAAGACGGCCGAGCCTGACTTCAGCACGAGTGACCCGCTGTTCAAGACGGCCTTCGACATCTACAAGGCGGGCTATCCCGCCAACGAGTTCGTGGGGCTGCCGAAGTCCGAAGACCTCATGCGCAGCTTCGATGAGCAGCTGCAGCTCGCGCTCACCGGCAAGCAAAGTGTCGACGACGCGCTCAACAAGGCGCAACAGGCCTGGGCACCGGTGCTCTGACCTTCCGTACTTCGTGGGCCGCGCCGACCGTGCGGCGCGGCCCCCGAACCAAGGAGACATCGATGGAAACCGCGAAACTCGATCCGGCGGCCTCCCCGGGAGCCGCAAAATCGGCATCGGAATCCTCTGCGGGCCGACGGAGAAGGACGCGGCCTTTCCCCGTGCAGGGTGTCGTCCCGTACGGCTATCTCTCGCCGACGCTGATATTGATCTTTGTACTGATGATCATCCCCATCGCGATGGTGGTCAGCTACTCGTTCAAGGACAACGTGATCGTCGAGCAGAATCCGGTCTTCGCCGGGCTCGCCAACTACGCCACGGTGCTCACCGATCCCGACTTCCTGGCAGCGCTGAAGAACACGTTCATCTTCATCACCGTGAGCACCGTCGCTCACCTCGGCCTGGGGCTGGCCTTCGCGACGATGCTCAACACCCCATTGCTGGGCGGAGTGACGAAAGCCATCTTCCGCATCGTCTACATCCTGCCCTGGCTGTTCACGGTCGCCGTGATCGCGGTCATCTGGCGGCTCATGCTGGACCCGTCCGGGGTGGTCAACTACATCCTGACCACGATCGGCGTGATGCGCGAGGAAGTGACCTGGCTCTCCGAGCCGAACACGGCGCTCTGGGCGTTGACATTCATCAACATCTGGGCCGGCTTCCCCTTCTTCATGATCAGCATCCTCGCCGGGTTGCAGGGAATCTCGCCCGTTCTGTACGAGGCGGCCTCCGTCGACGGCGCAAGCACTTTCCGCCAGTTTCGCAACGTGACGCTTCCACAGCTGAAACCGGTGCTCCTCAGCATGGCCGTGCTCGATCTCATCTGGACCTCCCAGCAGTTCGCCCTCATCTGGATGACCACCGGTGGTGGCCCGCTGAATGCCACCGAGATGCTCAGCACGTACACCTACAAGCAGGCCTTCAGCAGTTACGAGTTCGCCACCGCGTCCGCCGCCGCCGTCATAGTCCTGCTGCTCACGATGATTCTGGCCTTCTTCTACGTTCGCCTGCAAAAGGAGAGGTGATCACCGTGCTCACCCGCAAAAGGCGGCGCCTCGGCGCGAAGATCGCCGTGCTCGCAGGCCTGTGCGTCGGCGCGGCCTTCGCCGGCCTTCCGGTCGTGTGGATGCTGTCGACGTCGTTCAAGACCAACGGGGAAGTCTTCCAGGTTCCGCCGCGGCTGATCACCGAGAACTTCTCGTTCGACGCCTACAAAGTGATCCTGGCCGACGCGACCCAGTTGAGGTTTTTCATCAACAGTTACATCGTCGCGCTGTCGGTGACCGTGCTGACATTGTTCGTGGCGATTCTCGCGGCGTATGGATTCAGCCGCTACAACTTCCCGCTGAAGCGATCCGTCAACGCCGTGATCGTCACCGTCCAGGCTGTGCCGCCAATCACACTCGTCATTCCCTATTTCGGTCTCGTGGTGGCGCTCGGCCTGTACAATACTTATCCGGGGCTCATCCTCACGCATATGGTGTTCACCTTGCCCTATGCGATTATCATGATGACCGCGTACTTCAACACCCTGCCGCGAGAACTGGATGAATCCGTCAAGGTGGACGGGGCGTCGAGCTGGACGGCTCTCTGGCGGATCCTGGTGCCCATTTCGGTGCCCGGGCTGGTCGCCGTCGGCGTCTACACCTTCATGATCTCGTGGAACGAATACCTGTTCGCGCTGACCCTCACGCGTACCGATGACATGCGAACCGTTCCCATCGGCATCCAGCTCCTGATGGGCCAGCACTCCTACGAGTGGAACCAGATGATGGCCATGAGCATCCTGGGGTCCATCCCGGTGCTCGTGTTGTTCCTCCTCTTCCAGCGGCGATTCATCGGCGGCCTCACCTCCGGCGCGGTCAAATCCTGAAACGTCGTCCCCGTCCCGAGTGACAATCAACTGATCAGAAGGAGAAATACAGCAATGCTGACGACCGGCAAGGTGCTCTTGGCTGTCGCGAATGAAAGAAACTTCGCCGTGCCCGCCTTCAACATCAGTGACTACGCCATGTTCAACGGCATCGTGGACATCAGCGAGGAGAAGAACGCGCCGCTTTTCATCGGGATCCACCCCGACGAGGTGCGGCACATCGGAGTGGACGTGATCGCCGCGATGACCCAGCGGGCCCATCGCTCGTCCGTGCCGATCGCGATTCACTGGGACCACGGCGCGACCTATCAGGAGATGCTGACCGCGATCCGGATCGGCTTCACCTCGGTGATGATCGATGCCTCGATGAAGTCGTTCGAGGAGAACATCGCGATCTCCAAGAAGGTCACGGAAACCGCGCACGCGGTCGGCCTGTCGGTCGAGGCGGAGCTGGGGACGATCGGCAAGACCGACAGCGAGGCCGAAGACGGCAGCGACGCGATCATCTACACCGACCCGGCGGACGCCGTGACCTTCGTGCAGGCGACGGGGGTGGACAGCCTCGCCGTGGCCATCGGCACCTATCACGGCCTCTACCCGAAGAACCTGAAGCCGGAGCTGAAGCTCGACCTGCTGAAGGAGATCAAGGACCGGGTCAAGATCCCCCTGGTGCTGCACGGCGGCTCGGGCAATCCCGACGACGAGATCGCGGAGTCGGTCAAGCTCGGCATCAACAAGATCAATATCTCCAGTGACATCAAGGCCGCCTACCACATGAAGATGCGCGAGGTCCTGGCCGATGAGGGCCTGCGTGAGCCGAACTCCATCCAGCCGCCGTGCATCGAGGCGATGAAGGTGGTGGCCGGGCAGAAGATCGACCTCTTCGAAGCGGCCGGCAAGGCATCTCTCTACTGACATGACCAGCCGTGTAGTCCTGGGCTTGGGGGGATGCGTCGACTACGAACTCAAGCTGTCCTCGTCGATCTTGGAGCAACTGGTCGGCGAGTATCAGATCCGCGATGCCGAGCTGACTTCGTCGGTCACCGTGACCAACGAGCGTGAGCTGGTCATCTCGATTCTCACCTACCTCAAAAAGGGCGGAGGAGGCGAGCACTTCGTCGCCTCCTCCGAATGCCTGGACGCATTCGCCGGGCGGTTCCCCAAACGAACGACTCTGGGCGGGACCTCCGTTCGGGCGGCGATGGAGATGAGCCGGCTCGGCGTACCGTCCACCCTGCACCTGGTCAGCCTCAACGACATCGTCCGCCGCCTGCTGCCGGCAAGCTGCGACTACATCTGTAGCGGCGACCAGGACACCCTCTATCCGCACCTGATCGTGCAGTACGACCAGGGCATGCGGGTTCGAGCAGGTGACATCGACATCGACACGCCGTTTCCGAACAGACTGATCTACGTCAACGACCCGGACAACGAGTCCATGCTGCTGAGTGATGAGCTGGGCTCGTTGCTCGGCGACGCACGGGTCTTTCTGATCTCGGGATTCAACGCGATACGGGACCGGCGAACACTCGACCGGCGTCTTTCCGCGCTGCGAAGGCACATGCGACAACTGCCGGCCGAGGCGGTCGTCTACTACGAGGATGCCGGATTCCACGAGCCGGGCCTCAGCCAACGGGTCCGCGACGCGCTTCTGGAAGTCATCGACGTCTACGGGCTGAACGAAGACGAGATGCAGTCGCATCTGGGCTACGCCGTCAACCTGCTCTCCGTGACGGAGGTGGCACGTGCCCTCGAATCGCTGCAGGCCCTGATCCCCGTGGAGACCCTGGTGGTGCACACCAAGTACTGGTCGGCGGCATTCGGCGAAAGAGCCGGCGAGTACGCGGAGCCACTGAACGAGGGCATCGTGATCGCCAGCACCCGCTACTGCCACGGCGATGCGTACACGGACCACCAGTACGAACTCATGCAGAACCGGCCGAGGCGAACGGAGGCGGTGGAGTTCGCCGCGGCTCTGGAACGCCGAATGGGCGAGGTTGTTCGTTGCCTGCCCGGCTTCGAGCTTGACGTCGCCGCGCCCACGACCATCGGGCTCGGCGACGCGTTCGTCGGCGGTTTCCTCGCCGCGGTCTCCCAGGCCGGTTCAAGCGGTCAGAGCATCACGTGAGCTGATCCGCGCCCGCGTCTCCCGGTCGTACGGGCAGGGCGCGGTGAGCACCAGGCCCGCGGCCCCGTAGATCTCCGCCGTGCCGGGCGTCAGGCGTCCGGCGGGCGTCGGAAGGTCGCCGCCTGGCCCACGAGCAGGCCGTCGCCGTCCACCAAGTTCCACATTGTCACGTCCTCGATCCAGAACCGGCCGCCGGACTTGGCGATGCGCTGTCCCCGATAACCGGTCGCGAAGCCGTCCCGACGCACGGCGTCCAGGAGCGCCCGGCGGTCCTCCCGCCGGTCCGGCTCCGCCGAGAGCCGGGAGGGCAGGCCGACGAACTCCGCCAAGCCGTACTCGAATTAACGAAGGTGGGCAGGGGTCGGATGTCGTGGCAGCGCGTGCTTGCGGGCGCGACGGCGGCAGGGGCGGTAGCCGTGGTGTTCGCCGGCTCGGTGATCGCCACCCCCGCGGCCGCCGCGTCCCAGACCATCAGGGCGACCGCGCACGGCCACACGACCAGCTCGCCCAAGTACTACTTCGCCGCCGGGCTCCTCGGCCGGAACGAGGTGCCCGAACGGGGCAAGAAGGTCAACGACTCCAACGGCGCGGCCGTCGCCAAGTTCCGCATCAGCGGCGACCGCTTCTATTTCTTCGTGCAGTGGAGGAACACCGGAAGGCCGACCGCCTTCCACATCCACCGGGGCAAGGCGGGCGTGAACGGCCCCGTCGTCATCGACCTGCTGTCCAACGGCCGCATTCGCGGCAACACCGCTTCCGGCTCCGTTCGCGTCAAGAGCAGCCTGCTCAGGGACATCAAGAACAAGCCCAAGAACTGGTACGCCAACCTGCACACTTCCCAGTTCCCCGATGGCGCGGTCCGTGGCCAGCTCCATAAGGGCGGCCGCTGGTAGACCGATCTCTGCGAGGTGAAGCCCCGTGTGGGCCGGCGTCCTGAGGACTCGGGAAGGCCGGCTCGCACCCACGGGAGATGTGGTCGAGACCGGTGTGGACCTCGTCGAACTCCTCGTCCTGGTTGGCCTCGTGGTGATGCAGCCCGATGGCCAGTCCGGTACGGGGTTCGATGACCAGATTCGCGTATCCGGTCCATTCACGGCCGTAGTGCGGCAGGTCGCCGTCCACCAACGTGGCCTGGAAGACCTTCTGGTACCAGGCGATGCTCGCCTCGAGATCCCGCACGGTCAAGGCGAAGTGGTGCAGCCCGCTGATGGGCGGTGTGGTCGGTTTCCCCTCCTGGAAGCCCCCGGCTGACTGTTCTCGCATGCTTCAGAGCGAAGGTCGGCAGGGCCACTTGACGATGACTGGATACGCGTGCGCGGGAAACGGGGGGCGGTGATCCGCCTCGGACCGGCTCGAGAACGGATCCAGTGATCCTTCACTCTTCATCAAGTGATCCTGCGTAACTTCACGGGAACAGCGCTGATCCGCTATGACGAGGCGCGCGAGGGGCCACGGAGCCTGACCGACCTGTGACATATCGCCGCACGGAACCACCACACTCGCCCGAAAGGAGGCTCCCTTTGCTCAACAGTGCCTATCGAGCGCAGTGCGACGCCGAGGAAGCGCGCCACACGCCGGACTGCGCCACCAGGAACACGAAGCTCACTCTGCTCGCTCTCGCGCTCGGCACCTTCGCCATCGGCACGGGTGAATTCGGCAGCAACGGCATCATCCAGCTCTTCGCCGCGGACATGGGCATCTCGATCCCGCAGGCGACGTACGCCGTGACCGCCTACGCGGTCGGCGTCATGATCGGGTCCCCTGTCATCACGATCGTGGCCGCCCGGCTGAACCGCAAGCAGTTACTCCTGGCACTCATCCTTCTCTTCATCGTCGGGAACCTGCTGTCGGCGCTGTCCGCGAACGTCGGCATGCTGATCGCGGCCCGGTTCATCACCGGCACGGTGCAAGGCGCCTACTTCGGTGCCGGCGCCGTCGTCGCCGCCTACGTCTACGGTCCGGGCAAGGGCGGAAAGGCGTTCGCAACCGTCATGGCCGGCCTGACCATCGCGACGATCGTCGGCTCGCCCCTCGGCACCTTCGTCGGACAGCAGGCCGGCTGGCAGGCGCTGTACGTCGTGGTCGCGGTGATCGGCCTGGCCGCCGGTGCCGCCATTCTCCTCTGGGTGCCCGCCACCTCCGACCTCGACGGCGGGCCCATCGCGCAAGAGCTGGGCGCCCTGCGCCGCCCGATGGTCTGGGTGATCATGGTCGTCGCCGCGCTCGGCATTTCCAGCATCTTCGCCGTCTACACCTTCATCGGTCCCTATGTCACGGACGCGGCACGGGCCGATGAATCGCTGATCCCCGTGGCACTCGCCGTGTTCGGCGTCGGCATGGCGGTGGGTAACCAAGTCGGTGGCCGCCTTGCTGACCGCTATGCGTACCGGGGTCTCGTCCTGGGCTACGGGAGCGTCCTGCTGTTCCTCATCGCGATCGCCGCAACAGGCGAAACGATCTGGCTGCTCATGCCCGCCCTTTTCGGAGTCGGCGCGACCATGATGCTCGCCATCCCGACGATTCAGGTGCTGCTCACCAAGAACGCCCCCGAGGCGCCCACATTGATGGGGGCGCTCAACCTGGCATCGCTCAACCTGGCCAACGCGCTGGGAGCCGTCGGTGGCTCGATCACGCTCGGCGCGGGCCTCGGCACCCTCTCGACGGCATGGGCGGGCCTGGTGCTGACGGTCGCCGGTCTCCTTCTGTTCGCCATCACTGTCCGTCATGCGGTGCCGCCGCGGCGCGTCGAGACGACAGCGGCGGCGGCTTGAACCGCTCGAACGTGATCGTGTGCCGAGATTGGAGGAGTTCGAGAGGCTCGGCCACATTCGCTACGCGGCGACCGAGCTCGACGCGCGCGATGGCGAGTCGCAGTCCGTCACCGTGGTCGGAGGTGCCAACTCACCTGATCCGGCGGCACGACCTATGCCACGGAGTAGTCAGTGTTGGCGTTGCGTACCGAACTCAAGGTGATGCAGCGCACGCTGAGGCATGACGGCGTCGTGCTGACCGCCGACACCTACGTCTCGGTACTGCCGCACCTATATCACGACAGTGTCCGGATGACCGCGCGGCTGGTGCTGAAGGCGGTGCGGGTGATCTCCCGGAAGGTCGGCAAGGCGCGGGCGGGGGTCGGAGTGGTAGGGCGCGCCCGGGGCTCAAACCCGGAACCTACGGATCAAAAGAGTCGACACGCGGGTGTCGGGTCGCCGACTACCTCGAACTCAACGCCTACGCCGTGACCGCACTTCGACGCGTCGTTCACGCCTGACATGCGGATGTGTGCGCCACGGGAGGGGACATCTCAGGGACGGTGATGTCTGTCGCTGTCCCTGATCAGCAGGACGCCGTCATCGGCCCTGCAGTACTCTCTCAGCGTTTGATCTTGAGGGTAGGCGCGAGCGCTGTCTACAGCGGCGACGGCCGGCGGTCGAGTGCGGCCAAGGCTGTTCAAAACCTGGAGGAGAACAGGAATGCGAAGAACCTGGCCAGTGGCGTTGGTGGCCCTAGCCACGGTTGTCATGGGCGGCGCGACGTCGGCGAGTGGCGACGCGGTCGATTCGGCAGCCGATTCGACGACGGCAACGGCAACGGCAGCGGTCTGCGGCAGCTCGTCGCTGAACGGCCCGACCACACCGCCCTCCGGCGCGGTCGTGGTCCCTGCGGGCGACAACAGCGGCGTGAACTTACGCCAGGCGAACACCACGTACTACTTCGAGACCGGCACACACACGCTGGGCACGGACCAGTACGCCCAGATCATGCCCGGCAACGGCGCGACGTTCATCGGCGCGCCCGGCGCGGTACTGGACGGGCAGCGGCTGAACCGGTACGCGTTCACCCAGCAGGCGACCGGCGTCACGATCCGGTACCTGACCATCACCGGATTCGTCGCGCCGCGCGATCAGGGTGTGGTCAACCACGACTCCGGCGACGGCTGGGTCGTGGAGCACAACACGATCCGCAACAACTCCGGCGCGGGGCTGATGGCCGGGGCCACGAACAAGATCCGTGGCAACTGCCTCAAGGACAACGGGCAGTACGGCCTGAACGCGTACAAGGCCGGCAACACCATCACCGGCCTGGTTGTGGCGGACAACGAGTTCACCGGCAACAACACCGACGACTGGGAGCACCAGGAACCTGGGTGCGGATGTACCGGTGGCATGAAGTTCTGGGCGGTGAACGGTGCCGACGTGACCGGCAACTGGATCCACGGCAACCACGGACCGGGGGTCTGGGCGGACACCAACAACAACGACTTCCTCATCGAGGACAACCTCATCGAGGACAACGAGTCGCTCGCGATCTTCTACGAGATCAGTTACAACGTCGTGATCCGGAACAACACCATCCGCCGCAACGCCTGGGCCTCCGGCGCCGAGCGGGCAGCGAAGGGCGACCCGTTCCCCGAAGCGGCGATCTACCTGTCCGAGGCGGATGGTGAGCCCCGCGTGCCAGCGCGGACCAGCAAGATCGAGATCACCGGCAACCGGCTCGAGAACAACTGGGGCGGGATCACCGCATGGGCGAACGCCGACCGGTTCTGCAACAGCCCGGCCTCGACGACCGGCGACTGCACGCTGATCGTCGGACCGACCAACACCTCACAGTGCTCGGCTCCTGCCATCGCCAGTGAGCCGCTCTACACCAACTGCCGCTGGTGGACGAAGAACGTCGACATCCACCACAACACGTTCGCCTTCGACCCCAGCGCCGTCAACGGCGGCTGCCCGACGCAGTACTGCGGGCACATGGCCCTGCTGTCCAACTGGGGTACGTACCCGGACTGGTCCCCGTACAAGGGCGCCGTGATCCAGCAGTCGATCGTCCACGACTCGCACAACTCCTGGCACGACAACACCTACACAGGACCGTGGCAGTTCAGGGTCACCGACATGGGCAATCGCATCGTGCCCGGGCTGTGGGTCGGCCCCCAGTACGGCCAGGACGCCGGTAGCACGTTCGACGGTGGCACGCCCGTCCCGCCGGCGATCGCCGAGCAGGACTTCGAGTCCGGCTCGACGGTCGCGCCCTACGCCCCGTGGTACGGGGCCAGCCTGGCGCACCAGACCGGCGGCGCGCATGGTGGCACAGGCTCGCTGCAGATGACCAGCGCCCAGGCGTCCGGCAGCGCGGTGGCGCTTGACAACTTCCCCGGATACAGCGGTGTGGTCGCCGGTACGAGCTACCAGGTGTCGCTGTGGTACCGGGAGGCCGTGGCGACCATGCCTGCCGTCACGTGGAATGTGCGGTGGCGCGACGAGTCCGGCACGGTGCTGCGTACCGACGCCATCTCCCTGGCCCAGAAGACCGCCTGGACCGAAGCAGCCGGCACGTTCACGGCGCCCGCAGGCGCGACCCGCGTCGACTGGACCTTTGTCTGGAACGCGAGCACCGCCGGACCCGCGTTCCAGATCGATGACGTGGCAATCCGTCCCGGGAAGCTTTAGCAAAGGACCTGAAGAACATGAGCCCGGTGACGGCGCTCCGCCCGCCTTCCTGGGAAAGAGCGGCTGTAACACGGAACCCCGTGTTGCAGCCGCTCTGATGGGAGCATCAACCCCCGAGAAGGCGCGCGAAGCACCCGTTCCGAAGGCCGGCGCTACGAGCGGGTTCTGGCACCGGACAGGCGCCGTCGATCTGCTCGTGGAGGATGCCGGCATGGCCGGGACCGACCTTCGCACGGGCCACCGGCCTCGACGACCGCGCGTTGACCCGCTACCGGGTCAACGCGCGGCGACGGGTTCAGTCCAGCCAGCGGCCGACGCCACGCACGGTGACCTCAAGCAGTTCTGCCGGATTCGCCGGATCAGGGTAGTAGATGATCATGGTCGTGCCGGCCGGAAGCAACATCTTGATGGCTTGGACGCACCCGGCCACGACCTGTCGCTGCTGGTCGGGCGCGGTGCCGTTGATCGGCACCGCGTCACAGACACCGCCACGGTTGTTCATGACCAGCCGGAGCGTGTTCTCGCGTAGCTTCACCTCCCGCGTGGCGACGCGATAGGCGAGCTGTGTCTCGAGGTGCCATGCCGGGGGCGCCATGGGCAGCCCGAACTCCTGCCTGTACAGCAGGCCGAGACGGTCTTCGAGGGCCGCCAGGTCGTCGTGCAGCCCGCTTTCGACCGTATAGTTCGCCCATTTCTCGAGATCATCGATCTGTGGCAGGCTCGCGATCGGCAGTCCGCTCGCATCGAGCACCCGCCCGGACTCGTCGACGATATAGCCCTGGTTGTTCAGCAGCTTGATCGACTCGCTCACGTTCCTGAGCTGTTGCGCGGTAGCCGCGTACGGGCACTGCCCGCCGTCCTGAACGCATCCGATCGGAAGGATGCGCAGGAGTGATGTCGCCAGGTCGGACTCGTGAATCGCCGAGAGAATGGTCCGGTCCGACAGGTGCTCGCGCAGGTACATCGTTCCCCATTCCGAGTTGTACTCGGCGAACCGCAGCTCCTCCGGGACGAGCGACTCCACGAAGGTGCCCTTCCACTGGCTCGAATACTTGTCCCAGTCGGGATCTTCGGACAGGTCCAGGGCGCCGGTGATGCAGTCCGAGAACTTCTTCCCCCCGGTCACGACGCCTCCCTTGACGGCGTTCTTGCACTTGTTCGCCAACGACCATTGGGAGGCGCCGTTGAGCAGGTCCAGTCCGGTCAGGGCCATGTACTCCTCGGCGAGGCGATGGGTTTCGGTCTCCCGGTCGGAGATCCCCCTTGCCGCGAAGGTGAAGAGCGGGCTCAGGACGACGGACATGCAGGCGTCCAGGGCCTTGCCGACGAACTGGTTCCTGCAGTGCTGGATCCGTTCCTGGGCGTAGCCGTCCGGGTCGTGGAGTGGCCCCTTGGGATCGTTGAGAATCTTTTCGACGTAGGCATTGCAGTCGTTGTATCCGGGCAGGCCGTCCTCGGGCCCCCACTTGCAGTGTCCGTACCACTCGGCCTTGAGTTCGCTCAGCCGGGCCTTGGCCTCTTCCCGATAGTCTTCGAAGACCTCGGCAGCGATGCGGGCCGCTTCTGACGCGCTCTGGCCGGCCAGGATCTGCGCCTTGTACGCGGTGTCGTAGGCGGCGAAGGCGCTTGCCGCGTCCTTTGCCGCCGAAGCAGCCGAGGCGCGTGCCCAGCGGGCCGAGAGGGACGCCTTCCCGGCCGACTGCTGGGCCTGCTTGGTCGCGGCGGCCGCGGTGCGAACGGCCTGCGCGGCTCGTTCGGCGGACGTGGCGGCGTCGCGGGCTTGGGCGACGGCCTCGGTTGCGTACGTCCGCGCCTGGTCGGCGGCTTTGCCGGCGTCGTCCGCGTAACCGATGGCCTCCTCCGCCGCACCGCGGGCCTCTGCCGCCGCGGCCTGCGCGGTGCGCGCGAACTCGACGGCGCGCTCCGCGATCTGCGAGGTCTCGATCATCAAGGAGGTGGCGATGTAGTTGTGTGTGGCCGTGGCGTAGTCGCGTTCGGCCGCACGGTGCCGATCCACCTCCAGGAACTCGACCTGCATCGCCGTCGTGCCGGCGAGCGCGATCTGGGCGCCGTTCCGCACCTCGGTGCCGTAGGAGTCATCCCCGGCGATCGCGCCGACCCTCGACCGGATGTCGATCGTGTACGTGGTGTTGTGCGTCACTTCCAGGAACTTCTCGAGCGCGTCCGGATCGTCCGAGCGCAGGGCGGTGTTCGCCGCTTTCTCGGTCTCGGCGTTGCCGGCGCTGCGGGCGTCGGCGAGGATCCGCCCGACCTGCTCCCGCTGTTCGGCGGCTCGCTCGGGGTAGTCCGGTTCGTTGAGGAACGCGATGACGCCGGGCCACCCGCCATCGAGAGTGTGCTGGGCAGCGGCTCTCATGGCCGGGGTGCCGGTGACCATGAGACCGGTCAGCGTTGTGCGGTCGTCCTGCTCCTCGGCGGCTGCGAGCCCGCTCCTGACGAACTGGAGGACGAGGACGTCATCGTCCTCGCCGAGCGCGGACATGGCCGCCGAACTGGTCCACGTACCGGGCACGGTCGCGAAGTATCGGGCCACTTCCCGCGCCTTGCCGACCGCCAGTGCGGGATCGGTCCGCGTGTCGGCGGCCTCGGCGATCAGCGCATCGATCTGCGGAGTGTGATAGCGGCCCATCGGCACTCCGAAGCCGCGAGCGTCCTGCAACTTGGCCTTGGCGGCTTCCGCACTGATGTGCCGGGCGAAGGACAACTCGAGCTCGAGCTCGTTCTTGAGCCGTTCGGCGTCTGCCTCGCGCGCCGACTTGTAGACGGCTTGGGCGGTCTCGGCCGCCTGCAACGCGTCCTCCGCCGCACGGTAGGCATTGTTCGCGTGCTGCGTCGCCAGCTCGGCCGCGTTGACGGCGCTGCCCGCATGCTGGGCCGCGCTCGCCGCGGCGCTCGCCGCCGCCTCCGCATAGGACACCGCTCGCGTCGCGGCATCTCGCGCCTTGCCGGCCGCGTCCTGGGCGATGTCCGCTTGACGCACCGTTTCCGCGGTGGCGCGCTTCGCCCGTTCCGCGCTTGCTCCCGCCCGCGCGGCCGCGGCGAACGCGGCCCGTGCCTCGGCGCTGGCTGCCCCCGCATAACGGCCGGCGGCCTCGGCCGCGCGTCCGGCGGCCTCGGTGTTCGCCCGCGCCGAATCGGCGGCGGCGACCGCGGCATATGCCTGCTGCGTCACGGCGGTGATCTGGTTGATGGGCGAGATCCAGGCGGAGATCTGTGGACCGATCTGCTGCATGACGCGGTTGTGCATCTCCGCCGTGGCGGCGGCGGCCGCGTTCAGCTCCGCCGCTGACGCGGCCGCCCACGCCTCGTCGGACTTCGTGTGCGCCCGCGCCGCCGCGGTCGCCGCGCGTCCGGCGGCTCCGGCGGCCGCGCGCGCGGCGTCCGCCGCCGCCCGCGCGGCTTGTACGGCGACGCTGGATGCCACCGCGGCGCGGTCGGCCGCCTCAGCCGCACGCTGGGCCTGACGCTTGGCCTCCGCCGACTCCTGTCCAGCCAGCGAGGCGAGGCGTTGTGCCTCCAGCGCGTCGTTCTTGGCCGCCAGGGACTCGGCCTTCGCGCGCTCCGCCTGCGCGACTGCGGAGATCGTCTCGAATGCCGCACGGCGAGTCGCCTCTGTGGCGCTCGCCCGGAGATCGCCCAAGGTCTGGTTCTCGTTGTCCCGGGCCTGGGCCACCCCCCAGTCGATCTGGATGAATCGTTCCTGCATCTCCAGGCTGCCGTCCTGGAGCGCCCGGTTCGCCGCGGCCTGCACCTCCGGGCCGCCGTCGGCCATCGCACGATTGACGATCGCCCGCAGGTCCAGCCTGTACGGCAGCCGCCATCCCGACTCGATGAACTGCCCCAAGGCCGTACGCGACCCGTTGCGCAGCACCGCGTTCGCGGCAGCCTTGACCTCCGGTCCACCGGCCGCCTTCATCTCGTTCACGCTGGCGCGCAGGTCGATCTCCCGAGCGGTCTCCCAGCCGCCGTCGAGAAACGCCACCACGGCACCGGAGTTGTCCGAGACCAGGGCGGCGTTGGCAGCGGCGGACACCTCGGCGCCTCCGTGGGCCTTGATGCGGCCAACCTGCTCACGATCGTCCTGCGTCGCGAGCCGGGGAAGCTGCGCGAGGAAGGCGCAGATCTCCGCCTGCCCTCCGAGCAGCGCATCCTCCGCGGCCGGACGGACGTTCACACCGCCCGTGACCCAGGCCTCCAGGACCACCTGGCGTTCGCATGCCGGCGCGCGAGGTGGGTCCGCCTCCGCCGCCGCGGCCCGTGCCTCGACGATCGGGCTGCTCACGAGAAGCAGCGAGAGCACGGCGCCGACAACACTCGTCGTCTGCCATAAAGCCCTGCCGCGCCACGCGCGAATCGCCTTCATCGCAGTCTCTCCACCTGTCCTGTCGATGCTTCCAAAGGAATGGGCTGGACGGCCGACCGGCTGTCACATGCCGGTCGGCCGTTCCGTTCTCAGCTGACGACCCGCAGTTCCAGGAGGGTCTCTCGGCAGTTGTCCGGATAATCCGGGTGGTTCTCGTCACAGGTGGTGTCCGTACGTCCGAACTGCTCACTCTCGTCCCGCTCGACGCGCTTGGTGCGCTCCGCGCCGGACGTCACGTTCACAACGGTCGCGTCCACGTCATGGCCGGCTCCCGGTGAGCGGCTGTCCCCCTGGACCTCGTAGACGTTCGGGATCCGGAGCTTCACGTATCCCGCGGGTCCGATGACCTTGAAGCACACCGCCGTCACGCCGAGGTGCGGCTCGCCGACCTCGGTCTGGCCGTTCAACAGGCCCGGGAACACCTTGATCACGCCGACCCCGTTCTCCGGGGACGCGGTGCACGAGACCCAGATGATCCCGCCGTTCCCGGAGATCAGCTGGAAGTTCTTCGCCTCGGCCTCGTCCGTACCCCAGTCGTCCTGACCGGACGTACCTGCGAACTCGTGATGGAAGTCCACGGGATAGGCGAAGTTCTCCACGATGGAGTCCGGGCGGATGACGGGCCACACGGTTTCCAGGATCGGCCGCCCAGGCGGATAGGCCCGGCCCACGACCCACGCGATCCCGTCCATCGGCCGGTAGAGGAGCAGATGGCTCTGCCCGCCCGACCCCTGGAAATCGAAGGCGATGATCCGGTCCCTCGTGCTCTTCAGGTCATAGCCACCGATGCCGGTCGAGCTGTGGAACACCGCTCTGAACGTGTTGCCCGCGCCGTGTTGGAGGACCCAGGCCGTCTCCGAGCCCGGACGGTAGAGCAGCAGATGATCCAGCTTCCCCGAATTCTCGTAATCGAAGGCGATGATCTGATCCGCCGTGCCCTTCAGGTCGTAACCACCGATCCCGCCGGCGGCTGAGGAGTAGACCGGCGCGTAGGTGCCGTCCGCGCCTCGCTTGAGGATGGAGACCATCCCGGCCCCCGGCCGGTACAACACCAGATGATCCAGCTTCCCCGAACCCTCGTAATCGAAGGCGGTGATCCGGTCCGCCGTGTTGAGCAGGTCATAGCCACCGATGCCGGCCGAGCTGTGGAACACCGCTCTGAACGTGTTGCCCGCGCCGTGCTCGAGGATCCAGGCCGTGTGCCCGCCCGGACGGTAGAGCAGCAGATGATCGAGCTTCCCCGAGCCGTCGTAATCGAAGGCGATGATCTGATCCGCCGCGCTCTTCAGGTCATAGCCGCCGATCCCACCGTCGGCCGAGGAGTAGACCGGCGTGAACGTGGCACCACTGCCGTGCTTGAGAATGTGCACCATTCCGGTCGCCGGCCGGTACAACACCAGATGATCGAGCTTCCCGGAGCCGTCGTAATCGAAGGCGGTGATCCGGTCCGCCGGGTTCTTCAGGTCATAGCCGCCGATCCCACCGTCGGCCGAGGAGTAGACCGGAGCGTAGGTGCCGTCCGCGCCCCGCTTGAGGATGGAGACCATCCCAGCTCCCGGCCGGTACATCAGCAGGTGATCCAGCTTCCCCGAATGTGCATAGTCGAACGCCACCACCTGGTCGCGGGCGTCCTTCAGGTCATAGCCGCCGAGCCCGGTCGAACTGGGGCCGTACGTCCGGAAGGTGGCGGTGGGCTCGGCCGCGACCAGGCTGATCCAGCTCGCCAGGTCGTCCACCCGCACCGCGTCGGCGCCGCGCGGCCCGTCGCCGGCCGCACCGAGGCAGCCCCCCTGCCCCGCGCCGATGCTGAGCCCGACGAGCTCCGGACGGCTCCCGCCCGTACGGAACACCGGGGCACCCGCGTCGCCCTGACAGGCGCTCGCCTCGCCGCCGCTCGCTCCGGTCCAGCCGAACGAGCCGGCGGCCACGGCCCCGGCGGTGACCGGCGCGGCATGCAGCCGGTTGGGCGCCCACTCCTCAGCGGTCCGGCCATAGCCGGCGACCTGTAGCGCGTCCCCCGCGGCGGGAACGGTGGAGCTGACCGCGACGGGTGTCACGTCGAGTACCCGCAACGACAGCCGGACCAGCACGACATCCCGGTCATGGTGCGGGTGGATCCACTCCACGGGTAGCACCCGCCCGCCCGAGCCGAACAGGTCCGTCCTGCCGACCGTCACCGTCGTCGCCTCCGTCGGCGCCCCGCTCTTGACGGGCTGCCCCTCAGCGGCGAAACAACTGGTGGCCGTGATGACCCACTGCGGGCTGACCAGGGCTCCCGTGCATGCGTGCTTCTCACCGACGTTCACCTTCGCCACGAAACCCCACGTACCGTCGGCGACCGGGCTCCCGCCCCGCACCGCATACGCCGGCGTCGCCCCCGCCCAGAGCACCGCCGAGGAGATGGCCATCAAGAACGAGAGGGCTGTGATGTGTAATAACCGGATCATTCGCTGGAGGTTCACGGCACGATTGTGAGATTCGCGATCTCTGCGAACCAGGGCATCTACCGGACATAAAGCGGCCATTTGCCCAGCGGAGAGCTCCTTTGCACTCGTCATGTGCGCCTCTGTGTCACTGCGCATCCCACGGGAGAATGGGTCACCCAGCTCGGCTGCAATCTCGCCATGGACCTGCAGGACGCGGGCACTTCAGCGAAGTTCCTCATCCGTGACCGAGATGCCAAGTTCGCCACGGTGTTCGACGAGGTCTTCGCCGCCGAGGGCATGAGGGTGGTGAAGACACCACCGCGCATGCCGCGGGCCAACTGTTATGCCGAGCGGTGGGTGCGCACCGTACGGGCCGAGTGTGCCGACCGCATGCTGATCTACAACGAACGACGCCTACGGTCGGTGCCGGCCGAGTATGCCGATCACTACAACGGTCACCGGCAGCAACGTCTCCCGGACATCGCAGCGCAGCCCTCCCAAGACGTGACCGAACTCAGCGACCAGCGATCCATCCGCCGAAAACCCGTCGTTGCAGGCGTGATCAGCGAATACCGCCACGCCGCTTAACCGCAGCTCAGGTCACGTAACTCAATATTCGAGCGCTACACGCTGAAACTTTTTTAAGTTGGCGCGTAATGATGGGCTCGCTCGACACATAGGAGGCATGTCTGTATTTCGTGCTGACAAAGGAATCGCTCATGGGAACCGCCCGTGCCTGACGAACGGCTGGCCAGATTCGAGGCCGTCTACCGGGAGACATATGGCCAGATCACAGCGTATGCCGTGCGCCGCTGCGACTCGCCGCAGGATGCTGCGGACGTGGTGGCGGAGACCTTCACGATCGCCTGGCGGCGGATGGACGATCTGCCGTCAGGAGAAGAGGCCACGTTATGGCTCTACGGTGTGGCACGCAACGTGCTGGCCAACCACCACCGTAGCGAGAGTCGCCGCAAGGCCCGCAGTGCCGAGCTCGATGTGAAGATGGCCGACCGTTACGCCGATTCTCCCGATAGCAGGCTCGAACGGGAAGCGATCGCCCAGATATTTCGGGCCCTGCCCGACGACGACCGGGAATTGCTGGCGCTGGTCGCCTGGGAGGGCCTCGACCACAAGGACATCGCCACGGCGCTGGGCCTGTCGCGCAACGTCGTACGCGTCAGGCTCCACCGCGCTCGCCGGCGCTTTTCCCGCGCGCTGACCGATGCGGGCATCCGTTCAACCCCGGAAAGCCGGCTTGCGCCGGCGGAGAGGTCGCTGTGAAGAACACCGACGAGATCGACGCCATGACGAGGGCGCTGGCCCGGGTCGCGCCCGAACAGCCGGGAGGTCACCCTTCCGACGCGGAGGCACAAACGCTGTTCACCTTGATCACAGCTGAGGACCCCGCCACAGCCGCTCCCCAAACGCGTCCTGCCAGTCTCCAGGGTATCCGGCGCCTGCCGTGGCGGGCGGGTGCCGTCGGGCGCAGCGGTCGGCTCCTGCCGGTGCTGGGCATGGTGGTCGCCGTCGCAGTGGCCGTCGCCGTGATCGTTACCAGCCTGGTTCCGCCCGCCGCCGCACCGGTCTCGGGCAGGGACGTCCTGCTCATGGCCGCGGCCAGCGCCGAGCACATCCCCCAGGGCACGGGGACCTATTGGCACATCACGCGTACGTGGCAGGGCCCGGACGCGCCCCAGATACAGGAGAACTGGACCACCCGCGACGGCCACCGCTGGTCCAGGAACGAGCCGTACGCCACTCCCGGCGCCGTCGTCGAGGACCCGGCCCCGTTCACGCTCATGGGCGCCGAGATCGGTTTCGAGGAGCTCGAAGGGCTCCCGGCGGATCCGGAGAAGCTGAAGGAGCGCATCGCCGGGCTACCCCGCCATGACAGCGCCATGCTCCCCGCCGACCGGCAAGGCGAGCTCGTCTCCCCGCTGATCACCCTGATCACGGAGCTGCCGACGCCCGCACAGGTCCGTTCGGCGGCGTTCGAGGCCCTCGCCGCGACGCCGGGGGTCAAGAACGCGGGGCCGGTCGAGGGCGGGCAGGAACTGCTGATCCCGCTCTCCGGGAGCCTGGAGATCAGGATGGTCGTCGACCCCGAGGCCGCCCGGGTGGCGCGTGCCAACATCTTGCTGACCGCCGAAGGGGGTTCGGCGATGAGCAACTCGTATATCTCGGTGACCACCGAGTGGACGGACGAGCTCCCGCGGTGAAAACCCCGCTGCCGCCTACATGACGACGATCACCAGTATCACCATGGTGTCGTGCCTCGCGTGTGCATGGGCGGCCGCCGGAGTCGGCCATCGCCATTCGGTCAGGTTGTGGTCAGGCTGGAATCCCACAGCGGTGAACCGAGCAACCAGCCATGATCAACAACGAGCCCGGAGGCTGGCGAGGATCGAGAAACCCCAGGTGGAACGCGGTATTGATGAGTCGAGCATCCGCCCGCGCTTCCGGTCGTCGAGCTGCTCGCCGGTCTTGGACAGCTCGCCGCCGAACCGGTCGCTTCCGAGTCCGACGCCGAGGGTGAGACGGCCGTCGCTCAGCTGATCCAGTGTCGAGCCCGTAGCCGTCGTGAACGTCTGCGGGTGCGAGGGCCTGTCCGCTTGTGGCCACCTGGCCCTTCCGGGGTGGACGGGCGGGGATGTAGCACTGATGCTGGTGGACAGTACTGTCGTGATCATCGGCCGACTGGGAGAGCCGTATGAAGACCCGTACCTGGACTCACCGTGCCGCCGCTTCGGCCGTCGGCATGGCCGCCGTGCTGGTGCTGGGTATCACTCCTGCGCATGCGGATACCGTGATCCGCAAGCCGCAACAACCATCACCGCCAGGGGCCATGGTGCTGGCCGACGGCGAATCGGGTGCCAAGCGCCCGGTGTGACGCGCGGCGGTCCATTGTCCCCCTGCTGCCCAAGCCACAGCGTCTCCGGAGCAACCCGCCCCAGGGCACACATTGAGTACGAGGTACTCAGGCCATGCCGGCCCTGCGCCCGCACGCTGGTCACATGAAGTCACACATTCTTCGCGCGGCAGCCGTCATCGCTCCCCTCCTCGCCCTCGGCGCGACCACCGCCACTCCGGCCGGCCGGGCTGCCGGTGTGACTGCGTTCGCTGGTCCTACGGCAGTTGCGGGCTGTCGGCCGGGGATGTGAGTCGCCACCTCGCGCTCCGCGGGCCAACACGTTCGCCGAACGCTGGATCGGCGGCCTGCGCCGAGAACTCCTCGATCGGATCCTCATCGTCAACGCCCGCCATTTGCGGCGCGTGCCGGCGACCTACGAGGCCCACTTCAATGAGCATCGCCCGCATCGCTCCCTGAGCCAGGCCGCTCCGCTGCGAGCCCTTCCCGATCCTGTTGAGGGCGACAGCAAGGTCATCCGACGTGATCGTCTCGGTGGACTGATCCACGAATACGTGCAGGTCGCATAGGGTAGCCGAGTTCTTGGCACCCACACCTGGAGCGGCCCCGGTCCGCGTGGATGGACCGGGGCTGTTCGTCGTCGGCGGGCTTGGTCTGCCTCTCCTTGGGAGGCTGCGGGTCACAGGCTGCGGGCGGTGATGTCGCCGTTGGAGGTGGTGGCGTGGATGTCGAGTTCGGCGGTCCCGTCGTTCTTGAGGGCGTTGGTGATACGGCCGTAGGTGGTGCCGGCATCCAGCGCGGCCGAGACGCCGGCGGCGGCGGCGATCGCGATGTCGCCGGACTGGGTGCGGAGCACGACCTTGCCGCCGGTGGCCTCGGTGATGCGGATGTCGCCCCGTGCGGTGCTGATCTCCGCGG
>NZ_JBSFNK010000028.1:117704-184195 GCF_053587055.1 Nonomuraea sp. NPDC003707 | reverse complement strand
CGGCCCGGTCTATCAGTTCCGCCACGCTGCCCTGCACGACCACCTCGCTAGCCAGAAAGAGTTCAACACGCAGACTTGACGGGGAACTGCCACAGATCGAGCACGCGACCCGCGCGGTGGTGGGTCGCCTCGGTGTACGGGCTGCCCGTGGTGACGTCGCGGGTCAGGCGCACCAGGGCGTGCCGCCACCAATCGCGCTCGGCGATCTCAGGGCTGTGCTCGCCGTTCTCGGCGGCGTGCGCGCCGAACTCCTCGACGTCGGCGGCCGGGGCGAGCTCCGCCGTGGCGGTGACCGACTTGCGGCCGCGCATCACCACGGCGTGCCGGGCGGCGGCGGCCAGGCTCTCCAGCTCTTCGGCGGTGATGCCGCCGCCGGCGGGCGGGCGGGAGAAGGTCAGGCGGGTCAGCATGACCACGCGCTCGGATCCTCCGGTGTGGGCCCAGACGACGACCCTCGGGCACGGAATCCTGGCGTACCGCCAGGCCCCGGAGATCGCCAGGGCCACGGCCGCCCGATCCCGCGGGTCGAGGAGGCGGTGCGCGGACAGGCTGTCCCGGGTGAGATCGAACTCCAGAGTCACCTGCAGCCACACGGCGGCGGCGGCCGGGTCCTGTTCGGCGCGTAGCGCCGTGGTGAACTTCTCGCCCTGGCGCGCGGCCTGGCGGGCCTTCTTGGCGGCGGTGGGTTGGTTCTTCGGCATGTCGGACGGCTCCCAGCTCGGCGAGGCCCCACGCGCCTGGCCGGTTCGGTCAGCGTGCGACACGGTGCCGGACAAGGATGAACCACTTCACGGGCCCCGGGAGACCTTGGTCGGCGATGTCGGCGGCGTGGGCGCTCGGCGGCGACGAACGGCGTGCGTGTCTTGCCGTGGCCTTCACGATATTAGTGGCCACCGACACAAACCAGCTTTCTGCAGGCTGGCTCGCAGCGCGCGCCGGCCTCCAGGTCCTCGCGGACCTCCAGTCCGGCGATGCCATGCGCGGGCAGCGCCGCACTCCAGTCGACGGCGGGTTGCTCCATGGGGGCCGAGCGTACGCCGGGCGGCGGCTCGTCCATCTGTTCGAGTCCGATATGTGCCGATCGGAGCGATAGTTACCTGTGTCCGGTTTGCGTCTCGCGATCTTTGCTAAATGATCTCTCTGTGGCGCACGCTGGCGGGCGAACTCGGGTTGTCGGATAGTAGGAGATATCCAGGAGCGGTGCGGGGGCTCCTGGACGCTCTCAGCGTGTTTTCGCCTCTCAGGGCTAGGTGTTGATCTCCAAAACCCAGATGGAGACGTGGTCGGGGCCGCGCGTGTAGACGAGGCGGAAGGTGTCGGTGCGGATCTCGAACGCGTCGGGGATGCCGCCGTACGGCACGGCTCCGAGCGGTTCAGGTTCCTCGATCAGGTCGAGGAAGGTGTTCGCGATGGCGGTCCTCAGGCCGGGCGCCGCCTGGCGCAGGATGTCGCGTACCGCGAGGTCGATGTGGAGGAGCCGTTTCAAGAGCGCTCACTGGGGGGTCGGTAGGCCAAGGTCGGCATACAGGGCTTCCTTGCTGTCGTAGGTCATCATTTCGCGCTCACCGCGGGCGTGTGCGGCGATCGCTTCGGACACGTGGCCGGCCTCCAGTTCCCGGCGGGCTCGCAGTAGTTCCTCGTAGTCGGCTTCGGAGATGAGAACGGCGCGCTCCGTAGTGGAGCGGCGGATGGTGGTGGGCTGGTGGCCGTGAACGGCTCGCGCTACGAGCGTGCCGAGTTGGCTGCGGGCTTCGGAAATCCCCAGTGGCTCATGTGTGGCGGTCATGCGGTACTCCTGCGAGGGGACCGGGGTCGCTCTGTTCCCGGTCTAGTTGCCTGGTGGATGTCTTCACCATACGGGAATCTGGACAGCATGCACAGGAAGTTCAACATGTACATGTTGCTCAACTCCCTTGATTTTTATTACCGGGAATGTCGATTCCCGCCGATAAAACCGCTATGATCATGGTGAACGGCCAGTCCGGGGAGCGGTCCCGGGACTGGCCGCGACACAAGCCCCAGGACGGATTAAAGGACCCAATCGTGCAACCAACGGACATCAAGCTCGTGCCGCTCGACGCGGACGCCGCCACCCTGACCGATTACCTGCTCGCCTCCCCGCTGTGGATCTCCACCCGGGCGGTGGTTCGGGGATGCCGCGTTCACCGTCTGCTGGAGGCCGTCATCAACCCGGCCAGCCGCGCCGAGAACGGCGACCCGTTCGTCCGCATCCCCGAGACCGATCACGAGATGTACGACGCCGACGAGGACGCCCACATGTGCGCCAAGGCCGCGCACCAGATCAACGCCGTCGCCCTCGGTCTGCCCGCCCATACCCCGCGCGAGGCCGTGCGTCGCCTGATCGAGATCGTCAATCTGAGCAACGACCGCGACCCGGACACGTGGTATGCCCGCCGCGCCCTCCTCGACATCCACACCGTGGCGACCGGGCAGGAGACCGCGCGATGACCCTCGCCGAGCAGGAGCGCGAAGACGCCCGCGCCCACGCCGACCACTTCGGCAGCCACTACGTCAGGGCCGTCGACGCCCTGGCCCTGCTGGAGGATGCGGCCAGCAGCCTGCGCTCCGCCGCCCGCCTGCTCCACCAGATCAGCGGCGACAACTGGGGCGCCGACGGCGAACTCGCCCCCGACGACCATCAGGACGCCACCACGGCGTTCGGCAACGCCCATCGCGAACTTCGGCACATCGAGCGCATCGTGACCAGCTTCCGCGACGAGGCCGACCGCCACCGCGCCGCGAACGAGAAGCTGCTGAACGCGGAGCCCATCCAGCCGGTACGCCCCTTCTACGCGGCCACCGCCGCCGATCTGCTGCTGATCAACCGAGTCCTCAAGACCGACTTCTCGGTGACCACGTACGTGCCCGGCCTGCGCGAGCGGGTCGACGCCGAACTGGAACTCCGCCCGCCCGGCGAGATCGTCGCCGCGCAACTACAGATCCTCGACACGCAGAAGGCCGCCATCGCCGAGAAGCTGCGCACCCCCGTCGCTCGCGTCGCTGTCGTGATCACCAAGCCGGGATACGACACCGTCCGCATCGGACCCATCCCCCACACCTACGCCCCCACGTGGATCGCCACCCTGGACAAGGCCGCCGAGCACATCAGCCTGCCCGAGGGCTCCAAGTGGGAGATCGTCACCTATGACCCGGCGGTGCCTCACGAGTCCCCGACCGCCGCCACCACGGTGCCGTCGCTGGTCCCGATCGTGCGTGAGCGCCTCAACGAGAGCGACGGCGAGGCCAAGGACGTGGCGCGCTTCCCCGACGAGTACGTCCGGATGGGGGCCCTGATCGGGGAGGAGGAGGCCTACCAGCGGTGGCGTGACGCCGTCATGGAGGTAGAAGCCGAGATCTTCGCGGCCCGCGCCGCCAAGGGTGGTGACGCGCGATGAGCAAGGCCATCAACTTCATCCGGACCGTCGCCAACCGGGACGAACTGGTCGCCCACCTGGACGCGCACCCCGATTGGGAACGCACCGCCTCCTGGACCAGGAACGGCGACTTCCTCCGCTGGAAGCTCGCTGAACACATCGCCTGCGACATCTACGGCCCCGGCTCCCCGTACGTGGTCGTGGACCTCCCCGCCCCGCACATGGACCAGCTCCTCACCCGGGACGTCCTCTCCAGGATGGCGGGTGAGGTGGAGAACGCCATCAACGCCGCCGCCCTGCGCCTGCCGATCGACACCCCCCACGAGGTGATCGACCGGTTCGTCGACGCGTACAACAGCCCCGACTGCGGCCCCAACACGCAGCTCATCCTCGCCGGACAGGTGGAACCCGAGTGAACAACCCCGAGCCAGAAGCCGCCGACCTGGCTATCGCGTCCGGCCTGCCCAAGGACCACCCGCTCAAGAGCCTGCCCGGCCTGACGTTCCACGTCACCAACCCCCTGAAGGACGCGGCACCGCCGATCATCACGGTCGGTGACCTGGAGGGCTGGACCGACGCCGCGCTCGTCCAGCTCCCCGGCTTCCGGGCGGCCCGCCTGGAGAAGGTCAAAGCCGCGCTGATCGCCGCGAGCAACGGAGCAACCTCCTGATGGACACCCACTACCGCCCCGTCCCTGACGGGGCGGCCCCCATCACCATCTGGCACGGCGTACCCGAAGACGAGGATGAGCGGCATTGGCTCACCCAGGCCATTCGCGACGTCGAGAAGCTGCACCCCAACACGATCACGCACCTGTACGACGACGAGACGATCACCCTCGCCCTCCTCCCGCCGGTCGCCCCCGGCACGGCAGAGGCCGCCGTCAAGGCCGCCGCCCGCTGGTGCGCCGGCTGGCGCGTCACCCCGACCTGGCGACCCGAACCGGGGCACGTCCGCATCCAGGAGATCGCCCGCCAGGAGCGCGAGGCCGCGCTGCTGAACGAGGCCGCCGAGATCGCCAGGGGCTGGAGGCACGTACGCATCACCTCCCCGGCCCGGCCGAGCTGGGACGACCAGGAGGCGTCCGCCGCGTTCACGCAGGTGCGGGCGCGCATCTACTCGACCGCCAGGCGCACGGACGTGATGCGCCGCATCTCCCACCGCGACGCGCAGACGATCGTCGTGTTCGGCCACCACGAGCGGCCCGTGGACGACGCCGTGGCGGCGTTCCTCGCCGAGGTGACCACGTTCCTGCCCGCCGGGTGGGCGATCGACAGCGAGGGACGGTGACCACGATGACCGACCTGCCGTACTACACCGATGACCCGCTGGTGGACCTCAAAGCCCACCGGTTGCTGTTCGACCTCGACCCGGTCGCGTCCGCCCAGGCGGGGCGAGACCTCAAGTCCGGTACCTGCTCCTGCAGCGGCATGCCGGCCACCCCGCCGTGGGACGACCATGCGGTGTTCGAGCAGTTCGACGCGCACATGGTCGACGTTCAGGTGTACGCGCACCAGGAGGTGGCCGAGGCGCTTGAGCAGGCACGGAACCAGGAGCGGCAGGCCGTGGTCACCGAATGGAATGCCCGTGTCCCGGTCGGTACGCCCGTCCGTTACTGGACCGGCGCCCGCCAAGGCGAAGGGAAGCCGAGCCGGACCTGCACCGCGGCGCACCTTCTCGAAGGGCACACGCCCGTCGTGTGGGTGGACGGCGAAGGGCGCTGCATCGCCCTCACCCACGTCCAGCCCACGACTACCGAGGGAACCGCGTCATGACCACCGTCCCGCCGGCACGCAACACGGTCGAGCTGCACGCTCTCCAGGCCGCGTTGTCGGCCGGGCTCGAGGGCGTCCGCTGGGAGACCAGCGTGCCGCCCGGCTCGACCATGGTGACCGGCCACGCCTGGGCCACCGAGGAGGCTCAGGAGCGGGGTGGCCGGGTCGCCCGGCGCGGCCTGTACGAGGTGGCCGAGACGGCGGTCGCCACGGTGGACTCCCTCGGCTGGAATCACGTCGAACAGCCCGCCGTCGAAATCAGCCCCGCTCACCCGAAGTGGCACGGGCGGCAAGGGCGTTACCTGCTGCGGGTGACATTCCGGCTGGAGCTCCGGTGAGCGAGCACCTCCCCGAGGCAGTCACGGCGGGCGCGCTGCCCGCCGTGGCGGCCCCGCCCGACCGAGCGAAGAACCCGTACTGGGCGTACCTCGCCAGCCTCGACAGAGCCGAATCCCGCCGCGCCATGAAAGGCTGTCTCGACCGGATCGCCCGCCTCATGGCAGGCAAGGACCCGTCCGGCCGCGACTCCAAGGGGAAGCCGGACCCGGCCGCGCTCGCCATCACCGGGGAGACGGTGCACTGGCACCTGCTGCGGCCCGAGCACACCCAGCACATCCGCTCCCTGATCGCCGAGGCGACCACCCGCCGCAAGGACGCCGACCCCGAGCTGTGGTCGACCGCATACCGGAACAAGCACATCGTCGCCCTGCGGCAGGTCCTCGACCGGGCGTGGCTGCTCGGCCTTATGACCGCCGACGAACGCGACCGCGCCCAGCGTGTCAGCCAGTTCTCCGGGACGCACCTGCCCAAGGGGAAGCACCTGGCCGACGAGCGTGTCGGCGCGCTGTTCGCTGCCTGCGACGCTGACCTTGACCCCGACGACGTCGAGGACGAAGCCCACCGCGAGCGGCTGCGCCGTACGGCCATGCGGGACGCGGCCCTGCTCGCGGCCCTGTACTCGACCGGCGCCCGCCGGTCCGAGCTGGCCGGGGTGGCGCTGGCCGACTACGACCCGGCCGACAGATCCCTGCGCATCCGGCACGGCAAGCGGAACAAGCAGCGGATGGTCTACCTCACCTCGGGCGCGGTCGGCCGGATCGAGGCGTGGCTGACCGTGCGCGGCAACGCTCCGGGCGGCCTGTTCGCGCCGTTCACCCCGCGCGGCGGCCACGTCCGCCGCACCAAGGCGGGCACCGTGGCGCACATGAGCGGCCAGACGGTCGGCGACGTGATCACCAACCGCGCCGAGCAGGCCGGTCTATCTGAGGCCCCGGACGCGCACGACTTCCGCCGCACCTTCACCGGAAAGCTCCTGGACGCCGGCGTAGACCTGGCCACCGCACAAGCCCTGCTCGGGCACGCCTCCCCGGCCACGACGGCGCGGTACGACCTGCGGCCGGAGCGGGCCCGCCGCGAGGCCACCGACAAGCTGGGCACTCCCGACGCTGTACCGCTTCCCGGCGTGGCCCCTCGCCGCCGGAAGGCCGCGCCCGGGAGGTGATGGCCTCGGCCATCGGAGGGAGACAGTAGCTCCCGCCGGTGGCCAGACTCACCCGCATGATCGAGAACACCGGCACGACCAGCGCGCACGAGTGGGTGATAGGCGCCGTCGTCCGTCTCACCAGAGAGCAGGAGCAGGATCTGCTCGTGGCCGACATCCTCGGCGAGACTCCCAGGTTCGCGCTGCCCGCCGGCGCGGAGACCGAGCCCGTCATCCTGGCCTGCAGGCGGTGCCTGCGCCCGTTCGATGACGACGCTGACAACGAGCCGTGCATCCCCGTCCCCATGCCCTGACCTGTGGACAAGACGTCAACGATTTGATGGTCTAGCTTCCTCTCGCCCCACAGCGAGAGGAAGGACAACCCCATGGCCAAACCCCCTGCCGACGCCGCGGCGCTCCTGCCATTCAGCGGCCTCGATCCGACCTGCGCGAAGTGCGGGTGTATCGGCGCGACCCTCCAATACCGGCCTGCGCGCGGCCCGCTCATCCTGCCGTGTAACCACAACCTCGTCGTGGACGTGGCCAGGCCGGAGCGGCTCGCCCGTCAGCGTGTGCAGGAAACTGCACACTCGTATGTGCCTGTCCGCAGCTTCGGGAGTGGCGCAGCTCAGCGGCGCTCGAAGGGATTGAACCCCCACGGATCGTGGTGCGGCTCGCCGCGCTCGCGTAGCTCGATCTGGTAGGCCCGCCAGATGTCGGCCTCCGTCAGCGGCACCGGGGCGTGGTGGCGCAACGTTCCGGATCGGGCCCGTTCGCGGTACCTGCGGTTGAAGGCGGCATATGACAGGCCCGGCTCAGCCAGGCGGCGGCGCAGTTCGGCGCCCCGGTCGCCGATGATGGCGGCCTGGTCCAGGTCGGCCACCGCGCGGGCACGGGCCAGCTCGTCGATGTCGTAGGCGATCCGGCGCAGCACCGCAGCCACTCGGGCCAGGTCCACCCCGACATGGTAGGCATCCTCATCGTCGGCTGGACGCAGGTTCACCACTGGGGGAAACCCGCCGTCGGCGAGCCGGTCAACCCATTCGGCGCACTTCAGCACCCAGCGCACCTCATCGACCAGGCGCTCGGCGATGCTGTCGCGGCCGTCCAGCTCTTCGTCATCGCTACCGGCAGGATCCTCCGGGGCTGGCCACCCGGTCTCACGCAACTGCGCCAGCGCCGCCTCCAGTTCCGGCAATGGCGCGGCCGCCGTGGCGATCTGCTGGATGCGCGAGGGCGAACGCCCCGCCTCGGCCGCCGCCGCCCGGACCGGCAGGCCCTCGGCACGGGCCGAGGCGATGGCCCACTCGTGCTCGAGCTCGGCCTGGCGCAACCGCCACGCCGCCCGGCGCACCCGGCGCCGCAGCCGTCGCTCCCGCCCTACCTTCGCCCGTAGCTCATCTCGATCCACGCTGAGGATCATGTCACCGGCCGCCATCCGGTGTGCAGGAAACTGCACACGCTGGAGCCGCTGATCGTTCTCTTACTCCCCGGGGGGCCGGTGGTCGTCCAGTTGGGTGGCGGTCAGCGAATGCCGTCGGAGGCGGGTCGAGGCGGCTGAGTGTGTGGCGGTTGTGCTCCGTCGGCGGCTGGTCGACGGAGCACAACCAGCTTTCCACCGCCCGTCTCCGCAGCGTGTCTCGATCACGCCCCGGACGGAGAGTGTGGGCGCCTGCCATATCTGTTCGGCGTGGCATGCGCGCGCTGACCGATCCCACCTGTAAGGTGCGAACCTCCTTCCTCGTATGCCACACGCGTCAAAGGAGCAGACTGTGTCAATGCTCGTCGCTCACGTCATCCGAGCAGTCGGTCACGGAGAGCTCTGCTCTCGGGCAGGTATGGGGGTGACCTGTGGCGATCAGTGACGCGGACATCTCAAGCGCCGTCTTCGCCTACCTCGGGCGCTACCCGGACGAGGCCGCGCTGCTGTCTGAACCGATGCGACTTCTGTCCGAGGGTCGGGATTTCGCCTCGCGGCGGAATTTCCAGATGCACGTGACCGCCGGCGCGCTGCTGGTCCGCGGTGGCGCCGAGGTCCTGCTCGTCGAGCACCGCGCGTATGGGATCCCGTTGCAGCCCGGCGGTCACCTGGAGCCGACCGACACCTCACTGATCGACGCAGCGGTGCGCGAGTTGGTGGAGGAGACCGGGATCGACCCGGCGCAGGTCCTCCCTGCGTCGCAGAGCCCCGTCTACATCGAGTACGGAAGGGTTCCGGCACGACCCCAGAAGGGCGAGCCGGAGCACCACCATCTCGATATCGGGTACGCGTTCGTGACGGATGCGGACATGGGCCTGATTCAGGAGTCCGAGGTGACGGGTGCTGCCTGGTATCCGCTCGCCGACGCCGAGCGCCTCGTCGGGCATCGCATTGCGCGAGCCGTGCCGGCCCGGATCGGCTAAGGACCCGGCGGACGCTGCCGACCGGCAGCGGCGTCAGCTCACGGCGCGCCCGTCGAGGCTCCCCGCGGGACTTGTTCGCCTCATGGGCGGACCGAACGGAGAGCCTCGACGGGTTGCAGCCGCAGTGGGCGACGGCCGAGGTGTGGTGTCCCCTCAGTCGAAGGACGGTTTGACGCTCCGGTCCCGGCTCCGCTTGAGCTCGAAGAAGCCCTCCGTTTCGGCGACCCGGACCAGGCCGTCCCAGAGTCGGCCGGCTGCTTCGCCACGGGGGGTCTGCCTGATCACGGGGCCGAACAGAGCCGTGCCGCCGATGCGGAGAACGGGCGTTCCGACATCGAGGCCGACCTCGTTGAACGCCTCATCGTGGGAGTCCCTGATGAGCTGATCGAACTCGTCGCTGCTGGCGGCTGCCGCCAGCGAATCGGGCAGGCCCGCCTCGGCGAGAGCTTCGGCGATGACCGTGGGGTCGTCGCGACGTCTTTGGTTGTGGCACCGGGTGCCGATGGCGGTGTACAACGGGCCGAGGATGCCCCGGCCGGCGTGCTCAGCGGCGGCCGCGCAGACCCGCACCGGACCCCAGGCATTCTCCATCAGGTCCCGGTACTCGTCGCTGAGCCCCTCGCCCTTGCGCTGGATAAGGTTCAGATGGGCCAGCGACATGAGCCGCCAGTCGGCGTGCACCGGCCGGACCTGCTCGACCTCCAGGAGCCAGCGTGAGGTGACCCACGCCCAGGGGCACAGCGGATCGAACCAGAATGGGACCTCCTCGCGGTCCCGCTGTTCCTTGATCATGATGGTTGCCGTCCTGTCTTAGACCGGTTCGCCCTGTCCTCGCCCGCCGTCCGGGTGGACGTCGAACAATTCGCCTTGGGCGGGCACGTTGCACTTGGCGGTGCGTCCCGCGATCTTCACCAGAGCCGCGAGATCGCTGAACTCAGCATGCTCGTTCGCGGCGCTGACCAGCCGGATGAACACCTCGGCGGTGACCTCGACGTCGGCGTAGGCCCGGTGACGATCCGCCGGATGTTTGATGGAGAAATGCGTCAGCAGCGTGTCGAGCCGGTAGTTGGGCAGACCCGGTACGAGGTATCTGGCCAGCGGGACCGTGTCTAGGAGGTCGATGCGGGCCAGCGCCGGGCAGTGCTCACGCTGGTTGTGAACAAGGTTGGCCTCGGTGGCGGCGTGTTGAGCGACCAGCAGGTACGGCTTGCCCGCAGCGAACCGCCGATCGAGCGCGCCCAGCGCCTGGGCCGGGCTGGGGGCCTGGCTCACCTGCTCGGCGGTCAATCCGGTTTGGGCTGTGACGGCCGGTGTCACCGGGGCGAACGCGGGCGGCCTGATGAGCGAGGAAAACGGCTTGCCGGCTGTCGTCCAGGCGCCCGCCTGGTAGCGGAGTGCGAGAGCGGCGACCTCAATGGGCTGGGCCGGGTAACCCTTGGGGGTTGTCGCCTCGAAGTCGATGACCACGAACGTCGTCGCCGCGAAGGCGGGGTCGTGCGTCAAGCCGCCCATGTGCCCACCGTTCTCCCGGGTTCCGTCGCGGTGCCGGCCCGCGCCCGCCACATCGAGGAGAGCATGCCTGAGTGCTGCCCGTCGTGTGCCGTCATTGACCGATGAGGTTGGTTACTGCCTGTGTGGCGGCGTGCAGGTCCGGCGCGTTCCACCGGCGCTCGCCAGTCCAGGTCTCGCTCAGGGACCGGTAGAGGTCCGACATCGCCGGCAGGAACTCGGGCGGAAGGGATGCTGGCTGTGGCCACTGGCTCCGGGGCACGCCGTCGGCGATCAGTTTGCCAGTCGGCACCTCGAGCCCGTTGGCCACGTACCAGTTTCGCAGGACCTGCTTGCCGCAGTGGACGCCGTCGTACATCAGGCGGCTTTCGTCGGGTGTGCCGGGACTGTCGGCCAGCACGATGCGCGCATCGCTCGACACCAGGAACTCGGCCTTGCCGTCGCAGTGGCTCAGCCCGAGCTTGGCGGCGTGCCCGGTCAGCACCTCGTTGACCTTGATGGCGGTGTCGTGCATCGCCTGGAAGGGCTCGTCGCTCAGCCCGGCCAGGCGCTGGGCCTCGGGCCCATTGATGAACTGGTTGACGTCTTGGAGCATGGTGGCGTACTCGATGAACGGTCGTTCCAGCTTCTCGCCGGCTTCGGGAATGGTGCGGAGCCCGACCTCGGCCGCTGTGAGCTCGCCGGTGGCGAGGCGGCGGTGCACGGAGCTTCCTTGCGGGAGTTCGTTGCGGAAGAGGACCTGCACGGGAACGAGGTAATTGCCTTCGCCCGGGGCGAGCGGCCCAGCATTCGGATCCGGGACGCGCGCGAGGTTGAACTCGATCGTGTTCGGGGGGATGAACCGGCGGAAATGCGTTGGCACGCCCGCCTCCTCCAGCATGCCGAAGTTGAAGACGGCCATGCGGCAGATCGCCTCCCCCTTGCCGGGGATCGGGTCCGGCATCCGGCCGTAGTGAAACACCGTGTAGGTGTCGGTGTACTCGAAGTGTCCAATGCCCTCCCGGGTTGGCGTGGGAGGTTCGACGATCTGGAGGTTCTTGGTCGAGTGGAGGACAGGCATCATGCTCCCCTGGAGCGACGGCACATGCCGTCATCGGGCGGAATCTGTGCATCGTGGCGTCGTGCTGCCGGGCGCGGTGCACGGCGCGGTGTCGTGTCTTCGTCGGCGGGGGCCAGGTGGCCGTCGGCCACCGTGATCACGTGCTGTATTCCGGCGGCGCGAGCGGAGGCGACGCCGTCAGGAGCGTCATCGACGGCCAGGCAGTGGCCCGGCGGGACGTCGAGGCGTTGGGCGGCCGCGAGGTATAGGTCGGGGGCTGGCTTGCCGTGCGTGACGTCTTCTCGTGCGACGACAGCTGCGAACTCGTGCCTCAGCCCCACAGCGTCGAGCCCGGGATGGACGAGGACTCGGCTGGCGCCTGAAGCGACGGCGCAGCGCAGTCCAGCCCGGCGTGCGGCGTGCAAGAGCGAGACGACGCACGCGATGGCGGTGGTGTGGTGCACGGTGGCGAGCAGGTGGGCGCGGCTGGCTCGGATGATCTCGTCGTAGGGGAGCGACCGGCCGCCCGGTAGCGCGGCCAGCAGGTCGTGGATGGACAGGCCGACGTGCCGGCGATACCAGTTGTGGTCGAGGTCGTGGCCGTGCGGCTGCAGCGCCGCTCGTAGTGCCTGCTCGTGGCTGGGCGTCGTGTCGGCGAGAGTTCCGTCGAAGTCGAGGATCAGGGCCTCGATGCCGTCGGAGATCGCGGGCGCACAGCACCTCGCGCAAGGCGGGCCCAGGCAGCGCGAGGGAAGGGCCGCCTCGTTCATGCCGGTGCCAGTTCCGCGGGGTGGCCGCAGCACATGCAGCGGGCCCCCGAGCCCTGCCATGGCTCGCGCACGCAGCCCAGGCCGGTCCTGGCGTTGTGAATCCAGGCCCGGATGAGCTCGGCCGCCTCGTGCTCGTCAACGGTGCGCCGGTCGACGACCCGGTAGCGTGCCGGGTCGGTGGCGGCGAGGCGCTCGTAGAGCGCGCACGCCTCACCCATGAACGCGGCTTGCTCGGAGGTGAGGACGCGCCGGTCACGCTGGTGGATGCGCGCGATGGCCTGGCGGGCGTCGTCGGTGATGAGGATGGTGAGATCGGGCAGGGGCCGGTAGGCCGACGCGAAATCCAGCAGAGCCTTTGCCGTCTTCAGGGCCGCGTCCGGGTTGTCGGGGTGCAGCAGCAGAGCCTGGCACACCGCCGTGGTGTCAACGCTTCGGCCCTCGACGACGGCACGCCCGCGCGACAGCTCGGCTATGACGGTGTCCAGGTCATAGCGCTTGATGGCCAGCAGGAGCCAGGTCTCGGCCAAAGGGGTGCCCCCGCGCAGGAACGGGTCCCCTGCGCTGGCCTCCCGCAGGGCGCGGAGCAGGGCTTCGCCCAGGCCGGGGTGCCCGTCGGCCCGCTGGGAGAACCCGTCGAGCAGCACCGGCTTGGCGCCAGGGGCATCAATGGCCTCGATGGCGCGGTGGGTGAGATACGTCTTGCCGACTCCGGTGATGCCATCGACCGCGATCAGCGGGCCTCGGGTGCAGGAATGCCGTACCGGTGTGATCGTCATGCGGCAGGATCCGTTCAGGAGCGCGGGCAGGGCGGCGCCGGAAGGGTCGATCCGGCAGCGTTCGTCGGTGTAGGTTCCGGGGCGTCGCGGCATGTGTTCCATGCGGCGGCCGCGTGGGCGATGACGGCGGCGTAGCGGTCGAGGGTGGCCTCGGTGTCGCGTTCGGTGAGGATGACCGCGAGCGTGCGATCGAGGATCTCCGCGGCGCCGCGGCACGGCCGGTCACTGAGGGCGAACATGGGCCGGCTGTCGCACGGCACGAGCCCGAAGCTGCCGGTGGAGTTCGGCACTCCCTGCTGCGCGAGGTGTTCGGCGAACCCCCGGGGGTTCGGCAGGTCGATGTGCAGCAGGGGAGCGAATCCGTTCCACTCCTCGCGCGTCGCCGGGGCGACGGCGGCCAGGCCGGGCACGTGCTCCAGGGCGTGCAGCAGGTGGCGGGTCTGGGCGCGGCGCAGTTCCACCAGGGTTGGGAGCTGGCGGAGGTTGGCCAGGGCGATCGCGGCGAGGGGAGCGGCGAGGCGGGCGTTGGTGGCCAGGCGGCTCTGCGGGGCCTGGCCAGGAGGGGGCGGCTGCCAGTGGCTGCGGAACGCGGCCGTGTGCTCTGCCACGTCGCGGCTGGCGGTGAGCAGGAAGCCGCCCTCGCCGCTCCAAAGGATCTTGCCGTCCTTCATGCTGAAGCAGCCAGCGGTGCCGACGGTGCCGGCCCGCTGCCCGTCGCGTGAGGTGCCGGCGCTCTGCGCGGCGTCCTCGACCACGGCGAGCCCGTGCTCGGATGCGAACGCCGCCAGGGCCGCCGGGTCGCCCATCCGGCCCCATAGGTGCACCGGGATGATCGCCCGGGTCCGCGCGGAGACCTTGCGGGCCGCGTCGTCGTAGTCCAGGTCCAGGGTGGCCGGGTCGCTATCGACGAACACCGGCGTTGCCCCGACGGCGCCCAGAGGCGCCACCGTCATGACGACGGTCAACGCCGGCACGAGCACTTCGTCGCCGGGGCCGATGCCGCAGGCCGACAGGGCGACATGCAGGGCCGCAGTACCGGAGGAGACCGCGATGGCGTGCGGGACGCCGAAGGCCTCAGCCAGCTCACGTTCTAGCTGCCCAGCGACCGGGCCGCCGCTCGGGTCGGGCATCTGCCCGAGCACGGCGGCGAGCTGATCGGCGAGCAGCAGTGCGCCGTCAGCGACCGCGGGGAGCGTCATCGGACGGCCCTCGCGTTCAGCAGCCGCGGCATGTCCAGCACGAGCGGCCACATGTTCACGCAATCCCGGCTGAACAGCTCGCAGTTCGTGCACGCGGGCCGGTCGGCGAACAGGATGCGTGCGTCGGCGTCTCGGATGGTGCGCCGACGCGCGGTCGGGGTGGCGGCGATCCGGCGATCGGACGGGCAGTCCCAGACCGAGCCGTCGGGCTGGATGAAGAACAGGCGGGCGCCGCCGAAGCAGTCGGGCACGTGCCCGCTGTCCTGGGTGGAGACCGCGTCGATGAAGCGCCGCACGTAGGAGGGGTCCGGCAGCGCCAGCATGCCCGGCTCGTCGTAGAGACGACTGAGTTGCTCGGCCACAGCGGGGACGTCTTCGCCGCGGTGGGTCAGCGCGGCGAAGAGCTTGTGATCGGGCGCCAGGGAGATCGGCTGGGGAACGTAGTAGTCCACGCCGAGCTGGTCGGCCAGATGGGCCATGTTGGTGATCTCCTGTGGGCGTTCCCGCATCACCACGGTGTAGATCCCCACCCGCGGTGCTTGCCGGTCGCCCCGGGCCTGAAGCAGGGCGCGGATACCGGCCACGACATCGTGGTAGCCGAAGCGGCCCGACCGCGAGGGGCGCAGCCGGTCGTTGACGGCCGCGTCCGCGCTGTCGAGGGAGACCGAAACGCCGTCGACGCCGAGATCGATCAGCCGCTGGACCACCTGCGGGCGAGTGAGCGGGATGCCGTTGGTGGCGATCACGACCTGACAGCCTGCCTGTTTGATGAGGTCGATCACCTCCAGCGTGGGGGGCCAGTCCAGCGGTTCCCCGCCGGCGATGACCACCCGCTCGACCGGCGAGCCGGCCAGGGTCCGTGCGAACGCCTTGAGCGTCTGAGGCGGCAGGTCGGTGCGGGACAGGTGGGACAGGACGCCGGCCTCGGTGGGCAGGCCCTGCTGTTTGTGCTCCTCGATCGTGCCGAAGTAGCAGTGGGGGCAGGCGAACGCGCAGGGGGAGCGGAGGCCCCACAGCAGGGTCGCGTCAGGCGTCCGAAGCACGTCAGGCGGTGAGAACTCATCAGGCGGCACGGTAGGCCTCCCTCTGCTTGGCGAGGTTCTGCACGACCGCGCCGACCGCGTCGGCGACGGCCTCGGCCGACCGCCCGGCGGTGTCGATCACGGTGTAGCGGCCGGGCTCGGCGGCGGCCAGCCCGATGTAGAGGGCGTCGGCCTGCTCGATCACGCGCGCGTCCTGTGGGGCCAGTGTCCGTTCGATCCGGTTGGCGAAGCGCTGGATGCACACCTGGCGGTCGCCGGTCAGCAGGACGGTGGCGTCGGGCCGGGGCAGCCAGGCCGACATCGTGGAGAGGATGTGCCGGGCGATGTGCGCGGGATCGGCGTCGGGGGCCTGTTCGCAGAGGATCGCAGCCTGGTAGACGGCGACAGTGTCGACGCCGCGGTCCTCGATGATTACCTCAGGCATGATCGGCAGGCCGGCGAGGAGTTCGGCCTCGCGGATCTTCAGCGCGAGCAGCGCCAGGGTCTCCGCGACCGGGTGCCCGGTGCGCAGACACACGGGGTCCTGCGCGGCCAGTGCGGAGATCACGCGTCCGGTCAGGGTGTCGCTGGCCTGGTCGGTGATCTCGTCCAGGAGCAGGCATCGCTCGCCGAGGCGGGAGGCGACCGCGCGGGCCGCAGTGGTCTTGCCGACGCCGTTGATGCCTTCGATGGTCACCCACAGCGGCCGGGCGGGGGCGCTTTCACGGCGTGGCGCGGGAATGGCGGAGGTCATGCGGGCCTCCGGCACACGTACAGCAGTTCGGTCGCCGTCTTCGGCGCCGACACCGCCGAGATCGTGTTCAGCAGCGCCGCAGGGACGCGCTCGGCGGTGTCGCGGTACCAGTCGGCCGCTCCCGGCCCGTACCGTTCGGCGAGTTCGCCGGCGACCACGTCCGGTTCGGGCGGCAGCAGGCCCATCACGTCCTCGATGAGCAGGCCCGCCTCGCTGACCACCTGCTCCACCTCCTCCCGTGACCACTCGCAGACGTGGACCCGGTACTGCAGAGGCCGCGGGCGCGGGCCGAACCCTCGCGGCGTGGACAGGTACAGCACCCCGCCGGGCGCGAGCGCCTGCGCCGTGCTGGCCAGGCTGCGCGCCCCGAGATCGAAGGGCAGATGCTCCAGCGCGGAGGTGTACAGCGCCACGTCGAAGGAGGGCAGGGGCGGCCAAGGCTCGGCCACATCGCATTCGACGAGGTCGATCGGGAAAAGCTCGCCGTACGTCTCGCGTACGAACGCGATGCGTTCGCGGGCCTCGGTCAGGTTGCCGGGGCTGATGTCCAGCCCGACGTACCGTCCGATCTGCGGCGCGTACCGGTGCAGCAGCGGCAGCGCCAGCCCGCGGCCGCAGCACACGTCCAGCACCGTCGCGCCCGGCGCGCACCGCTCGGCGACGATGAGGTGCTGCATCAGGTTCATCAGCCCCGACGGCTTGGCCTCCCCGCGGTGCAGCGCCGCGTAGAAGTCGTCCATCTGGTTGACGCTGTACGGGCCGATCATGGGGGTCCCGGGCCGGGTGCGGAACTGCTCGGGAAGCTGATCAGTGCTCGTGCTCATCGTTGCTCCTCCCAGGGGAAGACCGTCCACCCGCGGGTGGTCGTGCCGATGTAGGTGACCGTCGCCTCCGCCGGATGGCGGCCGGTCCAGTTGTCCTTGTTCACCACGCATACCGCGGTCCGCACTCGCCCGGCTCCGGCGTCGGTGGCCAGTTGTGCCGCGGCGTTGAGGGTGTCTCCGGTGCCGGCGACGTCGTCCACGATGAGGACGTCCCGGCCGGTGAGGTCGCCCAGCGAGGCCGGGTTGACGACCAGGGGCTGCGGCGTCTTGGCGGCGTTGGTGCTGTCGTCGGCGGTGTGGGTGACCTCGACCGTCCGGAGGTCTCGCAGCGGGAGTTGGTGGGAGAGGCAGACGGCCGGGATGGCGCCACCGCGCAGGACTGCGACCAGCGTCTGGGGGGTGCCGTCGTTTCGGATCGCCTCGGCGATCTGGCCGATGAGCTCTTCCACTTGGGGCCACGTCAGGTGTGTGACCGCGCGCCCGTCGCGCCCCGTCGCCGTCGCCGTCGCTGGCAGGATTGCGGCGGCGAACCGCCCGGGGTTGATCGGCATCACGCTCTCCTCCCGCCGCCAGCGGTGGTGAGGGTGAGGAACTGCTGGGAGAGCAGCGGATCGGTCCTGAACCGGCCGGCGGCGTGGACGGTGGAGGTGCGAGCACTTTCCATCCGGACGCCGCGCATGCTCATGCACAGGTGCACGCCGTGCACCGTGACGGCCACGTCCTGGCTGCCGATCGCTGTGGCCACCTCGTCGGCGAGCTGGCGGGTGAAGCGTTCCTGCATCTGGAGCCGCCCGGCGTAACGCTGCGCGATCCGGCCGAACTTCGACAGCCCCAGGACAGTGCCGTCGGCGAGGTAGCCGACGTGCGCGTCCAGCTGCATCGGCAGCAGGTGATGCTCACACAGCGACCACACGTTCAGCCCGCCGACCACCACCAGCTGGTCACTGGCGCGGGTTTCGGTGAAGCGGGTCGCCGTCGCCAAGGGGTCCGGCGACAGGAAGCTGTGCCACCAGGACGCGACGCGGGCCGGCGTGTCGAGCAGGCCCTCGCGCTGGGGGTCCTCTCCAAGAGCGATGAGCAGTTCGCGGACGAGTTCGGCCACGCGCGGCGTGTTCACCGTCGAGCCTGGGACGTGCTCGGGTGGCTGTGAAACGGCTCGGCCGAGATGCGCCGTCTCAGGGGACCGCACGGCGTTGGTGGTCATGGTCCTTCCTCGCTTCCAGGGGCGGGGCCGGTAGGCGCGGAGCGACGGCTGTCATCGGCCACGTTCGTCACCCCACAGCAGGACGTGCAGGCGCAGGGACAGCGACCAGCCGCGGGCGATGACCGCCTCGGCGAGCTTCTGGGCGCGGCCCAGTACGTGCTCGGCGGAGACGCCTTCAGGCATCACCCACACCTGCTTCATCCCGAAGCGCTCGGCGAGTTCGGCGATCTCGTCCAGGTCGGCCGGGTCGCTGACGACGAACTTGAACACCGCCTGCCCGCTGGCCGACAGCGCTTCCAAGGCGGCGGGCTTGATGCGCCGCTTGCGTGGAACGTTCGCGTTGGCCAGTTTCGGGGAGACGTTGAAGCGCAGCCCGTCCACCAGCAGCGCTGGATCGGGAGCAACGGTACCGTTGGTCTCGATCTCCAGGCGGCGGCCGGCCTGCAGCAGCGGCTCGGCCAGCGCGGGCAGGTGGCGCTGCTGCAGCAGAGGCTCTCCACCCGTGATGACGATCAGCGGCACAGGGTGGTCCAGCGCCCACGTGACCAGGTCGGCGACGGAGACGAGCTCGCGCTGCTCCCGCAGGTTGAACCGCCTGGTGTCCCACGTGTACGGGGTGTCGCACCAGCTGCATGACAGATTGCAGCGTGATAGCCGGATGAACAGCGCGTTCATGCCGATGCTGGGTCCTTCGCCTTGCAGCGTCGGGCCGAATCGCTCGGCGATCAGGAGCGTCGCGTCGCGGGACGGGGCGGACACGGTGGTGGTGGTCACGTGGCGTTTCCGATCGTGCAGCGCGCCCACGTTTTCGAGGTCTCGCTCACGGTGACGGCTGCCAGCCGCCCGGGGATGCCCGGCTGCACGTTGTCGAGGAACCACCTGGCCAGATGGAGAGCCAGGTGTTCGGAAGTCGGCTCGACCTTGAGCACCTCGTTCAGGTCGCGATGATCGAAGTGCTCGGCGAGGTGGGCGGCGAACGGGGTCAAGTCCCCGAAGTCGGTGATGAATCCCGGGTCGACGAGCGCGTCGGAGGTGAGCTCGACGGTCACCTGGTAGCTGTGACCGTGCCGACGGCCGCACTTGTGCCCATCAGGTAGTCCGTTCAGGCGGTGGGCCGCCTCGAAGGTGAAGGTCTTGCCGATGGTTAGTCCGACGCTGCCCAGGTCGCGCAGATCAGGGTGCGACTCGACAAGAGCTGGAGAGGGGCGGGGCGATGTCATCGTGGTCTCCGTTCTGCTGCCGGCCGTCTCATGGGGATGGCGACGTGAGGCGGCTCGTGCTGCGGCACGGCTGTGGCCGTGGGGTGAGGGTCTGATGAAATCCGCTGCTTTGCTTGATCTCCGGGCTTACGCTCCGATCAACCTTCTGTAACGCATCGTCACCCGGCGGGGTGCGGTCCGCTAGAGGAGCGTTGGGGCAGTCTTGGGGCATGCTCCGAGCCGCGATACAGCAGAGGAGCTGATCGGGGTGTCTGAGCAGGTGGATGAGCGGCGCGCGTGTGTGGCGCACCTGATGGGACTGCTCCTGCGGCATCTGCGCGAGAGCGCTTGCCTGACGCAGCGTCAGCTCGCGGAGCTCGCCCGTTACGATCGGGCCTGGCTGGGCAGAGCCGAACGGGGCGGGTACCTTCTTCCCGAGCACCAGGCCGCAGTGTTGGACGCACTGTTCGACACCCAAGGGCTTCTCTGGCGGTGCGGCCTGGCGGCGTAGCGCATGTGAGCCGCTGACGGCGCACGAGGCGCCGCCGGGTGAGAACGGGCGCATGACCACCACCTCTCGGCTACTCGCACCTGAGTCAATGGCTGTTAGTGCTCTGGTCTTCACTGAACATGGTGGGTATTGGCGGGTCGACCCCGGCTCGCGGGGAGAGCCCCGAGTTTCGCCGCTCCCCGCCACGAGGGGAGGACCGCGCCCAGCGGGGCGGGTTACTGTGGGGAACGAGCCTCGCCCGCGATCCGGGAGGTGCCGCAGATGGGCGCTGAGGCGCGCAAGATGATCAGGGAGCTGGTCACGACGATGCGCCGCACCGGCTCGACCACGCCCACCATCGTCCGCACGATCATGGATCGCTGGGGGACGCCTCCTCTGGTGGCCTACCGGCACGCGTTCGCGCTCAGCCAGACGCAGATCGCCGACCGTTACAACGAGCGCTGGCCGGAAGAGACACCGAAGACATTCAAGCAGGTCTCCTACTGGGAGAGGTGGCGCGGCCCGGGAGCGCCGGCATCCGGTTCCGCGCGGCCGCCGTCCTTGCAGGACCTGGGCCGCCTGGCGGTCCTGTTCGGGTGCCGCGTCGATGACCTGCTGTATGGGCCGCGTGACGCCTCGGGCCCGCCTGCGCTGATCGTCTCTCACGACGTGATCGGCCACATCGTGTCCGCCCTTCAACGGGATGGGCAGCCGGACTACCCTGAAAGTGACGACGGCAGCGAGCCTGTCGCCGTGCGTTCCATCCTTGGCGAAGGGACCATCACCGTGACCATGTCCCGCCGTGCGTTCAGCTCGCTGCTCGCAGGGGGCGGGTTGGCGGCGCTGCTGCCGGGCGCCGTTTCCTCCCCAGCATCCGCCGAGCCGGGCACCGCGGCGTTCTTCCGGCGGACCCTGGTCGGCCATCAGGCCGGCCATCACCTGCTCACGCCCGGCGCTCACATTGCCTCGCTCGTGGAGACCTTGCGCGACATTGCCGACCGCCGCGACACCGTCAGCGGCCCATACCGCCGTGATCTGCGCGCGGTGCAGGCCGAGATCGCCGAGCATCTGTCGTGGTTGCATCGTGAGATCGCCGACACCGAAGCGTGCCGCCACTGGGCTGGCAAGGCCAGCGCGTGGGCGATGGAGGCCGGAGACACCAGCATGGCCACGTACATGATGCTGCGCACGGCATCCCTCGCTCTTGATCACCGTGATTTCGCCCGCGTTCTCGACATCGCCCAGACTGTCCGGCATACCGAGTGGCCCACCCCTCCCGTCCTGCAGGCTGTCGCGTGCCTGTATGAGGCGCGCGCCCAGGCAGCGGCCGGCACGATAGATGCTGCAGCGCTGGATGCCGCTGATGAGCTTCTCGCCGCTCCGCGCAGCGCCGATGACCCGCCTTACCTGCGTTTCTATGGCACCGCCTTCGGCGATCTCCAACGAGCCACCTGCTACGTGTCGGCGGGCGAGCACGAGCGAGCGGTCACCATCTTCCAGGCGCAGCTGACTGGATTGCCCGCCACGCACTATCGTGATCGAGCCGTTCATCTGGTCCGACTCGGCCTGGCGCACGCTGTCGGCCAGGCGCCCGACGCTGCGGCGCTCGCCGGGCTCGCGGGTCTGACCGAGGCACGCCGATCGGGCTCCAAGCACGTCCTCACGGAGTTGAAGCCGCTTGCCGATCTGCTGCAGCGGCGCTGGCCCGACCAGCAAAAGGTACGGGAGTTCCGTGCGGCCCTTGCCGCGGTGTGACCGTTGCCCACCGGTGCAGTCCTGCCACGCTGGACGGTGATCTTGTCCGGAGGTGGCCGGGGTCATGTCGCCGCGGCGACGTTCCATGACGCTCTTGTCAGTGTGTGAGCCTGCCGCCGCATGCGGCAGGTGGCGCGTCGGATGGGCAGACATGAACGCCTCTTGTCTGATCGGCCTACGTCGGGTTCTTAGCGCGTGCAGGAGCGGCATGGTGCGTGGCGGGCTCCCCCGAACGTCCTCAGGCGGGATTATTGCGGCGGGTTCTGAAAGTCTCGGGCCAGAAGACGGCGACGCTTCCGTGCCACTTGCGCAGCAGCCCGCTCTGCTGCGGCGCCCGCTCAGGCGCTGTGGCGGCGGGGGCGGGCAGGTACCGGATGGAGGCGGCACTGTGGCCGTCTCGCGGGCCTTGCGCCCGAGGCGGCTCATTTCTTGATGTCCTTGGCCGGCAGTTTGACCCCGGCCTTCTGTAGTGCCTCAGCGTGCTGGGGTGCCAGGCGGCCTTTTCCGTGGCGGTTCTTGCGCTGGGAGAGCCATCGGCCGAGGGTGAGGTTTTCAGGTGGAGGGGTGACATATTTGACTGGTACGTCGACGCTGCCCTTGTTGGCCTTCTTGTAGGCGTACAGCGCTTTCATGTAGCGCTTGAACCGCCACTCCGGGGCGTTCCAGATGAAGCCGAGCTGTTCGAGTTCGTCGACTTCTTCCTGTGCCAGGGTGCCTTCTCGTCGGTTTCGGCGTACGCCGACGACCTGTTGGCCCAGCTTGCGGCCGTTGGGTCCGGGGGTGACGTAGTTCTGGGGGACGTCGAGATCGCCATGTTGGGCGCGGTAGTCGATCAGATCGGACAGGAGCTGCTCTCGCTCTGCGTCGCGGACGTTCCAGACCACGCCGAGGGCGGTCAGCTCTGCGGCGAATGCGGGATCCAGGGTTCCGGCGCGGTAGCGGCTGCGGAAGCCGTAGAGGTTGGAGCCGAGCGGGTACGGAGGATCGTCGTCAGTATCGTCGTGAGCGACGTACGCCTTGGGGACGAGCAGGTTGCCGTACTTTTTGCGGTACTTGCGGCATTCGGCGAGCAGACGCTGCCGACCGTCTGCGCGGACATCCCACACCATGCCGATGGCGTCCATGCGGGCGGACCACTGGGTTGAGAGGCTGCCTTCCCTGCGCAGGATGCGCAGCCGCTGGACCCAGCGGCCGAGGCGAAGACCGGACGGCGTTTCCCAGGATTCCGGGACGAGAAGGTCTCCGGACTCGGCCACGTAGGCTTCCGCGGCGCCGAAATACTCCTCCCAGGAGTGGCTGCCGGCACGGATGGTCTGCACCGTGATGGCTCTGGCGAAGTCAGGTGGCACGGGCACGCCGGTAATGGCAAGCCACTCGGGAAGCTCCGGCCCGCCATCCGAAGCCGCAGCGCCAGCGGTTGACTCGCTGCCCAGACGGCGGCGCAACCTGCCCAGATGGGTGGCCAGGCTGTCGTCATGGGCGGCCAGGGCGCGCACGATCTGCCACACAGGAGCGAAGGCAGAGCCTTCGAGAGCGGTTTCGGGATCCTCGTCGGGGCCGAGGAGAGCCGGGACGATGATGGAGGCGATTTTGGGTCCGGCCTCGGGGTTGCTGCGCAGGGCCCGTCCGATGGCTTGGATGATGTCGATGGGAGATTCGCGGGCGTCGATGAAGGCGACCGCGTCGATGGCAGGCACGTCGATGCCCTCGCCCAGGACGCGGGCGTTGGAGATAACGATCAGGCCGTCGTCGTCGGAACGTAGCCGGTCCAAGATCGCGCGCCGTTGGTCGAGCGGCTGGCCGCCGTGCACATGTCCGGTCCATAGGCGGGCCGGGCGTTCGGCCGCATCGAGCAGCGCGGCGGCGTGGCTCAAGGTGGCGGCGAACCACTTGGCGCCGGCTACACGACTGTGGAAGGTGATCATACGGCGGATGCCCTTTTCGTGGGCGGCCCGCAGCACGGCGATCTGGGTGGCGAGCATGTCGGGCGACAGCGCCGATGTTCCGTGCTGGTAGAACTCCTCAGGCTGAGGCTGACGGGCGGCGGCGCGAATCTGCTCGTCGGTCACCACGGGCACCACGGTCTGATACCTGGCCAGCAGTCCCATGTCCTGCGCCGCGGAGAAGGTCAGCGGGCGGGTGACCTGGCCGAAGATCTTCGCATCGTCCATGCTGACGACATCGTCATCGCCGCTGCCGCCGATCACCTTCGGCGTAGCGGTCAGGTACAGCCGCCGATCCGCCGGGATATGCGCGTTGCTGTGCACGATGGCCCACGGATTGTCCATTCGCCCGACGCTGCGATGGGCCTCGTCGACGACGATCAGGTCAAACATCGGTAAGCGCTGCTCGTGCGCGGCGGCGATCACCGGCAGGCTGTGGTACGTGCTGGCCACGATCATCCGGCCTGGGCCGGAGGCGAGCTGTACGAGCTCCCCGGCGTCACAGGTGACGCTGACGCGCTCGTCGCGCAGATCACCCCGATGCTCATCCAGCACCCGCTGATCGGAGCAGACCGCGATGAGCCGGCCCAGCATCGCATCACCGAGCAGCGCCCGCCACTGCCGGATCGTCTGCGTCAGCAACTCCAGGAACGGGGCGACGATCAAAATCCGGTCAGCGTCGGCGCGTTCCATCCGGGCGGCGGCGACAGCAGCGCCGACCCAGGTCTTGCCGCCGCCGCAGGGCATGGCGACCGTTGCGCGTTCCTCATGGGTGAACGCGGCCGCGGTCGTGCTGACCGCGTCGAGTTGGTGCGGACGCAGCTTGTCGGCCCATGTGCTGGAGTAAGAGTTCATGACTTTCTGAAAGGGAGGAGGAAGGGGGCAGCCGCCGGACGCCGGTGCTGAACCCGTGGGACGTCAGCAGAACCCGCGGGACTGGGACAGACCCGGCAGAACCTCGCGGGCCAGCTTGACAACGTCCGCTCGGCCGGGCCGCGTACCGGCCATCGCAAGGTGTGGAGAGCGTGCTCGGCCGCTTCTCGCCGGGTGCGGCACGCGTGGGTCATTCCCAGTCGATCACGAGTCGGCTGTTCGGCCGGTCGAAGACGAACTGGCCGTCGATCTGCTTGCAGGCGTCGGCGCGTTGCAGATCGATCCGCACGGAGTTCTGGCGGTACTCCCGCGCCCACAGGCAGATCGCATCGGCCACGCAGGTGGCCAGGCTGTAGCCGTCGCGGCCGTGCCCGACGACGCCGATCTCGTACATCAATTCGCTGGCAGCAGTGGTGGTGTGGGTGGGCCGCAGAGTGATGTAAGCGAGGTCGCCAGCGCCGGGGACGGCCATGGCACCCCACTCGAACGGCGGCGTGATCGTCGCGGTGGTGATCGCGTCCGTGGTCGCCGTCATGCGTGACAGGCCCGCCTCCATGGCGCACGCGAGGTACAGGTGGAGCAGCTCGATGCTGTCGGTGTCCCTGGGGATGCGCACGCCTGTCCACACGTCGCTGCGCTTGCGATCCAGGACACCGAGGAGGTCGGCCGCGTCGACCTGCTGGTCCTGGTGGAGGTGGAGGATGACCGTGTAGGTCTCGTTCAGTGCCGCCAGGCGCAGGGGGTCGTCGGCGATCCGGTCCTGTGGCGGCGTGAACGCGGCCGTGTCGGAGTATTGCGCGGTCCAGTGGTCGTTGGTGCGGTCGAATCCGATGAGGCGGTACATGCTGCCGCGCAGGCGCAGCGGCATGACCAGGCGGCCGTTCGGTGAGATCTGCGGTAGCCAGGCCGGTGGCACGTCCCAGGTGGCGTCGGAGGTGATCAGCCGGTCGTATGGAGCGCCGTCGGCGTAGCCGGCGGCCGCCTGGCTGCTGACGACGCGGATGGTGCTGGAGCCGGTCTCGGCCAGGCTGGCGATGGCTGTGCGGACGAGGTCGGCGTCGGTGTTCACGGTTGTCACGTGGCCGTGCTCGCCGACCAGGTGGGCGAGCAGGGCGGCGGGGTAGCCGGTGGTGGCGCCGATGTCCAGGACCCGCATGCCGGGCTGTACCTGTGCCTGTTCGAGCAGGGCGGCGGCGACGGCCGGCTCAGCGGTGATGGAGCTGGTTGCGGTGGAGTCGGCTGCGGTGTGCGCGGGCATGATCGCGTAGGCCTGCTCCAGCGGCACGCCGGGCGCGAACGGGTGGCGGGGCACGGTGCGTAGCGCGTCCTGCACTGCCGGGGTCCGGACGATCCCCTGCTGGCGGAGCCGGTCGGCGAAGGCGCTGCGCATCCGCTGGATCGTCTGGCCGGTGTCGTGGCTGGTCTCGCCGGCGGCAGCGCCGCTCGGGACGGTCGTCGGGATGCTCGGCGTGGTGTTTTGTGCGGTCATGATGACCTCTTTCGGTGGTGGGCCATTTCTGGCGCTTAGCGGGTCCAGGAAGAGGACTGCGGGGATGGCCGGGCCCAGTTGGGGTCCAGCGCATCGAGCACGGCACGTTGCTGGGCCGTGAGGGGACGGTAAAAGGAGGACGAGCGCCAACGGTTCAGCCGCCTGCCGAGGGGGTAGCCGTCGCTGGTGACGTAGCGGGCGACCGGGCGGAGATGGCCGTGCTCGTTGACGTAGGCGGTGGCGGCGGCCACGGCTGCTTCCCAGTCGGCCTGGTGCGCTTTCGCAGCCTCCTGGCGCGGCTTCCAGATCATGTTCAGCGCGTCCAGACGCTGCCGCTTCCCTCCGGGGAGGCCGTCTCCGGCGGCCCGCATGGTCCGGATCCACAGGCCCAGCCGGATGCCGTCCGGGGTGATGTAGGCGATGGGAACCTTGAGGTGGCCGTGCTCGCGGTGGAAGGCTGCCGCGGCGGCGTAGTTGCATTCCCACGCGCTCGGGCCGTCGTTGATCTTCACGCCCAGCATGTCGAGTTCGGAGCGCTGCTTGGCCGTCAGCGCCTTGCGTCCGCTGTGCAGGCGGCTGGCCCACACGCCCAGGCGGAACCCGTCTGCGGTGACGTACGCGTAGGGCACGTCGGCGTGGCCGTGCTGGCGGTGGTAGGCGGCAAGCGCGCCATACTGGCGTTTCCACTCGGCCTCGCGCACGCTCCAGGCCATGGCGATCGCGTCCAGCAGCGTGATCCGTTCGGGCCGCAGGTGGCCCCGCGTGCGCTGGGCGCGCTGGGTGATCAGCCACTTGCCCACGCGCAGCCCGGTCGGGCTCACCCACTCCTCGGGAATCAGGAGGTCACCGTGGGCCTCGGCGTAGGCGCAGGCGGCCCCGTAGTACTCCTCCCACGAAGCGGTCGCGGACTCGACGATGCCGACCGTGATCTGTTCGGCGAACGCTTGCGGCGCGTCGGCGCCGCCGTCGATGGTCAGCCAGCGGATCGGCCGCGGCCGGCTGTCGCCGCGGCCGCGAGCGCGGCGCCGCTGATCGACGTCGGCGGCCACCTCGTCGTCATGGCTGCGCAGCGCGCGGACCACCTCCCACACGGGGGCATAGTCGGAGCCGTCCATGGCCGCGGCCAGATCGGCGTCCGGGTCGGCCATGAGCGGCACGATGATTGTGGCCACCTTGTCCGGGCGGTCGCCGGGACGCAGGGCCCGTCCGATGGCCTGGGCGATGTCCACGGTGGAGCGGCGTGGGTCGGCGAACAGCACCGCGTCCACGGGCCGCACGTCGACGCCCTCGGACAGCATCCTCGCCGACGACAGCACCGCCAGCCCGCCGGCGACTCCGTCGGCGAGCCGTTGCAGCCGCTGGCGGCGCACCGCGGCGCTCTGCTCATAGCGGATGTGGCCGGCCCACAGCGCGGCGGGCCGCGCGTCGGCGGCCACCAGGCCGGCGACTTCGGGCAGCGTTGTGGCGAAGTGCTGGGCGTCGTTGTTGGTGGTGTGGAAGGTGATGGCGCGGCCGACGCCGTACGTGGCCGCGGCGCGCAGCATCGCGATCTGCGCGGCGAGCATCCGGGCCGCGATCTTCTTCCCGCGTACGTGCACGGCGGCGCGGCCGTGGGTCTGGTCGGTGATCGCGCGTATCTGCGCGTCGCTCACCAGCGACACCACCAGGCGGTACGGGACGACCAGCCCAAGGTCTCGGGCGGTTCCGTATCCCAGCCGGTAGACCGTCGGCCCATACACGGCTTCGTCGTCCATGCCCACCACGCCGGCCTCCCGGCGGGCGCCGACGAGCTTGCGCGGGGTGGCCGTCATGTACAGGCGTTTCCTGGCCGGCAGATAGGTGTTGTCGTGAACCCGCCGCCATTGCAGCCCGGACACCGTCCGGTGGGCTTCGTCAGCGATCAGGATGTCCACCGGCGGCATGGCGTGCTCGTGATGGGCTCGGCTCAGCGTCGCCACGCTGGCGTACGTGGACAGCACCGTCACCGGGCCGGGTTGCGACGCCGCTGCCGCGATCACGGCCGGATCGGTGGTGACGCGGACATGCAGGGCCTGCAGCTCCTCGACACCGGCTCGTTCGGCGGCATCGTAGTCGGAGCAGACCACCAAGACGGTGCCCAAGGCGGCATCGCCGAGGGTAAGGCGGTACTCGCGCAGCAGTTGGGCGAGCAGCATCACGGTCGGCGCCAGCACCAGGCGCAGCCCGTTCGCGGCGAGGGCCGCCGCGACGGCGGCGCCGATGCGGGTCTTGCCGGTGCCGCACGACAGCACCTGGGTGGCGCGGTCGCCGTCGGCGAAGGCCTTGAGGGCGTGCTCGACCGCTTCGAGCTGGTGCGGCCGCAGCCGGTCGGTCCACGTGTCGGACGAGGTCATGGCTTTCCGCGTGGGAGAGGTGGGAGGGGCGGTCGTCAGGGTGCGAGCTGCGAGGCTGCGCTGGAAGAGCGGCAGCCTCGCAGCCCGTTCCGCCCCGGCCGGACCACCGCCAGTCCAGCGGCCCGGGGCGGGTCGGCTGCGAGCTCGCCTCAGCTCGCAGCGTGGAGCAGGGCGGCGAATCCTCCGGATTCACCGCCGGAGCTCTTTACTGGTCTGCCAGCCGGGCGACCATGAGGGTCTGCCCGCACGGCAGCGGGTTGGTCCTTCGGATGCGCAGCCCGGCCTGCCGCGTCAGGCGGTAGTAGTCATCGGAGACGCGCACCCCGTCTCCAGGGAACAGCGCGAGCATCCGGATGTCGGTGCTGTACCAGCGGCTGCGTGCGCCTGGCAGCCTCGGCAACATGCCTTCGGCGATCCACAGCTCCGCAACGTCGCTGGCGCGCGCCATCGCATCGGCCACCATGGTGAACAGGTCGGCGACCTGCTCGTCGGAGTAGTTGTGGCAGACCGATGACAGCAGGTAGATCTGCGCGCCGTCGGGGATGGTGTCGAAGAAATCTCCGGGGGCGAGTTGGACGCGGTCGGCCAGTCCGTTGTGGGCCAGGCGGTCGTGCGCGCGAGCCAGGACGTCTTCGCGGTCGGCGAGGATTCCCCGCAGGTGCGGATGCGCCTGCATGATGGCGGCGAGGACGCCGCCGAGGCCGCCTCCCAGATCGGCGACCGTCCGTGCCTTGGCGAAGTCGTCGAACGCCGCCAGGTCCTGGCCGAGGGCGGTGCTGCGGGCGTCCATGAACTTGTCGAACTCGGTGCCCAGCTCGGTGTTGTGCGCGAGGTAGTCGTAGGGCGACAGGCCACGGCCCGACCACGTGGGGTGGCCACGGCGGACGGCCTCCGTCAGGTCGCCGGTGGCCTCCCACCAGTAGGACGAGCCGGTGACCAGAACGGCGTGACGCATGGACGGCTGAGCAGCGGCGGTGAGGACCTGGCCCAGTTCGGTCAGCTGGTAGCGCTCGCCGTAGGTGGCGACGAAGTCGCGGCTGTGCAGCCAGCGCATCAGCCGGCGCATCGCGTCAGGGTCGGCTTCGCAGGCGTTGGCCAGTTCGTCGCTGGTCAGTTGGTCGCTGGCCAGATACTCGAAGATGCCGAGGTCGACCGCGGCGTGCAGGGCCATGAAGTCCGGTACGCCGTCCATCATGAACTGGACCAGTTCGGCCGCGGGGATGTCGAGTTCGTCGAGCAGGTGGGCGGGGACGGTGGTGGAGCGTCGCCGCTGCGGCAGCGCGGGTGTCGTCTCCAGGTCGTTGCGGGGTTCCTGCGTGTCGGTGGACGGGTCGGTGGCGGTCATGGAAGCTCCTGCTGAAGTCGGCTGGGGGATGGCGGCGGCGGGAGCGTCGAAGCGGCCGGTGTGGCTGGCAGTGGGGGCTCGGGTATCAGCAGGTTGCCGGCGTCGACGGTGCCTTCCTTGATGTAGCCGTACTCCGCCATGAGGTCGATGACTCTCTGGATCCTGCTCTTGGCGAGGCCGAGGGGGAAGGTGCCGATGACGATGGTCGTGGCCGCCTTCTTGTCGATCTTGGTGTAGGTCGGCAGCAGGTTCGTGACGAGCTGCCGGTCATTGGCGACGTCGCGCTGGGCGCGCAGCATGGCGCGTTGGAAGGCTCGGACGGTGGCGGGGTTGCTCTTGGCGAACTTGCCGGACGTGGCCCACCCGGCGATGGGCAGGTTTTCGGTCTGGCCTTCCATCATGTCTGCGAGCTTGCGGCCGCCCTGCATGGCGTAGGCGGTGATGAAGGGCTCGGTCATCCACGCCGCGTCGATCCGCCCGTACTCCAAGGCACTGATCATGTCCGTCACGGGCATCTCGGAGACGCTCACGTCCTTCTTCGTGAGACCGTAGATTTTCAGCGCGGCTTCGACGGTGAGGGTGCCGACCGAGTTCAGGGTCAGCACTGAAACGTGCTTGCCTCGTAGGTCGCCGACGGACTGGATGGGGCTCTTCTGGGGGACCATGAGGACGAATGCGCCCTTGATCGCCTGGTAGGCGTCCGAGACGAGTTTGATCGTGCCGGGCTCGCGGGCCTCATCCTGGATGGCGGCCACGTGATTCATGATCGAGAAGTCCAGTGCGCCGCTCTTGAGCTTGGGCAGGGCGATGCCGCCGCCTTGGACGATCTCTTTCTGAACGCGGAGGCCTTCGGCCGCGAAGTAGCCCTTCTGCTCGGCTACGAAGAGGGGGGCGCAGTCCGGGATGGTCATGATGCCGACGTTGATGGTCGTCACGTTGCCGGTGTTCTGCTTGGAAGGGGTCGCGGAGCTTCCGCACCCCCCGATGGCCACAATTAGTAGCGAGGCTAAAACTGTGCGTAACAGTCGCATGCGTCGTTGATTTCTCTGAGGGGATGAATCGAACTTCAGGCGCCCGGGGCGCTGGGTGCGCTCACAGGCGCTTCGGGCCAGCCGCTGACACCTGCGCCGCCCAGCGGGCACCGTGGGTGTTGGCTGGAAGCCGTCATGGCGCCTCGGACAGTTCCTCGGCCGACCGCTCCGGAAGGCCACACCCACCGTTTGCGGTGCTCGAGGAGCCCTTAGCCGCCGCCGCGTAGGACGCCGCCCAGGTGGCGGCGTTTCCGTAGCGCTGCCTCAGCTCCTTCTCCATCAGGTTGAGGGCGATGATGATGGCATCCATGGCGGCGGTTCTCCTTTCCGAGTGGCGGATGTGGAAGCGCGATCGCGTCGCACGCCTGCGCCACTCGCCCGGGCGGAGCGGTGATCCGCTGATCCGGGCGGGTCGTGCGAGGGAGTCGCGCAGGGCGGGGCTGCGCGACGGATTCGGGCCGCGAGGCAGGCGAAGGTGTGCGGCCTGCCTGCCTCGCGGCCGGTGGGAGCGCGGCGGCGGCTCGGCGCCGGCTCCGCGGGGGTGTGGCACGGCTTTGGGCGGGGTTTGGGGCGCGTGCCACGTGAGGTCTGATCATGCCGCCGCTGCTCCTGCCGGGCTGGGCTTGCGTGGAGGCGGGATGGCGATACCGCCGACGACCTTGGCCCGCGTCGCGTTGTTCTTCGCCTCGTCTGCGTGGGTGCGCCACTCCGCGACGGGAACGAGCCCGGGCGGCTCCCATTCCCACCCCGGCAGGAGGGCGACGATGCGCTTCTCGTCGCGCGGGGTCAGGGGCGCGTTCGTCCCCTTGTAGAGCTGCGTGCTTGCTCTCAGCTGGTTGTCCGTGAGCCCTTCGGGGCTGACATGTGACAGCACCAGCCGGCTCTTGTCCGCCAGCTTCTGGGCGAGCACGTCGTAGATTGCCGCCACTTCCGCGTCGTCTTCGATGAAGTGCGTCAGTGCCACGGTCAGCATGGCGACGGGCTGGTCGAAGTCGATCCGTCTCGTGACCTCGGGCATGAGAAGGACAGACTGGACGTCGCGCACGTCCGCCTGGATCATGACGCTGTTGCCGTCGTAGGCCAGCAGCGCGCGCCCGTGCACGCACACCATGGGGTCGGTGTCCACGTAGACGGTGCGGGAGTCGGGGTTGACCCCTTGCGCGATCTCGTGCACGTTCTTCGCTGTCGGCAGCCCGGACCCAAAATCGATGAACTGGTGGATGCCGGACTTGGCCAGCGCTCGTACGGCGCGGCCCAGGAATCTCCGGTTGGCTTGGGCGACCAACCGCACCTCCGGCACTTGCTTGGCGACCAGTTCCGCCTGCTCCCGGTCGGCGGCGAAATTGTCCTTGCCGCCGAGGAAGTAGTCGTACATGCGGGCCACGTTGGGGATGTTGGGGTTGACGCCCTCGGGCGCCTTCTCGACCTGTGCGGCAGCGGCGTTCATCGTTGCTCCGGCCTGGGCGGGCAGTGGCACGAGGGACAGGCGTGGCCGATGACCAACGGGGCGAGGAGGTCGTTGCTGCGCAGGCTTGTCGGTGGCGTCGCCCCGGCTCCGGCCGTGTTCGAGGGCAGGCGGCCGGTGTCCACGCGCCACTGCAGTCCGGGCGGCTGGAGCGGCAGTCCCTTGAGCGCCAGGAGGAGGTCCAGGGTGAGCGCTTCAGGGTGGCCGGTCGGTATGAGCAGGTCGCCGCTGGATGTCCACGCCTGTCCATGATCGGCCGACCAGTACACGCGGGCTCGGGAAGACTCGCCCGGCGTCCACGCGCGGCCGGCAGCGCGGAAGCCGCCGTAGCCGGGCGCCGCGTTCGATGCGACGGCAGCGGTATTGCGGACGGCGGTTGCGGCGCCGCCAGAAGGCAATGCGCATGGCACTGCCGCGGCAGCCGATGCTCGTCTACTGTTCGTCATTGTCGGATCTCCTACATCCGATGGGGCTGGGTTACGCCGCTGCGGTGGCGTGACCCAGTTCGTTTACTGTCCAGGGCGCCGTATGGCGGGGGCCTGGTTGCGCAGGTGGCCGCGGACGAAATGGAGCTCGCCGCCTGCGGCGCGGATTCGCTGCTCACGTCCGGCACGGAGCGGCGTAGGCCCGAGATGCGCGGGCGACGGCATCACCACGCCCACGACCTCGGGGATGGCGAGGACATCGAGCAGCGCGGTGAACGCGATCGGCGGCTGGCCGCACGCGGGTCGGACGCGTTCGGTGCACACCGCTGCCAGCAGCAGGCCGTGCTGAAGGCAGTAGTCCTCCAACGCGGCCCGAAGACCGGTCGCCTTTCTCGTCGGCACCCCGATGAGCCGGAGATAACCGCATACGACACGGTGTGGGGTGCGCTGTTCGACAGGCGTCATGGTGCATCCCCCAAGGTGTCGACGGAGTTTTGCCTGGTGAGAGGTGCGTGCATTGATGATGCAGCTCCTCTTCTGATCCGGGGAGAGGAGCGGTGCTGCAGTTCCGTTGCAGGTTGCTGCAGGTCCCCTACGTCTCACAGGGCGTGGCCGCCTCGGACAAGATTGACGGCGCCGCCCCTCCACCGTCGGCTCCCCCATCTGCCCGTCGCGCACGACGGTTAGATAATGGGATTTGCGGAAGTCCACAAGCGACCGGACGAGGCACCGCGACGCCCGCGATCTCGCGCATGGCGATAACGCCGAGCGGTGGCACGGATCCTTTTCGAGGTGCGGCCGCAGTGGCTCTGTCAGTCATTGTTGCTGCAGCCGACCGAGGGCAAATCTCGGCAGGTGCCGCGGGCGGGCCGCGGTTGACGTACCTGCGCAGAGTGGCGCCGTCGGCAGGGATAGTGCCTGGAGTCCCCTGCCAGGCTGCGCAAGAGATAATCACGCTGCCCTCCGAATCCGATCCGAATCTCGTGCTGGCCACAGGCGCGCTGCCCAGCTTTTTTGTGGCCGTTTCAACCTTTCCATTAAAGCGCGATTAACGCGCGTATTGAAAGGTTATTCGCACTGGGCAATGCGGAAGGATGCGGAAGAATGCAGGAATAAATGCGAAAGGATTGCTCCTCAATGTTTCCGCGTTTCTTCCGTACGGAGCGGACGGCGCTTCCGGCGACGGGGCTGACACGACCGTCGGCGAGGTCCGACTGCTGGACATGGCCCATCCCTGGCAAGCGGGGGGCGTGGAAGACCTCCCTGTGCGATCGAGCGGGGTAGCGACAGCCGCCGAGTTCGGCAGTGCCATGGTGGTGGGCGGCCGAACGGAAGAAGATGGAAGCGCAGTGTTTCCGACTTCTTCCGGGACGAGAGGTGGCCATGGGTGAGGCCGTGCCGACGTGGGCTCGACGGTTGCGGAGGTTGCGCGAAGACCACTTCGTCGACACCCGGGAGTTCATCAGCCGTCTGTACGAGGTCGCCGACAAGAGCCTCAAGCTGCCCAGCCGAGCCACCATGGAACGCAACCTGCGCAGCTGGGAGTCCGGTACGACGCCTCGCGGCTACTACAAGAAGCTCCTGGCCACGGCTCTGGGCATCACCGTGCGGGAACTTTTCGGAAGCGAGCAGCCGCGGGCGAGCGCCACCGTCGACGACATGGCTCTACCATCAAGCGGAGCGGATGCCGACGGTCGCGCACCCTGGCTGCCCCAGCCACCACACCTCGCCGGCGACCTCGCCGAGCTCGGAGGAACTGCCCTGTTCCAAGCCCTCGTCGGTCCGCCGGCGCCGCCGGACGACGGGCAAGAACTGGAGCGCCTGGCCGCGGCCTTGGTCGGCATCTCCCCGGTGCAGGACGGGCAGATGGATCTGGCGGCCTTCGCGAGCCGCGTTGCGGCGGTCCGCCGCCAGTTCCAACGGTCTCAGTATCGGCAGGTCATCGGCGCGTTGTCCGTCCTGCTACCGCTCGCCGATCACGCCTGTGACACCTTGGACGGCGATGAGCGGCTGCTCGCCCATGCGCTAGCGTCGCAGGTCTACCACGTCGCGGGATCGGTGCTGCTCAAGCAGGAGGACCAAGGGCTGGCGTGGCTTGCCGCCGACCGGAGTGTCCGAGCGGCGCAGGCGAGCGGAAACGCGCTGGCCCTCGGGGCGAGCACGCGCGTGATCGCACGGGCGCTCATGGACGGCCAGCACCATCAAGTCGCGGCCGATACAGCGCGTACCGCTGCCGAGCGCATGGACTCCGAACTTGAACAGCCGTCCGCTGAAGAATTGTCGGTGTACGGCTCGCTGCTGCTGTGCGGAGCGGTCGCGGCGGCTCACCTCGGGCAGCGGCACGTCGTCGGGGATTTCCTCGACGAAGCCGAGCAGGCGGCTCAGCGGCTCGGCCATGACGGCAATCACGAGTGGACGGCGTTCGGACCGGCCAACGTGCGATGCCATCGTGTCAACGTGGCGTTGCGTCTCGGTGACGCCGGCACCGCGATCGACCACGCTCGCCATGTCGCACTCGAGCAGCTGCCCACGCCGGAGCGCCGGGGCACTGTCTTGATCGACACCGCCGAGGCGTTCTACATGTGGGGCAAACACGACCGGGCGCTGCACGTGCTGCGGGTCGCAGAGGAAATCGCTCCCCAGGAGGTGACCAGCCGACCGGCCGCGCTGCGGCTGGTGCGCGACATCGCCGTCACCGCGCCGCCCACCGTGCGCCGCGCTGCCCAGGAGTACGCCACCCTGCTCGGTGTCCCGGCATGACGGACCACGGCAAGACGCTGTACATCGTCGTGTGCGCCGCCGGAGCGGCCCGAGACGTCGGCCGCCTGGTCGGCCACGCGCTGAACGCCGGGTGGACGGTTCAGATCATCGCCACACCGGCGGCGCTGGATTTCATCGACGTGGCCGCCCTGGAGGAGCAGACCGGCCAGCCGGTCCGTAGCCAGTACCGCAAGCCCCACGAGCCTCGCCCGCCGCGAGCCGACGCCATCATCGTCGCCTCGGCGACGTTCAACACCATCAACAAGTTCGCCGGCGGAATCGCGGACACCTACGCGCTCGGGCTGCTCGCCGAAGCGCCAGGGCTGGGAATCCCTGTGGTCGTGTTGCCCTTCGTCAACAGTGCCTTCGCCGCCCGGGCGCCGTTGCGTCGAAGCATCGACAGCTTGCGTGCTGAGGGAGTCACGGTGCTGATCGGTCCCGGCCAGTTCGAGCCGCACCCGCCCGGCAGCGGCGATGACCAGCTGAAGGACTACCCGTGGGCGCTGGCGTTGGAGGCCATCGAGCGCGTCTGAGCCAGTAGGTGCCCCGGCGGGCTTCCTGCGCGCTGTGGACCTGACCTGCGTGGGGTCGGCCTGAGCGCAGTCGGCAGGAACGGACGTGGCGGGCACGCCGAGCGAGTCGGCGCACCGGCCCCCAGTGGCGATCGTTGTGGGCGATGGCCTTCCGACGCCGGGGGGAAGCTGGCGCGAGCTGGGTCTTCGAGGGACGAAGGGTGATACGGGCCTGAGGATGTCGCCTGGCGGGTGATGCAGTTCCGTTGCAGGTTTCTGCAGTTCGGCGTCTGCGCGTGTTTCCATAGGGGGTGTGGCGACGGTCGTGGAGTGGACGGGCGCAGAAGCCGCCGCGCTGCGCAAGGCGTTGCGGCTGAGCGTTCGCGCCTTCGCCGACTTCGTAGGCGTAGCCGTGCGTACGGTGGCCTACTGGGAAGACCTGGGGGCGCTCACGCGCCCGAAGCAGGACACCCAGGCACTTCTTGACGTGGCGCTGCGTCGCGCCGACGACGATGCGCACCGCCGGCTTGAATCGCTTCTGACCGCCCTGGGCCGGTCGCAGTCGCTGTCGTCCGGCGGCAGCGTGGAGCGCGTGAAGATCGGCCAGCCGGCACCGGGGCGCGGTTCTACGCCGGGCGGCAGCGCCTTCGCGGCCGCTGGCGGAGGGCTGGACTTCCTCACCTCGCGAGGCGACATGCTCGCCGCAGCGCAGATGCTGTGGCTGAGTGACCTCGACCAAGCGGAGTGGTTGCGAATCGATGAGGTGCCTGCGTCGATGCTGCTGGCGCCGATGGGCAGGTGGCTGGTTGCTCTGCCGCCCGCTCCAGCGGGGCAGGTGAATCGGACCCGTCACGTTACCGCCGCCGATGTCGAGGGGGTGCGCGCCACCGTCCGCCGATTCGAAGCTCTCGATCATCGCTACGGCGGCGGGCATGCCCGCAAGGCGGCGGTGCTGTTCTTGCAGGGAGAAGTTGCGTCGCTGCTGCACGGCTCCTACACCGACCGGGTCGGCCTGCAGTTGTTCGCCGTGGCGGCCCAGCTGACGTACAAGACCGGCGCGATGGCGTACGACCTGGCCCTGCACGCGACCGCTCGGCGGTACTTCCTGCAGGCGCTCAATCTCGCCCACGCGGCCGACGATCGGCCGCTGGGCGGCAAGGTCCTCGCCTTGGCCTCCCATCAGGCCAACTTCGTCGGCGAGTACCAGGAGGCGGTCGATCTGGCCCGGGCCGCCAAGTACGGCGCCGCCGGCCGGGCGACGCCGACCGTGCACGCGATGTACTGCGCGATGGAGGCGCGTGCGCTGGCCAGCCTCGGTGACCGGCGCAACTGTTACGCCGCCTTGGCAGAGGCCGAGCGGGCGTTCGCGCAGCGGCGCGAGGGAGAAGATCCCGACTGGATCGGCTATTTCGACGAGGCGGAATTCCACGACGAGTTCGGCCATTGTTTCGCGGCCCTGCGGGACACGCGCGAGGCCCTCGTTCACACCGAGCTGGCACTCTCCGAGTCGAGTGCCACCTACCGGCGTTCGCGGACGTTCTGCCGCCTCATTCAAGCCGGCGTTCACGTCACCTCGCCCAAGCCCCGAAGGTGCGACGTGGAACAGGCGTGCGCGACCGCCACCACGGCGCTGGCCATGGCCGGCGAGCTGAAGTCGAAGAGAGTCCACACCTACGTCGATCGGTTCAACGCCCTGCTCGCCCCTTACGCGCGCGAGCCGATCGTGGCCGACTTCCGGGAACAATGGCACGACGCCCTCGTGCCCGTGTAGCGCCCCGAGACTCGCGGTGCGCCGCTGTCGCCGCGGCGCGGGCCACCTGCAGGACCAGTCAGGTGCCCGGCATCCACGGACGGTGAGGACCCCCCGGGTCGCGCAGCGTCGCGATGCGGTTGAGCGCCTCCGGAATCAGCCGCGGCTCCCGGCCGGTGCGGCCCGCCAGCCAGGTCGTCATCCTCAGCTGCCGCACCCTGGCCAGCGTGGCGAACCCTTCCCACTGCGTGATGTCGGCGCCGTACGCGTCAACAAAAGCGCCGTACTCGGCGGCGGTGTACCAGCCCACGACGTGGTAGTTCGCTACGACGACCAGGTCCCATTCGACGGGGCCGATGGCGAACCGTTCGAGGTCCAACATGACGGCGTGGCCGTCGGAGCTGCGGACGAGGTTCTTCCTGTGCGGGTCGCCGTGGATGGCGCGCGGCGCATGAGCAAACGGCAGGGCGGCGTACGCGGCCCGCAGCTCCTCCAGGAGGTCCAGCAGGAAGCGCCGGTTGCGCTCGTCCAGGCCGGCGGCGTCGCGGATGTGGGAATCCTGGCGGTAGAACGGGTCGAACGCGGGCAGCATGCCGTTGGGCGGGGCGGGGAGCGCATGCAGGCGGCGCAGCAGCGCGCCGATGTCGGCTGGCCGCCCCTGCTGCGGGTCGGGGATCTCCTCCCAGAACGTGATCACCCGGCCGTCACTCAGCACCGGCTGTTTCGCCACCACGAAAGATGGCCGCACGGCAGGCAGATGATGCTCAGCGAGCCACGCGGCCACGCGAAGCTCCCGCTCGACCGATTCCAGTGCCGACATCCCCCATGCCACCCGGGCTACGATGCGTTCGTTGGGAAGCCTGAAGACGCCGTTGTCGCCGACGGGGCCGAGCAAGGTGGCGCCCGACCAGTTCAGTTCCTTCTGCTCGCACACGAGCCGAAGAGCGTGGAACGCAGCCGCTGCAGTAAAAGATGCGGCTTGGCCATCAGTCGTCATGGCCTGGGGCAAGGGGTGCTGAAGTTGGTCATCGCGTCAAGGATACGAGCGGGCCTACCATTGGCCGCAGGGTGGTCGACCAACAGGTACCGCAATCTGCCTACCTAGGGGGTCAGTTCCCACATAAGCCCAAGACCCACATTGGGATGATCTTGGTGACAAGGGCTGAGTGGCGGGCGTTCGTGCTGGCCGGGGCCGGGTGTTGCTACGGATAACGCCCTATTATCTGGGCATCGTTGATCGCGACCTGCGGCGACGGTTCCGATTGCTACGCGAAGCGGCCCTGTTATCTGTGGCAAGGGGAAGCGGTGGCCACCGTCGCGCAGCTGCCCGCTGGGAAGGGGCCCCTGAGCAGCAACCAATCCGTCAGCGGCGATAGCGGGTTTACACCAGCGGACCTACCGCTCGCCGAGCGTCGGTGTCCGGCGGGCGCCGGACACTCCCCCGCTCACTCCCGCCCCTCGGTCGGGCCCGAACCGGCGCCGTGGGCGAGCGCCGCGTGGGCGGCGTCCTCGGCGCTCCAGGCGGTGCGCACCTGGCCCAGTAGCGCGCCGTTGCGCTCAAATCCCGCCTTCGCCAGCCTCGCCATCTCGCGGCGCAAGGCGCGGCCAACACGGTCACAGATGGCGCTAGCCCCATCGCGAGCTTGGCGGGCACTGGCGATCCGGCCCGGATCGCCAGCGGCTGTCGCGGCGGCCAGCTCGGATTCCGCCTGCTCGTACCGCTCGTGTAGCGCCTGGTGCTCGGCGACGAGGTCGGCTACCCGGACGCGGGAGACGATGCTCTCGGCTTGGCTGATCGTCACGATCTCGTTCACCGCTTGATGTGCGGCGTCGGCCCGGTCGAGGAGCGCGTCAACCTCGGGTTGCCCGGTCCGGCGCCGGTCTGGATCCGCCATCACGGCTCTTCGAAGTTAAGCGGGGTTGAGGCAGCCGCGGCTTTTTCGTGTGGTGGCGCAGCGAGTGCGCAGTCGTTGTGATTCGGGGTTGCGGAAACCGTAGGCGTCACGGGCGACGGTCTTGATCACGCGGTTGGTCCCCTCGGAGCCCGCGTTGGTGATACCGGTCCGGATGAAGGCGAGGATCTGTGGCCACCAGGTCTCGATGGTGCTCGCCAGCCGTTCGAGTTCGGGCAGGCCGGAGGCTGCGCACCGATCGTAGAAACGGAACAGCCGGTCGGCGATCACGGTCCGGTCGGGGTGGGTGCGCGCCAGCGCGAGCACATCCAGCAGATCTTCCTTGGCATTCCACGCAGCCAGAATCGGCGCTCCGAGCCGTCTGGGCAGGGCCGTCAGATCGTCGAGCATCGGGTCGAGCTGCGAGCCGTGCATCCGGGCGGCCGAGCGCGTCAGCCGGTTGCGTAGCTCCCACTCCCGGTTGCCCTTACGGCCACGCCGCCCGCGCACCTGCACGGTCAGGCGCCGCCGGACCTCGGTGACAGCGGCGTTGGCCAACTGCACCACATGGAAGTGATCGACGACCAGGACCGCGTGCGGCAGCGCAGCCCGCACGGCCGCCTTGAAGATCGTGCACATGTCGATCGCGACGTGGGCCACCTGCTCCTTCCACTCCTGGCCACGTGCCTCCAGCCAGTCGACGACCGCCTGCATGGTGCGGCCCTCAACCTGGCCGAGCAGGCCCTGACCGTGGGACAGGTCCACGAACCCGACATGCCAGCGGTCCACCACCGCCTTCCACGCCTGCGCCGCCTCGTCATAGACCCAGCGGGGACGGCCACGGCGCGTCTCATCGATCCCCAGTACGGCGACCGGCTCCGGCTCGGCCGGCAGCACCCGCCCGGCATGGACGGTGAACGCCGCCGAGACCACCGGCCAGGACACACCGTGATCCCGTGCCGACTGCACGATCGTGCGACCGCCGTCGGCCACCGCCGCACCACTGGACCGGCGTAACCGCTGGGTCAGCCTCGCCCGTGCCGGGATCTGCGGCACCTGCTCGGTGAACGTCTTGCGCGGACAGGCAGCTGAACAGATCCAGCGCCTCTTACGCCACAGCAGCCGGCAGTGGCGGCCGGCGATCGGCAGATCCCGCGGCTGGGTGGTCACCCACTCCTTCATCCGGGTGGCCATCACCCCGCAGCCGGGGCACACCCGGGCCCGCTCGTCCATCGTCGCCAACCAGACGATCGGCCCCTCACCAGCGTGTTCATCTCTTGCGATGACCTCGACGACGACCAGGCCATCCAGGCCCAGCAACCGCGTCGTATCGTTGACCATGCTCGCGGCTCTTCTGTTGTGATCTTCTGCGTAGACAACAGAAATGATCGACGGGAGCCGCGAGCTCCCTCAAGAGGCGATCTCACCCCAGCCACGCGACCGGGGGCGGCAGGCAGGCCTCAACCCCGATCAAGTTCGAAGAGCCGCCATCACTGACCCGCTTCCCTATTATCCACTGAGTTTCGCCCCGGCCCAGAATCCGCAGATGGCGCCATTATTCACTGAGATCGTACTTTCTCTCAGTGGATAATTCGGCTTATCCAATGGGCTGCCGTCGTGGTCCGCTACCGCCACTGACCGATTGGTTGCTGCTCAGGGGCCGAGACGCTGCTGCGCGGGCGCGCATTGGACACGTCTGAGACTCACCAGCGCTCGGCGGTACGCCATGGCGCCTGGCTCAGTCTCGCCTACGTCCGCGCTGGCGATCTTGACCAGGCCGTGGCTACAGAGCATCTCGCGCTGCAGCGGCTGCCTACGTTACCTCGGTCCGCTGCGCCGCCCTCTTTGCCGAACTCCGATCCGAACTCGCGCCGCACGCCCATCGGGATCGCAATGTACGGAACCTGATCAACGAGGTGGATCAGCAGGTGCCGCGCTCGACACGGCGTTGAGCCGATCTACCTCAGCGCGGCCGGTCGGTGTACTGACTATTGCCGGAGGAGCTGTCGAGGCATTCTTGGGCGGCCGTGAGACGGGCCCTCGGGGGTAGGCCCCGTCTCACGGCCGCCGAGTCCGCCCCGGGAGTGGGCCCGGCACCCAGGGCGGGGAAGCGCTGCGAGCCCGGGGGCAGAGCCCACAGCGCCAAGGCTTGGTCACGCAGGGACGTATCGCCTGTGGGCCGCGCAGGTCGCCCCAACACACCGAGGCATGCATTCTGCGCCTATCAGCCGCCGCAGGCTAGGCAGCAGAGGCGCGACCGGCCACCGGCACGCGGCGGCCACGAGCATGAGCTCGGCACCCATCGGCCCCCACAAGTGCCATTCGCTGGCGGTCTTGAGTTGCACACGGCGGCGAGCCTGGCACCCCTCACACATCTGCAACGGATCCCGCGAGGTGAGCCGGGACACGGCCGCCGCCGTTGGCGGCAAACTCACCGCGGTGCCGATCCCCCACAGCAGAGCAAGAGCCTGAACCAAGGCCATCACGCAACCCTTTCTCTGAAAGGCCACCGGAATACGGCGGGGCTGGGCGAGCCTTTCGGGCGCAGGTTCACGGACGGCGTCTGAGGCAGGTGACGCTCGAGAATGCAGACGGACACGACGCCACCTGACCAGCGGAATCGCAGGCCACGGAACTGCCGTAGTCCGATGGCCGCCTGATGCTGGTGCCCCGCGGCGAGGGACTGCCACACCCCGACCGCATGGGCGTAAGTGCCTCTGCCGGTCTCCTCATCGCCGCGCACACCGCGCCGCAGTACGAAGAACGCGGCGTCCTTATGGCACAGCCGGAAGGCCTCACAGCAGGAGGCTTCGACCACCCGCCAATTAGTCTCCGGGATGTAGGGCTTCCAGTCATACATGTCACACCGCCCTCGTCCGCGCGGACAGGAGCGGGAGACGGCCCATCCGCCAGTCCGGCGGTGCGACACGATCCATCAGCATGAGGAGCTGGTCAGGGACGGCCGCCCGAAGGATGAGTCCGCCTGGGGGGCAGTCGCGTCCCTGGTAGTAGGCGATGAACTCACGCCCATGGAGGGCGTACTCCACGTGGAACCAGCCGCCCGCCGTTTGCTGGAGGTCCTGCAGATGCTCACGTGCGGCCTCGTCGGCAGCGGCATCGACCTCGCGGGCCAACATTGGCTATTTCTCCTTGAGGATGGTCGATAGGCGCAGGCCGGGCGCGGATACCGGATTGCGCCAGAGGTGCGTGGGGTCAGTTCCGGTCTAAGGCTGGCCGCAGGTGGGCTAGCCACTTGCGGCCAGCGTCGGCAAAGCGCGCCTCCAGGGGGCGCTGCATCTCGGGTCCCTGCCCGGCCTGGTGCAGCCGCGCCAGCGTCCACAACGCCGTCAGCGCTGCTGCCTGGGCGGCGGGCGCTTCCGCCCACGCGGGCGTGTCGGCCAGCACAGCCGCGGCCTGCTTGGCGCTGTGGCCGGCCTCGATGAGAAGGGGAGGAAGCAGGGCGAGGTCGAACCAGGCGGGGCCTCGCGCTGCCTGCGACCAGTCCACCGCGTAGACCAGGTCGTCCTTGATGCGCAGGTGGCGGGGGGTGAGGTTGCCGTGCACCAGGGTGTCGCCCTGTAGAGCGTCGGGGGTGAACTTGTGGAGCGCAGCATCGAATAGGTTGCGGTCGGGCAGCGGGGTGACCTGATCGTCGAGCGCTCGGCGCGCCATCGTCCGCAAGTCGGTGACACGCTCGACCACCGGCCGGGCCTCCTCCGGGGACGGGGTGAGCATCTTGCCTAGCCGCTCCATGGCGTCCAGCACGAGCGGCACGTCGAGCGAGTTCGGCGCCAGATACGCGTGCTCGGCATGGTCGTTGATGAGTTCCCAGGCCAGGACCAGCCAGCCGTCTGCGGCGGTGGCCCACTGCAGGCGCGGCGCAGGAGCATCCAGCGGCAGATGCAGGCTCGCCCACCGCTCCCGCTTGTAGAGCAGCGTGTTGGGGTTGCGGAGCGGGGTGGCCTTGAGGAACACGTCCTGCTCGGTGCCGTACAGGCGCAAGTAGACGCCCCGCCGGGAATTCCCGATGGCCACGACCTTGCGTACCGGGCCCGTGTGCCCTTGGACGATGACGCTACGAACGCTGGAGGGGATCCTCCCCCATTCGGAAAGGTCGTTCACTGTGCCTCCAGGGTGCGGTGAGATAGATGGCGGTCTCGCACCCCAGGGAGAGGAACAAGGCTCGTCTCTGGGGTGCGAGACCGTTGACGACACGAGCCGCCCGTGCCCGTTGGGGTTCCATGCCGCCAAGCGAGCGGCGCAGCGCGAGGTCTTATCGCGCCGCTGTGGGGCCCTGTCGTCGCGCCATCCACATGAGGAAATGCGGCGCATTCTTGGATGGCGGCTCCTCCGCGGCTGGCATGAAGTCGATCGTGCGGACGACGCCCGGCGGGAGAATCTCGAACCCGCTGGCCAGGGCCCTGATCTCCTCCTCGGTGCGGGGGTGGATGCGGATGCCGTGCGCGGCCTCGTTGGCGTCTTTGCCGCGAGCCAACATTTGCGGGTCGGCTCTGATGCTGGTCACGTGCGTGACGACCACAACGGTGCCCTCGGCGAGGCGCCCCCACAGGGCGGCCATGAGCTGGGCGGCTTCCCAATCGGTCAGGAAGTGCAGCACCGCGCCGAGCAGCACGACAACGGGCCGGTCGAGGTCCAGGTGCGTGGCGAGCACGGCGAGAACGTCGGTCGGATAGCGCAGGTCTACCTGCTCCGCCTGCGCAATGCCTCTCAGGAGTGCCCGGCCCGCCGTGATCGCGGTGATGTCCGAGTCGAGGAGCAGCCACCACGTTCCCGGTCGCTCGTGTGCGGCGACCGCCGCCAGGTCCGGGAGCTTACGGGCGTCCAAGCCTTGCATGGGTCGGCCGCCGCCAAGGTCGGCGAACTGGTCGAAGCCGGTGCGGGCGAGGTGGCGAACCGCCCTGATCAGCGCTTCGGCGTTCTCCTGGACGACGTCGTCCACCTGGTCGATGGTTCGGCGGAGCCCATCGACGGCTTCACGGTCTGCCGCGAACGCGTCGTTGGCGGAGCCTCTCAGCGCGGCGTACGTGCGGGAAGGCATGGCGGTGCACGAGTCGACGGTGCTCCCTGGTCCATCGCCTTTGGGGCGTTCTTCGGTCACGGGAGCCTCGGATGGGACCAGGTTGGATGCGTTCAGCATCTGGTTGTGGGCGGCGAGACGGTCGGCGGCCCTGCGCGGGTCTAGGGCGTAGGTGTGCAGGGGGCGGGGGCGCTCGCTGGCGGGGTCGGGCACCCGCCAGAACACATGGGCGCCGTCACAGCGAGCCACGAGCCCGGTGTTGAGGGATACGAGAGCGGCGCCGGAGCGAACGACATGAACATCGGTGTGGAGCTGATGCCTCGCGGCGAGGAGGCCGGCGAGGTGAAGTGCCATGCGTTCGGCGGCGCCCGTCCCTTCTACAGCAGTGATCGGGGTCACACTGTGACCGTAGGACTGGCGCCACCGTGCGTCATTGGTAGTTTGCGGTGCGGCGCTGCGGAAGTATCAAAACCGCAGGCCCAGCCTGGGTTTGGGCTGTCAGTAGGCGAGCCCCACAAGGTCGGCGAGTTGCCGCATCTGCGGCGTAAGCGTGCGTCGGCGGGACGTCACCCGCGACAGGATGTCACGCGCGTACCGCTGAGCCGGAAGCCATTCCGGAGCGACGTGCGCCAAGTCCTCAAGTACGTTCAACGCTTCGTCTTGGCGGCGGGTTGAGAGCAGAGCGGACGCGACGTCGAGCCTGTGCCGGTTCCTGCTGGCGGAGTGGGCGTGCAGCACGTCCGTGGGGATGCGCTCCGCGATGGACAGCACCTTGTCCGGTTCGTCCCGGATGGCCGCGTTCTCGGCGCGGATCATCGCCACGGTCACCGGGCCGAACGTCCTCGTCGTCGAGGTGTCGGAGACCGCCTCATGGCCGATCCTCGTGGCCGCCGCTCGTGCGAGGGTGATGGAGTCCTCCGCCTCCCCTGGCCGGTTGTCCCGGATCGCAGCCGTGCTCACGCCGAGCAGCAACCGACCCCACAAGGTGAGTTGCGCCGTGGTGGCGCGCGACAGCCTGGGCTCGATGTCGTCAGCCCAGCGCGTCGCCATGTTGCGCGCTTCATCGAGGCGGCCCTGCCGCAGATACAGCCAGACGAGCGTGTTGACGGCGGCTGCGGCGTCGAGCTGGTCGGTGGCGATGTCAACCGCCTGGTGCAGCGTCGGCTCGGCGTCGTTGAAGTTTCTGGTCTGGGTGAGGACCCAGCCGGTGGCGTTGAGGACCCGGGTACGGACGGCGCGGCCAGTCCCGTTGAGTGCTTCGGAGTCGCGCAGCAGCGGGGGCAGGAGGAGCGCGATCTCGCCGTACTGGTTGTCCGCCAGCAGCGGCCGCAGCTCTGTCAGCCCTTGCTGCACACCTTCCACGGTCGGCTGCTCGTCGGAAGGGTCGAACTGGCCGAGCAGCGCGCGCCGGGTCGGTTCCCACAGGTTCGACCGCGGCTGTTCGGTGGCTTCCTCGGCGTCGCCGGCAGTCCCGAGCAGGTCACTGGTCTTGACCCGGAGGGCGATGGCCAACCTGCGGACCGTCTCCAGGCGGGTGCCGTCGACGGCTTCCTGTTCCAACTTGGAGATGAGACTGAAGGAGACGCCGGAACTTCTGGCGAGGTCTCGCTGGCTCATGCCGCGCCGCTTTCTCATCGCGCGGAGTCGTGGAGCGAGACCGGGCATCGTGCTACCTTCGGGCATAGCCCTACTCCCTTACCTGGGGGCTCGACATCCTCAGGCTACGGCGGTAGGGCTTACTCATGTCTAGGGTTAGGCGCTAAATCCCCGTGGGCACAGCCGTTTTCGGCACTGTAGCCAGCGACTAATCAGTCGTGGTTCTGGCCAGGGCCATAGTGCTTGTCGTACTGCTCGGCCACCTTTCGCGCACACCACCAGGCGACCGGCAACGCCCCGCCCCCAAGGTAGAGGCTGAGCTTGTCGGCCTGGTCCTCGTGCGCGGAGATGATCCCGAACAACGCGATGAAGACCACCATCAGCACCTGCGCGCGGATCAGCAGGAGCTTCTGCTGGTGGGTGAGGCCGCCGGGGTTGAAGACTTCGTCGCGGGTGATGTAGTGCTCGAACGCCTGGGGCCTGATGTCGTAGGCCGGCGCACCGCAGTACTGAGCCAACAAGCGGATTACGTCGTTGGGGATCTCCTCGAACGTCACCTGATCCAGGTCATACAGCGACACGAGCTCTTGGATGGCCTGGCGCATGTTCTCCTCGGAGAAGCTACCCGAGAGGGGACGGAGGTATCCGGCGAAGAACGCCTCCCAAACGGGGGACAGCTTGGCGGTAGTCATGCTTATGAGGCTATGAGCTCTCCCCGACAGATCAGCAGGCTCACATATACGCACGCACGGTGCCGACGCCGGGTAGATCAACTCTCGGCAACGATCGGCGACACGCCCAGCCACTTCAGTAACTCTGAATCAGAATCAAGGTAGTGTCTGCGGCCATGAGTGGACGTTTGAAATCGGGACCGGCTCCCAAGGGTGGCAAGCGTCATTCCATCCGTTTCCGGAACCTGGACGTGTACGAGAGCCTCAAGGAGTCGTGGCAGAAGCTGGGGTTCGAGGACCTCAGCGCCTACGTGGACTTCACGGTCAGCCTCGCCCACGGCAAGTGGGAACCGTACGGGTTCGAGAGCGCCGACGAGGCTGCGGACTACCTGCTCGCGCTGTCGCGCGGAGAGATGACTCCGCCGCCGCACCTTCGCGGTCAGCCGATGCTGCCACTCACCAACGCCGCCGCCGCCTAAAGCCACGCGGTCTACCAGGAGCCTGCCTAGACGAAGAGCAACCCAGACGCTGAGAACAGCGTCCTGAACAGCCACGAGGGCCTCTGCGCGTCCTACCGCCAAGCAGATCGCGCAAAGACCCTCGAAATAACCGCCGGCTCCGGCGGGGCTTTCGCGTGCCTGGAGCCGGACCAGTAGCTAGGAGCCAGAGTAATCGATGGGCCCCCGGCTCTGCCAGTCGTGCCCGAATCCGGCGTGTCGTATTCGGGTGAAACCGGCACGGCCGTCCCGTACAACGTCATACCCGCCCCGCACGGGGCAACCGAGTGGGAAGCGCTCCGCGCCGAGGCCGCCCAAGCGTGGGCTGCGCTCGCGCCGTTGATCGCGCAGGCCCCGCGCGTCCGCCACTCGGCGGACGGCGGGCTCAACTTTCCCGCCCGCTACGAGCGGCCGCTCACCACACGGCACCCGAACCGCCCCACCACCGTGCCCACGTTCGACCGGCGCACGGGAACGGGCTGCCTCCTGGTGCTCGACCACGACGTGAGCCGGGCCCACGCTCTCGGCGTCGCCAACCCGGCCGCCCGCGTCGCCGCCGAAGCCGCCGCCGCCATCGCCGCGGTCGAGCGGTGCGGCGGCCGCGCCATCCCCGACGTCTCCCCCTCCGATGGCCGCCACACCTACGTGCTGTTCGCCCGGCCGGTCCCGTGGACGGATCTGCACCGGGTGGCGTGCGCGCTCGCCGTCCGCTTCCCCACCATCGACGTCGCCCCCATGAACAACCCCGCCGGGCAGATCCGCATCCCCGGCTCCCCCCACAAGGTGAAGGACGGCCGCCCCACCGGGTTCATGCGGCTCACCATCCCCCTCGCTGAGGCCGTCGCCATCGCTGAACAGCCGTGCTCAATGCGCGTGTGGGAGCTGCTGCACGACGAGCTCGCCGTCGAACTGGGCGCCTACTCCCCCACCCCGGGCGGCCGGAGTACGGCCGAAACGGGCCGCCCGGTAGTGGCCGGCGGCGGCTGGATGGTGGAGGACGAGGACGGGATGCCGTGGCTCCCCCGCCCGCGCGGCCGCCGTGCTCCCCGGCCTGATCTCGGGCAGCGCGCCCGTACGGGCGACTGGTCCGGCTACGACTCCCGCTCGGAATGCCGCCTGGCCATCCTGAACAGCCTCGCCGCGGCGGGCTGGAGGTTCTGCCAGGTGGTCGAGGAGATGGAGCGTGGCATCTTCGGCGGCCTGGCCGTGCTGCTCGAAAAGAAGGCCGCCCGCGACCGTGAGCGCGCCCTGCGAGCCGACTGGCGCGAGGCCGTCACCAGCGTCGACGGGTACGCAACGGGAAGCCTTGATCGCAACTTCAACACTAGCCCGTCGAAATCCTCGCCCCCCCTCCCCTCTCCCCCGCTCTCCTCCGTCGACGGGGTGACCGTTCCGGATCCTGAGCAGGTTGTGCAGGGCGGTGAGCTTTACGACGTAGATTCGTACCCACCCCGTCCTGGGCAATCCCTCCTCAACCCGTGGCAGGAGATCCTGCTGTGGCTGAACGCGGTGTGGGTGGCGGAACGGGACAAAGACCGGCGGGCCGACTGGGGACGGGCCGGGCCGGCGATCCGGATGCTGCTGCGCGCCATGGCCGTCGCCGCCCGCCTGAACCAGGACACCATGCCAGCGTTCGGGACGAGGCAGCTCGCCCGCATGTCCGGGTACGACCACACGACCGTCGCAAAGCACCTCAAAAGGCTAAGGGAGGAGGCGCATCCGCTGATCGAACGCATCGTCGTCGGCCGCGGTAAGGAGGGAGACCGCTACCAGCTCGTCGTGCCCGACCTGTACCGGGCCGACGCGGTCGCCCGGATGTGGCGGGGCGGCCGAATCGAGACGACCCACCAGGCCCTCAACCTGGAAGGGGCGTGCGTCGCACTCACGTTCGAGGCGCTGTCGAGCGCCCCGACCAGCGCGGCCGACGTCGCCCGCCTGGCTCTGCTGTCCCGTACGTCGACCGTGGAGGCACTGCGCACGCTCGCCGCCCTCGGCCTGACCGAGCGAATCGCGGGCGGGTGGGTGCGGCGCGACCGGCCGCTGAAGGAGGTCGCCATCGAGACCGGCAGGGAGGACGAGTATCAGGCGACGTTGGCCGAGCACCGTGCCGAGCGCGAGGAATGGTGGGGTGTGATCGCCTCCTGGAGCCTCCCGGCGGCGACGGACGATGATCGTCCCCCGCGTACCGCCAAAATCCGTCCTGATCTTCCTCAGTCCCGCGCAGACGCCGATGCGGTGCCGTGGCCGACCGGCCCCACCGACGACATCGAGGGCCGCGCCGTCCCGCCCGACGAGCCGGGCCCGCCGGCGGACGATCCGCCCCCGAGCGAGATCGAGGCGATCGTGCTGCTCGAACAGATGCTCGGTGCCGTAGTGATCACCCCGGCCTGGCCGGAGCGACTGCCGCGCCGCCGGGCGCGGCAGTCCAGCACGGGCCCGCCTGACGGGTAGACCGAGGGCGCCCCCACTCGTTTGGGCCGGGTGACGCGATTCTTACCACCGGGCCTACTTGCTCTTGTCGAGCCCACGCTCGGCGGCGCGCAGCTGCTCGGCCTCGGCGCGGGTCTCCGTGAGCTGTCTGTCCCGTTCGGCCAACTTGGTGCGCTCCTCCTGCAGCGCGGCACGGGTGGCGCGAAGCTGCGTGGCCAGGTCCTCCCGGGCGGCGCGCTCGCGGCCGGCTTCCTGCTCGGCGGCGTCGGCGCGGCGCCCGTGCGCGTCGCTGGCGGTGGTGAGCGCTCGGATCTCGGCTTCGTGCGCCTTGAGCAGGGTCGTGCGTTCGCGCTCGGCCGTCTTCTCGACGCGTTCGAGCGCCCGCCGGGTGTCGGTCTCGCTCTGCTCGGCGCGGGCCTGAGCGAGCTGAGCGGCCTGGACGTCGCGGGCCGCCTCCTCGCGGGCGGTGCGCACCGTGTCGGCGGCCGCCGTCTTGGCCTGCTCGGTCTCGGCGCGGGCCGCCGCGGCGTCGGCTTGGGCCTGGCGTACGTCGTCGTCTGCGCGCTGCCGCACCTGAGCGGCTTCATCCTGGGCGCGGCGCACATCCTGCGCGGCCCCCTCTTCGGCGTTCCTGACGAGCTGGTTGGCGTGGGCGGCCTGCTGCTCGGCTTCCTCCCGGACGGTATGGATTTCGGCCTCGGCGGCCTTCCTGGCTGCGGCGATGTTCTCCAGGCTCCGCTGGCGGGCGTCTTCGATTTGCGCGGCCGAATGCTGTTGCGCCTGCTCGATCTCCTCGCGTGCGAGGCGCTGCGCCTCGGTCACCAGGGCTTCGGACTCCTGCCGGGCTCGCTCGGCCTCGGCGCGGGCGGCCTCGGTCTCCTGCTCGGCCTGCTCGGCGCGAACGGTGGCCTCCTCGGCCTGGCGTAGCGCGTCCTCGGCAACGGTGTCGGCCTCTTCCTGCTCGGCCGTGGCCGTTCGCGCACGCTGTTCGGCGGTGCGCTGGCGTTGCTCAGCCTGCTGGGCGCGGTTGTCGGCCTTGGCGACCTCCTCGCGCGTCTCGCTGCGGATGTTCTCGACCTCGATCTGCGCCGCTTCCGGGTCTCCAGCGAGCTGGAGTTCGGTCACGAGCCGTTGTAGATCGGTGCGCAGGGCCTCGATGCGTTCGACCGTCGTGCGCTGGATCTCGGCCGCTCGGGCTGTGCCCATGGTGACCGGCCTGCCGAGGTCTTCGGGCACCTGCTCGCCGGCCTGGCGGGCAGTTTGCCTGCGTCGCCGGAGCCTTTCCCGGTAGGCGGACTGCCGCGTGTGCTCCGGGTCCTCGCAGTATTCGGGAGGCCGTCCAGGCTGCTCCGGGTCCGCAGGCGCGGGCGGTGCTCCGCAGTCCGGATAGTTGCAGGTTTTCGCGTCGGCGACGGCGCCGGACTCGGTCATGCCGACCATCCTGGCCTGTTCGGACGCCTTTGTCAGCCGGTCGCCGGACGCCGCGCCGGGCTGTTTCGTAATTCGTAATTCTGTCATTGATGACGTTACGTAATGACGAAACGAAATTACGAAATCACGTGTCCGATTTCGGACGTTTCGGGATCTTTTGTGGTCTCCCCTGAAGTGGCCGGGTGGATTGCGCTTGCCTCCCAGGGGTGTGTGAGCAGTCTTCGCCGAACTCGTCGCGCGAACAGGTGGAGAAACAGATAAATAACCTATATGCTTTCATTTGCAAGCCGATGAGCTAGCGGTAGCTCATCGGCGCACACATCCACGTTGCCCCAGGGAAAGGAAGGGTCCCACTGTGACCATCACGGCCATCGCAGCGCCCGCGCCCGACGACCACGACCCGGAGGCCATCCACCTTCTGCCGCTTCCGGTGGGCGTGAAGCTGCCCGCGCTCGCCGACTACGCCGTGCCAGCCACCGTGCCCGGCACGGCCGCCAACAGCCACCTGGAAGCGCTCGCCCTCGCCGACCTCGCCATCCAGAAGGCCCTTGACGAAGGGTTTGACGGGACGCCCGAGGACGCCGAACGGCGCGAGTCCGCCCTACTGCGCTTCCACGCCGCGCTGGCGGCGGTCACCGCCGACCTCGGGCCGCTCAACCTCGCCGTTGACGCCCGCCAGGCCCGCCAGATCGCCCAGGCCGCCTACGACCTCGCCCAGAACCGCACCGCCCAGGTGATCGAACTCGACCCGGGCGTCATCTGGGACTTGCTCGACGCCGCCGGACACGACCACCACGGCGGGTGGACCCACGATTCGCGCTGGCCGGAAGTGGTGTGCGCCTGCGGCAACACCGTGTTCCGGATCACCGTACCGGCCTGCCCCGCCAACAGGTAGCCCCCAGATGAGACGCTGCGCTTCCGCCGTCGCGGGAGCGCAGCGTCTCCGGCCCAGCCCCAGACCGCTACCACCGGTTTCTCGTGCTGGATCGGCCCGGCATCACCGCCGCCATCGCCCGCGAGCTCGGCGTGTCCGGGCGGACGGCCGAGCGGCGGGCGAACGGCTGTGCGTGCCGTGCCTACAGGCCGAGAACCGGCACCGCCAAGACCTCTCTGCCAGACCAAGAATCGGCGCAACCGCGTCGCCTGACCCACTCCCCGATAGGAGACCTCATGTCCCTCTCTACCACCCCAGGCCGGATGGCCGTCGTGCTCACCATGACCGCCGCCGTCCTGGTCGCCTGCTCTGGCGACCCCGCCCCTGCCTGCGCGGCCGTGGCGTACGGTCCTCCCGGCTCCTCCTCCAGCAACAGCAGCAGCAGCAGCCGCTCCAGCACAAGCACGGGACTGGGCCGGACCAGCACGAGCACCGGGCAGACGCAGCCCCAGCGGCAGATTCCCGTCCAGCCGCCGCAGCAGACCCAGACGAGGCCGGTCCAGCCCCAGGGCAAGCCGACCACCGGGCAGGCCAGTCAACAGGCCCGGCCCGCACCGACAAGCACGACTCTCCCCAAGTACGTCCCCGCCCCGCCGAAGACGGTCACGCCCTACAGCCGCGACCCGTTCGGCAGCTACCCGACCCAGAAGAACCCGATCTGGCACGACGGCTACCGGCAGTACCCCGGCTACGTCGGCTGGTACCCCTTGTACGTCTACCCGATCGGCTACGCAGAGGAGTACGGCTGCACCATGACCGGCGTCGAGGGCGTCCCGGCCGCCGACGTCAACGCTGACGGCATCCCAGATGAGGCGACCGACTGGTGAGGTACGAGCCCGTCCCCGACGACGAACGCCCCGGCACCGGCCTGGTGTGCAACCTGTGCCGGACATCGGTGGAGTATGCGCCATGCCCCGATCATGTTCACCTCGGCGCGGACGCTGACTGGTTCGCGGCGACGGGCATGTGCGGTCGGTGTGGGCGCGGTGGCCGGCACTGTGACGGCGAGTGCGGCTGCCGCTGTGCGAACCTTCATCAGCCCGGCACGCACGCCCCCATCCGTTCGATGGACGGCCAGATCAGTCTTGACCTCGGAGAAGGCTTGGACCAATGGATGTTCCGATATCGGAAGTCTCCCCTTGCCGGTGCTGTATGACTCGGCGCGTGGACGGTGCCGGACCTATCCCTCGCCGTCCGCGCGCCCTCCAACCTGGGGAGGGAGACGCGTGATCGCCACCATGACGGCGGGCGAACCCCGCCCGTGGGTGCTCGAAATGCCCGCAGGCATGGAGTTGCTCAACTCCAACCACCGCTACCACTGGCGCAAGGAAAACAGGATCAAGAAGCCCCTGCGCGAGACGGCATGCTGGCTGGCCAGAGCAGCGAGGATTCCCGCCATGCAGCGCGCCAGAATGGTGGCGGTGTACGAGCCGCCCGACCGGCGGCGCCGTGACCCCGCCAACCTCTACCCATCGTGGAAGGCCGTGGTCGACGGTGTGGTTGATGCCGGGGTTCTTCCTGACGATGACTCCAAACACCTGGACGGGCCGTACATGGAGCTCAGTGAGACCGTCCACCCGAAGGGCAGGCTTGTCCTGTACGTGTACGAACTCACGGACGCCCCACCCGCGCCCTCAGATGGACGTCCGTTCAGGCTGATCAAGAAGCCGGTACGGGTCCGGTCGGGCGGCTGATCCGTTTCAGAGTTCCCAAGAATATAAACAACCCCTACAATCGGCGGTGTGTGCAGCGGAGCGCACGCCGCCCGCTCCTTGGAGCGGGAGGACGCAAGCCCCAGGAAACAGTAAGGACTTACCGTGAACACCACCCTGCCCAAGGAAGCCCAAGACACAGTCGCAGCGACGAAAGCCGCCCACGACACCCTCATGGACGCCCGCGATCAGTACGCCAAGGCCGTCCAGTCCCGGAACATCGGTGCCCTGGTGCTCATCATGACCCACGATCGGCCAGCCGCGACGATTGCCAAAGTCGCCGGGATTACCGTCTTCTCGCTGCTGGAGGAGACGGTCCCGGAGGCACCCGTCCCGGATACGCTGCCAGCGCTCGCCCTGGAGGATGCTGAGGCCAAGGTCACCGAAGCGGTCAAGATCCTCGCTGACTTCACCACCGCTGAAGAGGCGGCCCGCGAAAAGCGCGTCCGCGGAGTCCTGAAGCTCTCCCACACCGAGGTGAACGGCAAGCGCCTGACCAATGCGGCGATCGCCCGCCTGACCGGCATGTCGGCGCAACTGGTCGGCAAGGATCTGAAGAACGCGGAGAAGCTCGGGTACCGGGTCGACGACCCCGAGCCCGCGGGGCCGGCTGGCGTGCCAGTGGCCGTGATGGCGGAACGCCTCGGCGTCACCGTGAAGCGGATCATGGACCGGGTCGGCACCGCGCGCAGGAACGGTATCCCTGTTGAGGGCACGACGCTGGCCACCAACGGCCGTGTGCTTCTGTACGACAGGGACGTGTTCCCGGCCTGGTGGTACCGGAACCGGTTCCACTGGGTGACGCTGGCCGAGTTCGCCGACAGCCGCGACGTCCCGTTCGGCGAGCTGTACCGGCGGGTGCGCACCGCCCGCAAGAACGGCGTGGAGTGGGAGACCACCAGCGAGTACGGAGGCGTCACTCTCAACGACCCCGAAGCGCTCGCGGCGTGGTGGGAGCCGGTGGCCAAGCGCGAGGAGTGGCTGGCCCGTGGTTACGACGACCAGGGGCGGCGAACCGTCTCCGAACTGGCGCGCCTGCTGGGTATGCAGGAAGACCAGGTGGAATGGAAGATCCGGGCCGCGCGGGCGCAAGATGACATGCCGCCTCATGTGGTGGACGAGCGCGGGGTCCGCTGGTTCGAGCCACTGCCGGTCGTCGCCAAGGTGCGCGACCTCGACGCCAGCGTGCTCGACCAGAGCCCGGCCGCGCTGGGCCTGACCGCGCGGACGGTCGACGCCCTGCAGGAGGCCGGCATCGACACAGTGACCGAGTTGCTGAGGCGCCAGCCCGAGCACCTGGTCAAGCTGCCTGGTCTTGGCAAGCCATCGGTGACGTCGATTGTGCGGAAGGTGGACGAGGCTGGTTGGCTGTTCGTGTAGCTGCTGCTCGGCGTTCTGGAAGCCCCGGCTGGACCTTAGTCCGCCGGGGCTTCACCATGCCGGGCCGGGATCACCGGTCCGCGGGCGTGCGCCCGCTCCCCCGTGTGCCACCCGAGACGAGCTCGACCAAGTTGAGCACTGGAAGGTGCACGAAGTTGTCCGCGCCCGGGGCGGCACCGAGAGCAGGGGCACCATGGCGCTGAATTGGGCTTTGAACGCGTGGCGGCAGACGGATCCTTGCCGTGGAGTAGAGGCGCACGGTTTAGAGCGTGTGTTCGATACTGGAAGTGTGAAAGCTGACGAGTTGTTGCGTGTCGACCTGGCCAACTGGCCGCACGACCGCGGCGCAGGCGGATGGGTCGTCCCGCACGATGCTGAGCGGATCGGATGGTGGGTGGTCACGCGTGTGCACGCCCGCTATGTGGCGCCCCGCCGTACGGTGCGCCGGTATGAGCCGCTCGTCCGTCAGGAGGTCGATGTCGTGGTGCAGCCGTTCCCGTTGCGCGCCTACCTGGTCGACCTGGATGCAGACTGGCTGCCGGAGTGGGAACTGGAGCCGATGGAGCACGTGCTGTTGCATCAACGGCCGCCGGGGTCCTGGTGGTATCTGCGCCACGTGAGAGAGGACGAGTTGGTGGAGATGGAGAAGTTTCGGCAGCCATGACGGATGTGCCCTGCGTCCCCGCCCCCGCCCCCCGCCAACATCCCGCACGGCTACGTTTCCGAGGATCGAAAAGAAGCCCGGCGTCTCCTGGAGTACGCCCAGCGCCTGCCGGACTTTGCCGACCCGTGTGGTAGAAGACCTACCCGGCGACCTATCCCGTGGCCTACCCGACCTAAACCAGGGCCCGGCAGCGTGGTGGGACATGAGGAGCGGACAGCGACGCGACGCGCGCGCCACGTGCCTGGCACTGGCCGGGATAGCACCGCCGGCCACGGCTTGGCTCGGCCTTCACCCTGCAGCCGCCTTCGGCCTGTCGCTCATCCAGGCGCTGCTGGCCGTTACGATCGTCGGCATCGCCTTGTTCGGCTCACATGAGCGAAGCGAGCGAGCGTTCCGTCTGCTCAGATGGGTTGCAGGCCAGCCAGAGCCACGGCGTCCGCCCTCTCGCCAGCCTGGTGGATCGGCCTTGGTTCAGCGTGACAACCATTGAGGCTGGCCCGTCACGCGCGTCTGCTCGCAGAACTCACGCACCCCTGCATGAGCACGGTCACCGTGCGAGAGCCGAGCTCCTGGGTGCAGGCGTTCAGCCCTCACGATCTGCTTCACGCGAACCGGACCATGGGCCAGCCGCTGGCACCGCCTGGGCGCAATTCGGCAGCACTACCATCCCTACCCCGCATCGGTCGCCACGGTCATCTGCGTCGGCGAGGCGGCAGCGGTGCCCGGCACCGTGATCACGGGCATGGCGGGCGAGGACGCGATGAGCGAGGCGTCCACATCCTTGATCTGCCCCCAGCCGGTTTGCATCATGGCGTCGACGAGTTCCTCACTCATCAGCGACAGCAGACTACGGACGCCGTCCTCGCCGGACACGGCCAGACCGTAGAGGACGGGCCGTCCGATGAAGACAGCCTGGGCACCGAGCGCACAGGCGATGAGCACGTCCATGCCGTTGCGGATCCCACCATCCATCATCACGGGTACGCTGCCGGCGACAGCCACCACCTCAGGGAGGACGTCCAGGGTGGAGCGGCCCCGGTCGAATTGGCGGCCGCCGTGGTTGGAGACCCAGATAGCCTGTGCCCCGGCGTCGATGGCAAGGCAGGCGTCGGTGGCGTTCATGATGCCCTTGGCGACCACGGGCAGGGGGGTTCGCTGAATCAAGTCGGCGACGTCATCCCACGTCACGGACGGGTCCATGGCGTTGCGGCTGTACTCCTCGACGGTGAAGGCCTCGAGGTCGGCGCCGAGCGAGAGCGCCAGGTTACCCGCGTGGACATCGGATGGTGCCCGGAAGCCAGCGTGCAGAGCAGGGTGGCGTTGACCGAGTTGCGGCGAGTCGAGGGTGACCACGATGGCGCTGGCGCCGCACTGGCGAGCCCGGTCCATGAGGGAGTAGGTGACGTTGCGGTCCTTGAAGAGGTACACCTGCGCCCAGAGCGGGATGGGGTCGTGGGCCTGGTGACGTTCGGCGGCGATCTCCTCGATGGGGTAGTGGGCGAACGCCGAGACCACCATGGGCACCCCGCAGCTCTGGGCGGCGCGCACGGTCGCCAGCTCCCCCTCCGGATCGGCCAGGGTGTGCAGTGCCGTCGGCGCGATCCCGAGCGGCGTCGGCCAGGGCCGCCCGAACACGGTCACAGCCGTCTGCGGCGAGACGGCATCGACCAGGGTGCGGCCGTTGACGATGGTGTCGGCGAAGACCTGCTGGTTGCGCCCGAGCGTGAGGCCGCGTCCTGTGCGGCCTTCGATGAAATCCCAGATGTCGGGTTTGAGGAGGTCGCTCGCTGCGGCCTGGTAGGCGTCGATGCTGTGGAAGTTCATGCGAGTCCTCGTGGTTCTGTCGGTGACAAGTGACAGCGCGCTCCGCTCCGGAAGGTGATCGAGCCCGTGCGGACGACCGCTGAAGCAGCAGTTATCGGCGGACCGTCAGCGTCGCAACTCCCGCCACGGTGATGGCCGCCCCCCACAGGTGATGGCTGGTGAGCGTGTCGCCCAGCCACAGCACACCGATGGCAGCACCGATCACCGGAATCAGATTCAAGATCACCCCCGCTTCGGCGATCGGCATCCGGCGGATGACGTGGTTGTAGAGCACGCAGGGCAGGGCCAACAGCAGCCCGCCAACGGCCGCCGCCGCCCACGCCGACGGGGCGGCATCCGCCAGGTCGGCCGCCAGCGTCCTCGGGCTGGCCAGGGCGTGACCGAGGGCGAGCGCGGCCACGCACGCCAGGCCCGCGGTGAACTGCCAGGCCGTGGCACTGAGGGCGGCGCTGAGGGTGTCACGGGCGCAGGTGCGGGCCAGCCCGGCAGCGGCGGTGGAGTAGATCGCCGAGGCTGTGGTCGCGGCCAGCACCAGCAGCACGCCCAGGGAGATGTGAAGCGGACTGGGCATGCCCGACAGCAGCCACAGGCCCGGAATGCAGACCAGCAGGCCCGCCCATCCGGCCCGGCCGAGCCGCTCCCCCAGCACCAGCACGCCCAGCGCCGCCACCAGCGCGCTTTCGCCGGACAGCAGCAGGGAACTCTCGGCCGCCGGCAGGATTGTCAACGCCCCCGCGAAGAAGACGCAGTTGGCGCCGGGTTCCAGCACGCCCAGCAGCGCGACCCGCCCCAGCGCGGGCACCGGCCGGTAGCCGCGCAGCGCGGTCACCAGCCAGAGCAGCGCCGCGGCGACCACGACCTCAGTCAGCAGCACCACCGTGAGCGGCAACTGGGCGAGGGCCACCGCGGTGACGGGGGTGTAGGCCGCCCACCCCACGGCTACCAGCACCAGCAATCCCGTCCCCGCCGACAGGCCCCGTCGGAGGGGACGGGAGTACGTTGCGGGTGCCGCCTCGATCATCCAGGCACCAGCGCCGCCTGTTGAGCGGCGGCGGGGTAGAGGCTGGCGGCCACCTCGACAAGATCGACGGGCAGCCCGTCGGTGTCGACGGCCCACCGGCCGGGGTCGTGGGAGTGGAGATTGAGCCGTACACCGGCGGGGTCGTTCACCCACATCCGTTCCAGCGGGAACATGCCCGCCTGATACATGCGGGCGTTCGGGGTGCGGGCCTGGATCGCTTCGGCCATGTCGCGGGCCCGCCGAAAGATCTTGACCTCGGCGGGGTTTTCCACCTGCACGGCCAGGCGCGGCGCGTGCTCGGTGCCGAGCGCGGCCCGCATTTGGGTCGCGAGGTTGGAGAGGTTGGCCAGGTCCACCGGGGTGGCTGGTGGGGCGATCTTCACCAGCTGGCCCAACAGCCGATCCTCGCCTGCGGCCAGTTCGGCCAGTTTGGCGGTCTTGGGAATCTGGCCGCGGTTCAGGGCGTGGCGGAGATAGGTGAGCATCGTCTCCAGTTCCGGGGCGGTGCTGATGCGTACCGGCCGAGAGGTCGGCGCGGCGGCCAGAGCGCTCTGCCAGCGTGTGGCGCTTCGCGCCGTGACCTGCTCGTGCCGCCCGGCTGACTCCTCGCACCACTGCAGCAGCAGCTCCGGCGGTACCTCGCCGTCGTGGGTGGCCTTGAGCAGGAGCAGGGCGGTGGCCGCCTTGGGCACCGCCAGGTGTACGGTGACGTCGACTTCGGCAGGGATGCGTGCGGCGAGGGCGGCTCCCGCGCTGGCCAGGCGCAGACATGTCTCTTCCTCGGGCAGGGTCAGCGCGTCTTCCACGAGCAGCGCCACGGCGCGTTCCCCGAGCCCGCCGTGGCGCAGGTCGATGATGGGGACACGTCGGCGGCTTTCGGTGCGTATCTGTGCCGCCCGGCTGCTGAACAAGCACAGGCCCGAAATGATCGAAACTTCGGCCAGGTCGCGCACGCTGGCCGTGGGCGGGTAGCCCGCGGTGAACAGGTGATGCCTGCTGCCGTCTGCTGCGAGCCCGCTGGAGGCGGTGATCCCCTGGTGTCCCGGCCGGGTGTCATGCTGGCACACCACATCGGCCGAGCACGGCAGCGACTCCTCGGTCAGGTAGTCGGCGAGCCGCTGCAGGCGGCGCACCGCGCGTCCGGCCGGCCGGGTCAGCCAGGCGGGCCCGGCCGTCGCCTCCGGTAGATGCCACCAGCCGTCGGCCAGCTCGCGTGGCGGCCCTGCGGGCAACGGGATGCCGGTGATGGAGGGAGGGAAGATCGGGTCGAGGTCGAGGAGGTAGAACTGGTCATTCGCGGTGCCCGCGTTGCTGCGGCCCAGGCCCAAGGCCGGGGCGGGGGCGGGGGCCGGGATGGGGGTTCGGGCGGCGGCTAGAGATGACACGAACGGGGTCCTTCGAATGTGATCAGGGGAGGCGGCCGGCGCGGACAGTCAGCGCGGACATATCCGGCGTGGACAAGCGGTGGGGTGGTGTCACGCGCGCAGCCAACCGGCTACTTCGGTGGCCCAGTAGGTGACGACGAAGTCCGCGCCCGCGCCGCAGATTCGGGTGAGCGTCTCGTGGATGGTGGGTTGGCGCTTGACCCAGCCGTGCATCGCGGCGGCCTCGACCATCGCGTACTCGCCGGAGGTCTGGTAGGCGGCGACCGGCACGTCCACGGCATCGCGCACCTGGCGGATGATGTCGAGGTAGGGCAGGGCGGGCTTGATCATGACGGCGTCGGCGCCTTCGGCGATGTCTAGGCGGACCTCGCGGAGCGCCTCCCGGGCAGAGCCCGCCGGGTCCTGCTGGTGTGTGGCCCGGTTGCCGCCGTTCAGGGAGGACTCGACGGCTTCGCGGAACGGGCCGTAGAAGTTGGAGGCGTACTTGGCGGAGTAGGCCAGGATCGACACCTGCTGCCAGCCCGCGTCATCCAGCGCGGAGCGGATGGCCGCGACCTGGCCGTCCATCATCCCGCTGGGCGCCACCATGTGCGCGCCCGCCTCGGCCTGCGCGAGCGCCACCGAGGCGTAGCGCTCCAGGGTGAGATCGTTGGCGACATCTCCGTCGTCGGCGAGAACGCCGACCTCGCCGTTGTCGGTGGCCTCGCTGAGGTTGACGTCACCGATCACCACGAGGTCCTCCCCCACCTCGGAGACGACGTCCCGCAGCGCCACCTGCGTGATCCCGTCCGGGGCATCGGCGGCCGACCCGCGTGCGTCCTTGACCGCGGGCACGCCGAACAGCATGATCCCGCCCACGCCCGCCTCGGCTGCCTCGAGAGCGGCCTTGCGTAGCGAGTCACGCGTGTGCTGCCACACGCCGACCATCGAGCCGATCGGTCGCGGCTCGGAGATGCCCTCCCTGACGAACATCGGCAGGATCAGGTTGACCGGGTGCACCCGGGTCTCGGCCACCATCTCGCGCAGGGCACTGGTGCGGCGCAGCCGACGAGGCCGGACCAGGGGCGGGGGCGTCGTCATCGGCGTGCTCCGATCGCATGGTGCAGCGTCTGATCGACGCGCCGGATGAGGTCGCGCGGGGCGCGCGTGTGCCAGTACCCGGTGGTGGGGCGGGCGATGATGCCTGCGGCGCGCATCCGGCAGAGCTGTACGGCGGTGTGGATGGCCGCGCTGCCGGGGTCGACGACGGGCAGGCCGCTCAGTTCCTGGACGCCCAGGTGCGACAAGATCACATTGATGTTGCCTTCGGCGGGTACCAGCCACTGAGCGCCAGCCTCGGCCGCTGCTTCGGCGGCGGCGGTGTACGCCTTGACGAGTTGGTCGAAATCTTCCTCGGCCAGGGCGTGCTCGACGAGCTCGGGGCCGTTGTCGATCACCTGATAGTCGGCCAGGTCGGCGCCCGCCACGGCGATGTTGGCGGTGATCAGCTCCCGCAGGCCCGGGTGGAACCCCAAGACGCCCAGGCGGATGCCTTTCGCGAGGCGCCAGGTCGTCTCGCCGTACCCGACCACCGGGATGGAGGTCTGCGCGCGGGCCGCGACCAGGCCGGGATCTTGGCCTGCGCCGCTGATCCAGGCGTCAAAGCCTGCCTCCTCGGCCCAGAGCGCGGTCTGGGCGAAGTAGTGGCCGAACCGCAGCCCAACCTCGCCGTAGCCGACCAGGTGCTCGGGCAGGATGCCGTCGTAGGTGCCGGGCGGCAGGCCGTGGAATTCGACGGTGATCTTTTCGGTGGTGGCCAAGGCGGTGATGGCCTTGGCGGCGTGCTCGGCATACAGCGTGTCCAGCAGGGCCGAGTGGTCCGGGACGCGGTGCTCCTGGTCGGGGACGACGATGTGCTTTTGGTGCCAGATGCGCATGAACGGTGTGCCTTACCGGGTCAGAAGTGGAGAGGGGAGGGTGGTGTCGAGCAGCGAAGCTTCGGCCAGCCAGCCGCGCGTGGCGGCCGGGTCGGCCGCGATGGCGTGCACGTGGGTCATGGCCGCCTCACGCCGGTGCCGGTCGACGTTGTGGGCGTCGGCCAGGTCTTGGACTCCGGCCACGCGGGCCTCGCTGCGGGGAATCACCTTGTCGAGGATGATTTTGCGGCGGCGGGTGGCCCAGCCTTCGAGCGCCGCGGTGCTGGCCCCCTCGCCCAGCACCGCGGCGAGCACTCGGCCGACCTCGACGGCGTCGAGGATGCCGGCGTTCATGTTGAGCCCGCCGGCGGTGGAGGTCAGGTGAGCGGCGTCCCCGGCGAACAGCACCCGGCCGCGCCGGAAGCTGGGCAGGACGGCGCGGGCGAGGCGGTAGGTGTGCGTGTCCAGGATGCGCGGGCCCCGGCCGGTTGGTGGTAGCGCCCGGCGGGCGAGCGCGGTCACCGTGTTGCGGGAGGGGACCGTGTCGGAGATGGGCAGACGGATGACGATCCGCCAGTGATCCGGCAGTTGGAGCAGGCTGCAGGAGATGTCCCGATCGCGGACGTAGGTCAGCGGGGCAAGGTCGGGCAGGTAGTCGGTGAGCGGCGTGCCGGTCATGATGCGCAGCGCCTGGGTGGGGTACGGCACGGCCGGGAAGGGCAGCCCCAGCAGGGTGCGGACCGTGCTGCGCGCGCCGTCGGCAGCGACCACATAGCGGGCCGATGCCCAGGTCCCGCCAGCGCGGACCCGCACCCCCGGCCCGGCATCGGAGACCGCGTCCACGGCAGTGCCGAAGTGGAGGCTCGCGTGCGGGTGACGCGCGAGTTGCCGGGCCAACAGTCCGGTCAGCGTGCTCTGCTCGGCGTGCAGCCGGAACGGATGCCCGGTCAGGCCCTTCAGGAGGGTCATGTCCACGGCGGCCAGCACCTCGCCGCGGCGGGTCCGCCACTGCACCTGGTGGACCGCAGTGCCCTTGGCGATCAGCGGCTGCGCGACGCCGAGGTCGGCGAGCAGGTCCAGGACCGCCGGGTGGAAGGTGCAGGCGCGTGAGTGGCTGGTCAGCGCGTGCGCCCGCTCATACACCGCGACCGGCACGCCGGCGTTGGCCAGGGTGAGGGCCGCGGCCAGTCCGACCGGCCCGGCGCCGACCACGATGACCTCAGGGCCGCTCATGCGGGTAGTCCTTGCCCGGCCAGGCGCTGCAGCGGCCAGGGCAGGCTCTTGCGGGGAATCGGGCCGGTGCGCTCGCTGCTGCGCCGCAGCGCCCACCAGGCGCTGCACAGGTTCGAGGTGAGCAGGATGCGGTCATTGCCCTCGCCGAGCGGCTTGAGCACGTTGAGCGTGGCCATGCCGGTGCCGGTGCACAGCACGACGGCATCGGACGGCAGGTGGGCCTGCTCAATCTGGCGGAGCAGATCGGCGCCGCTGACCTCGTAGGGGGCGAAGCGGCCGTCGGCGGTCTGGATGGTGACGACCCGCACGCTCATGCCTGCCCGCCGCCAGTACGTGCGGGCGCGCTTGGTCAGCCATTCCGCATACGGGCTGACGAGCACGAGATCGCGGGCGCCGAGCAGGTGCAGCATCTCGGCGGTGGCGAGCGTGGCGGTGGCCACCGGCATGCCGAAATCGGCGCTCCACTGCTGGCAGATGTCCCGATCCCGGTCGGGGCCGAGAAGGTAGCGCGATCCGCTGCAGGCCATCACGACGGCGTCGCACGAGCGTCCGGCGAGCGAGGTGAGGATCGCAGGGACGGCCTCGTTGTAGGACGCCAGCCGCTCCTCCAAGGGGCGTTCCAGCGCAGGGAAGCGGGTGACGTGCACGGTGGCGGCCACTTCGAGCAGCTGCGCGAGCTCCTGCCCGGCGGTGACGTTGACGGGCGGCACGAGGGCCTCGACCCGGCCACGGGCCGGGTACTGGTCCAGCGGGAACAGGGGCAGGGTGTCCGTCATCGGCCGGCCTCCGCCACATCGAGGGCACACACCTGGGCGAGCGCGTGCGCGTACCAGGCGCCGGTGGGCGAGGCGGCCTCGTGCAGGACGCGTTCGCAGGCCGGGCCGAACAGGGTGTGGGCCGCGCGGTGCGCGGCTGCGGTGACCTCTTCCCGCGTGTGAGGATCGAGGTCGACACGGCTGTTCAGCCGGGCCATCTCGACCGCGATCACGTCGGCGAACCTGTCGCGGAGCGCGGCGACCACTTGGGCCGCCTCCGCGGGGGCGGCTGGTGCTGGGGGCACGGTGATAGTGGGCGCGGTGTTGGTGGGCGCGGTGATGGTGGTCATGGTCATCAGCAGCCCGTCCACGACGCGTGGGCGATGGCGTCCTGCCGCGCGGCATGGGCGGCCTGGGCGGCCGTCATGGGCTGGGCCCGGCTGATCGTCATGTGGAACTGGCCGGGGCCGAGGTGAAGGAGGTCGCCGGCGGCCTCGGTCAGGGCGTTGAGGAAGCGGTCGAGCTGGTCGTCGGTGGGTTCGGCGGATATCTCGGCGGTGATGCGCACGGTGATGCTCCTGGGGGCTGCCGAAAGCGGGTGGCAGAAGTCAGCTGGCTGGTGCCAGCACCTGATCGATCAGGGCGATGGCGTCGGTGGCGATGTCGTGCACCTGCCGCAGCCGGTGCACGGTCGAGACGGTGCTGGCCGACACCGGTGGAATGCTCGCGGTCGGCGTCTCGTCGGGGTGGTGTTGAGGCGGCACCAGCTGCTGGAAGGTGCTGAGGTCGGCGGCGTACGGGCGGCGGCGGGGGCCATGGCGGGGGCCGTGGTCGGCATGGTCGGCATGGTCGGCATGGTCGGCATGGTCGGCGTGGGCGTTCTGTAGCTCGCTGGGCGAGGCGGCAGCGTCGTCGCGTGTCGGGTGGCGCATCGCGGGTCCCTTCCGGGTCATAGGTGGCTCCAGGCGTCGCGGTTTCGGGGGTGGGCGCGGGCGTGGTCGACGGAGCGGAGGTGGGCCAGTTCGGTGTCGGCTTGCTGGCGGACGTTGACGAAGGCGACGCGCAACTCGGCCACCAGGCGGCGGAGCCTGGCCACCTCGTCGAGTGCGGAACGGTCAAGCGCGGAGCGGTCGAGGTCGGTCACGCTCGGGGCAGGGCGGGTGCGGCGGATCAGCTGGATCAGCGCGCCCAGCGCGATCAGCGCGGCAAGGGCGAGACAGCCGATGAGCACGGAGGCGTATCCGGAGGCGGGGCCGGGCAGGATCGGGTGCTCCAGCAGCGTGGTGGAGGCGGCCACGCCCACCGTGCCGCCCAGCATGCGGGCGGTGGTGACGGCGCCGGCCGCCGCGCCCCACTCATCGGCCTGGACGCTACTGGTGGCCAGGGTGGCGCTCGCCGCCGACAGCCCGCCGAAGGAGACACCGAGCAGCAGCGCGGCCACCATCGTCCAGACCGTGAGGTGCGCATCGGCCAGCAGGATCGTGCAGGCGGCACCGGCCGCAAGAGCGCCAGCGTGCAGGACCGTGTTCGGCCCCCACCGGCGCCCGACCCGGGCCGCCAGCGGGCTGGTCACGATCAACGCCAGCGAGATGGGGATCATCCAGGCGCCGGTTTGGCGGGCCGGGATGCCGAGGTGCTGCAGGTAGAGAGGGCCGATCGCCAACACGGTGTAGCAGGCCGCGCCGTACAGGGCCGAGGCCAGCCCGCCCCAGGCGACGGCGGGGCGGCGCCACAGCCTCAGGTCGATCGCGGCCGCCGGGTGACGCCGCGAGGTGGCCAGCGCTCCGGCCAGCAGCGCGGCGGCGGCCGCGCAGCATCCCAAGGTCTGGGGCGAGGTCCACCCCCAGGCGGTGCCGCGAGAAAGGCCCAGGACCGCCGCCGCCAGCGCGCCTGCCAGCAGCATCGCTCCCACCACGTCCGGCATGCGCCGCCCGGCCGCGCGGGAGGAGGGCAGCGCCGGCATCGCCATCAGCAACACGATCGACAGGACCGCGCTGGGCAGGAACAATCCGCGCCAGCCGAAACTGGACAGCAGCCCTCCCCCAACCGTCTGCACCAGCACGATCCCCACGCCGGAGGAGGCGCTCCACCACGCCAGCGCGCCGGGGCGTCGTTCGGCGGGCAGCTTGCTCAGCAGCAGGGCGAGCGAGGAGGGAAACATCATGGCCGCCCCCACGCCCTGCACCAGCCGGGCGGCCAGCAGGATGGGCCAGGTCGGCGCGCAGATCGCGGCGGCCGCGCCGATCCCGAAGATCGCCACGCCGATGGCAAGCACACCGCGCCTGCCCAGCGCGTCCGCCAGGCGGCCGGCGGCGGCCAGCAGGGCGGCCAGGGCGGCGGTGGAGGTGGTGCTGACCCAGCTCAGCTCGGCCAGGTCGACGCCTTGGCTGATCGGGGCAGTGCGGAGGGCGACGAGGGCCAGCATGGTCGCGGCGCTGTCGGCCATGAGCGCCACCATCACCCCGCAGGCCACGAGGCGCAGCAAGCCGGCGTGGGCGTGGGCTCGATGCCGCGCGGGCGCGCTTCTGCGGCGCCCCGGCGCCCGGGCGGGTGCGACGGCGCGGCCCACGGCGG